>CBFHKQ010000091.1:0-1313 GCA_965656435.1 uncultured Pseudosulfitobacter sp. | reverse complement strand
TCACAGGTAAGCGGTATGAGTTGAGCAGGGATGAGTTTGAAGAGCAGGACACTAGTGAGTAGCTAAGGGCTACACCTTTGGCGGGAAGTGCTATTTAAGGTGCCATGATGGGCGGTGGTTTTCTTCGCTTGCCTGATAGCGCATTACCCGCAATCGCCGCGAGCAGAACTGCGCCGCCGATCAGGGTATTTACGGTCGTGGTTTCTCCCAGAAACAGCCAGACCCAGAGTGGGCCGAGCAGGACCTCGGCCAGAGACAGCAAGGCGAGCTCTGCTGCGGGGAGGCTGCGCGATCCCAGCGTGTAGAGGATAAGACCGGCGCCAACCTGGAACACACCCATGCCCATCGCGATGCCGCCATCGCTGGGGCTCAAAGCTACGGAGAGCCCGAGGCCAAAGCAGATCGCCAAGGTGATGGCGATCGCGAAGAGGCCCGAAAGGAAAACCGCTGGCAGCATCTCACCTGTTCGTCCCCACCGCAGCGCCACGGTGAAGACCGCGAAGCCGAAGGCCGATCCAAGCGCGGCAAGGCTGCCCTTGAGGGCGACGCCTCCGGACTTGTCGGCGACCATGATCGCGATTCCGCCAATTGCGACCGCGATCGCCACCCAAGTTGCGCCACGGACAGGCTCTTGCAAAACGATCCAACCAAGCACCGCGGCCATGAACGGCGCTGTCGCAAACAGCAGCATAGCATTCGCAACCGAGGTGTACTGGATCGCGTAGATGCCCCCGGAATAGGCCGCAACCAGTGAAAGCCCCGCGATGATGGCCGGTGCGCCGACGCGGCGGATCTGAACGAAGGGGCTTTCGCCGGAGCGCACCCGAATGAGCACGTATAAAAAAAGCGACATGCTGATCGACCGATAGAGCAGAATTTGCCACACGACGGCATCTTCGATCAGGCGAATGCCAAGACCGACCGTTGACCAAAGAACCCCCGCCGCAAAGACGAAGAGCACGCCGTACTTGTGAGCATCCGCATTGGAAGAGGAAGGTGAGATAGATGTCATTTCGGGCCAATCAAAGAGGTCTCTCCAAGCAAGTTAGCTTCTCAGCCGGAATTTGGATTACTCATATGCGACATTGGCGCAGAATGCTGAGCGCGGTTTGCCTAACCAAGAATGCTGCGTGGTGCGCGAATGGCCGGTCTGGTGACGCTGCTGCGCAGCATTTAACACATCGGCCAGCGGCGGCTTTGGGCCGAAAACGCCTACAGCAGCTCTACAGCCTCGCTAAGCTGCTCAGAATTCACATCGATATATCTCTGGGTAGTGCTTATGTGACTATGCCCCGCAAGCTCCGCTAACAAAC
>CBFHKQ010000090.1:0-1375 GCA_965656435.1 uncultured Pseudosulfitobacter sp. | reverse complement strand
CCACCATCACCGAGATCGCAGACCTCAAGCGGATATATGAACGCCGCGTCCCGCGCATGTTTTACGACTATTGCGAAAGCGGGTCTTGGACCGAGCAGACGTTCCGCGACAACTCGTCCGATTTTGATGATATCCGTCTGCGCCAGCGGGTTGCGGTGGACATGGCCGGGCGCAGCACCGCCGGTCAGATGATTGGCCAAGACGTCGCCATGCCTGTGGCCCTCGCCCCGGTGGGCCTCACCGGGATGCAGCACGCCGACGGCGAGATTAAGGCTGCCCGCGCCGCACTTGCCTTCGGGGTGCCTTTCACGCTTTCTACCATGTCCATCAACTCGATCGAGGATGTGGCAGAGGCCACGGGCGCGCCCTTTTGGTTCCAACTGTATACGATGCGGGATCAGGACTATGTCAGCCGCCTCATCCAGCGGGCTAAGGACGCGAACTGCTCGGCGCTGGTCATCACGCTTGACCTTCAGATCTTGGGCCAACGTCACAAAGACCTCAAAAACGGCCTCTCCGCCCCGCCCAAGCTGACACCCAAGACCATCGCAAACCTCGCGACCAAATGGGCCTGGGGTGTGGAAATGCTGCGCGCAAAACGCCGCGAATTTGGTAACATCGTGGGCCACGTGGAGGGCATCTCGGATGCAACGAGCCTCGGCGCGTGGACGGCTGAGCAGTTTGATCCGTCGCTCGATTGGGATAAAGTTGCCAAACTCAAAGAAGAATGGGGCGGCAAGGTCATCCTTAAAGGAATTTTGGACGCCGAAGACGCGCGCATGGCGTTGAAGGTCGGCGCGGATGCTATCATCGTGTCGAACCACGGCGGGCGACAGCTTGATGGCGCCATTTCCTCCATTCGCGCGCTGCCCTCGATTTTAGAGGCTGTGGGCGATCAGGTGGAAGTGCACCTCGACAGTGGCATCCGCTCTGGGCAGGACGTGTTGAAGGCGCTGGCCATGGGGGCTTCCGGCACCTACATTGGACGCGCCTTTATCTACGGGCTGGGCGCAATGGGGCAGCAAGGCGTGACGGAGGCGCTCAAGGTCATTCACCGCGAGCTAGACACCACCATGGCGCTCTGCGGCGAGACCAATGTGGCAAATCTGGGACGGCACAACTTATTGGTTCCCGAAGGCTTTGAAGGGCGCTGGCAGGACGGGCATTAAGGCGCTAGCCTGCCGCCTATGTTGATCTTTTCACCGCAGCGCCTGGCCTTTCTGGCGGTGCCCAAAACGGGCACCAACCCTATGTTTTTATGTGTTTTTAATTGTCCATCCGTAACGCTATCCAACTTTAAACATTACACAAAGTGCCTATCCATGTCTTGACCTGTCCATCCGCATCTCGCAGCCTAGGGTGGATAATTGGGTGG
>CBFHKQ010000089.1:0-1468 GCA_965656435.1 uncultured Pseudosulfitobacter sp. | reverse complement strand
GTGGCCCGCTCGCCGCGCATGATGTCGCCCAAGCGCAGGTCGAAGTCGTCAAAGCCTTTAGGCGTGACGGCCTCTTCGGGTGGTCGCTTTGGCTTTTTCCCGATCATGTCATGCCCTGCCGCGGTCCCCTGCGCCATCAAAGTCGTTGTTCTTGTAGGCTTCCGCACAGTCGACAGCGCCCTATCACGGCACATTTTCCGATTCGCGAAACACCCCTGTGGATGATTTAACACACTGCTAAAAATAATTACAGTATTTGAAGGACTAAGGCTTGATTACGCCGAAAGTTCGGCACGATTAAGCGCACAGTGTGACCACAATGCGTCCATCGCATTGACAAGGCTATCTATTTCGCGTGGTCCGTGCACCGGCGACGGGGTAAATCGCAGCCGCTCAGTGCCCCGTGGTACGGTCGGAAAGTTGATCGGCTGGGCGTAAATCCCATGATCTGACAGCAACATATCGCTGAGCATCTTGGTGTGTACCGGATTGCCGACAATCACAGGCACGATGTGACTGCCGTGATCGATGATCGGCAGGCCCATGCCTTTGAGGCGCAGCTTGAGGATCTTGGCCTGTGTCTGATGCGCCGCGCGCAGCTCTGGTGCTGTTTTCAAAAACGCGACCGAGGCGGCAGCGCCGGCAGCCACGGCAGGCGGCAGGGATGTGGTAAAAATGAACCCCGGCGCATAGGAACGGATCGCATCGCACATCCGCGCGCTGGCCGCGATATAGCCGCCCATCACGCCGTAGGCTTTGGCAAGTGTACCGTTGATAATGTCGATCCGGTCCATTAGGCCGTCGCGTTCCGCAACGCCCGCGCCGCGGGGGCCATACATGCCCACAGCGTGCACCTCGTCGATATAGGTCAAGGCGCCAAATTCTTCGGCTAGGTCGCAAATCTCTGCGATCGGGCCAAAATCGCCGTCCATGGAATAAATCGACTCAAAAGCGATCAGCTTAGGCGCTGCCGGGTCATCGGCCGCGAGCAGCTCGCGCAAATGCGCCACATCGTTATGGCGGAAAATCCGCTTGGCGCCCCCATTACGGCGCACCCCTTCGATCATCGAGGCGTGGTTCAGCGCGTCAGAATAGATAATCAGACCTGGAAAAAGCTTGGGCAGCGTGCTCAGCGTCGCATCATTGGCAATATAAGCAGAGGTAAAGAGCAAGGCCGCTTCTTTGCCGTGCAAATCGCGCAGCTCTGCCTCCAGCGCGTTATGATAGACCGTGGTGCCCGAAATGTTGCGCGTACCGCCCGACCCTGCGCCCGTCGCATCGAGCGCCGCGTGCATCGCCTCCAACACCACTGGATGCTGGCCCATGCCCAGATAATCATTCCCGCACCACACAGTGATCTCGTGCTCAGACCCATCGGGCTGCGTCCACACCGCATGCGGAAACTGGCCTTGGCGGCGCTCAATATCGATGAAGGTGCGATAGCGTCCTTCCTCGTGCAAACGGTCCA
>CBFHKQ010000088.1:0-1787 GCA_965656435.1 uncultured Pseudosulfitobacter sp. | reverse complement strand
GGGGTTATGCGTCCGATTGATGTGATCGTGCCTGAAGGCTCCATGTTGTCGGCGCAATTTCCTGCGCCGACAGGCGGCTACACCGAGACAATTTTGCGCATGATCGATGTGGTCTTTTCCGCCTTCGCCAAGGCTGCGCCGACGCGGGTTGTGGCCAATGCCTACGGCACCATCAACGCGCTCTCGATTGCGGGCAAGCGCAGCAATGGGCAGCCTTGGGTGATGTTCAGCTTTTATGGTGGCGGGCACGGGGGCTCCGTTGAAACTGACGGCCTTAATCATGGCAATGCGCCGATCTCAACCGCGACGATCCCACCGATGGAGATTTTGGAGGCGGCCTACCCCGTGATGTTCCGCACATGGGGGTTGCGAGCTGACAGTGCGGGCCACGGCGCGCACCGGGGCGGCGTTGGTGCTGTCTATGAGATCGAAGTGCTTGAAGAAAACGGTGCCGAAGCGTTCTTGTTCGGGGAGCGTGGCAGGTTCGCGCCCAAGGGCATCGCAGGCGGTGCAGATGGGGCCATGAACCTCTTTTCCTATGAGCAGGACGACGGTTGGAAGAACCCGCCGCTCGCGTCCAAAATGCTCGGGATCAGACTGCGTCAGGGACAGGCTGTGCGTTTGGAAACACCCGGCGGGGGTGGTTATGGAGCACAGACTGAGCGCGCAGATGGGGCTATTGCACGGGATGTGCAAAGGGGACTGGTGAGTGAGGAATCAGCCGATCAGGCCTACGGCACGGCATGGCGCGAGGTGACATCATGAGCAAACATATGATCGGGGTCGACGTGGGCGGGACGTTCACGGATGTCTTCGTTCTGAACGAAGAAGCAGGCACCGCGCGTGTGGCTAAGGTGCCAACCACGCGGCCGGACCAATCAGGCGGCTTTCTTGACGGGATCACACGCGAGGTTCAGGACCTGTCAGAGATTTCCGTTGTTGTGCACGGCACGACCGCTGGCACCAACGCGCTGCTTGAACGCAAGGGTGCGAAAACAGGGGTGATCTGTACTCAGGGTCTGCGTGATGTGCTGGAGATGCGCCGCCGTGATAGGCCGCGCACATGGGGGTTGCGTGGTGATTTTGAACCGATTGTGGATCGACGCAATCGCCTTGAAGTACCTGAGCGTACATTGGCCAATGGCGCCATCCGCACGCAAGTCGATTTGGACGCAGTGCGCGTAGCGGCGCAGCAATTGCTGGACGACGGATGCGAGGCGGCCGCAATTCTGTTCGCTAACGCCTATGCCAACCCCGCCAACGAGGCAGCGGCGGTTGCGGTCCTTCGAGAGGTTTGGCCAAACGCGCATGTCTCGGCGAGCTATGAGGTTCTGCCCGAAATTCGCGAATTCGAGCGGTTCTCAACCACGGCGCTGAACGCCTATCTGCAGCCCGAGGTTGCGGGATATCTTGGTCGGCTTGAAACTGCTCTGCGCTCTGACGGTTTCGAGGGTGAATTCATGATTGTGCAATCCAACGGCGGCGTCATGGCCGTGGACACGGCCTGCCAAATGCCCGTGCGGACGGCTTTGTCGGGTCCCGCAGCGGGCGTGATTGCAGCGGGCTACATCGCACGCTCCGCAGGGTTTGAGAATATCATAACAGGCGATATGGGCGGCACCAGCTTTGACGTGTCCCTGATCCACGAGGGCCAGTCGATCCTGTCGCCGCAGACCTCCATCGACTTTGGCATGGTTGTGCGCACGCCGATGATCGAGATCACAACGATTGGGGCGGGGGGCGGCTCGATCGCTTGGGTAGACAAGGGCGGTCTGCTTAACATCGGG
>CBFHKQ010000087.1:0-2190 GCA_965656435.1 uncultured Pseudosulfitobacter sp. | reverse complement strand
TGGCCCGCCTTGGCCATGATGACGAACGGCCAAATCATCTTGGTCTTGGAGCATCTCCAAGATGAGATGATCGTCTATGATACCACCTGCGCAGATAACCGCGCTGCCGTGCCCTTGGCCGAATTCGCGCCCTTCTTTACGGGCGAAATTCTCAGCGCCGAAGTCCCTTTGCGCAAACTGTCGCAGAGGCACCAGATTGATACCGAGCCGGCGCATTGGTTCTGGGGCGCCTTTCGACCCTTTCGCCGCCAGTTGGGGGAAATCGCAATTGGCTCTTTGGTGGCCAATTTGTTGGCGGTCGCAGTGGCGCTGTTTTCGTTGCAGGTCTACGACCGCGTGATCCCGCATCAGTCTGAGGCGACCCTTTGGGTGCTCGCGATTGGTGCGCTCGTGGCACTGACCTTGGAGGGCGGCATAAAGATTGCGCGCGCGCATTTGATGGATGGCGCGGGGCGGCAAATTGAGTTGGGCGTGCAAGAGGTATTAATGCGCCGGATTATGGGCATGCGCTCTGACGTGGCCGGCCAAGCGCCGTCGACGACCTTTTCTGCTATGCGCGAATTCTCGGCAGTGCGCGAATTTTTTACGGCCTCAACTGTGGGCAGCCTCGCTGACTTACCCTTCGTTTTTCTGTTTCTGCTATTGGTTTGGTCGATTGCGGGTGGGGTGGTCTGGGTTCTGATCCTCGGGGGCATCCTTATGGTCGTGCCAGGTTTTATCCTGCAAAAACGCCTGCTCGCACTGACCGAAGAGGCGCAGGGTGCTTCTGCCAAATCGACCCGCTTGCTGCACGAGGTAATTTTTGAGCGCGACACGCTCAAGACGCAACGCGGAGAAGCGCGCGCGCAGCGGATATGGCAAGAGCTGATAACACTCAGCGCGCTCAAATCAGGTGAGCAACGGCGGCTGACTTCAATGCTCAATTATTGGTCGCAAGGGGTGCAGCAGGCGACCTATGTGGTGGCTGTAATCGTGGGTACCTATTTGGTTTTTGCTGGGGCGTTCACTGTGGGCTCCATCATCGCAGTGGGGATTTTGACAGGCCGAACCCTCGGGCCCTTGACGCAATTGGCCGGCATCCTGGCGCGCTGGGGCAATGTGAAGGCAGCCTTAGACGGCCTAGATGCGGTGGCCCAAGCTGCGCAGGACACCGATGCGACACGGGGCTATTTGCGCGCAGCCGACCCGCGCGGGCATTTTGACCTGCGCGATGTGACCTTTCGCTATGACGCCGATGGCGGACCGGTTTTAGATGTTGCGGGCCTTGCGATCTTGCCGAGGCAAAGGCTGGCGATTTTGGGGCCGAACGGCTCAGGAAAGTCCTCCCTGCTGAAGGTGTTGAGCGGGCTTTATGCCCCCATTACGGGGCGTGTGCTAATGGACGGCACCGACATGGCCCAGATCGCGCCGTGCGATCTGCGGCGACACATTGGATATCTGGGTCAGGATGTCCGCCTATTTTGTGGCACGCTGCGCGATAATTTGAACCTCACATTGATGGAGCGGGACGATGCACGCCTGATGGCAGCGCTGGATTTTGCGGGCCTCGGAGCCTTCGTACGCAGCCACCACCGCGGGCTTGATCTAGAGATATTAGATGGCGGCGCGGGCCTGAGTATTGGGCAACGCCAATCCATCGGGTGGGCGCGCCTTTGGTTGCAAGACCCCAAAATCTGCCTGCTGGATGAGCCGACGGCCGCACTCGATCAAGCTTTGGAAACCGCGCTCGTGACGCGATTGCAGTCGTGGTGCGCGGGGCGCACCGTGGTGATTGCAACGCACCGCGCGCCGATCTTGGCGCTGGTGAATCGCACGCTGGTTTTGCAAGGCGGCCGCCTGTTGGTCGATGGGCCGCGTGACGCGGTGATGCGCCATTTGGACCAAACGGCGGCGCCGCTTCGGGCGGTGACATGAGCGGTACACAGGTCAAACACGCAGGCGCCCTCAGCTTGCGCATGCAATTGGGTGAAAATATGCGCGCGCCGTCGCTTATAATATGGTTGAGTGGGGCTGCGGTGCTTATCTTTATCTTATGGGCGGCTGTCGCATGGGTGGATGAGATTGTGCGCGCGCAAGGCGCGCTTATTTCTTCCTCGCGCCCGCAGATCATTCAAAACCTTGAGGGTGGTATTCTGGCAGAGTTGGCCGTGGCCGAAGGCGATATCGTAGCGGCTGGAGATGTTTTGGCGC
>CBFHKQ010000086.1:0-2552 GCA_965656435.1 uncultured Pseudosulfitobacter sp. | reverse complement strand
GAAATCCCGGCGCACGCTATATTCGGGTCGCTATGGTGGCCCCGAAACAGGACGTGGAGCGGGGCCTGTTGGCCATCCGCACGCACCTGTTTGACGCATAAAAGAGGACGAAGACATGGCATTTCAAACACGCGGACGCGATCCTCTGTTGGACCAAGACATGGCCCAAGCCATCGAAAAACGCGGTAAAGAGCTGATTGGTCTGGTGCTGATTGCGATCGGGATAATGGCAAGCGCAATGATCATGTCCTACACGCCAGATGATCCCAATTGGATGGTCTCTACGGATGCGCCGGTACAGAACTGGATGGGCCGGTTGGGCGCTTCGATCGCGGCACCTTTGTTCATGATTGTGGGCTGGGGGGCGTGGGGTATTGCGCTGTCGCTGGTGATGTGGGGGCTGCGTTTTGTACTGCACCGCGGGGCTGAGCGGGCAGTAGGGCGGCTCATTTTTGCGCCGATCGCTATTGCCTGTGCCGCGATCTATGCGGCCACTTTGGAGCCTGACGCAACGTGGTTGCGCACCCATGCCTTTGGTTTGGGCGGTCTTTTCGGTGATACCGTCGTGGCTGCTATTTTGACGGCTTTGCCAGTAGGGTCCAGCTTTGGGGTGAAGCTGATGTCGCTGATCATGGGTGTCAGCATCCTTGCGATCTTCACTTTTGTTTTGGGGTTCACCCGTCCCGAATTGCGCAGCATCGGACAGTTTTTGCTGATTGGCCTTATCATGGTTTACGCGTGGAGCATGACGCTCCTGGGGCGGGGTGCTGTCGGGGCGCTGGCCGGTGCACGTGCGCTGCGCGAACGTGCTCAGGCCCGCCAAGCTATTGCTGAGCAGAATGACATTGCCCATGCGGCCATGGCCCAGACTGATGATGACATCGTATATTCGGATGATTTTGATCCAAATGTTCTCGATGAAACGACAGCCCGCAGCGGTTTGTTTGCCCGCGTGCCGGCCCTGATCAAGCGCGCAACAAGCGTGCAAGAGCCATTGCCTGAGCCTGAATTGGTTGAAAATTTCAGCGACGTAGATGTTGGAGCAGGACCCGCCGACGATCGCATCCGCGCTAAGATCGCCGATGTCATCAAAACCCGGGTTCGCAAGAACCCGGACGTACAGGTTGCCTCTGTCGCACCGCTGACCAAAGGGCGCGAGCGAGGGCCGGATCCTTTGTTGCTGAACCCCGCGGGTGCGGGCCTAGGGCTGCCGCCAGAGCCGCCCTTGACCGCTGCGGAGACGACGAGCGCAAACGCGGAGCCTTCCTATGATGATGCGTTGGTGGAGGGGCCTGCGGAATTAGACGCGTATGATTTTGAGGATGTGGCAGAGCCGGCCACCGCCCTAAATATTCCTGCCGCCGAGCCACGCAAAGTCCATGTGCAACAACCGCAACGCCGCGCAACCGCGCCTAGCAAACAGGCCCAAGCCGAAGCACAACCAGCCCTTGCTTTTGGCGAAACGCACCCCGGTTTTGAGTTGCCGCCCTTGTCTTTGCTGGAGACGCCAGAAACCGTGGCACGGCACCACCTGAGCGATGAGATGCTCGAAGAGAACGCCCGGATGCTGGAAAGTGTTTTGGATGATTACGGCGTCAAAGGTGAAATCGTTAGCGTGCGCCCCGGACCCGTGGTCACTATGTACGAATTGGAGCCTGCGCCGGGTTTGAAAGCCTCGCGCGTCATTGGCTTGGCCGATGACATCGCGCGGTCGATGGCGGCGCTGTCTGCGCGTGTATCGACGGTGCCTGGACGCTCCGTCATTGGGATCGAACTGCCCAACGAGAACCGCGAGAAAGTGGTTTTGCGTGAAATCTTGTCTAGCCGTGATTTTGGTGACAGCAACATGCGCCTGCCGCTTGCCTTGGGCAAAGACATCGGCGGTGACAGTATGGTCGCGAACCTCGCAAAAATGCCTCACCTGCTGATTGCGGGCACAACCGGTTCAGGTAAATCCGTGGCGATCAATACGATGATCCTTTCGCTGCTTTATAAGCTGACACCAGAGGAATGCCGGTTGATTATGATCGACCCGAAAATGCTGGAACTCAGCGTTTATGACGGCATTCCGCATTTGTTGTCGCCCGTTGTGACGGACCCCAAAAAGGCGGTGGTCGCCTTGAAATGGACCGTTGGCGAGATGGAAGAACGCTATCGCAAGATGTCGAAAATGGGCGTGCGTAACATCGAAGGCTATAACGGCCGCGTGCGTGAGGCGCTTGCCAAAGGCGAAATGTTCAGCCGCACCGTCCAGACCGGCTTTGATGACGATACGGGCGAGCCGGTGTTCGAAACAGAAGAGTTCCAGCCCGTCACTCTGCCCTATATCGTGGTCGTCGTGGACGAGATGGCCGATCTGATGATGGTCGCTGGCAAAGAGATTGAGGCCTGTATCCAGCGGCTTGCACAGATGGCGCGGGCCTCGGGTATTCACCTGATTATGGCGACCCAGCGTCCATCGGTGGATGTGATTACCGGCACGATCAAGGCGAACTTTCCAACGCGTATTTCGTTCCAAGTGACATCAAAAATCGACAGCCGCACGATCTTGG
>CBFHKQ010000085.1:0-3623 GCA_965656435.1 uncultured Pseudosulfitobacter sp. | reverse complement strand
AGGGGGTATAGCAAGCCTTTTCTCTCCTAGCGAACATGGGGATTTCTATGACCGCTTATCAGTCGCTTTTCTCGCCCATCACGCTCAATGGAGAACGCAGGAGCGAGGGGTTTCCAGCCCTGTTCGGCGCAATAAAGAACATACTCTTTCTGTAGTTCTTTACCCACGTCTAGGGCTGTCTCTTGAGGGCATACAAGGCAATCATGCAGGATGAAGATCGGCTGCTGTAAGCGTTCTACCAGCCGCATCATAATCTCCGTCTCATGGATAGCTAATGCCTCACTGTCCATAACGCCCTTCTGCAATGCCTCAAGGCACTTGAATTTTGGGATGATGACCTTCCTGATCTCCGACAACCTTGCTTGCGTTATCCCAGCATCCTTAATCATCTTAGTAGGTGTCCGCTGGTTAGCAGTTCCTCCACCGATAGCTGAGTTCAATACAGCTTTCACCTCATCACGGTGTATGCCTTTGACAGCGTAAGGGTCTTTGAACCTTGTTGTGAAAGGGATGTGGCCCGTAATTGAACACAGAAGCGTTGGATACATTCCGCTGACATCGACCTCAGCGACAGGCTGTCCTTCGATGGTGCATCTGAGGCGTTCTGATTGCTTCATGTTTGTCCATGCACCGTAGAACCTACCGCCTCTGGTAAGGGCTTTGTCGCTAAACTTGCGTTGGGCTTGCCACATCTTTTGATTGCCGTAGGTAAGCGGTACTTTCCTCCATAGCGCCCAAAGAGCTTTAGTGCGGTCGTCTATCTCATTGTCCACCACCTTAGTTTTCAACGCAGATGAGCTTGTTGCATAGATTATTTCAGACGATTGAAAGTTTATCCCTCTACCTATGTTAGGAACATAGCCAGCGATCAGATAGCCGTGACAGATGCCTTCGCCCTCGTAGAGATTGATTTTTGCTCCAACCTTATGGGTTATCCAACCATGTTCGATCATGGCTTTGCGAAGGGTGATAGCAATCTTATACCCAACCCGTGATCTTACTCGTCAATATGCTTCATCGTGAGGCCAGCCGATTACGAGTTCACCACCTTTGCGCTTCACCTGCTCCTCAAGGCGCTGGGCTTGGAGCAGAAAGCTAGACAATAGTACCCTTAACTTTGACAGAGACACTGGACGGTTACTAAAACAGCCAAGCACCTTCAAACATTCATCAACAACAGCAACGTCAGCTTCAGCCTCTGGCTCCACCAGTGGCGACAGAACCTCTTTGAACTCATTGGACGGGAATAGGTTGTCCAAGCTGAGCGGGTTGCTGCTTAGGAGCTTGGCACGGGTCATATGCACCTCCGCTAGGTTTTGACATGAGCCTAACAACCAATCGTCGTCTGCCAAAATAAAAACACTTGCGATTATTCCCCAGAAATGAAGGAGGTGTTGGCAGCATTGGACATCGGGATTGCGGTTCAATTCAGATGAGTAAAGCAAGTGAGCATAATCTCTGTGCTGCTATCCTTATGTCTCTCCCATCACTAGGACGAATAGAAAGGATTTTCAGATTAGACTTCATGCACGCCAAACTGCGATGGGTATAAGTCTAGCAATACTAGGTGCATTGTTACTCACACCTGACACGCTGCTGATGCGTTTATCTCAGATGGATGGCTGGAATATGCTTGTGTGGCGAGCAGGTCTAAGCGGTGTAGCGTATTTTTTGATATGGATTATACTCGACGGCCGTAAACGTAGGCCAAACATTGCAAGCCTGAATTTTAGCATCCTGATAGTCTGCCAGATGTTTAACGCAGTTTTATTTAGCTTGGCCATTGCGCTAGCTCCCGTGGCGATCGTGCTTATTGGGGTCGCTATAGTACCAGTTTTGGCGGCTCTTCTATCAAGGTTGATCCTGAAAGAACCCCTTTCAAAGCTCACCTTGGTAACAACCACTGTGGTGTTAAGTGGATTATTTATTTCTCTATTGGGGCATGATGCTAAAGGCTTCACTATGGATACAGCTACCATAGTCGGCTTACTGCTAGGGCTTGGCGTAGCTTTGGCGCTTGCGACGAGCTTCACCTTGATACGGAAAGATACTGACACCCCATTTGTGCTTGCAATGGCTATCGGAGCAGGCTGTGCGGCTGGGGTGGGTTTTCTAGGTGCTGAGAAGTTACAACTTCTTCCAGCCAAAAATATGATGTCGATTGCTTTGACAGGTATTTTTATTTTGCCGCTGTCGTTTGTCGCTCTTTCCTACGCCGCAAAAAAGGTCAAATCTTCGACCGTAAGCCTAATCATGCTGTCAGAGACGGTATTAGGGCCTCTATGGGTATGGTGGGGGATAGGAGAACAACCAAATATGATGATGTTGATTGGTGGCGGTATAGTCCTGTTTGCTCTCATGGTATTTATTGTGTTTGAACGGAGAAGTAATGATCCGTCGCCTACATGATCTTGTAAGCTCTTAGAGTTGAGACTGCCCTTGAAACGCATCGTTGTAATCGTATCGCTGTTGCTTCCGACAACTGCATCAGCAGAACTAAATTCTTTCCGCCTCAAAACGTTGATTGAAATCTGTGACACCGCACAGCAGTCAACTGATCTTGGGACAGTAAAGAATATAGGCAATCAGATCAAAAACGCCCAACGCCCTTCTGACGGTCTGCTGGCTGACAAATACGATGACTGTCTGTTCGCCGCCTTTGGGAAATCTGAGAAACCTTTAGATGTAGATGTACTGATTGGTCGAATAGAAGAAACTGCTGCGCAAATAGAAAAAGACTGTCGTGAATTGCTGGCAGCGGCTCCATCGGTAGCTGTCTCAAACACCGTCTGTAAGGGCTTATTGCTCAAGTAGGCGTCGTGCAAAAAAGCGTAATTTGATGTGGATCGCAATGTATTCTCAGCGGGTCAGACAGTGTTCCACGTACACTTGATCCCACGCAGAGACGGTGATGTCGCTGACGCAAGAGGCGGGGTGCGTGGGGTAATCCTAAGTAAGAAAAAGTATAAATAAACTGTTGAGTTATTCATTTGGATCTATTTTTGGCCTTCAAACCTAGCAGCCGCAGTCAGCACCAATAGGCAAGGCCGAAAGGCTATCGACAGTTTCGTTTTGCTCGCAAAAACAAAAGACTGTACTAGACGACCGCTTTAGGCGTAGTCTCCTTACAGCAGGGGTTTGTTAGTCGGTAGCTAGGGGATCCTGTAGCTTAAGTTAGTTTATTTTAATCTCTATTGTATGCCCTGTTGACGGGAGGAAATACGACAATGCCATTACACTCTGAGTTTCTCAGGTTTTCGGCTGTTATAAGTCACTGTTACAGACAGCGCAGAGCGAAATCATTACTTGAAGCTGTCAAATATGGACAGGCTACAGGTCTAATCAACGAACAAGACAACCTTTCAAGCTACGGACGTCTTGTTGGCAATATCCTCATTCTTAAGGCTACAGGGCAACGTAGTGATTACCACTCAGTAATGTAGTGGGCAAAAATACTTCCCAAATCCTAAAACTCCTCATCCAAAAATTAGATCATACGTTTGCTGTATTTAGCTGTGAGCGCCAGCAGATGTGGCTTAACGTATTTTTGACGTAACAAATAAGCGGCAGGTAAAGAGGATTTTAAAGGTCATGAGCGCAATCTGAGTAATCCAAGCCCCAGA
>CBFHKQ010000084.1:0-4626 GCA_965656435.1 uncultured Pseudosulfitobacter sp. | reverse complement strand
AAGCAGACCTGATGTCGCGTATTGAGGCGCGGTTACGGGATTGGAAGGTTGGCGATCCGCTGGATCCCGGCACACATATTGGCGCTTTAATAGAGCCAGCACATGGCGATAAGGTGCGTACCTATTTGCCATCCGAGGACCGCGGCGAAGGCCCCTGTATCACGCCCAAGATATACGAGGTGGACAAGGACGCCCCCAAAGCCCGCCAAGAGATTTTCGGCCCTGTCCTCTGCGTTATCGAAGTGGCGAGCAACGACGAGGCAGTGGCCGTGGCCAATGACACGGATTACGGCCTCGCGGCGTCGGTCTTTACCGCCAATACGCGCAACGCTGTGCAGGCCGCCCGCGAAATCAGAGCGGGTACCGTGACGGTCAATTGCTACGGGGAGGGTGACATCGCAACGCCCTTTGGCGGCTACAAACAATCGGGCTTTGGGGGGCGCGACAACGGGGTGCACGCCCATGATCAATTCACTGAGTTAAAGACCATCTGGATCGATCTGTCTGATCCCAAAAGCGGAGACAATGTCGCATGAGTGTCGAGGCCGTCGGAACCACCCGCCGTGGGCGCAGTGCGCGCAAAGCGGTTCGCCAGAAACGCGACACCGAGATGTTGCCGGCACTCAAGCGAGGCATCCCGCTGATTGAGCCGATGTCGCCCGAGCAGGTCGAAAAGATCGATAACGCGTCGATGGACATCCTGGAAAACGTGGGCGTGGTGTTTCGCGATGACATTGCGCTGCAAGATTGGAAGCGGGCAGGGGCCGATGTGCGCGGTGAGCGGGTGCATTTGGATCGCCATCTGGTACGCGAGCTGATCGCCACCATCCCGTCGTCCTTTACCTACCATGCGCGCAACCCTGCGCGGAACCTGCCCTTTGGCAACGATCACGCGATCTTCGTGCCGATGACGGGCGCGCCGTTCCTGCGTGATTTGGAGGACAAGCGCCGCAATCCGACGCTCGATGATTTGGCAAATTTCCACAAGCTCAGTCATATGCTGCCTGCCATCCATTCCTCGGCGCATCACATCGTCGAGCCTTATGATCATCCGATCAGCCAGCGCCATTTGCGCATCACCTATTCGTCGATGAAGTATTCGGACAAGACGTTCATGGGCATGACAACCAGCCCGAAGAACGCGGAGGATGTGATGGACATGTGCGCGATCCTCTTTGGCAAAGAGTTTATGATGTCCCACCCTGTGGTCACGGGAAACGCAAACGGCAATTCGCCGCTGGTGTGGGACGAGACCATGTTGGGCGCGATGCGGGCCTTTGCAAAATACAATCAGCCGGTGTTGTGCTCGCCTTTCGTTTTGGGCGGCGCAAATACGCCCGCAAGCGTGGCCCCCACGGTGGCACAGTTGAATGCCGAAGCCTTGTCGGCATTGGCCTACACACAAGTGCTGCGCAAAGGCACGCCCGCGATTTACGGACACTACCTTGCCACCGTGTCCATGAAATCTGGCGCGCCGATGGCCGGAACGCCTGAGATTAGCCTAATGAACATGATGATCGGCCAGATGGCGCGTTTTTATGATGTGCCGTGGCGGACTTCGAACACGCTTGGCGGGTCGAAAACCTTTGATGCTCAGGCCGGCTATGAAAGTGCGACAACTTTGATGGCCGTACTGATGTCGGGGGCTAATTATATTTGGCACTCCGCCGGTTGGAACGAGGCAGGCATGCATTGCTCCATGGCGAAATTCGTCGTGGATGCAGAGCAGTGCGCGATGGGGCACCGGATGGCGTCTGGCATTCGCTGGGATGATTTCGATCAGGCCTTGGCCGCGGTGTCAGATGTGGGGCCGGGTGGGCACTATCTCGGTCATCCGCATACATTGGCGCACTTCCAAGAGGCCTTCTTTATGCCTGAAATGTTTGACAACAATTCCATCGAGCAATGGGAGGCTGACGGCGCGGTTGAAATCAATGAGCGCGCTTTGGCACGGGTGCATGCGCTATTGGGGGAGTATGAGGAGCCGAAGCTCGACGCAGCCGTGGATGAGGAGTTGCGCGATTATATTGCGCGGCGGGAGCGCGAAATCCCAGCCGTGGATGCGCTTAATCAGGATCATTAGGATGCGCTCATTGCATCTATATATTCAGGGTGGCGCCGACCATGTGGTGGTGTTCTCTTCACGAAGGCTGGAGGGATGGGTGGCTAATCCGTCCAGCGGTCCAAGGCGCATAACATGATGGTCAGCCGCCTGCCTAAGGATCCAGGCCCCGCCGCATGGGATCGCCTGCTGGAGCTGCGCGGCCCTGCGATTAGTCTCCAAGAGCATACACGCGCCGATTGGCTGATCATTGGTGCGGGCTTTGCAGGGCTCGCCGCTGCACGTCGTTTGTCGCAGTTGTGCCCCGCGGACCGGATTGTGGTGCTTGATGCGTGTCGCGTGGCCGAAGGGCCCGCGGGGCGCAATTCCGGTTTCATGATCGATCTGCCACATGATTTATCCTCGGCGGATTATGGTGGCGCACTGGACGCGGATATGACGCTTACGGCAGATAATCGTCACGCGATCGCTTTTGCGGCCGATATGGCGCGCGATTTTGGCTTGGGTGAGGACATCTATTCGCCCTGCGGCAAGATCAACGGCGCGGCAACAGCCAAGGGTGTTCGGCACAACGAGGAGCATGCCGCCCATTTAGCGAAGATGGGCGAACCCTATAAGATGCTGGATGCACAAGCGATGCGTGACCTGACCGGGACAGAGTACTATCGTAGCGGCCTTTATACCGCTGGGACAGCGATCATTCAGCCGGCAGCTTATATGCGGGGGGTAGCGCGGGGGCTAACGTCCAACCGCGTCCAGATTTTTGAAAGCAGTCCGGTCACATCGTTGACCCGAGACGGCGATTGGAAAGCCGACACACCCAAGGGAAGTGTTACTGCGCCTAAGGTTATTTTGGCCGTCAATGGTCATCTCAACAGCTTTGGCTTTATGCAGAACCAGCTGATGCATGTCTTTACCTATGCGTCGATGACCGCTCCCTTAACCGCCGCGCAAATGGGCACACTTGGCGGGGGGCGGACCTGGGGCATCACGCCGGCGGACCCGATGGGCACGACAGTGCGGCGGATCAAGTCGCCGCAAGGAGACCGGATCGTAATCCGAAATCGCTTTACCTATAATCCAAAAATGGAGGTGGATGCTGCGCGCATCGCGCGTGTCGGCAAAGACCATGATCGTGCGTTCAAAGCCCGCTTTCCGATGCTACCCGATGTGAAAATGGACCAAAGGTGGGGCGGGCGTCTGTGTGTCAGCCGGAACAACGTGTCTGTCGTGCAAGAGTTGGAGTCGGGTCTTTATGCGGCCTGCTGCCAGAATGGGCTCGGCACAGTCCGAGGGACACTCTCAGGTATCTTGGCCGCGGAGCTTGCAACAGGCACTCAATCGGAACGTTTAAAGCGGGCGGTGGGCGCTGCAGCACCACAAAAGCTGCCGCCTCAGTGGATCACAAAACCTGGTGCCAACGCTTACCTGCGTTTTCAAGAAATGCGCGCGGGTGCAGAATTGTAAGTGCTGCGGCGCCTCTGGCGCGCACCGCCGCGGGGTGAAATCAATGTCGGGCGCATGGGCGTGGGATATGTGGTGTGGAGCATCAAGCGCTCCGCCGGTTTTTCATCCGGCTCGCAACAGTCATGCCCGCTTTATACGACGCTGCAATGAGGAAAGCGAAGAATAGGCATGCGCTCGCAGCCGCAGTCGCTTGTGTCGCCAAAAAAACACCAGCGACCATAGGGGCTGCCACGAAAGGCAAAGTTATTACGGTGGCTATTGGATTTGCGATCCGGCGTTTGTCTCTGCCCAAGAACAGTATTTCAACTGCGCGCATCACCATTTGATGGAAATGCAGCCGATCCGGCATCGCGATAGGCGCGCCGCTAGCAAGTCGCCGGACAATCGCCAAAAGCGTATCCGCAATGGGCCAAAAAAAGATAAGCAGAATCGCGAGCGGTGTGACCGATGGGACGTGCCAAAGGATCGAGATGGATGTCCAGACCAGCACGTGACCGATTACATAAGCGCCCGCGTCCCCTAAAAAGATCCGCCCAAAGGGGAAGTTCAGCACCAAAAATCCTGCGATGGCGATACTGAGGAGCAGCAAAGCGTCACGGTGACCATCGAGTTGATGCGCGTTGGCGATGGCAGCAAGCGCGAGAGCGGCAAAGATAGACGTCAGCGCCGCCAATCCGTTCAACCCGTCGATCAAGTTGAATGCGTGACTGACGCCCACGGCCATAAAGAGTGAAAAAGTAATAGCAAAGGGCACTGAGGTCATCAGCATGTCGAGACCGAGCACATCCGTGCGGGGAAGCCATATGTTGAACAGGAAGACATAGAGGGTGCCAGAGACAGCGGCGGCGAGGAGCCGTGCGCGTGGGCTCGCACTGAAGCCAAGGTCTTCTGACAGGCCAACGATGAATATCGGGATCATCGTTGCAAGAAACATTATAAAGTTTGGTTGCGTCGGATCACGACCAAACCACAGCAAAATGCCTAAGGTGAGCGCGGAGACAACCGCAACGCCGCCAATGCGGGGCACGGCGACAACGTGAGACGCTTGTACGGCGGATAGATCGTCGCGGGCCGTGATGAAGGAAGAAGATTGAAGG
>CBFHKQ010000083.1:0-4845 GCA_965656435.1 uncultured Pseudosulfitobacter sp. | reverse complement strand
ATCAAATGGTTCTGCACGAGGATTGGCCTCGCCCAGACCCCGCGCCGGACGAGGTTCTGATCCGTGTCGGGGCATGCGGGCTGAATAATACGGACGTGAACACGCGTTCGGGTTGGTATTCCAAGACGGTGACGGATGCTACGACTGGTGGCGCGTTTGAAGAAGTAGGTGAAGACGACCCCACTTGGGGCGGCGCGCCAATCAACTTTCCACGCATTCAGGGGGCTGATGTCTGTGGGGAAATTGTCGCCGTAGGTGAAGATGTTGACCCGTCGCGCATTGGCGAAAGGGTCATAACTGATAACTGGCTGCGCGATGCAAACGATCCCGACGACATGAACAAGACTGGCTATTTCGGGTCGGAACGCGATGGCGGATTTGCACAATACACCACAACCCCGTCGCGCAACGCGCTCGCAGTGCAATCTGATTTGAGCGATGCAGAGCTGGCGACCTTCTCATGTTCGTATTCCACGGCCGAAGGAATGCTGACACGGGCCCAGGTTCGTGCAAACGACACAGTGCTGGTTCCTGGCGCATCTGGCGGTGTCGGTGGCGCAGTTGTCCAATTGGCCAAGCGCCGCGGCGCGCGCGTGATTGCTATGGCGTCTGAGGCCAAGCATGAAGACGTGACTCAACTTGGGCCCGATCTGATCCTGCCCCGCGCCCCTGATGATTTGCGCGCCGCCTTGGGCAACGAAACGATCACCGTCGTGGCGGATGTTGTTGGCGGCCCATACTGGTCAACGTTAATTGACGTGCTGGAACGTGGCGGGCGCTATACCTGTTCGGGTGCGATTGCAGGACCCATGGTCGAACTAGACCTGCGCACCTTCTATCTGCGCGATCTGACCTTCACAGGTTCTACAGTGATTACGCCCGAGGTCATGCCAAACCTGATCCGCTATATCGAGAATGGCGAGATCAAGCCTGCTCTTGCCGCGACCTATCCTCTGGATCAACTTCGCAAAGCTCAGGCGGCTTTCATTACCAAGAAACACACTGGTAACATCGTTGTCGTGCCTGAGGCGCGCAAGGATCAATCGCCATGAAAATCACGCGCATATCGGTCTATCACGTCGAGCTGCCGCTAGAGCACCCTTACTGGCTGTCTGGCGGACGGCTGAAGTTCGAATGTCTGGATGCGACGCTAGTCAAAATTGAAACCGACGAAGGGCTGGTTGGTTGGGGGGAAGGCACACCTTGGGGGCACACTTACGTTCCCGCCCATGGACCGGGCATTCGGGCTGGCATCGAGACGATGGCCGCCTTTGTCATTGGGCTTGATCCGCGACGTGTCTTGGATGTCGAACGCGCGATGGACCTCGCGCTACCTGGTCACCTTTATGTCAAGGGTCCGATCGACATGGCATGTTGGGATATCGCGGGCCAGGCGGCTGGTCTGCCTATCGCCGACCTTATGGGCGGTGGATCACGCAAGCCGCGCCCCATCGCCTCATCCGTGGGGGCAAAGACAGCCGAAGAAACCCGCGCGGTGATTGACCGCTATCGCCAGCGTGGCTATATCGCCCATTCCGTTAAGATCGGCGGCGATGTGGTGCGCGACATTGCCCGCATTCGCGACGTTGAAGAGATCCGCCGCGAGGGTGAGATCGTGCTCTATGACGTCAATCGCGGATGGACCCGTCAGCAGGCCCTGAGGGTCATGTCGGCCACGCAGGACTTGAACGTGATGATAGAGCAGCCCTGTGAAACGCTGGACGACATAGCGGCAATCTCGGGCAAACACGCAGCACCTGTGTCTGTGGATGAAACGCTTGTTACCTTGCAGGACGCGACCCGCATTGCGCGCGACGGGCTGGCCGAGATGTTCGGCATCAAGCTCAACCGTGTCGGCGGGCTGACCAAGGCAGCGCGGATGCGGGATGTCGCATTGGCCCACGGGATCGACATGTTCGTCATGGCAACGGGCGGGTCCGTTCTGGCTGACACCGAAGCGCTGCATTTGGCCGCGACGATACCGGACGCCAATTGTCACGCGGTTTGGGCCTGTCAGGATATGATCACAGTCGATATCGCGGGCGGGCGCGGGCCGCGTAACACCAATGGTCACCTGCACCTGCCCGAAGGAGCGGGGCTTGGTGTTCATCCTGACGAGGATGCGCTTGGCGATCCCGTGGCCGTTTACCCATGAAGGTGACTGGCATCACCCTGTGGTCCCTCGACCTGACCAGCCATGAAACTTACTACATGGCCGAGGGCAAGACCTGCGACACGGTCAAAACGCACGTGCTTTGCCTGGACACTGACAGCGGGTTGAAAGGTTGGGGCGAGGTTTGCCCGATCCCACACTATTTGCCAGCTTTTGCCGATGGTGTGCCAAGCGCAATTACGGAAATGGCACCGGAAATTTTTGGGACATCTCCGTTTGGGGTCGATGCTCCGATGCGTAAGCTGGATGCATTCCTGCAAGGCCACCTGCACGCAAAATCTATTGTGGATATGGCGCTTTGGGATCTGTTTGGCAAAGCAACTGGACAGCCGCTGTATACTCTGCTTGGAGGCCGAACCCGTGCCGACATGCCACTTTATCATTCGATTACCTGCGTTGCGCCCGAAGAAATGGCGCGGATTGCACGTAATGCCTACGATACGGGAATTCGCCTATTTCAGGTCAAACTTGGTGCGGATGCTGATTGGCAGGCCGATGCGGAACGATTAGCCAAGGTTCGCGAAGCAGTGGGTGACGGGCCATTGGTCTACGGAGACTGGAATTGCGGTGCGACCAAATTGCAGGCCACACGCACGGGCCGCGCAGTGGCGCATCTTGACGTCATGTTAGAGCAGCCGTGCAAGACCCTTGAAGACTGTGCCGCCGTTCGGCAAGCAACTGGTTTACCAATGAAGATCGACGAGGGTGCATATGATCTCGCATCCTTGATGCGCGCCCATGAACTTGGCGTGCTGGACGCGGTAGCCTTGAAATTGTCGAAATTCGGAGGGCTGTCCTCTATGCGCCGCGCACGTGATCTAACCGTTCATTTGGGTGCAGAAATATGTGCCGAATGCACTTGGGGGTCTGATATAGTCACGGCCGCCTCACTGCACTTTGCGGCCTCGACCCCGCAGAGCGTATTGCTGAACACCTGTGATTTGTCGTCCTATGTTGCCCCACGCATTGCACCTGATTGTCCGACCCGAAAAGACGGTCGTATTGCACCACCGATTGGTCCGGGGCTTGGAGTTGCTCCCGATCTGGACGTACTTGGAACCCCCGTACTTGAACTGGCGTGACACATGAAAAAATTGACCTCACAATCCGAATGGATCACCCGCGCACACGCCGTTTTACCCGCAGGCGGTTTTGGGAATTTCGACCCCGGCATTGTGATTGCGCGCGGGGAAGGCAGCCATGTTTGGGACGAGGACGGAAACGAATATATCGACTACCTTATCGGATCCGGCCCGATGCTTTTGGGCCATGGCCACCCAGAGGTTATGGAGGCGGTTCTCGAACAACTCCCCAAGGGCATGACATTCTTTGCCAATAACGCCAAAGGTGTGCAGCTGGCAGAGGCGATCGCGGACGCAGTGCCGTGCTGCGAACAGGTTCGCTTTGTGGCATCCGGTGGTGAGGCCGATATGTACGCTATCCGCCTTGCCCGCGCCTACACGGGCCGCAACAAGATCCTGAAATTCGAAGGCGGCTATCACGGCATGAGCGCCGAAGCGCAGATGAGTCTTGCGCCAACAGCCCGCGTGAATTTCCCCCAAGCCGTCCCCGATAGCGCAGGCATCCCGCAGGGTGTGGCAGATCAAATGCTGATAGCGCCGTACAATGACTTGGTTGCGGTCGAGGCGCTTTTGAATGAACACAAAGACGTAGCGGCTATTATAGCGGAACCGTTGCAACGGATTATTCCAGCCGAACCGGGGTACCTGCAAGGCTTGCGTGACCTGTGTGATAAACACTCTGTGCTATTGATCTTTGACGAAATCGTCACTGGATTTCGACTTGCCTACGGCGGCGCGCAGGAACGCTATGGCGTGACGCCGGATATTTGCACTTTGGGCAAAATCATTGGCGGCGGCTTCCCCCTTGCGGCCCTTGGGGCAAGCCCCGAGATCATGCAACATTTTGACAAGGCGATTGTTGGTGCTGACAAATGGCTCATGCAGCTCGGGACCCTGTCTGGAAACCCAATCGCTGCGGCCGCGGGGCTCAAGACGATGGAGGTTCTGCGCCGTAAAGGAAGCTATGACAAGCTGCGCGCCATCGGCAAAGCTCTGCAAGACATGCAAAGTGACGCGCTGACCAAAGCAGGTGTTCCGCACCAAATTTGTGGTGATGAAACCCTGTTTGATATTTTCTTCACAAAGGCAGCCTGTCGAGACTACCGGTCTGCAAAGCATGATGACCCTGCGCGAAACGCAGCATATAACGGCTCGCTGCGCAAAAATGGTATCTTCAAATCGCCCGGTAAGCTCTATCCATCCCTCGCGGTCACCGAAGCGGATTTGGAACACACAAAAAATGCTGTTTTGAAAGCAGTTCACGCAACTTTCTTGGCCTAAGGTCCTTTGCGCGCGATCTGATGAATCAATTAGGCTGGGCTTTGACACCTTGAAAGATCCGGTCTGGGGAAGTCGCTACGCTGCAAAATACGTTCTTCTGCACATGCGAGCAAATGCTGCGTCAGCAGCATGCCCAAACCTCAATGTCGGTTTTGTCCGCATCGCAGACTTCCGTGCACATTGCAGCGAATGTCCGCAATCCGCCCTTCACGTTGACCCTTATCAGTAGACCTCACTCTGGCGGTCTTCAAACTCATCCCGCGACAGCTCATACCGCTTGCCCGTGAGCATGTCCTTCTTGAGGCGCGG
>CBFHKQ010000082.1:0-5138 GCA_965656435.1 uncultured Pseudosulfitobacter sp. | reverse complement strand
CAAGGTTGCGGAGCTGGCGCTGTCTTGGATTACGCCGCTGAATATCTCAGGCAAGCCAATGGCTTGGCGCAACCAGTCCAGCATCCGGGTTTCCATCTCTGTGGCCGCAGGCGAGGTTTGCCAGAGCATACATTGCGGGGCGATGATGGCCGTCAGGAATTCGGCCAAGACGGAGGCAGGCGCCGCATTGGCATTGAAATAGGCAAAGAAGCGGGGGTGTTGCCAATGAGTGATGCCGGGCATCACAACGCGTTCAAAATCTGACATGATCGCGTGCATGTCCTCGCCGTCCTCTGGCGGGTGTGGGGCCAATTGGTCCGCGATGGCGCCTGGTAATGTTTTGGCACGCACGGGCCGGTCGCGCAGGGTCTTGCGATAGTCCGCCCCCCAATGTGCGGCGCGGGCGGCATGGTTTGCAAACTCGTCCCAATCCATAGTCGGCCTCGTTGTGTTGATCCGCGCCCAACATAAGGCACCTGCCCTTTATGGGGCGCACCTGCTCTGCGCTCAAGCGCAGTACGCAGGTTTCGAGACGTGGCGGTCAAATCAAGGTGTGGCTGATGCGGTCAGTGAATATCTGATTTCGCAGGGCGCGTCCTCTGCGCTAGGGTCCACGCAATCACAAGAGGAATCATACAATGCGCGCCATCAGCTATAACAAATTCGGCTCGGCTCAGGATGTCCTGAACATCAGCGAGATTGAAACCCCAGCGCTCGCAGCAGGCGAGGTATTGGTGTCGCTGAGGTATTCCGGGGTGAACCCCTCTGATGTGAAATCGCGTATGGGGCGGCCGGGTCTGACGCGCCCTGCCTTTGAACAGATTGTTCCGCATAGCGACGGTGCGGGCACGATCACGGCTGTTGGTGCAGGCGTCGACCCCGCCCGTGTCGGCGCACGCGTGTGGCTGTGGAATGGCCAGTGGCAGCGCGCCTTTGGTACATGCGCCGAGAGCATTGTCGTGCCGTCCGATCAAGCTGTCGATCTGCCGGCGGAAATAAGTCTGGAGACGGGGGCCTCCTTGGGGATCCCGGGGCTCACCGCCTGCCATGCGGTCTTCGGCAGCGGCGATGTGGCGGGCCAAACTGTTCTGGTGCAGGGCGGGGCTGGAATGGTGGGCCAGCTGGCGGTGCAACTGGCGCGTTGGGGCGGGGCCAAGGTCATCGCCACTGCGCGCGGTACTGGCGTGGACGTCGCACAGGCGGCGGGTGCAGACGTGGTGCTGGATTACGCGGATCCAGATCTTGCCAAAGCGATCTTAAAGGCGAATGGAGGGCAGCCTGTTGACCGTATCGTAGAGGTTGAGTTCGGCATCAACACCCGTGTGGATGCTGCCGTGATCAAACCAAACGGGGTCATCGCGGCCTACGGTTCCGCGAAGGACATGACGCCTGAGCTGCCGTTTTTCGAGTTGCTTTTTAAGGCCGTGACGATCGACATCGTACTGATTTATCTGCTGGAGGCCGCACCGCGCACGCAGGCAATTGCACGTCTCAATGCAGCGATGATCGAAGGCGCGCTCAACATTCCCGTCGCGCAGATTTTCCCGTTGGCTGAAACCGCTGACGCCCACGTCGCAGTGGAGGAGGCCAACCGCCAAGGTGCGATCCTCGTCGACGTCACAGCCTAAGCGTCTGCCCCGATCTGCGCGGTGGTATTTGCGCCGCGCAGGCCAACTGCGCCTGTGCTGTTGTTTTTTGAAGCAAGGGGCTTGCACCCCGCCGCGTGGCGCACTAATTACCGCTTCACGTTGGGATGTAGCCAAGTGGTAAGGCAACTGTTTTTGGTACAGTGTACCGTAGGTTCGAATCCTACCATCCCAGCCAACTTATCTCGCAAACAATGAATTCGGGCGCCAGACACGTCGTCGGCTTCAAGGCCGAGATAGTCTTAGGAGTTTTTCCGTGCGCGTTGCATGTCGCGTAGGCTCATGCCAGCGCGAATAGCCTCCAGCGCTTCATCTATCCGGCGCTGGGTCGTTGGTTGGGTTTTGGCGCCGGCGACGTGATGAGTGAACATTCGCTTTTTACCCGCGCTCAGGGTGCGCCATTGCGTTTCCGCCTCCGGGTCGTCGCTGAGCGCTGATGTGAGAGCCGCAGGCACATCGACGAAATCCTGATCATCAATGCGAAACCGCATTTCCACATCATCACCAACATCGCGGCCTGTGTCCGTCTTAATCTGCGGCGCGACAATGAAATAGCGTCGCCCATCGCCAACGGGCATCCAAGCACCTCGCACAGGCACATCGGCGATCTCTCCCTCTACTCTCAGGCGTGGATATTGTTTGAACGGCAGGATTTCTTCGAAATGTGTAGGCAAGAACAATACTTTATAGGTGATCACACGCGATTTGCCGACGCCGTGCAGCGTGATTTGATCGCTGAAATGGTATGGGAAATAATCCATGATTGCCTGCGTTGCCTTTCCTACATCTGCGGTATCTTTTCGCCCCGCCGGGCGAAATCAACGATTTGAGCGATGCGTTTTGCCCGTGTTGGCGGGGTCTTTGCCAGTTTGACCCAGCGCAGCAGATTACGCCGATAAGACGGTGCACTCGCGTCAAACCCTGTGGCCGCGATCTCATCTGTATCCAGAGCATGACGCAAATCTTGGGGTACGATGAGCGCATCCACATCCGCCCAATAATCCCAGAGCCCGTTTTCCTTGGCCTGTGCAATGGCGCGCATGCCAGCCTCTTTCATGCGCCCTTCGGCAATCAAACGTGCGGCGCGATCTTTGTAACTTTTGGCCCAGCTTTGCGTTTTGCGGGGTCCGATGACCTGCATGGTTCGGGTGTCATCCAGCTTCCGCCTGATGCCGTCAATCCAGCCATATGCGATCAGGGCGTCCAACACTTCATCTGTAGAGATAAACTTGTCTGGCACGTTTTTCTTGAACGTGACCAGCCAGACATTTTCGCTTTGACCGTGGTGCGCGTCTAGCCATGCATTTAGCTCGGTGGTGCTGTGTATTTCGATCTGATCGAAACGTTCGGTTGGGATTGGGGCCATGGATCCGCCATCTTATGTTACCACTTTTAAGTAACCCAAGCCGGCCGAATAACCACCCGCCAGTGGCGCTGTGGCTTCTCACCACTGAAATGCGGTGATCTCTTGCGCCGCGAGGGCATAGCCCGTTTGCCCCAAGTCCGTGGATTGCAGTTGCGTCGACATTGTACCCGTGACCCACACCGGATCCCACAGCTGCGTGGACATCCAAGGCTGCTCCGTGCGCACGATCACCAACTGGTTGGCGGGTGGAGGTGGCGTGTGAATGCAGGCCCCGACGTAGGGCACAAGGATGAACTCGTGCACGCCGCTCGAGGTAAAATCCAGCGGGATGATATAGCCGGGCATTGTGATCAATGCGCCATCAAGGCGTTGGTTCAGCTTGACCGCATTGGCGTCATAGACGGGTTTCCACGTGTCGTTGATTACGTCGATTTCCCCGTCCGCGATGATCTCTGAGTAGGGAATGCCGGGTGGGATAAGATCATCCCAAGTGACCATTTCCGCCGTCGCAGCATGTCCCTTTCCGGGCAACGCGATGGACGCACTCATTAAGCAAAGGGCGTGTCGGCGGGTAATCATGGAAGCCTCGCGGTTCTTCTTAGGTGCGCACGACCATACCATCGGCCAAAGACATGCGATAGGCGCGCCAAGCGGGCAGGACGCTCACAATCGCGCCAGCTGCGATCACAGTACCAATCACAGTTACGTCGCGTAGTCCCAGACCGCTGATTGGGATCCAAATACCAAGGGACGTGTCCAAAATTGGCTGTAGGGCCACCAACCCCGCATAAAGCAGGCACGTCCCGAAGATAGCCCCCACAGCGGAAATGAGCGCCGCCTCAAACACGAGAAGTCCAAAGATGACGCGCGGCGATGCCCCCATTGCGCGCAGGATCGCCATTTCCCGCCGGCGCGCGCTTAGTCCCGAAAATAGGGTCGCCATCATGCCTGCAAGGGCGGTCACCACCACCATCGCCGATACGGCCACTAGGGCGCTTTCCGCAATGCCGACGATGCTCCAAAGCTCTTGCAGCGCGACACCGGGCAAAATCGCAAGCAACGGCTCGGCGCGGTATTCGTTTATCGCGCGCTGTACAGCAAAGGTTTGTAGAGGGCTTTTGACACCGACCAGAGCCGCGGTGATCGCTTTAGGCGTTAAATCCATCTGCCGGATCACATCGGTGGGTGTGCTCTGCCCCGGAATGCGTCCGCCACCGCGCCAATCCACGTGAATGGCCTCGATCGCTTCGAGGCTGACCACAACGCTACGGTCGACGGGCGTGCCGGTTTTGGCAAGGATTCCCGTCACGCGAAAGGGGTGATTGCGGTGCTCTGTGAACGATGCCAGCCCGTGTGCGACCACAATTGGAGTGTCCAGCGTATAACCCAGCGTTGCGGCGACATCCGCCCCGATCACTGCGTCAAAGAGGTCTTCCATCACGGCGCCTTCAGCCAACCGAAGCGGTTGCCCGCCGCGATATTTGTAATGCGCAAAGAAGTCGTTGGTGGTGCCCATCACGCGGAACTGCCGGTGGCTGTCCCCCAATGATATCGGTACGATCCAATCAATTTCGGGGCGGGCCGCGATGTCTTGATAGCTTTCCCAGCTTATGTTGTTGGTGGCATTGCCGATCCGAAACACGGAATAAAGCAGCAGTTGCACCGCGCCGGAACGCGCCCCCACAATCAAGCTGGTGCCCGATATCGTGTCGGCAAAGCTTGATTTGGCTCCTGTGCGAATTTTGTCGACACCGAGGAATAACATCACCGCAAGCGCGATGGCGAGCATTGTCATCACCGCAGTGAGCAGACGCGCCCGAAGCGACGCCAACGCGAGCCGGATTAACATGGTGCCGCCTCCGGATCGTAGGTGCGTGCGATATCTGTCAACTCCACAACGCGGTCGAAACGTGCCGCGAGGCGTTCGTCGTGGCTCACCATCAGAAGGGCGGTTTTTTGCTGTTGCGCTTGGGCGAACATAAGATCGAGAAACTGCATCTGGTTGTGGGCATCAAGGGCCGATGTCGGCTCATCCGCCACGATCAGGGGCGGTGCACCGATAAGGGCGCGGGCGACGGCAACACGCTGTTGTTGCCCTACGCTAAGGCTGTCTGCCCGTTGATCCA
>CBFHKQ010000081.1:0-5427 GCA_965656435.1 uncultured Pseudosulfitobacter sp. | reverse complement strand
GGTATTGTCGGCGCTGGGCCCGGTGGGCTGGCGGCCGCTGACGTGCTGCGCCGCGCCGGTGTGCAGGTCACCGTTTACGACCGCTACGACCGCGCTGGTGGTTTGCTCACCTACGGCATTCCCGGATTTAAGTTGGAAAAGGATGTCGTCGTGCGACGCAATGCGCAGCTTGAAGCGGGCGGCGTGAACTTTGTGTTAAATTGCAATATCGGCGCGGATATCTCTTTTGCCGACCTGCGCGCCAAGCACGATGCCGTCATCATCGCAACGGGCGTGTACAAAAGCCGTGAGCTTCAGGCCGTCGGCGCAAATTCAAATAGTATCCTGCGTGCGATCGATTTCTTGACTGCAAGCAACCGCAAAAGCTTTGGTGACGCTGTGCCAGAGTTCGACAGCGGTGAGATGAATGCAGAAGGCAAACGCGTCGTTGTGATCGGCGGTGGTGATACGGCGATGGACTGTGTGCGCACCTCGATCCGCCAAGGGGCGACATCTGTGAAATGTCTCTATCGCCGGGACCGTGCAAACATGCCGGGATCCCAACGCGAAGTGCAAAACGCCGAGGAGGAAGGCGTAATCTTTGAGTGGTTGAGCGCGCCCAAAGGCTTTGTCGAGAAAGACGGCCAAGTCTCCGGCGTGATGGTGCAGAAAATGCGCCTTGGTGCACCGGATGCGACCGGACGCCAATCACCAGAAGTGATCGAGGGTGCAGATTACGTCGAAGAGGCGGATATCGTCATTATGGCTTTGGGCTTTGAGCCAGAAGCGCTGCCAACCCTTTGGGATCAGCCTGAGTTGGAAGTCACCCGTTGGGGTACCGTGAAAGCGGAGTTTACCACCGGTAAAACTGCAATGGACGGGGTTTATGCCGTCGGCGACATTGTGCGCGGAGCCTCTTTGGTCGTTTGGGCAATCAAGGATGGACGCGATTGTGCGCAAGCCGTCTTGGAACAATTTACCGCGTCCGGAGCCATCGCCGCAGAATAATTAAGACGCCGGTGAGGGCGTCGTTCGACATTCAATCATCTGTTCGCCCGCGCAAAAGCGCCGCGGATCAAGGAGCAAGCCAATGACAAAATTTGACGCAGCATGGGTTCAGCGCGAAGAAGCAAAACGTGCCTATATGGCTGAAAATGGGCTATATTCTGAGGCTGAAGAGCATTCGTCCTGCGGCGTAGGCCTTGTCGTCTCTGTTGATGGCAGCGCGAGCCGCGCCGTTGTTGAAAATGGCATTGCGGCGCTAAAAGCGATTTGGCACCGCGGTGCCGTCGATGCCGATGGCAAAACCGGCGACGGCGCTGGCATCCACGTCCAAATCCCTGTTCCATTCTTCTATGACCAGATTGAACGCACAGGCCACACTCCTAACAAAGACGAGTTGATTGCGGTGGGCCAAGTATTCTTGCCGCGTACAGACTTTGGCGCACAGGAGACCTGCCGGACGATTGTCGAATCCGAAGTGCTGCGCATGGGGTATTACATCTATGGCTGGCGTCACGTGCCCGTGGACATCACGTGCTTGGGTGAAAAGGCCAACGCGACCCGTCCCGAGATTGAGCAGATCCTGATTTCCAACTCCAAAGGTGTCGATGAAGAAACCTTTGAGCGTGAACTGTACGTGATCCGCCGACGCATCGAAAAAGCGGCTTTGGCGGCACAGGTGCCGCAGCTGTATATCGCGTCACTGTCGTGTCGCTCCATTATCTACAAAGGGATGATGCTGGCCGAACAGGTTGCTGAGTTCTTCCCCGATCTGATGGATACGCGCTTTGAAAGCGCCTTTGCGATCTATCACCAGCGGTATTCCACCAATACCTTCCCACAGTGGTGGTTGGCACAACCGTTCCGCATGTTGGCTCACAACGGTGAAATAAACACGCTTAAGGGTAACCTCAACTGGATGAAGAGCCACGAGATCCGCATGGCGTCCAGCACCTTTGGCGATATGGCAGAGGATATTAAACCGATCGTGCCGTCCGGCTCTTCCGACAGTGCTGCCTTGGACGCAGTGTTTGAGGTTCTGGTTCGGGCTGGGCGCAATGCCCCAATGGCCAAAACAATGCTGGTGCCCGAATCGTGGTCCAAGCAAGCGGTAGAGTTGCCGCAGGCATGGCGCGATATGTATTCTTACTGCAACTCGGTGATGGAGCCATGGGACGGCCCTGCCGCCCTCGCCATGACCGACGGCCGCTGGGTCTGTGCAGGCCTCGACCGCAACGGTCTGCGGCCCATGCGTTATGTCGTCACCAACGATGGTTTGGTAATTGCTGGGTCTGAAACGGGGATGGTCCCGTTGGATGAGGCGCGCGTCGTCGAAAAAGGCGCGTTGGGGCCTGGGCAAATCTTGGCTGTGGATATGACGGATGGCCGTTTGTACCACGACACGGAGATCAAGGATCAAATGGCGGCGAGCCAGCCATTCGGTGCGTGGGTTGGAAAAATCAAAGACGTTGAGGAAAGCCTGTCCTCAGTAACGGAAAAGCCGATGTTTGAGGGTGATGATCTACGTCGCCGTCAGGTTGCGGCCGGCTTTACCATCGAAGAGTTGGAGCAAATCCTCGCGCCCATGGCCGAGGACGGCAAAGAAACTCTTGCCTCGATGGGTGATGATACCCCGTCCGCGGTTTTGTCAAAGCAATACCGCCCGCTGAGCCATTTCTTCCGCCAGAACTTCAGCCAAGTCACCAACCCGCCGATTGACAGCCTGCGCGAATTCCGCGTCATGAGCCTGAAAACGCGCTTCGGTAACCTCAAAAACGTTCTCGACGAAGACAGCAGCCAGACGGAAATCGTTGTGTTGAACAGCCCCTTTGTAGGCAATGCACAATGGGATTTGTTGACGACGCACTTCAATGCGGACCTTGTTGAGATCGACTGTAGTTTTGCGCCGGGCGCTGGGAACCTTAATGGAGGTCTTGCGCGCATTCGGGCCGAGGCGGAGGATGCCGTGCGCTCTGGTGCAGGGCATATCGTTTTGACAGACCAACACAGCGGGGCAAACCGTGTGGGCATGCCTATGATCCTTGCGACGTCGGCGGTACACTCGCACCTGACCCGTAAGGGCCTTCGCACGTTCTGCTCACTCAACGTGCGGTCGGCAGAATGTATGGACGCGCATTACTTTGCCGTTCTCGTGGGCTGTGGTGCGACCGTCGTGAACGCCTACCTCGCCGAAGATTCGCTGGCTGACCGTATTTCGCGCGGCTTGTTGGAGGGCAGTCTGACGGACGCAGTCAAACGCTACCGTGAGGCAATCGACCAAGGTCTTTTGAAGATCATGGCGAAGATGGGCATCTCTGTGATCTCTTCCTATCGTGGTGGGTTGAACTTTGAGGCTGTTGGCCTCAGCCGTGCGATGTGTGCTGAATATTTCCCTGGCATGACCAGCCGGATCAGCGGCATCGGCGTCACGGGCATTCAAGGCAAGGCCGAAGCTGTCCATGCCCAAGGTTGGCAAGGTGACAGTGTGTTGCCCATCGGTGGTTTCTATAAATCCCGCAAGTCTGGCGAAACCCACGCGTGGGAAGCCACGTCGATGCACATGATGCAAACGGCCTGTAACCGCGCGTCCTATGCGATGTGGAAACAATACAGCGCCAAGATGAAGTCCAATCCGCCCATTCATCTGCGCGATTTGCTGGACATCAAACCAATGGGTGCGCCAGTGCCTTTGGAGGAGGTGGAAAGCATCACCTCAATCCGTAAGCGGTTCGTCACGCCAGGAATGTCGCTGGGCGCGTTGTCGCCTGAGGCGCATAAAACGCTGAACGTGGCGATGAACCGGATCGGGGCAAAGTCCGACAGTGGTGAGGGTGGCGAAGATCCAGCCCATTTCGTGCCAGATCCGAATGGGGACAACCCGTCGGCCAAGATCAAGCAGGTCGCCTCGGGGCGCTTTGGCGTCACGGCCGAATACCTGAACCAATGTGAAGAGCTTGAGATCAAAGTCGCACAAGGCGCAAAGCCCGGCGAGGGTGGCCAGTTGCCGGGTATGAAGGTTACGGACCTGATTGCACGTCTGCGCCATTCGACCAAAGGTGTGACGCTGATCTCTCCGCCGCCGCATCACGACATCTATTCCATCGAAGACCTTGCGCAGCTGATCTATGACCTTAAGCAGATCAACCCACGCTGCAAAGTGACGGTGAAACTGGTCGCGTCCTCGGGCGTAGGCACCATCGCGGCAGGCGTTGCCAAGGCTAAAGCAGATGTGATCCTAATTTCCGGCCATAACGGCGGGACCGGCGCTTCGCCCGCGACCTCCATCAAATATGCGGGTCTGCCGTGGGAAATGGGCCTGACCGAGGCGCATCAAGTGCTCAGCATGAACAATCTGCGCGAGCGGGTAACTTTGCGAACTGATGGTGGTTTGCGCACAGGACGCGACATTGTGATGGCCGCGATGCTCGGTGCTGAGGAGTACGGCATTGGTACCGCAGCCCTTATTGCGATGGGGTGCATCATGGTCCGCCAGTGTCAGTCCAACACCTGCCCCGTGGGGGTATGCACGCAAAAAGACGAATTGCGCGCAAAGTTCACGGGCAACGCCGACAAAGTCGTCAACCTCATCACTTTCTATGCTCAGGAAGTGCGCGAGTTGTTGGCCTCCATCGGCGCGCGCAGCGTTGATGAAATCATCGGTCGGGCCGATCTCTTGGCTCAGGTCAGCCGTGGCTCCGCACATCTGGATGATTTGGATTTGAACCCGATGCTGATCACCGTCGATGGCGCTTCTGACATTGTGTACAACCGCGATAAAGAGCGGAACGCCGTGCCGGATACGCTGGACGCACAAATCGTGCGCGACGCGGCGCGGTTCCTGAAAGATGGCGAGAAAATGCAGCTTAGCTATGCGGTGCAAAACACGCACCGTACTGTGGGTACCCGCACGTCGAGCCACATTGTTCAACGCTTTGGCATGCGCAACGATCTGCAACCGGATCACCTGACGGTCAAATTGTCCGGCTCCGCGGGGCAGTCTTTGGGCGCATTCGCAGCACCGGGGCTCAAGCTTGAGGTGTCAGGCGATGCCAACGACTACGTCGGCAAAGGCCTGTCAGGTGGCACAGTTGTCGTTCGCCCGCCAATGGCGTCGCCGATCACAGCATCCGATAACACGATTATCGGCAACACGGTTCTTTATGGAGCTACTGACGGTTATCTTTTCGCAGCGGGGCGCGCGGGTGAGCGCTTTGCCGTGCGCAATTCGGGCGCGAAAGTTGTGATTGAAGGGTGCGGCAGCAACGGGTGTGAATACATGACCGGGGGTGTTGCAGTGATCCTCGGGGACATCGGGGCCAACTTTGGTGCCGGTATGACGGGCGGTATGGCCTATCTCTATGACCCAGAAGGGCGCGCCGCTTCCATGATGAATATGGAAACTTTGGTGACCTGTGCCGTGACGGTTGATCATTGGCATGACCAGCT
>CBFHKQ010000080.1:0-5583 GCA_965656435.1 uncultured Pseudosulfitobacter sp. | reverse complement strand
AGACCGCGAAGGCGGGTCGCAGCCGACCCAAGGTGGTCATCAAGGCGGTCATCCCGGCGCTCAGCCTTCCGATGCGCAGCCCGTGTCGACGACACCTGCAAGCGTTGTCGACATCGCGCCCGGTAGCGGCGATCAGCCTGATATCATTGAGCCTATGGGTGAAGATGGCCTCGTCGACACGCCCGAGAGCCAACCGAAACCCAAGCCCAAAGCCCCGCGCACACGGCGCAAGCCCAGAGTGCAGGAAGCTACAGCGCCTGAGGCCACCACGGCTGATGATGCTCCGGCTGCTACACCTGATGCGCCAGAGGCGGCGGAGTAACGCTTAGCCCATACTTTTATTGTGAAAGCCGCGCCGTTGAGCGCGGCTTTTGCTTTTGGTGCGGGTGTTTTTGGAAATGCGGCGAAGGTGCATGGGAGGCAAAACGCCCGCAAAATGGCCCTTTTGTCAGGGTGCCTTGATCGCGCGCGCAAGGGCGCAGAACCCTTCCAGAGGGATTTGTTCCGCACGGTCCGTGGGCTTGATCCCGGCCGCGAGCAGGCGGTCTTCAATATCAGGTGCAGCGCCTTTAAGGGCGGCGCGCAGCATCTTACGCCTTTGATTAAACGCCTGCGCCACGATCCGCGACAGCGTGGCAGGGCAGGCCTCAAACCGGGGCTTTTCCAGCGCTGTCAGATGCACCACAGCAGAGGAAATTTTTGGCGGTGGGGTGAACGCTTCGGGCGGCAAAGACAGCACAATCCGCGCGTCGCTGCGCCATTGGGACAGGATCGCGAGCCGCCCATAGGCCTTGGAGCCGGGTTGCGCCACGATGCGGTCGGCGACCTCACGTTGGAACATCAGGGTCAGAGACTGCCAAAACGGCGGCCACTCCGGCGGCGTTAACCAGCGCACAAGCAGCTCCGTGCCAACGTTATAGGGCAAGTTGGCCGCCACGCGAATGGGCGGCGTCAGGTGATGCAGCGGGTCAATCTCCAGTGCGTCGCCCATCAGCACCTCAAGCTGCCCCGGATAGGCTGCTGCGATGTCGGCCAAGGCCGGCGCACAGCGGGCGTCCTTTTCGATCGCCAGCACCCGTCGCGCGCCCTCTGAGAGCAACCCGCGCGTCAGCCCACCGGGACCCGGCCCAATCTCGAGCACATCGCAGGCGGTCAAATCGCCCGCTTGACGCGCAATCTTTGCTGTCAGGTTCAGGTCCAGCAAAAAGTTCTGGCCCAAGGATTTGCGCGCCCGCAGGTCGTGCTGGGTAATGACCTCCCGCAGGGGGGGGAGCGTGTCGATACTGCTCATCCGGCGCTACCTTTGGCTAAGTTGATCGGCAAGGCGCAGCGCCTCAATCATGCTGGTGGGGTTTGCGCAGTCTTTGCCGGCAATGTCAAAGGCCGTGCCGTGATCGGGCGAGGTGCGCACGAAGGGCAGGCCGAGGGTAACGTTCACGCCGCGGTCGAAATCGAGCGTTTTGATCGGGATGAGCGCTTGGTCGTGATACATGCAGATCGCCACGTCATAGCGCGCCCGAGCGCGGGCGTGAAACATCGTATCGGCGGGTAGGGGGCCTGTGATATCAAGATCCTCGGCGGCCATTTCGCGCACCAACCCTTCGATCCAGTCGACCTCTTGTCGGCCCATTTTTCCCGCCTCGCCCGCATGCGGGTTCAGGCCGGCGACAGCTATGCGGGGGCGCGGTCGGCCAAATTGCTGCTGACAGGCGCGCGCAGTGATCGTGATTGTCTCGCGCAGCAGGTCGGGTGTCAGGGTCTGCGCTACCTCTTCGAGCGGGATGTGGATCGTGGCCGGCACGACGCGCAGGGCATCGGAGACGAGCATCATCACCGCGCGCGGGGCCTGCGCGAGGGCTTGCAAGTATTCGGTGTGTCCGGGATAGGCAAAGCCCGCACCCGTTTGCAGGGCTTCTTTGTGGATGGGTGCCGTGCAAAGCGCGCGGGCCGCACCCGATTGTACCAGATCGGTGGCGCGCGCGATGACATCAATCACACCTTGTGCATTGCGCGGATCAGGCTGGCCTGGTGTGGCCATTGCTGGAAAGACATGGGGCAAGACCGGCAGTCCCTGCGCCATCGCACCTACGGCCTCCGATGGGTGCGCAATTTCAACCAGGGCGGTGGCGTCCGGCAAATGGCGCGGATCGCCAATCCAGACCATGGGCGGGCCCGTGCGTAACGCCTCATAGGCTTTGGCGGCTACTTCGGGGCCAATGCCCGATGGTTCGCCGCAGCTGATAACGAGCGGTAGCTGTGGGCGCGAAGCGTCATCTGTCATGGGATCAGAACAATGCGCGCCTCTGCGCGCAACTGCTCCATCAGGCTGTCGGCAATGCTGGTAAGACGCTGTTGGCGCAACTGGCGGGCGATTTCGTCGCGGCCGGCGGCCTCGTTCATGACCGCGGTACGGCCGCAGAGCATCAAGAACACCTGCGCAGTGCCACTGCCGTTCGGATTTGCGGCGGTGAGAGTGCTCGACACCTCATGTGTGTCCAGCTTGGCCAATTCAATTGCGATATCACGGGGGATATTGGCGGGGGGCAGGCTGACTCGCTGGAGGCTGGTTTCGCTGGCGTCCTCAACTGTGCCGTAGAGGTCATCACAACTGTCTACGGCCTCGCGCAGATCTGCTGCCGAGGCGCCAGCTGGCATGTAGTAGGCGGCATAGTCTATTGCGGCATATTCCGGTTGCACACGGCGCGTCTCGCGGATGTCGCGCATCTGAAACAGTGCGATGGCGTTAGGCAGTGGCAGGGGGACCGTCACATCACCGGGCGCAAGGCCCAGGATAATCCCGTGCAGCGCAGGCGGTAGAGCGTTGAGCGCCAGCCATTCCAACCGTCCGCCGGTCTCCCGCGTGGGGCTGGCGGAAAAGCGGCGGGCATAATCCTCAAACTCGGCGGTGCTGCGGCTGGCGGCGATGATCTCTGCTTGCGCGCGCACCTGCGCCAACATTTCGGCTGGCGCTTCGGGCGGGGCGGCTAGGATCGCTTCGGTGAGCAAGACCTCAATCGCGCCTTGGGCACCGGAAGCGGCCAGCGCGCGATCCACTTCTGCCTCCGATATCTCCACCTGCGCGCCGTAGCGGGCGCGGATGTAGTCGCGCCAGATCAGTTGGACGCGCACGAAATCACGAAAGGTTTCTTCGGCAATGCCGGCGGCGGCCAACTCTGCGGTGAAGGCCTCGGGGCTGAGCCCTGCGCGGCCAGCAAATTCCGCAAGCCCCGCCGCAAGCGCCGTGGGTGACAGACGCATTCCCACTTTACGCGCCGCTTCTAGGCGTAACCGCTCGTCGATCAGGTCGGTGCGCACTGCCTCAAGGCTCGCCCCCGGCGCATTCAGCAGTTGCAAAAAACGCAACCGCTGGGTAGCCTCAAACGTGGTGATAATGCTCTCATCGACCCTAGCCACGGGGGCAAAGAGGTTTTGCGCCGTGCTGGGGGCGGCCTGCATGACGGTGGTAAAGGCGAAGGCCGCGATCCCGACCGCCTTGGACAGATTGAAAAGCTTCATCACGTTATCCTTCACTTCGCGCTTTGATTGCAGGTGTTGGCATGTTTTTGCGTCCCCCGGGCGACCGCAAAGCCGCGCAAGGATACTGTAAAGCCCAAACTGGTAGAGGGCTCAACTGCTGTTGAAGCCGTGAAGCGCCGCGACACGGAGAATTGTGCCGACACACATTCATTGTCATAGCCCAGACCAAGGCCGGCATAGGCAGTTCGGTCCTGCACCAGATCATAGCGGATGTCGCTGCTGGCGCGCCAGCCGCCTTGCAGGTCGAGCCGGCCCAGCAGGTTGAATTCGGCCACATCCTCGGCGCGGTCCTCGGCCGGATCAGCCGTGAGCCACACATAACTGCCGGAGACACTGCCGCGGGTCAGGTCCCAAGCGCCGCGCATTTCAGCTTTTGACAGTTTGAATTGGTCATCGATCAAGGCGCGGCTGCTGAGTGACAGCCCGCCGATACCGTGGATTTGGCCCGCGAGCAAAAAGTCGGAGGCGGTGCCGGAAAGCCCAGAGGAAACTGAAAAATCATCGTCTGATGTGTCCCGCACCACATGGCCCAAGGCGATGCGCGCGCTGCGACCCGCGGGGTCAAGATGCGCCCATGTCAGCCCCATGACCGCCGACAGCCCATGTTCGCGTCGGTCGGGTTGGGCAAAGCGCGAGAGGCTCAGAAGGTTGCCGGCGTCAAATTCTACCCGTGTGCTTTCCTCGTTGGGCAGGCTTAAGTCATCTGCCCCGACATAGCCCAGTTGCACCACAGGCTCGATTATTTGGCGCGCGTCGCCACCCGTTTGGCGCTGCATCGGATAGCGCAGCGCGAGACCTGCGCGTGGGACGATGCGGTGCGTGTTGTCCGCAAAGCTCGTGTCTTGCGCCACGGCAAAGGCATCTGCGGCAAGGCCAAGCTGACTTTGGGTGACGAGGCCTGCGTTTGATATCCAACTGCGCTGCCACTGGACATCTAGGTTCACCCGCTGCACGTCGCGCCCGTCAATCAGGCTGTCGGGGTCCGGCCCGTCCACGTCCAGATCTGAACTACGGTAGTGAGCATGTGCCGTGCCGCCCAGCCGCAAAGTGCCACCAATGTGACGCGGAAAGAGGCGATGTTCGATCTGAAAATCGAGCAGGTTAGTGGGCAAGGTCGCGTTATCCTCTCCGTCGCGCAGGGTTTTGAAGTTGATAAGCCCATAGCGCAGGAAAGTATCGCGTCGGACGCGGGACAAGAAAAGGTTGCTTTCCAGTCGGTCCGCATCGGAATAGCCGTAGTCCTTGAGGTAGGCGTCATCGGCGGATGTCTCGAGCGTGAAAGACAATACAAAATCGCGTGGCGTCTCGAACCGACCGTTGCCAAAGATGTAGGCGCGCTCTTCCCCCGGCCGCTGGTCATCACGACTGACCGCGCCCTGAAATTGCAGCGATCCGTTGGCGTAGGCTTGGCGGTAGCGGGCCTCCAGCGTGGTGGTGCTGCTGGACAGATAGGGCGTTAGCGTCAGATCGCGGTGCGCGCCGAAGGGCATGAAATAGGGCAGTTTGATACCGGTACCCAGCTGTGTCGTGCTACGAAATGAGGGTATCAAGAAACCGCGCGCACGCTTGAGCGTGGGATCGGGCAGCCGCAGGCGGGGCAGATAAAACACTGGCACATCCCCCAGACGCAGCTGTGCGCCATCGAAATAAAGCTGGCGGGCCTCTGCGTCGTGGATCACGCGCCGCGCGCGAATTTGCCAAAGCGGCGGGCGGCCATCTGCGCAGACCTGGCAGGAGGTCACGGCGGTTTTGTAAAGCTGGGTATAGCGCCCCTCAACCCGGTTCATTTCTGCCGCTGCGAGCTGCACTTGCTGGCCCAGCACCATGCGTGCGCCGCGCAAGAGGCCATCGCGCAGATCCGGGCTCAATTCGGCCTCGGACGCTGTGATGAAAACCCCGTCGCCTTGGCGCAGCGTCAAAGGCCCGGTCAGGCGCAGTGCGCCCGTTGCGGGATCAAAGCTGACAGCAGCGGCGCGCAAATGTGTGTCGCGGTGGAAAGCCTCCACGTTGCCGCGCGCCCGCAAAATGCCGTCGCCCGTCAGGCGC
>CBFHKQ010000079.1:0-5785 GCA_965656435.1 uncultured Pseudosulfitobacter sp. | reverse complement strand
TGTGAATTTGCGCAACGCTGCGCATAGCCTGATCCCATAACCTAATGGGAGGGTGCGACCATGAAGATCGGATGTCCAAAGGAAATTAAGCCACAAGAATACCGCGTGGGGCTGACCCCGCATGCGGCACAAGAGGCTGTTGCGCAAGGCCACAGCGTCGTGATGGAGACTGGCGCAGGCCTTGGTGCGGGCTTCAGCGACGCGGATTATACCGCCGCCGGCGCCACAATCGCGCCCAGCGCCGCAGAGGTCTTTGCCGCAGCAGAGATGATTGTTAAAGTCAAAGAACCCCAAGCCGCAGAGCGCAAAATGCTGCGCGCGGGCCAGGTACTCTTTACCTATCTGCACCTCGCGCCGGACCCTGAGCAAACGCATGATCTGATCGCCTCTGGCGCAACCTGCATCGCCTATGAAACCGTAACGGATGCCGCCGGGGGCCTGCCGCTGCTGGCGCCAATGTCCGAAGTGGCCGGAAAACTCGCGCCGCAAGTGGGCGCTTGGGCCTTGCAGAAAGCAAACGGCGGACGCGGTGTGTTGATGGGCGGCGTCCCCGGTGTCACGCCCGCGCGCGTTCTGGTGATAGGCGGCGGTGTGGTGGGCACGCAGGCCGCACGCGTCGCCGCCGGCATGGGCGCGGATGTGACGTTGACCGACCGGTCCCTGTCCCGCCTACGCTACTTGGACGATGCCTTTAGTGGTGTCTTCAAAACGAGCTACGCGAGCGTGGGCAATACAGCCGAATTGGCACAAGCTGCGGACCTGATCATCGGCGCGGTTCTGATCCCCGGCGCAGCAGCCCCCAAGCTGATCAGCCGGGCGCAACTGGCCACCTTAAAGCCCGGTGCGGTAATGGTTGACGTCGCCATCGATCAAGGCGGATGCTTTGAAACCTCCCGCGCCACAACACACCAAGACCCCGTCTATGAGGTCGACGGCATCATGCACTACTGCGTGGCGAACATGCCGGGTGCCGTGGCGCGCACTGCGACGATCGCGTTGGGCAATGCCACGATGCCCTTCATGCTGGCACTGGCCAACAAAGGCTGGCGCAAGGCCTGCCAAGATGATGTCCACCTGCTGGCCGGCTTAAACGTGCACGCTGGCCACCTCACCTATGCCGCCGTTGGCGCAGCTTTGGACCTTGAGGTGATGGAGCCAGCGCAAGCGCTTACTGTTTAACATCGCTGATACAAACAAAGGGCCCCGCGCCACCGGGGCCCGCTGGCAAAGACTAGCGTTTGAGCGCGACCAAAATATCGGCGAGCAGTTCCTCTTGCGTCGGTCCCTTGGGCTTGACGGCCACAGGTGCTTTGGTCGGTGTTGTAGCGGCTTTGATCTGGTTCACCCGGCGCACCAGCATAAAGACCACAAAGGCGATGATCAGAAAATTCAGCACCGCCATCGCGAACGACCCGTAGGCAAATACAGCAGCGCCCGCTTCCCGCGCAGCGACCAGCGAGGCCCCCTCCGGCACCTCACCTGCCAACACAAAATAGAGGTTTGTGAAATCCACACCACCCGTGAAAAGCCCAACAAACGGATTGATTAGATCATGGACCAAGGACTGAACGATCGCTGTGAACGCCACGCCGATGATGATACCAACAGCCATGTCGATGACATTGCCCTTCGCGATGAAACTTTTGAATTCGTTAAACATAAATACTTTCCCTTAGAAATGAAGCGACGCCACACCCGTCATGCGTGCGCGCCTGAACAGGGATTAGCACATGGCTCCACAGACCAAAGACTGTTTTTGCCCCGTACAATCTGGCAGGTTGAAGCCTCACCGCAAAGGACATCTCCATGACCGACCTCACCGCATTCCCTATCACGAAAAAATGGGCCCCAACCCAGCCTGACATTATACAACTCTATTCGTTCCCCACACCGAACGGCGTCAAAGCCTCTATCATGCTCGAAGAAATTGGCATCCCCTACGAGGCGCACAAAGTGACCTTGTCAGATGCAGACGTCAAAAGCCCCGCCTTTTTGTCGCTTAACCCGAACAACAAAATTCCGGCAATCATTGACCCTGACGGGCCGGATGGCGCGCCGCTAGGCCTTTTTGAATCCGGAGCGATACTGATTTATCTGGCGGAAAAATCAGGGATGCTCATCGGCGATAACGCGACGGAGCGCGCCAAGATCCTTCAATGGGTCATGTTCCAGATGGGCGGCCTTGGCCCGATGCTGGGACAGCTTGGTTTCTTTTACAAATTCGCAGGTGCTGAGTGGGAAGATAAGCGTCCCCAAGAACGATATATCAACGAGGCCAAGCGGCTTTTGGCTGTGCTGGAAACGGCTCTGGAAGGGAAGGAGTGGGTCGCTGGCCCCTACTCCATCGCAGATATCGCAATTGCGCCCTGGCTGAACGCATTGAATTTCTACGGAGCGCGTGACGTGTTGAATTGGGAGGGGCACCCCAACCTTCAGGCATATCTCGAGCGTTTTATGGCGCGTCCAGCTGTGGCGCGCGGCCTGAAAATTCCCACTCGCGATTAGAGCGTTCTGGCATTATATTAAGCGTGCTGGGCGAAAAGATTGCATCGCTCACACCGTACCAGCCCCCTGTTTAGGGCCACGCGCGCCGGCCTTAGCTAGGCAGCGCCCCGTTCAAAACATAGCGCAAAATTTGCACGACCTGCTCTGGTGTTTGCGTCACCGCTAGTGCAGCTGCATCCACCTCTTTCAACGCGTGCTGATGCTCATCACTGTGCATCACGATCAATGATTTCCCGAGTGCAGCGGCATAGCCCGCGTCAAAGGCTGCGTTCCATTGTTTGTATTGCGCCCCAAATCGGACGACGACAATGTCCGCCTCCGCAATCCCCTTGCGCGTGCGGATCGCGTTCAGCTTCGCACCCTTATGGTCATGCCAGAACTTTTGCGGCTCGGCTCCCATAATGGCAACGCCGCAATCGTCGCTTGCGGCATGATCGGTCACCGGGCCGTCAAACATGACGTCCAAGCCCGCTGCACCTGCCACAATCTGGTCGCGCCAATCGGTATGAATCTCACCAGACAAGTAGACTTTGAGCATATGCTCCTCCTATCCCCGCAGGATGCCGCCCGTGGCTTTGGTGACTTTTTCGACAACCTTGGCGCTGACCGCTTCGATGTCGGCCTCTTTCAAGGTCTGGTCTTGCGGCTGTAACCGGACCGTAATCGCGAGGGATTTCTTGCCCTCTCCCACGGCACCACCGATGAATTCGTCAAAGACGCGGACGCCCTCAATCAAGGTTTTATCCGCCCCCTGTGCCGCATTCACCAGCGTCAGCGCCTCGACCTCTACGTCGACGACAAAGGCAAAGTCGCGCTCCACTGCTTGCAAATCGCTGATGGTGAGCGCGCCTTTGTTCGCGCCGGCCTTGCGCGGCAAGGGCACCTCATCGGGCCAAATGGTGAAGGCAACCGCAGGGCCTTTGACATCCATCGCCGCCAAAACGCGTGGGTGCACCTCACCAAAGATACCCAAGACCTTTTTCGGGCCGAGGCAGATTTTACCGTGGCGGCCTGGGTGCCATTCGTCGCTCGCACCGCGCAGGATTTGCACCTTTGCGGGCGCACCAATCGCGGCCAAGATCGCCTCAGCGTCTGCCTTAACATCGAAGACATCCACAGCGCGGGATGCGCCATGTAGATCCTTTGGGCCAGTTTTACCTACCAAAAGGCCGCTGACTTGCATGCGCTGTTCGCCCGGTTCGCCCCCATCAAAGGCGGGACCAACCTCAAAAAAGGCCAAATCGGCAAAACCGCGCGCTTGATTGCGCGCCGCGGCTGACAAAAGGCCCGGCAGCAGCGCGGGCCGCATATGGCTCATGTCACTGCTGATGGGGTTTTCCAAACGCGTCGCATCCGTGCCGCCGCCAAAAAGCGCCGCACTCGCCTGATCGATAAAACTGTAGGTGACCAACTCGTTATACCCCAAGGCCGCAGCGGTGCGGCGCGCGGCATCGGCACGGCGCTGCGGCGCAGTCATCACGGGCTTGGGTACGCCTGCATTCAAACGCGGCAAGGGCCGGCCTTCGAGCTTGGTCAGGGACGCGATGCGTGCCACCTCTTCAACGAGGTCCGCCTCACCTTGCACATCTGGACGCCAGCTGGGCACCGCCGCCATATCGCCGTCGAGCACAAAACCAAGCGCGGTTAGCGTCGCACGCTGGTCGGCCTCTGGGATTTCCATCCCCACGAGTGATTGCACCCGCGCCGGGTTGAGCTTGTAGGCGCGGGATGTGTCGGGCACAGCACCTGCTTGGACCACTTCAGAGGCCGCACCTCCGGCATGCTCGACGATCATGCGTACCGCATATTCCAACCCGTCGGGCGTGAACGCGGGATCAACGCCACGCTCAAACCGGTAGCGTGCATCCGAATTAATCCGCAAAGCGCGGCCCGCATAGGCAATCTGAACCGGATCCCAATAGGCGCTTTCGACGAAGACGTTGACGGTTTCCTCGGTACAGCCTGTTGCAGCACCTCCCATGATGCCAGCGATACTTTCCACGCCGGTCTCATCCGAAATTACCATCTGCCCAGGCTGAAGCGTGTAGGTTTTGTCATCAAGCGCTGTGATCTGCGCGCCCTCCGTGGCACGGTGCACCCGCAGGTTACCAGCTACTTTGTCCAGATCAAAGACGTGTAGCGGCCGGTTCAAATCATAGGTGAAAAAGTTCGTCACATCGACGAGAAAGCTGATCGGTCGCAGACCAATCGCACGCAGGCGATCCTGCAACCACGCAGGGCCGGGGCCATTTTTCACACCGCGAATGACACGGCCCGTAAACACAGGACAGCCATCGCGGGTGTCGTCGTCGATGGTAACGCTCAGGCCGGCCTCAATGGTCGCGGGCACAGGCTCAAGCGCGTGGGGTTTCAACGTGCCAAGTCCGCGCGCCGCCAAGTCACGCGCAATGCCGCGCACACCCAAAGCATCGGGGCGGTTTGGCGTGATCGCGATTTCAATCACAGGGTCGACTTTGGACGGATCATGCGCGGCCAGCCAGTCAACAAAGCGCATTCCAACAGTGCCAGAGGGCAGCTCAATAATGCCGTCATGCTCGTCTGACAGCTCCATCTCGCGCTCTGAGGCCATCATGCCAAAGCTCTCAATCCCGCGAATTTTGCCGACGCCAATAGTAGTATCGATGCCCGGCACGTACACGCCGGGCTTGGCCACGACGACGGTGATGCCGGCGCGCGCGTTGGGAGCGCCGCAAATGATCTGTTTCAGCCCCTCGTCGGTCTGCACTTGGCAGACCCGCAACCGGTCCGCATCGGGGTGCTTTTCGGCGCTTTCAACATACCCAAGAGTGAAATCCCGCAACGCCGCCGCCCGATCCTCAATGCCTTCAACCTCAAGACCAAGATCGATCAGAGCATAAGTGATCTCGTCCAAAGTAGCATCCGTTTCCAGATGATCCTTGAGCCATGACATCGTAAATTTCATCGTCTTTTCCCTCAGGCGGCAGTGCGGTTGAGCAATGACAAGAATTGCGTCGGGGTGCAACAGTTGGGTGGGTTTGAGGGGAGAGGGCTGGGTTGTTTGCGGCTAAGACACGAAATCTAAACTCCAGCGCTGGTTTAGGCCATCAGGTCTTCCTTAGGGCGACGCGTTCCCAAGGCACGCTTGCAGCCACCTCTGCGGCGCACATGTAGCTTTTGCTCGGCATAAATGCGCTTAGTCTGAGCTAGCCCTAAAATTCGGACGCTGACGTAAGCTACGATTTGTTATCTGTTGATCTTCAACACGAAGGAGATTGACGACGTAAAAGCGACAGCAGCA
>CBFHKQ010000078.1:0-5936 GCA_965656435.1 uncultured Pseudosulfitobacter sp. | reverse complement strand
CTGAGCGTGATCGGCGCCTTTGCCGTGGTCTTTGCGGTCGCCTTGATCATCGTGTCGCTCTTTACCCCGCTCTTTTCCACTTTGGTGCAACGCTCGGTCCTAGGTGGGCTGGATCAGGGCATGGGGTTTCTATTTGGGGTTGCACGCGGCGTTCTTTTGGTTGTTGTGGGCTTTTTCGTTTATGACATCGTGATCACGGGCCAAGAGTTCACAGTCGTAGATGAGAGCCGCTCCGCAGCCGTGTTTGGCCGCTTTGCCGAAGACGTCCAGTCGCGCGAACCGCAGCAGGCACTAAGCTGGATAACCGAGCAATATGAGGGGCTTGTCGGCGCGTGTAGCGCCTGAGCCTACTCCCTTGCACGCGCGGGAAGAACCACAGCACCCGTGCCGTCGCATAGAGCGTCACGAAACTATCACAAATCGTACCAAGGGGCGTGACTTTGCGCAGCGGGCAAAGTATGAGTGCCGTGACATCAATCAGAGCCGGAGCCTGCTGCCAGTGCCTCATGACGTGACCGATGACCTGACGGATGGCTTAGCCACCCGCGCCACCGATCCCCAAATGCCCCCCGCACATCCCTTTGACGACGATAAGCTGAAAGAAGAATGTGGTGTTTTCGGTGTGATTGGCACCCAAGACGCATCAAACTTCGTGGCGCTAGGCCTGCACGCGTTGCAACACCGCGGCCAAGAAGCGGGCGGCATCGTCAGCCATGATGCAGAGCATGGGTTCCAGTCGGCACGCCGCTTTGGCTATGTGCGCGATAACTTTACCTCGCAGGCGGTGATGGAAACCTTGCCCGGCTCGCTCGCCATCGGGCATGTGCGCTACTCCACCTCCGGCAGCAAAGGCCAAACCGCCATTCGCGATGTGCAACCTTTCTTTGGCGAATTTGCCATGGGCGGTGCCGCCATTGCGCACAACGGCAACATCACCAATGCAAACGCCCTGCGCCGCGAGTTAATCGAGCGCGGCTCGATCTTTCAAAGCTCTTCGGACAGCGAATGTATCATCCACCTTATGGCGCGTTCGCTTCAACGAAACATACCTGAGCGTATGGAAGATGCCTTGCGACGGGTCGAAGGCGCGTTCTCCATCGTGGCAATGACGCGGACCAAACTGATCGGTGTGCGCGATCCGCTTGGCGTGCGCCCCTTGGTGCTGGGCCGTGTGGGCGAGGGTTGGGCGCTTAGCTCGGAGACCTGCGCGCTGGACATCATCGGCGCCGAGTTTGTGCGCGAGATTGAACCCGGCGAGATGATTGTCATCACCGACCAAGGGGTCGAATCGCATTTCCCGTTCCGCCGCAGCAAGCCGCGTTTTTGCATTTTTGAGCATGTGTATTTTTCGCGCCCCGACAGCATTCTGGGCGGACGCTCGGTCTATGAGACGCGCGAAAACATCGGCCGGGAGCTGGCCAAAGAGGCCCCTGTGGAGGCGGACATTGTGTGCCCGGTACCCGATTCCGGCACCCCCGCTGCGATCGGTTTCTCGCTGGAATCTGGTATCCCCTATGCGATGGGCATCATCCGCAATCAGTATATGGGCCGGACCTTCATTGAACCGACCGAGCAGATCCGCAACATGGGCGTCCGCCTCAAGCTGAACGTGAACCGCGCGCTTATTCGCGGCAAACGGGTCATTTTGGTCGACGATAGCGTGGTGCGCGGCACCACGTCGCGCAAGATCAAGGAGATGATCCTCGATGCCGGCGCTGCCGAGGTCCATTTTCGCATCGCCTCACCGCCGACCGCTTGGCCCTGCTTTTACGGCGTCGACACGCCGCAGCGCGAAAAGCTATTGGCAGCGACAATGTCTGAGGAAGAGATGCGCGCGCATCTCGGGGTCGACAGTCTCAAGTTTATTTCGCTCGACGGGCTTTACCGTGCCGTGGGCGAGGCCAAGGGACGTGACGCCAAGCAGCCGCAATATTGCGATGCCTGTTTCTCTGGCGCATATCCCGTCATCCCGTCGGATCAGATCGACGAAGGCTTTGAAATGAAGGCCGCCGAATAGCGCCCTGCTCTTGACGCGCAGGTGCTAGGCGGGCAAGAGGCGGCATGACCAAACTTGCCCTCATTACTGGTGCCGCGCGCGGCCTCGGCGCCGCCCTTGCCGAAGCTTTAGCTCCAACGCATCACATCGTGGCCGTGGCCAGAACCACCGGCGCGCTCGAAGAGTTGGACGACCGGATCAAATCCGCTGGAGGCAGCGCAACCTTGGCGCCGATGGACATCACGACGCCTGAGGCTATGGCCACCTTATGCCGCGGCATTTATGATCGCTGGGGCAGCTTAGATCTGTGGGCACATACGGCCATCCATGCGGCCCCCATGGCTCCGGCGGATCATGTTGACGCCAAAGACATGGCCAAATCTGTGAACATCAACGTGACCGCAACTGCGACTTTGATCACCTATGTCGCACCGCTGTTGGGCACGGAAGGCACAGCCCTCTTTTTCGATGACCCCGCGGTGGGCCGTAAATTCTTTGGCGCATATGGCTCAACAAAGGCGGCGCAAATCGCCCTTGCCCGCAGTTGGCAGGCCGAGTGCGCCAAATCCGGACCCAAAGTGCACATCCTGACGCCGTCGCCAATGCCCACGGCCACTCGCGCGCGCTTTTATCCAGGCGAAGATCGGGCCAGCCTGACACCCACCAAAGACGCCGCCGCGCAAATCCTCGCGTCGCTATAGGCTCCAGCGCCGGCTTTGTTGCCACACCCCCTGCGGCGTCCGCGGCTTTCGCCGCACGCCCTCTTGCCGTGCGGCCCGTGCAGCCATATCAACGCATAAAAAGGGGGGCACCATGCGCATTCTCATCACAAATGACGACGGTATCAACGCACCGGGCCTCAAGGTCCTGCGCCACATCGCCGAGGCGCTGACGGAGACCGCCAACATCTGGACCGTTGCACCGGCGTTTGAACAGTCCGGCGTGGGCCATTGCATCAGCTATACCAGCCCCACAATGATCGCCGAGATGGCGCCGCAAACCTTCGCCGCGGAGGGCAGCCCCGCCGATTGCGTCCTCGCAGGAGTGCACGATATTATGGCAGACCAGCGCCCAGATCTCATCCTGTCAGGCGTGAACCGGGGGAATAATTCTGCGGAAAACGCGCTTTATTCCGGCACGTTGGGTGCTGCAATCGAGGGCGCGCTTCAGGGCATCCCCGCGATTGCCCTCTCGCAATATTTCGGACCGGCAAACCGCGATCTTGACGACCCCTTTGAGGCCGCGCGCGCCCATGGGGCCGCTACCGTGCGCCGCATTTTGGACGCGGGCCCTGCCGAGCAAGCGGAATACCCGCTGTTTTATAATGTGAACATCCCGCCTGTCTCTGCGGCCGCCGTCAAAGGCATGCGCCTCGCCGCCCAAGGTCGCCGCGCAGGCGTTGTCTTTGCCACCGAGCGGTTTACTGCCCCGTCTGGCCGGCCCTTCGTTTGGATCAAAGGTGGCAACCAGCAGGTCCCCACGGCAGCGGGTACCGACGCGGCCCTGAACCTCGACGGCTATATCTCCGTCACGCCAATGCGCGCGGATTTGACGGATCACGCGATGCTTAAACAGATGACCACCTTGGACATGGATTTACCCGCAGGCAGCGCTGATGCGGACACGCCCGTATGACAGTGCCGCCCGAGGATGCAGCGCAGGCGCTGGCCGAGCGCAAGATGCAGTTCCTCTATGCGCTGCGGTCCAAAGGGGTGACGGATAAATCTGTGCTAACGGCGATGGAGGCAATCGACCGCGGTCCATTCGTGCGCGGTCTTTTCGCCGAACGCGCCTACGAAGATATGCCGCTGCCCATTCCCTGCGGCCAAACGATCAGTCAACCTTCGGTGGTGGGCTTGATGACCCAAGCCTTGCAGGTCACGCCGCGCGACAAAGTGCTGGAGGTCGGCACAGGCTCTGGCTATCAGGCCGCAATCCTCAGCCGCCTTGCACGCCGTGTCTATACCGTGGACCGGTTCCAACGGCTTGTACGCGCCGCGCGCGACATATTTGAGGCGCTGGATTTGACGAACATCACCGCCATGACCGCGGACGGTAGCTTTGGCCTGCCGGACCAAGCGCCCTTTGACCGCATTTTGGTCACCGCCGCAGCCGAAGACCCGCCCGGGCCGCTGCTCGATCAGCTCAAGCCCGGCGGCATCATGGTTGTGCCTGTGGGCCAATCCGATGCGGTGCAACATTTGATCCGCGTGCGGAAAACAGATAGCGGTTTGGAATACGATGAATTGCGCCCCGTCCGATTTGTGCCTCTCCTGGAGGGGTTGGGGCAAGAGACTTGAAAAATTGCGCATTCCCGCCCATTTACGGGACATAAGGCACCGCCGGCTTGACCCGATCCCGGTCGCCGCAGTCATTTAGACAAAGAGGCGCGCCCTAAGATGCGCCGCAGAAAAAGAGGACCGGCAGCAGATGATCCTTTCGACCCACCCCCGACGGCTCTGGGCCCCGATGAGCGCAATCGCCTTGGTCCTTTCGGGCTGCGGCGCGCCGCTTGATTTTGACCTGCGCGGCAAGGCGGGCGCATTCAGCACAGCAAGTGCGGCCACAGCAGCAACGACAGCCACGCGGCCCCAGCCCGACGACCGCGGTGTAATCTCTTATCCCAACTATCAGGTGGCTGTGGCCAAGCGCGGGGATACCCTACAAGATGTGGCGGGCCGACTGGGCCTTGATCCAGACAGCCTGTCGCAGTTTAACGGCGTCGCCCCCGACGTGCCCCTGCGCCGCGGCGAGGTGATCGCCCTGCCCCAACGCGTGGCGGAGCCGTCCCCTGCCACCGGGGCCGCGACGACTGGGCCGATCCGGCCCGCGCAGGTAGATGTGACAAGCCTTGCCAATAGCGCGCTCGACACAGCCCCCGAAACTCCGCCGCAAGCACCGACGCCCCCTGCGACGCCGCCCGCACCTACGGCTGCACCGCAATCGGGCACCGAGCCGATCCGCCACAAGGTCGCGCGCGGCGAGACTGCCTATACAATTGCGCGCCTCTATGCCGTATCCGTGCGCAGCTTAGCGGAATGGAACGGCCTTGGCCCGGATTTCGCGATCCGCGAGGGGCAATTCCTGCTCATCCCCGTGGCCCAACAACAGGCCCCGCAGCGTAGCACCACGCCATCGGAACGACAAACCGCTGTTGCCACGCCCGAACCCGCAACGCCCCCGGCCACACCGCAAGTGACACCGCCCGGCGCAGGGACACCGACACCGCAACCCCCAAGCGCCTCAACCGCTCTGCCCGAGGACACTACGCCGGCTACCGCCAAGGCTCCGGCCCCGCCCGCACCCGAGGTCGGCCCGCAAACCACGCCTGCGGCCAACAGCGCCATGGCCATGCCCGTCAAAGGGCCGATCATCCGCCCCTATGCCAAGGGCCGCAATGAGGGCATCGACATCAAAGCCGCCGCCGGAACATCCGTGGGGGCCGCCGCAGATGGCACCGTCGCCGCGATCACCAAAAGCGCCGAGGGTGTCCCGATCATCGTCGTGCGCCACCCCGACAACCTGCTGACGGTCTATGCGAACGTGACAGAGGTGCGCGTGGCCAAAGGCGATAGCGTTACCCGCGGGCAAGCCCTTGCCCAGTTGCGCACCGGCAATGACGCCTTCTTGCATTTTGAGGTCCGCGACGGCTTCGATAGCGTGGATCCAACACCCTATCTGCCTTGATTACGCCTTTGTTAACCATGAAAAGACCTCATGGTTAACACAAGGGTTACCAATCTCGCCGCAGGAATGCCGTGAAACGCGCGTAGCTCTGTTTCCCTGACCAAACAGGGACATAGACAGACCATGGCCACTTTCTTTGCCTATTCAAACGCCATCCGCGGCACGCAAAGAACCATCAACGGCGCGCCCGTCAACTATGCCTTCACGCCCAGCGGCACATGGCGCTATGCCGGCCCCACGCGGCAGTTCGTTG
>CBFHKQ010000077.1:0-6210 GCA_965656435.1 uncultured Pseudosulfitobacter sp. | reverse complement strand
ATCTGTACACGCACTTGGACGCGGCTTGGGCGGGTGCGGCGATGATTTGCCCTGAATTCCGCAGCCTATGGGAAGGCGTTGACCGCTTTGACAGCGCTGTTTTCAATCCGCACAAATGGCTGGGCGCGCAGTTTGATTGCGCCGCGCATTTTCTGCGGGACGCAGACCAATTGCGGCAAACACTGGCCATCCGCCCCGAGTACCTAAAGTCGCACAGCGCGGGAGATGTGACGGATTATTCCGAATGGTCGGTCCCATTGGGCCGCCGTTTCCGAGCGCTCAAACTGTGGTTCTTGATGCGCAACTATGGCCTATCGGGACTGCGGGACCGCATCCGAAACCATGTCACATGGTCTCATGCACTCTGTGAACGATTGCGCGCCACAAAGGGTTTTGAGATCGTGACCGATCCAATTTTATCCCTATGGACGTTTAAGCTCACAGGTGCCACCGACGCCGAGACCCAAGCCTTCGTGGACCGGATCAACGACGACGGCCGCATCTATCTCACACAGACCCTCGTGGACGGCCAAAAGGTGATCCGGTTCACCGCGGGCCAGTTTGACTGCGCGGCGGAGGATTTTGACACCGCCTATGAGGTCATTGCGGAGTTGGCAGCCACACCGGGATGAGCTGATCCGGCACTGGCGGTCATAGCACCAATTCTCGCGCAGGACGCTGGCCTTTTGACAGGCTTTGGGCCAAAAGCATGGGCATGACACGTACCGCTTTGATCACAGGCTCGGCTGGGTTTATCGGCTATTTCACCGCGCAACGGCTGCTTAATGCAGGCTGGCGCGTAATCGGTCTGGATGCCCTCACCGATTACTACGACACGACGCTTAAGGCGCGCCGCCACGCGATGCTGAACCAGGCGCCCGGGTTTTCAGCCATAGAAGAGCGCCTGGAAACACCCGGCGCGCTTCATCGCCTGTTTGAAACGCACCGGCCCGATGCAGTCATTCACCTCGCAGCACAGGCGGGTGTGCGCTATTCGATCGACAATCCGCGGTCTTATGTTGTTGCGAACCTTGTCGGCACGTTTGAGCTGTTGGAGGCTGCGCGCGCCTATCCGCCCGCGCATATGCTCCTCGCCTCAACCTCATCCGTCTATGGCGCCAACACCGACATGCCCTATCGTGAAGGTGACAAGACAGACGCCCAAATGTCCTTTTATGCCGCGACCAAAAAATCCACTGAGAACATGGCGCACAGCTATGCTCATCTTTATGCGCTGCCAATCACGATGTTTCGGTTTTTTACGGTCTATGGCCCGTGGGGCCGACCCGACATGGCGCATTTCAAATTCACCCGCGCCATTCTGCAAGACCAGCCCATCGACGTCTATAACCACGGCGAAATGATGCGCGACTTTACCTATATTGACGATCTGACCGCCGCGATTGAGGCGCTGATCGACGCGCCGCCCGGCGACACACCTGTGCCGGGGGACAGCCTTAGCCCCGTGGCCCCGCACCGCATCGTCAACATCGGCAATGGTGCCCCAGTCAAGCTGATGGGTTTCATTGCCGCAATTGAAACCGCATGTGGGCGCAAAGCGCAGATCAACTTTAAGGACATGCAGCCCGGGGATGTGCCCGCAACATGGGCTGATGCCAGCCTGCTGGAAACCCTTATCGGCGCGAAGCCAGCAACAGATATCCAAACCGGGATCGACGCCTTTGTGGCGTGGCACCGAAACTATTATCAGGTGTGATACGTGCAATCCATCGGCCCAACGTCCGCCTCTAACCTCAACGCGACACCAGCGCCCTTCTGATAGCGAAAGCCTCCCTTCATGACCTTTTCCCGAGACATCAAAATCGCACCTTCAATCCTTGCCGCGGACTTTGCCAATTTCGGCGCAGAATGTGCCGCAGTTGAGGGGCAAGGCGCGGACTGGATCCACGTGGATGTGATGGACGGGCATTTCGTGCCCAACATCACCTTTGGCCCTGCTACCTGCGCTGCCATCCGCCCACACATCAAAAGCGTGATGGATGTCCACCTCATGATTTCGCCTGTGGACAGCTACATCGAGGCTTTTGCCCAAGCGGGCGCAGATGTGATCACCGCTCATGTGGAGGCCACCCCGCACATTCACCGCACGTGTCAGGCCATCCGCACAACGGGAGCAATGGCGGGTGTCGCACTCAACCCCGGCACACCGGTCTCAGCCGTCGAGGAACTGCTCGACAGTGTTGATTTGATCTGCATCATGACCGTGAACCCCGGCTTTGGCGGGCAGAAGTTTATCGATATGACCGATAAGATCCGCGCGCTACGAGAGATGATCGGGGACCGGCCCATTCACATCGAAATTGATGGCGGCGTAGATGCAAACACAGCACCCTTGGTCGCCGCCGCAGGGGCGGATGTTTTGGTTGCAGGATCGGCCGTTTTCAAAGGTGGTTCAGTCGCGGACCCCGCGCCATATGGCGCAAATATTGACGCCATTCGCGCGGCAGCCATCGCGAGCCTCGGCTAATCGATCTCATCGGCAAAGACCTCTTTCAGGCGGTGCTTTAAGATCTTGCCTGTTGGCGCAGCGGGAAGGGACGTGGCCAAGATAATTTGTGACGGCCGCTTATAGCCTGCCAACCGCTCTGCTGCGAAAGCGCGCAGATTTGCTGGCGTCAGCGACGCGTCTCGTGCGACCTGACAGAAGGCCAAGACCTTTTCATCGCCCGCCACCGTATGACCAATAACAGCGGCCTGAATAACCTCCGGGTGATCGTTCAGCGCCGCCTCCACTTCAGGCGGATAGACGTTAAAGCCGCCGTGAATAATCAGCTCTTTCGAACGGCCCACAATGTGCAGATGCCCCTTGTCATCGAGGCGGCCCAAATCTCCGGTGCGCAGCCAGCCCGTCAGCGACAAGACCTTCCGCGTCTCCTCTGGGTTGCTATAATAACCTGTCATGATGTGTGGACCGCGGGTCAAAACCTCACCTACACCGGCTTGCGCGCCCGGTGCCTCAAGGTCGATGCGCACCTCTACGCCGGGCAGCGGCGGGCCCGCGGAAGTGTCGGGATCACCGATCGCGTTACAAGTGGCCGAGGTGCCTGCGGAGGTTTCTGTCATCCCATAGCCATTTTGCAGTGCCACGCCATAGAACGCCTCCGCCTCGCGCTTCCACGTTGGATCAAGCGGGGCTGCTCCGCTCGACACATAACGCAAAGCGGGCGCGTTCAGATGGGCGTAACCATGCCGTTTCACATGCGCCATCAAAAGGGCATGCATCTGCGGCACCGCGGAATAAAGCGTGACCCCCTCCTGCAAAGCCGCATAGGCTGCGGCCGCATCAAACCGCGCAGCCAAACGCACGGATGCACCAGCCTTAACCGCCGCCACAGTGACAGAGCACAGCCCAAACACATGTGTAATCGGCAAAACACCGTAGATCACATCCTGCGGGGTCATCGCGCGCAACCTCGCCGACGCCATGCCGCCAAAACGCACGTTTTCATGGGTCAACATTACCCCTTTGGGCGTGCCAGTTGTACCCGTGGTGTAGAGCAAAACGGCGACATCTGGATCTATGTCCGCAGCACCTGCCGGATGTGCGGCCAAGGATAGCGTGCCGTAAGGACCTGTTATTTGGTCGGATTTCAGGCGCTCAGCATGGCGCGCCGCCTCGGCGGAAACAGCGCTGGTGCTGACTACGATCGCGGGCGTGGCATGGTCCAAGATACGCTGGACTTCAGCCTCGGTTTGGCGCGCGTTGACCGGGATAACGACCGCCTGCACCTTCCACACCGCAAAGAGCGTAGCGACCGCCGCGACACAGTTTTCTGCCAACAAGAGGATGCGCTGGCCCGGACCTACGCCCCTTGCGCGCAGTTCAGCCGCGATGGCGTCAATCGCAGCGTCGAAGTCGGCATAAGAAAGAGCTGTGCCGTGGTCGTCTGAAAAGGCAGGCGCATGAGGCTGTTCGGCGACTTGCGCTGCCAAATAGGCCTCCACCCGCGCGCTCATGTGTTAAAATCCGGCGGGCGCTTTGCCAAAAACGCGGCAATCCCCTCGGCCGCCTCATCCGCACCTGCGGCCCAGGCCATCGCGTCCCGCTCTGCGTCCAATTGCACCGCCTCAGGATGCTCGTAGGCGTCATTCACAAGGTGACGGATGCGTGCTTGCGCAGTGGGCGGGCCTGCGCAAATACGGTCCGCCAAAAACATTGCTTGGGGTACTACATCGTCCGCTGCGCAAAGCGAATTCACAACTCCCATAGCCTGCAACCGCTCTGCCGTTACCGGCTGCGCCAAGACGCACATTTCCATGGCCAACTGCCGCGGCACCATGCGCGCCAAATGCGCGGTTAACCCGCCATCTGGCACGAGACCCGCCTTCACGTAGGAGGCGGTGAACTTTGCCCCGGCCTCGGCCACGATCATGTCGCAAGCAAGCGCAAGCGACGCGCCGGCACCCGCGGCACCCCCCTTGACCGCGGCGATCACCGGCACGTCGCAGGCGCGGATCAAACGCACAAGGTCATGCAATTCGTCAATCTTGTCGCGCCGTGCCGCCTCGGACATTTCACGCCGCGCGATTAGGACATTCAGATCGCCACCGGCGCAAAAAAAGCCACCCTCAGAGGTGAGGATAATCGCCCTCACCCGCGGCTCTTTGGCTAGCGAGAAGGCCTCTCGGATCGCGGCATATAACTCAGGCGACAGCGCGCCGCGTTTGTGCGCGTTGCCGTTCCAGACGATGATGCGGTCCCCTGCATCCTCCAAGCGGGCGGTCTGCATGATTAGCCCTCTCGGATCCGTTTATAGACACCTGTGGCCGTCGCCAGCAGGCGGCCTGTGTCATCGTGTAACTCGCCCTGCGCGAAAAGAACGGAGCGGCCCCCGCCCGTGACCCATCCGCTTGCAACCACGCGCCCTTCCTTAGCGGATGCCAAGAATTGCGTCGTCATTGAGACGGTCAAGAACTTGCTCGCGCCATCGGCACTGACGGACACAGACGCGCCATAGCCCATCGCATTGTCCAAAAGGCACGCGATGATCCCCCCGTGCAAAGCCCCATGTCGGTTTCCATGCTGGGCGCCGATGTCCAAGACACAGCGCCCAACCCCATTTTGTGAATTTAAATCAACAATATAACCCAGAAGCGTCTGCGCGCCTGTTTCGTCCTTGATGATCCCGGGGCCTTGCATGGATCAGGCAGCACTCAGCGCAATAAACCGCTCCAGGTGGTGATCGGTGTCACCAAAACGATGATCCGCCATGACAATCCGTTTCGCGATATGCGCAAGCTCGTATTCCTGCGTCATGGCGATGCCGCCGTGCATCTGGATCGCTTCCTCTGCCACCAAGCGGCCCGCGCGGCCCAAAAGGTTCTTTGCCGCAGAGATGTTGAGCGCACAGGTACGGGCGTCGGCGTCCATGTGGCCCGCCGCATTGATGACCGCGCTACGCGCCTGTTCTAGCTCGATCAGCAGATCTGACATCCGGTGGGCAAGTGCCTGAAAGGTGCCGATGGGGCGGCCAAACTGCTGGCGTGTGCCCAGATATGTATTGGTCAAAGCGGTGGCCGTTTCCATTGCGCCCAGCGCCTCTGCACATTGCGCCATAGTTGCAAGCTCGGTCACGGTATGTAGGGCCGCAAAACCATCTTCGCTGAGCAATGTCCCTTCAACGCCGTCAAGGGTCACCTCTGCCGCGCGCCCACCGGCAAGAAGGGCATAGCCCTGCACCGTTAGGCCTTTGGCATCCGCTGGCACCAAATAGAGCGCGATGCCAGCCTCATCTGACACTTCGCCCGACGCGCGCGCCGAAACGATCAGGTAATCCGCCGCTTCGGCGTTCATCACCACCGCCTTGCGCCCGTTCAGCTTGCCACCATCCACTGTGGCACGAACTTGGTTCAGGTCATAACGGCTGGTCGGTTCGGCATGCGCAAGTGCAAGCTGCAACCCGCCCCCAATCATCTGTTCCACCAGATCATCTCGGCCCAGCGCGGCCAACAAGCGCCCCCCGATCAAGGCGCTGTCCATGAACGGCTCGACCACGCCCGCGCGGCCCAATTCCTCAAACACCACGGCAATGTCAAAGCCCGCGCCGCCAAATCCGCCCTGCGCTTCTGTAAAGAGCGCACCGATCACGCCCAGCTCGGCCAGCTCTGTACAGATTTCGGAAGACCAGCCTTGCTCGGATGCGATGATGCTGTTGCGCACTTCGGTCGTATATTTGTCGCGCAGATAGC
>CBFHKQ010000076.1:0-7480 GCA_965656435.1 uncultured Pseudosulfitobacter sp. | reverse complement strand
GTTGGCGGCGAAACTGTCTGCTGAAACGGCCGCAGGTGAGGCGATGTCTGAGGCGGAACGCCGCAATGTTCTGTTGCGCACAGCACAAGGTGCGTTGGCACAACAGACTGAAAAGACTGAGGCGGCACAGCGTCAAACGGAGCTTTTGAACCAGCAGGTTGCGGTGCTGCGCTCTCAGTTGGGGCAGCTGCAAGCCTTGCTGGATGAGGCCGCCTCGCGGGAGGATGCCGCACAGGTGCGCTTGCAATCGCTGGGCTCGGACCTGAACACAGCTCTTGCGCGGGTGGCCGCCGAGGAGCGCCGCCGGCGTCAACTCGAAGAGGCTGAACGCCAGCGGCTTGAGGAAGAACGCCAGCGGTTACAGGCCGAGGCGCAAAACCTTGAACGCTACCGTTCGGAGTTTTTTGGCCGCCTTCGGGATGTGTTAGGTGGCCAAGAGGGCGTGCGCATTTCGGGCGACCGGTTTGTGTTTTCCTCCGAGGTGCTCTTCCCGCCGGGCGGCGCGGACCTGTCGGACGCGGGGCAGGGCGAAGTGGCCAAAATCGCCAGTATTATTAGCGCGGTCGTGGACGACATTCCGGAAGGGATCAACTGGATCATCCGCGTTGACGGGCACACTGACAATGTGCCCCTGTCGGGCACGGGCGAATTTGCGGACAATTGGGAGTTGAGCCAAGCGCGGGCGCTGTCAGTTGTGCGCTATATGGTCAACTTTTTAGATATCCCGCCTACGCGGCTGGCAGCAAACGGGTTTGGGCAATATCAACCCGTGGCTTTGGGCGACAGCGAGACTGCGCGGGCGCAGAACCGCCGGATTGAGTTGAAATTCACCGAGAAATAGCGCGAGGCCAAGGGGTCAGCGCAGAGTGACGGTCGTGCGCATTTGATCTACGGGTGCTCCGTCGCGCAGCAGTGTCACAACCCCCTGATAGCGGCCCGCAGGCCATCCCCCCGGTGGTGTGCGCTTGCCAATGGCGCGGAAAAACTGGGCCTTCGCTTTGTTCAAGCGTTCGGTGCGCTCAATGACAACGCCAGTCGAGCCGAGCAGGACGAGGTTAAGCTGATCGCCTACGCGTCCGCCAAAGGCATAGCCAAAGAGGACCAGAGCATCGGCGTCCCGCTGCATATTTTCCACAGCACTACGGCCTATTTTGACCGCCTCATAACTGGGCACATGATCGGCAAAGCCCACGTCTAAAACGCCGCCCGGCTGATAGGGCATGGGCGTAGCCCAAAGCGTACGGGCGTCGGGGGCGTTACACTCAATCTTGCCATCCGGATCAAATGGATCGATGTGCGCACCGTCTTTGCGCAAGCTAAGGTGCAGGTGCGGAAAGGCCGCGCGGCCGCTCATCCCGATTTGGCCCAAGGCATCTCCGCGTGCGATCACGTCGCCGGCGGTTACGCGGATCGACCCTTCCTTGAGGTGGCAATATTGCGTTTCCCAGCCTTGGCCATGATCGATCACAAGGCCATTGCCACATTCGCGGCCGCGGAGTGCTTCCGCCCTTTTGGGTGTGAAATAGGCGTCTTCCATTCCGTCACGTACTGCTTTGACGGTGCCGGGGGCAGCGGCGATCACGGCGATGCCAGCCTCCATTTGTGAAAGGGTCGCCACGGCGAAATCGGTGCCTTTGTGGCCATCATAGCTGAGGCCGGCGCAGCGGTAATCCATTGCGCCAGCCCCGACATCATGATCGCGGTATTGCTGGATATAACAGTCGCGGCCTAAATCGCAGTCGACGGGGGAGGAGAGCAAAAATGTCGGTGCTGGCGATGCAGATTGCGCCTGCACCATCGCGGGCGCGCCCAAAAGGCACGCCGCAATCGCCAACATCCAGTACATTATTCTGCGGTCAGCAGCGGGGGCTTGTTCCCAGCGATGCGCGCTTTTTCCGGCCCTTCGATCTTTAAATCGATTTCGCCATTCTTCACGCCCACTTTGACAACACCGCCTTTGGTCAACTTGCCAAAGAGCAACTCCTCGGCCAGTGGCTTTTTGATGTGTTCCTGGATCACTCGGCCCAAAGGACGCGCCCCCATTTTGTCATCATAGCCCTTGTCGCCCAGCCATTCAGCCGCGGTTTTAGTCAGCTCAATCGTGACCCCGCGGTCCATCAGCTGCGCTTCGAGTTGCAGGACAAATTTCTCCACCACTTGCGAAATCACAGATTTCGGCAGTGGCGCGAAGGTGATGACAGCATCCAAACGGTTGCGGAATTCCGGCGTGAACGTCCGCTCAATCGCAGCGAGGTCTTCGCCCTCGCGGCGGTCCCGGCCAAAACCGAGCGGCGCGCGCGCTTGATCGGAAGCGCCTGCGTTCGATGTCATGATCAACACGACGTTGCGGAAATCCACGGTACGTCCGTTGTGGTCGGTCAAACGGCCGTTATCCATCACTTGCAGCAAGATGTTATAGACGTCCGGATGCGCTTTTTCCATTTCGTCGAGCAAGAGCACACAGTGCGGATGCTGGTCCACACCATCCGTCAACTGCCCCCCTTGATCAAAGCCAACATAGCCGGGAGGGGCGCCAATCAGGCGGCTGACCGCGTGCTTTTCCATATACTCCGACATATCGAAGCGCAGCAGTTCTACGCCCAATGTGTCGGCGAGTTGCTTGGCCACTTCGGTTTTGCCGACCCCGGTGGGGCCCGCAAACAGGTAGTTGCCAATGGGCTTTTCAGGCTCGCGCAGACCGGCGCGCGCCAGTTTTATCGCAGAAGAGAGCGCATCGATGGCATTGTCTTGACCAAAAACCACCCGCTTGAGCGAGGTGTCTAGGTCTTTGAGCACCACAGCGTCGTCTTTGCTGACGTTCTTGGGTGGAATGCGCGCGATTTTGGCTACGACGTTTTCGATCTCTTTTGTGCCGATCGTTTTGCGCCGCTTGGCTGCGACCACCAGATGCTGCGCCGCGCCTGCTTCGTCGATCACGTCGATCGCGCTATCGGGCAATTTGCGGTCGTTGATATAGCGCGAGGCTAATTCTACAGACGTCTTTATCGCGTCTGATGTATATTTCACACCGTGGTGATCCTCGAAATAGGGTTTCAATCCCTTCAGGATCTTTGTCGCGTCCTCGACACTCGGCTCGTTCACGTCGATTTTTTGGAAGCGGCGCGACAGGGCGCGGTCTTTTTCAAAATGCTGGCGGAACTCTTTGTAGGTTGTGGATCCCATGGTGCGCAGCTTGCCACCTGCCAAGGCAGGTTTTAGCAGATTGGAGGCGTCCATCGCACCGCCCGAGGTTGCGCCAGCGCCAATAACGGTGTGGATCTCGTCGATAAAGAGGACCGCGTCGCTATGCCCTTCGAGCTCGGTGACGACCGCTTTCAGGCGCTCTTCGAAATCACCGCGGTAGCGTGTGCCTGCCAAAAGCGCGCCCATATCCAATGAATAGATCGTGGTTTCAGCCAACACTTCGGGTGTCTCACCGGCCACAATTTTGCGTGCGAGGCCTTCGGCAATCGCCGTTTTGCCCACGCCGGGGTCGCCCACCAACAGAGGGTTATTTTTGCGCCGGCGGCACAGCACTTGGGTGCACCGTTCAACTTCGCTGTCGCGGCCGATCAGCGGGTCAATGTCGCCTTCGCGCGACTTCGCGTTCAAATCGACGCAGTATTTCGCAAGCGCTGATTCTTTCTTTTCGCCTTCCGTCACGCCTTGCGCTTCTTCTTCCGCTTCGGGCGCGCCGGAGACAGGGCGCGCTTCGCCGAAGGCGGGGTCTTTGGCCACACCGTGTGCGATGTAGTTCACAGCGTCATAGCGCGTCATGTCCTGCTCTTGCAGGAAGTAGGCGGCGTTGCTTTCACGTTCGGCAAAAATGGCGACCAGCACATTTGCCCCCGTTACCTCGGTGCGACCCGAGGATTGAACATGGATGGCAGCGCGTTGGATAACCCGTTGAAATGCGGCCGTTGGCACAGCTTCAGAGCCGTCGATGTCCGTCACGAGGTTGGACAGATCCTCGTCCACGAATTCGTTCAGCGTGCCGCGCAGCTCGTCAATGTCCACGCTACAGGCTTGCATAACGCGTTTGGCATCCGGCTCATCGATCAACGCGAGCAGCAAATGCTCCAGCGTTGCGAATTCGTGCCGGCGCGCGTTGGCAAGCGCCAAAGCGGAGTGGATCGCTTTTTCAAGTGTGGTCGAGAATGAAGGCACCTGTGTGCTCCTTCTGAATTGCGTCGGCGGGCAAGAGCCTGCACGACTGTGGTCGCATACCCTTAGAGTTTGGTTGATCGTCCCTCGGCTTCAAGGGTTTTCTTTCACTTTACTGTCACAAATTCGCGGTCGTACGGCCTTTGTGCTTAAAATTATCGGTTAACGTCGCGTTGCACGGTTAAAATCGGTCCCGGCGTGCCCGGATCTCGGTAAAGACATCTACGGGCGATGCCCCTGTCAGGCCGAGGCCTGCGGCTATGGTTGGGTCGTTAGCACGCAGAAACGGATTTGTTGCCAGCTCTTCGGCCAAGGTCGATGGCACGGTAGGCATGTCCGCGGCGCGCGCTTTCGTAATCTCACTAACTCTCGAACTAAGCCGCGGGTTGACGGGGTCAATGGTCTTGGCGAAGGCCGCATTGGTCGCTGTGTATTCATGTCCCGAACACACTGTCGTCTCTGGTGGCAGCGCTGCGAGCTTTGACAGGCTTCCGTACATCTGCGCCGGCGTGCCTTCAAACAAGCGGCCACACCCCAAGGCCATTAGGCTGTCTGCCGTAAACAAAAGACCCGATTGGGGTAGATGAAAAGCGACGTGCCCGACGGTGTGGCCACTGACATCGATGACATGAACAGGCGTGCCTGCAAATTCAAATGCCGTGTCCGGGGATACTGCGCGGTCTAGGGGCGGCAAGCGGTGCGCATCAGCCGCAGCGCCTACCACTTTTGCCGGATGCGCAGCCAATAGATCGGCCACACCATCCACGTGATCCCAATGGTGGTGGGTCAGCCAAATCTCGCTCAGCGTCCAGCCGCGCGCGGCGAGAGCGTCAATAATGGGGCGCGCCTCGGGAACATCAATCACAGCAGTTTGCCCACTTGCCGCATCATGGACCAAGAAGGCATAGTTGTCTTGCAAACAGGGGATGGTCACAAGTTCGAGGGGCATGGTCATTTCCGTCCGTGGTGATAGGGTACCACCACCGTGACCGATCTTTTGCAGGCCCGCAATGCACCTTGATGTCCAAGATTTGCGCAATTTCTATTACAGAAGCGCGCTGGGCCGGGCGGCGCAAAAATCCCTGCGCACCCGCATGCTCGAGATCTGGCCCGAGGCACAGGGCCAGACCGTTGCGGGCTTTGGCTTTGCGGTACCGCTGCTGCGACCTTATCTGGCCGATGCCCGCCGTGTGATCGCACTAATGCCGGGCCCGCAGGGGGTAATGCCGTGGCCGGCGGGGCTGCCTAATGTGTCAGCTTTAATCGAAGAACGCCTTTGGCCTCTTGAAACCGGTCATGTCGACAAATTGGTGGTGCTGCATGGGCTCGAGACTTCCGAGCATGTGCACGATTTGCTGGAGGAATGTTGGCGGGTGCTGGGCCCTGGGGGCAAAGCGCTGTTCATCGTGCCGAACCGCGCGGGCCTGTGGTCGCGCAGGGACCGCACTCCTTTCGGCTATGGCAGACCCTATTCCGCGAGCCAGCTGGAAACGCAGCTGCGCAAACACCAGTTTATCCCGGAACGGCAGGTGGGTGCGCTTTATCAATTCCCCTCGGCGCGCCGGGTCTTCATGAAGTCAGCCGGCGTTTTCGAAGGTTTGGGCCGCGCGCTGCCCGGTGTGATCGCGGGTGGTGCGATTTTGGTAGAGGCGTCAAAGCTGGTCTATCCACCCAAAGGCACCGTCAGCCGTGCCCGTGCGCGGTTGCGGGTGCCACAAGGGATCGCCAAGCCTGTCGTGGGGCGCCTTGGGGACTGAGCCACGCACGGCCAGTCTGGGGTCGTGAAGGCCGCAACCTCGCCAGTAACTGACCCTTGGGAAGGGGGCGCGCGGCGCACAATCGACAGGAATCGCCGTTTCCAAGATGATTTTTTTAATGATTAATTAGGCGCAAAGGGTCGCACCCGCTGCAAGTGTCTGAAAACATGGACGAACATCCTTTTTGCCGTGGTGACAACGCTAGTTGCAGGGTTTACACCCGTCTGCTACATCCCCCGTGATTTTAGCGGTCCGACCAATCTGGCGCCGCGCAAACACCCCCAGCGCCGCGCCTTCGTGCGACGACATTGGGGAAGAACAGAAAGGGTGGACGTGTCCGAACCAGCTGCGATTTCAACAAGCATTGCTGCACGTTATGCAACGGCTGTTTATGATCTGGCCAAAGAGGCGAAAAAGATCAAAGCGATTGAGGGCGACCTGGCCGCGCTGACAGAAGCGATGGCGGCGTCGGGCGAGTTTAACGCCCTTCTCCACTCTCCAGTCTACACACGCGATCAACAGGGTGCGGCGATCGCCGCCTTGGCTAAGTCGATGGGCCTGTCGCCGCTGATGTCCAACACTTTGTCGTTGATGGCCGCCAAGCGCCGCCTCTTCGTGGTGCCGCAATTGGTCAGCACGCTGCGCGATATCATCGCCGAAGATAAAGGCGAAGTGACCGCAGAGGTTGCCTCCGCCAAGGCGTTGACGAAAACGCAGTCGGACAAGCTTGCCAAGTCGCTGAAGGCGCGGATGGGCAAAACTGTTACAATCAATGCGACCGTTGATGAAAGCCTCATCGGCGGTCTTGTCGTTAAAGTCGGCTCGAAGATGATCGACACGTCGATCCGCTCCAAGCTTAACTCCCTCCAGAATGCAATGAAAGAGGTCGGATAAATGGGTATCCAAGCAGCAGAGATTTCTGCAATTCTCAAGGACCAGATCAAGAACTTTGGTCAAGAAGCAGAAGTTGCCGAAGTGGGCCGCGTTCTGAGCGTTGGTGACGGTATCGCGCGCGTTTACGGTCTGGACAATTGTCAGGCCGGTGAGATGGTCGAATTCCCTGGCGGCATTCAGGGCATGGCCTTGAACCTCGAAGCGGACAACGTCGGCGTTGTGATCTTCGGTTCCGACCGTGACATTAAAGAGGGCGACACCGTTAAGCGCACCAACTCAATTGTCGACGTACCTGCGGGTGACGCGCTGTTAGGCCGTGTTGTAGACGGCTTGGGCAACCCGCTGGACGGCAAGGGCCCGATTGAGACAGCCGAGCGCCGCATCGCGGACAGCAAAGCGCCAGGCATCATTCCGCGTAAATCGGTGCACGAGCCGATGGCGACAGGTCTGAAATCTGTGGACGCGATGATCCCCGTTGGCCGCGGCCAGCGTGAATTGATCATTGGTGACCGTCAGACTGGCAAAACTGCCGTGGCACTTGACGCGATCCTGAACCAAAAATCCTACAACGAAGCCGCAGGCGATGATGAGAGCAAGAAGCTCTACTGCATCTACGTTGCGGTTGGCCAAAAGCGTTCCACTGTGGCGCAATTGGTGAAAAAGCT
>CBFHKQ010000075.1:0-7560 GCA_965656435.1 uncultured Pseudosulfitobacter sp. | reverse complement strand
AGATGCGGTGATTTCGCGCTTTGGCGTCATGTTCTTTGCAAACCCAACCGCAGCCTTTGCAAATATTGCCAGCGCACTGCGACCCGGCGGCAAAATGACCCTCGCCGCATGGGGGCCTGCGCCGCAAAACCCATGGTTCATGGACCCCGCCAAAGTCGCCAGCGCGATCCTCGGCCCCGTAGAAAAGTTCGACCGCACCCTGCCCGGCCCTTTCGCCTTTGAAGATGCGGACCGCGTGCGCGCGCTCTTAACACTGCCCAACCACAGCCTGCACATTACGGCAGAACCAATTCGCCTTGGCACCCTCGACACGCTCGACGATTTGGCGGCCCTTTCGCTCGCGATTGGCCCTGCGGTCCGTGTCATGCGCGAAAAAGGTGCAACGGATGACGACCGCGCCCGCATTTTCGACGGAATTCGCGCTCTGTTTGAACGCTATGACGGCGCCGTTCCCGCTGTGATTAACCTCATTGAGATCACCAAAGACACCTAGTGGGCAATCCCGATTGACGCGCCATAAGCCACCCGTTATGCGTACGCGGCGCGGCGGGTATGGTGAAAAGGTATCACGGCAGCTTCCCAAGCTTTAGTTACGAGTTCGATTCTCGTTACCCGCTCCACCGCCTCTTGCGCTGGGCACGCCACGCCTCCAGACTGCGCCCATGAACATCCTCTTTATCATGTACGACCAGCTACGGTTTGATTACCTCAGCTGTGCCGGCCACCCGCATTTGCACACCCCCAATTTTGACCGCGTCGCCGACATGGGTGTGCGCTTTACCAATGCCTATGTGCAAAGCCCGATCTGCGGCGGCTCGCGCATGTGCTTTTACACCGGACGCTATGCCGACAGTCATGGCGCACATTGGAATGGCTTTCCCTTGCGCGTGGGCGAACACACTTTGGGCGATCATTTGCGCAAACTCGGCATGGGTTGTCACCTGATCGGAAAAACACACATGAAGGTCGACGCCGAAGGCATGGCGCGCCTTGGCCTTGATCCGGACAGCATCATTGGTGTGCGCCAGTCTGAATGCGGTTTTGACCCTTGGGTACGCGATGATGGCCTCTGGGCCGAAGGGCCAGACGGGCTTTATGACGCAAAGCCAAGCCCTTATAACGCGTACCTCACCTCAAAAGGCTATGACGGAAACAACCCTTGGGCGGATTATGCCAACGCGGGTGTGGTGGACGGCCAGATGGCGTCGGGCTGGATGTTCGACAACGCCGCCAAGGCCGCCAACATCCGCGAAGAAGACAGCGAAACACCGTGGCTGACCTCTGAGGCGATCCGCTTTATCGACGCGCAATCTGATGCGCCGTGGTGCGCGCATCTGAGCTATATCAAACCGCATTGGCCTTACATCGTGCCCGCGCCCTACCACCAAATGTACGGCCCCGAACAAGTCCTTCCAGCAGTCAAATCGCCTTCGGAAAAAGACGATGCGCATCCTATTTTCGCGGGCTTCATGAACGGCCCTGTTGGGGCGGCCTTTGCGCGTGAGGACGTGCGCAATAAGGTTATTCCCGCCTACATGGGCCTGATTAAACAATGCGATGACCAACTAGGGCGGCTCTTGGATCACCTTGAGGCGACAAGGCAAATGCAGAACACGATGATTGTTCTGACCTCAGATCACGGGGATTATTTGGGCGATCATTGGCTGGGGGAAAAGAACCTGTTTCACGACCCATCGGTCAAAATTCCGATGATCCTGTATGATCCGCGCAGCACAGCGGACGCAACGCGCGGCACGACCTGCGACGCCTTGGTTGAAAGCATCGATTTGGCCGCAACTTTTGTCGAAGCAGCGGGCGGTGAGGTCCCAGACCATATCCTTGAAGGACGCAGCCTGCTGCCCTGGCTAGCTGGCGAGAAGCCCATGTGGCGTGACTATGTGATTTCCGAATATGATTTCTCGGCGCAGGGTTTGGCAGAAAAGCTTGGCGTGGCCCCACGCGATGCGCGGCTCTTTATGGTCTTTGACGGCCGCTATAAGTTGATGCACTGCGCAGCGCCCGACCTCAGGCCAATGCTCTTTGACCTTCAAGAAGACCCGCAAGAGCTTGAGGATCTATGCAAAGGCGGCGCTGATCACCCCGCGCTTCCCGCGTTATACGGCGCCCTACATGATTGGGCCCTGCGCAACGCGCAGCGGGTAACACGCTCGGACGCGCAAATCATCGCAGGTCGCGGCGCGAGCCTGCGGCGCGGGATTTTGCCCTTCCTCGTGGATGGCAGCGAGGTTGATCCAGAGCTTACCGCAAAGTACCGCGGTCCTGCACGACAAGTTCATGTAGAAGATGAAGGTTAATCGCTAAGTGCCTGTGATCTTGAGGCGCGGCAGCTCTTGCCGCGCTCACACAATCAGCATTACGCCCCTTAATCTGCGTCAATCAACACATCGCCGAATTGGTCCCGCAGGGTCCTCTTGAGGACTTTGCCCGTCGCATTGCGTGGCAGAACGTCCGTAAAAACCACCCGGTCCGGCACCTGCCATTTGGCGATTTTGTTGTCGAAGACCGACAGCACCTCGGCCTCAGAGGGATCCGCCCCCTCCGCCTTGACCGCAATCAACACCGGGCGTTCGTCCCATTTCGCATGGCGCGCACCAATCACCGCCGCATCGGCCAATTCAGGGTGCCCAATCGCGATGTTCTCTAGATCCACAGAGGAAATCCACTCACCGCCAGATTTGATAATGTCCTTGGACCGATCCTTGATGCTGAGATAGCCATTGGGGTCCAGCGTCGCCACATCGCCCGTGTCAAACCACCCATTGGTCAGCGTCTCGTCTTGGGTTTTCAGGAAATAGCTATCGAGCACCCAGTGGCCGCGCACATGCAGATCGCCTTGGGTTGTACCATCATTAGGCAGAGTGTTGCCCTCGGCATCTACTACCTTAAGCGATACGCCAAAGGGCGGCCGCCCTTGGTTTTCGCGCAGCGCATGTTGGGCGTCCTGCGGCAGGTCTTTATGCTTTGCTAAGACTTGGTTGACGGAGCCAAGCGGTGACATTTCGGTCATGCCCCAGGCGTGGATCGTCTCCACCCCGTATTTCTCGCGGAAGGTGGTGATCATCGACGGCGGGCAAGCAGAGCCGCCCACCACTGTCCGTTCCAGCGAAGGCAAAGTGCTGCCGGCCTTTTCCGCCGCATTGAGCAGGCCCAGCCAAATCGTCGGCACCCCAAGGGCCACGGAAACTTTGTATTCGTCAATCAGCGAGACCAAGGAAGGCCCATCAAGGCCCGGCCCCGGCATCACCATCGACGCGCCGGTAAGCGCGCAGGCATAGGGCGTGCCCCACGCGTTCACATGGAACATAGGCACCACAGGCAACACGCGTTTGGAGGCCGACAAATCGAGGCTGTCAGGCAAGGCCGCAGACAGCGAATGCAACACGGTGGAGCGGTGCGAATACAAAACGCCCTTCGGGTTACCCGTCGTACCGGAGGTATAGCAGAGCGACGAGGCCGTGTTTTCATCCAGCTCTGGCCAAGCCGCGTCGGGCGATCCGGTGGCAACCAAATCGTCATAGAACATCAAGCCTTCGATTGCAGCCGCGGCCTCTGGGTCCGCACCGCCCATCAACACGATGTGTTTTAGGTTAGGACATTGGTCGCGGATCGCCGCCACAAGCGGGACAAAGGTTTTATCGATGAAGAGCACGCGGTCGTCGGCATGGTTGATGATATAGACCAATTGTTCTGGAAACAGCCGCGGGTTGATCGTGTGGCACACAAAACCGCCACCGGAGACGCCAAAGTAGATCTCAAGGTGGCGCCGGTTGTTCCACGCGATCGTCCCACATCGGTCCTGCGGCGCGAGGCCCAGCTTGGCCAGCGCATCTGCCAGCGCCCGCGATCCCGCGCCCACCGCGCGCCAATCCGTCTTTTCGACCCCACCTTCGGTATTTACGGACATAATCTCGGTGTCGCCGTGATAGGCGGCGGCGTGATCCACCAACGACGAAATCGTCAGCGGCGCTGTCATCATCTGGCCAAGCATGGGGCCCTCCTCACCTGTAATTTTTAGGGAACGCGTGGGCGTCCCTCCTCCCTAAGTTCAAACCCTGCCAATTGCGTGCATGGCTTGCAAGCATCGCCCCGCACATTTACGCATCGTCACATGCAAATTGCCTATCACACCGCATTAACCGCGGATGCGCAGCGCGCATTGGGTATCACCCCCGCACCGCTGGCCTATGCGGACCGGGTGCATCATGATGATCTCGATACGCTGAACCACGTCAACAATACGCGCTATTTCGTGTGGTTTGAGCGCGGGCGCATCGCGCTGATGGCGCATTACGGAATTGGGACACTCAACGATCCATTGAGCCCGCGTATTGTGATACGATCAGGCGAGGTCCGCTTTATCAAAGAGGTGCGGATGGGGCGTGATTACGTGATCACCACACGCTGCGCCGCACTGCGCACCACGTCTATGCAGATAGAACAGATGCTCTGGGTGGAGGGGGTGGTGCATGCCACCTTCACTTGCGTAATGGTGCTGCTGACCCCGGACGGGGCGGCGCGCATGCCGATCCCGGATGCTGTACGGACCCGCTTGATCGCCGATGGCGCAGAGGCGGAGATCGCCCCTTCTTAGGCGCTGCGGTGCGTGTGGAGATAGGCCACAAGGCCCGCAGTTGACCCGTCCTTGCCTGTCGTGGGCGCTTGTCCGTCGACCACGGGCTGCAACGCTGTGGCCAGCTCTTTGCCCAATTCGACCCCCCATTGGTCGTAGGAGTTGAGGCCCAATACGATGCCCTCCACGAATACGCGGTGCTCATAAAGCGCGATCAACATGCCGAGCATTTCGGGATCAAGCTTGGGATAGGCCAGCGTGACCGACGGGCGGTTGCCCGGGAACACGCGATGAGCCGCTTGGCGCGTCAGTGCGTCGCCAGTGAAAGCGTCAGCCACTTTCGCCCGTGCTTCTTCTAGCGTGCGGCCCCGCATCAGCGCCTCTGATTGGGCCAGGCAATTGGCGATCAGCAGGCTGTGATGATGCGCCAGTTCCGGCTCATGCCCTTCGGCGGCGATCATGAATTCACAAGGAATGATGTCCGTGCCTTGATGGATCAGCTGATAAAACGCGTGTTGCCCGTTGGTGCCTGCCGCGCCCCAAACAACCGGACCGCTCGGCGCGGTGACGGGCGTGCCGTCGCGGGTGACCGCCTTGCCGTTACTCTCCATCTCGAGCTGTTGGAAATAAGCCGGCAGCAGCGCCAACCGCTGATCATAGGGCAGCACCGCGCGCGTGGGATAACCGCAGATTTGGCGGTGCCAAATGCCCACCAGCGCGTGCATGAACGGCAAATTGTCGGCGCCTTGGGCCGCACAGAAATGGCGATCCATCGCCTGCGCACCGCGCAGCATCGCATCAAACGCATGCGCGCCAATCGCCAGCATAATGCTGAGGCCAATTGGGCCCCACAGCGAATAGCGCCCGCCGACCCAATCCTCAAACCCGAACACCTGCTCGGCCGGAATACCAAAGGCTGCCGTCGCCTCCAGATTGCTGGAGAGCGCCACAAACTGCGCGCCAATATCCCCGCCGTGATCCTGCATCCAAGCCCGTGCAGTGCGCGCATTGGTCATCGTCTCAATCGTGGTAAACGTCTTGGAAGCCACGATAATCAGCGTGTTTTTAGCCTTCAGACCGCGTAGGGTGTCCGCGATATGCGCCCCATCCACGTTGGAGACGAAATGCACGCGCGGCCCATCATGATAGGGCGCCAAAGCAGCCACCGCCATTGCAGGGCCAAGGTCTGATCCGCCGATGCCGATGTTGACGACATCGGTGATTGTGGCGTCGCTGCGCATACCCTTTGCAAAGACGCGCATCCGCGCCAGTGTTGCGTACACTCCGGGCATCACGTCATGTCCATCGACCAAGACCGGCCCGCCATCCAAATTGCGCAGTGCGGTGTGCAGAACCGCACGGCCTTCCGTGTCGTTGATCGGTGCGCCCGCAAACATCGCGTCGCGCATCGCTTCCCAGCCAGTGGCATCCATCTCTGCGATCAGCGCATCGCGCGTGTCGGCGTCTAAATTCGTCTTGGCGTAGTCCAACAACAGGCCGCCAAACTCGGTGCTGAAGGTCGCGGCGCGGTCTGGATCCGCGTCAAAGAGGTCGAGGATAGCGCGGTCTTTGACCGCCGCGGACCGAGCCTTGAGGTCTTGCCAATTCATGTCACTCACTCCGCCCAATGAACATGCAGGTCGCGCCCAGCCGAAAGGATCGGAGCGTCCGCCGCCGCCATGGATTGCGCCGCTTCAAAGGCTGCACGCTTTTCCGCTCCGAAGATGACTGCATGTTTCGACATCGCTCCGCTTAGGATGGGGCCTGACAGGCTGACCCGCGGCTCCTGCCCCGCTTGATGGATCGGCACAACCGCGGGCGCGTCAGGCGCCAATGCTGCGACGAGTTCTGGCGCGCCAGGAAAGAGGGAGGCCGTGTGCATATCCGCCCCCATACCCAAGAGCAGCACCGAGAGCGGCAAACACGGGGCCAGCACCCCTGCCGCTTCCGCCGCCCCTGTCGCAGGTGTGACGCCCGGTATATATAGCGGATGGAACACCGCATCTGATGCGCGGCCGACCAGCAATCTGGACCGCAAGAGCGCTGCGTTGGACCGGGGGCTGTCCTCACCGACCCAGCGTTCATCGGTCAGCGTCACATGCACGCGCGACCAGTCGAGATCTGCGGCACAGAGCACGTCAAAAATCGGCCCCGGCGTGGTCCCGCCCGGCACGGCAAACCCGACCTGCGCATGGCTGAGCAGCGCGTTTTTCAGCGCCCCGGCCAGCACATTGGCCAGATCCATCGTCAGCATATCGCGGTCGGCATATTCAATCAGCTTCATGGTTTGACCTCTCGCCAGACGCGGGTGTCGCGCGCCAAAAGTTGTACTGCATCGCCGGGCCCGTCGCTGCCCGAGGAATAGGGTTTAGGCACATCGCCGCGCGCGTCCCAACTGGCGATGATCGGATCGGTCCAAGCCCAGGCGGCCTCCACCTCGTCGCCGCGCATAAAGAGCGTTTGGTTGCCGCGGATCACATCCATGATCAGCCGCTCATAGGCGTCTGGCGGATCGCCGCCCTCGGGCCCCAGCGCCTCCGCAAATGACATATCGAGCGGCACATCAACGAGGCGCATACCGCCCGGGCCCGGCTCTTTGATGGTCACATGCAGGGTGATGCCCTCATTGGGCTGCAACCGGATCGAGAGCGTGTTGCGGTGATCCTGTTTGTCGCCAAAGATTGAATGGTTGAGCTCTTTGAACACCACCGTAATCTCGCTGCACCGGGCGCGCAGACGCTTGCCCGTGCGCAGATAAAACGGCGTACCGGCCCACCGCCAATTGGCAATACCGACCTTCATGGCAATGTAGCTTTCGGTGCGCGAACGCGGATCGCCGACCGCTTCGCGGTAGCCCGGGCCCTCGGCGCTTGCCTCGTATTGGCCGCGCACCAGATGGTGCGGCGCCACCGGATCAAGGGCGCGGATCACCTTGAGCTTTTCATCCCGCACGGCGTCTGGATCAAACT
>CBFHKQ010000074.1:0-7601 GCA_965656435.1 uncultured Pseudosulfitobacter sp. | reverse complement strand
GCAGTTGCGCGACGAATTTGACCCCAAAGCGGCCCTCACCCCCTAATCGTGGGGGTGCAGTGCCCGCGCAAAACCGCTAGGGTCACCTAAATCACCCAAGGAACGCCCCTATGACCGACGGCATCAAGCTCGACATTATGTCAGACCCCATTTGCCCTTGGTGCTATATCGGCAAGGCGCATCTCGACCGAGCACTGGAGGCGCATCCCGATCATCCGTTTGAGATAGAATGGCATCCGTTCCAGCTGAACCCCGATATGCCCGCAGACGGCATGGACCGACGTGCCTATCTGGAAGGTAAATTCGGCGGCAAGGAAGCGGCCGTCAAAGCCTATGCCCCAGTGGTGGAACATGCAGCCGAGGCAGGTCTGAAAATCGACTTTGAAGGCATGAAACGCACGCCCAATACGCTCAACGCGCACCGACTGATCCATTGGGCGGGGATTGAGGGGCGGCAGACCGCAGCCGTGTCCTCGCTGTTCAAAGCCTATTTCGTGGAAGCACGCGATATTGGCGATGCAGATGTGTTGGCGGATGTGGCCGATGGTATTGGCCTCGATGCTGCGGTCATTCACCGCCTTCTGGACACCGACAACGACCGCCAAATGATACAAGAGCGCGATGCCCATGCGCGCAAGATGGGCGTCAATTCGGTTCCGACCTTCATCGTAGCGGGCCAACACGCCGTTCCTGGCGCACAACCACCCAGCCTTTGGGCCAAGGTGATTGCAGAGTTGAGCGCCCAAGCCAGTGCCGAGAACGCACCCTAACCAACACCACTTTACGTATCGAAAAAAGACAGACCCGCCTCCCGAATCCGAGGCGCGGATCACTGTGCTTCAAAAAAATTATAGAAAAAGTTATATATCTGTCATATAAGGACTGAATTAACCTTGGACCTCCGGGTCACATTATAAAAAAACCTATTGAGCGGAACGATAATTATGGAACCACGCGCCTCCGGTGCGCCAAATGCTGCGCGCATTTCGGAAATTCGCATGATCGCGCTTGGTTTGATCCATACCAAGTCCGAAGAGATCTCCTGCTGGCCCTATATCCAAGAGCTGAATGCGCTCAAACGGCGGCCGCTATCGGTGCCTTGGCTTGAGGCGATGATCATGCTCGCGGTCATTGGCCGTGTGCGGCCGTCACGGGTTTACGGCTTTTTGAACAAACTGCGTGACCGGCGGCGCAAACACGGTGACATCGACCTTTTCGATCGTTTTGAGGCCATGATCCGCGCCTATCTCGCGCCAGAAAACCTGACCAACCACAGCTATACGCGGCCTGTTTTTGCCCATCTGGACCACGGTAGACTATGGGCGCATGTGTCCGACCTGATCGGAGCACTTGGCGCGCAAGGCTATACCGCCTTTCTGAATTCCGGCACCTTGCTGGGCGTTGTGCGCGATCAAAGACTAATCGCCCATGATGACGACATCGACCTTGCCGTGTTACTGCAAGCGCAAAGTGAGAAGGACGCCGCAGCCGAGTGGCGCGCCCTGAAGGATCAGTTAATCGCCAAAGGGCTGTTTGACCACGACACGCACCGCGACCCTGCCATTTATAAACTAAAACCTTTGGACGGCACGCAAATCGACCTCTTTCCGGCATGGGTGCAAGGCGATCAGGTTTTTGTATATCCCCACACGCACGGCGAATTATCTGCTGTCGATGTCCTTCCTCTGCAACCCTGCGCGGTGACCGGTCATGCGGTGCCCGCAAATCCCGCAAAAATGCTGTCGCTTAATTACGGACCAGAATGGGAGGTCCCAGACCCCCTTTTTAAATTCCCTTGGGCCGCTGCGAACGCGCGTTTCGCCCCTTTTTTAGAAAGGCTTGCCCCATGAGCCGCGACACCACCGTGCTGACTTACGGAACCTTTGATCTCTTTCATCACGGCCATGTGCGCCTGCTGGCCCGGTTGTATGGCATGGGGACGCGGTTGATTGTTGGCTGTTCGACGGATGCGTTCAACGCTGGCAAAGGCAAGACCTGCGCGGTGCCTTACGCGCAGCGCTATGAAATACTGGCCGCCTGCCGCTATGTCGACCTGGTGATCCCAGAGCACAGTTGGGCCCAGAAACGCAGCGATATCGTGAACCATAACGTCGCCATCTTTGCGATGGGCGATGATTGGACCGGCAAGTTCGATGACCTGAAAGATGTGGCGCGGGTGGTCTATTTGCCGCGCACGCCCGATGTCTCAAGCACCCAGATCAAGGCGCAGGTGCGCACGGCGCAATCGAGCTAAGGTCCGCGACCTTTTATCCTGCTTTTGCAGGTGCGGGCTTGACCTTCTTGCGCTCTGCCATGACTTTCTCAGCCAAATCGCGCGCGATGCTGAACGCGCCTTTAATCTTGTCCGCGTCCTTGGCCCAATCGCGGCGCACCACGATTTTGTTGTCCTTGACCTTGGCCAAGCCGCGCTGGTCCGCGATGAATTCCACCAAGCCCTGCGGCGAAGTAAATTTATCGTTGTGAAACTGAAGCGTCACACCCTTGGGCCCGCCGTCCAGCTTGGCAATACCTGCGCGTTTGCACATCGCTTTGATCCGCACGACCAACATCAACGTGTTCACCTCGCGCGGGAGGGGCCCGAACCGGTCGATCAATTCCGCAGCAAAACCTTCCAATTCGACCTTTGTGCTCAACCCAGACAGACGCCGGTATAGGCCCAGCCGCACGTCCAGATCCGGGACATAGGCCTCCGGGATCAACACCGGCACGCCCAAGTTGATCTGCGGCGCCCATTGCGCATCAGTGTCGATAAGGCCCTCACCCTGGCCCGATTTGATCTTGGCGATCGCCTCTTCCAGCATGGATTGATAGAGCTCAAAGCCCACATCGCGCATCTGACCCGACTGCTCTTCGCCCAAGAGGTTTCCCGCGCCCCGAATATCAAGGTCTTGGCTGGCCAGCGTAAAGCCAGCACCTAGCGTGTCCAAAGATCCCAGCACGCGCAGCCGCTTTTCCGCAACGGGCGTCAGCTTGGCGCGCGGTTTGGTGGTAAGATAGGCATAGGCGCGCGTCTTGGACCGCCCCACCCGGCCGCGGATCTGATAGAGCTGCGCCAGACCAAACATATCCGAACGGTGCACAACCATCGTGTTCGCAGTTGGAATATCCAGACCGGATTCGACAATCGTGGTTGCCAGCAAGATATCGTATTTGCCGTCGTAAAAAGCGTTCATGCGGTCATCAAGCTCGCCCGCCGCCATCTGCCCATGCGCCACGACATAACTCAACTCAGGCAACTGTTCTGTCAAGAAAGCCTCAATTTCCGGCAGGTCCGACAGGCGCGGCACCACATAGAACGACTGCCCGCCGCGGTAATGCTCGCGAAGCAGCGCCTCGCGGATCGTGACCGCGTCAAATTCTGAAACATAGGTGCGGATCGCCAGACGGTCGACAGGCGGTGTGCCGATGATGCTCAGATCCCGCACCCCCGTCAGGCTCAGCTGAAGCGTTCGCGGGATCGGCGTCGCGGTCAGCGTCAACACATGCACGTCCGAACGCATCTCTTTCAAACGCTCTTTATGGCCGACGCCAAAATGCTGTTCTTCGTCGATGATCAGTAGACCAAGGTTCTGGAAACGCACATTTTTCGCCAAAAGCGCATGGGTGCCGATCACAATGTCCGCTGTGCCGCGGCTGATGCCATCCCGGGTGGCGTTAGCCTCTTTGGTGCTCACAAAACGGCTGAGCGGACGTACCTCGATCGGAAAACCGCGGAACCTTTCCGCAAAGCTTTTGTAGTGTTGCCGTGCCAGCAGTGTCGTCGGCGCGATTACGGCAACTTGAACGCCCGACATGGCCGCAACGAAAGCTGCGCGCATCGCGACCTCGGTTTTACCAAAGCCGACATCACCGCAAACCAGCCGGTCCATGGGCGCGCCGCTGGTCAGATCGTCCACCACGTCACCGATGGCCGCCAACTGGTCGTCTGTCTCTTGATAAGGGAAGCGGGCCGCGAATGCGTCCCACGCACCCACCGGCGGGTCCAGCACAGGCGCTTTGCGCAGAGCACGCTCCGCCGCGATCTGGATCAGTTTGTCCGCCATTTCGCGAATGCGCGCCTTGAGCTTGGCCTTTTTTGACTGCCACGCGCCGCCGCCCAATCGGTCAAGCAGCCCTTCATCATGACCGTATTTTGAGAGCAGTTCGATGTTCTCAACCGGCATATAGAGCTTGGCGCCCTCGGCATATTCCAAGAGCAGACATTCATGCGCAGCGCCCGCGGCGGTGACCACCTCCATGCCTTGATAGCGACCGATACCGTGATCGACATGAACGATCAAATCGCCGGGGCTCAGGCTGGTCGCTTCTGTGAGGAAATTATCGGCGCGCCGTTTGCGTTTTGGTGCGCGGATGAGACGATCACCCAAAACATCCTGCTCAGAGATCACTGTCACGGGACGTCCGTCGATCTGCCCCTCAAAGCCATGCTCCAGCGCCCAAACCGCCAGATGCAGACCCCGTTTGCCAACGCCGGTAAAATCGCGCACAGGCACCGGCGCGTCGGCGCCTTCTTCCTCAATGAGGCCACTCAAACGCTCTCGCGCGCCCTCGCTATAGCTTGCGACAACTACAGGGCCAGCTTCAAGCTTTGCCTTAAGGTGGTCCGCCAAGGCGCCAAAAAGGCTTATGCTTTCCTGCTGGCGCTCGGGTGCGAAATTACGCCCAATCCGACCACCTGCATCAAGGACCGAAGGGCCCGTCGCCTGTGGTAGCACCGCAAATTGCACCACGCGGTGCGAGCGCAGCGCATCCTCCCAAGCTGTGTCGGTAAGATACAGCGCCTCTGGCGGGGCTGGCTTATATACACTGTCGATCTTGGAGCGGTTGGCCATCGCCAACCGGCGCGTCTCATATTGATCCGCAACGCTGTCCCAGCGCGCCAATCGGGCCGCGGTTGTGCCATCATCCAAGGACACGGTGGCACCGGGCACATAGTCAAAGATCGTCTCCAGCCGGTCGTGAAAAAACGGCAACCAATGCTCCACCCCTTGGTGTTTGCGCCCGGCAGATACCGCTTCATAAAGCGGATCTTCGGTGCCGGCGGCACCAAACTCAAGGCGGTAGTTCTGGCGAAAGCGCGTGATGCCTGCGTCGTCCAAGATCACCTCGGAAACAGGTGCCAGCTCAATCACATCCAGCGTTTGCGTCGTGCGCTGCGTGACCGGATCGAACCGCCGCGCGCCGTCCAGGACATCACCAAACAGATCGAGCCGTACAGGCCCCAAATCGCCCGGCGGATAGATGTCCACAATCCCGCCACGCACAGCATAATCACCCGGCTCCGTCACCGTGGGCGATTGCACAAAGCCCATGCGGACCAAAAACTGTCGCAAGGCCTTTTCATCCACGCGCCCGCCAACTTTGGCAGAAAAAGCCGCCTCGCGCAGCACATCGCGCGCCGGCACCCGCTGGCTCGCGGCATGCAGCGTGGTCAGCAAGATAAAGCGGGCAGGCATCCCTTGGACCAGCCCCGCCAGCGTCGCCATCCGCTGCGCGCAGATATCAGCGTTGGGGGACACGCGGTCGTAGGGCAGGCAATCCCAAGCCGGGAAGGCAAAGACAGGCATGTCGGGCGCGAAAAATCGCAGCGCGTCCTGCACGGCGGCCAACCGCTTGGCGTCCCGCGCGACATGCACCACAGGGCCCTCCGCGGCCTCTGCCAAAAGGCGCGTGGCGTCAAAGCCTTCGGGCACGCCAGACAGCGTAAGCTTGGAGGGGCGGGAATTTTCTGGGGTCACTGACATGGCAGCTTCATGTGGCGCAGGGCGCACAGGTGTCAACCACCCAATGCGCCAATGCTGAGGTTCTGATACATCCCCCAAAGGGCCGTGATGAAAATAGAGGCCATGCCGATGGCCTGTGTCGCTGCGCGGTGGCGCATCAACCGCTGGCGCAGGGCGGCGCCGTGCAACTCCGCTTGCTGGATTGCGCGCGCTGTTGCGATGTTCAGGTAGGCCACAAGTGCCATGGGACAGCCCAGCAAAAACAGTGCTTGGGCAAATTCCACCCCGTAAGCCCAGCCTAAAATCACCAGCCCCGACAACATGAACGAGGCCAATCCCATCAACCACAGGCCAGAGACCCGCGCGATGTACATCAGCCGGTTGATGTTGATCCGCACCAGCGCTTCTAGGTCCGCCTCCACCGCGCCGCCCGTCTTGCGCGCGCGCGTGATCATGTCAAAGGGCACGCCCAGCACCCATTGGCTCGCCGCAGACCAAATAACGGCCAGCGCGATCCAATACCAAAGATTGGAAAAGGACCGCATGTCGATCAATTCAAATATGGTTTCGTGCCAACCCAAGGGCGCGGTCCCTCCTGCCCGTGCCCAACAATGACAGGCACCTGCTCCGTCTTAGCCGCGCCACCGGGCAATTCCCACCCTTGCGCGCTGCAAATTTAAATGGCACGCACAAATGGTCCTATCCGAAAGGCCCCTGATATGCGCCCCACGCTTGCCCCCTTCCCCGCAACACGCCTGCGCCGCCCACGGCAAAGCGCTGCTTTGCGCGCCCTGACCCGGCAAAACACGCTAACCGTGGATGATCTGATTTGGCCAGTGTTCGTGCGCAGTGGCACCGACGTGGTGGAAGAAATCCCCTCCATGCCGGGTGTCTTTCGCCGCTCGGTGGACCGTTTGGTAGAAGCCGCAGAACAAGCCGTGGCTCTCGGCATTCCCGCGATCTGCATCTTTCCCTACACCGGCATTGAGGAGCGGACAGAGGATTGCGCCGGCGCATGGGACCCAGACAACCATGTGAACCGCGCCGTTCGCGCCATCAAAGCCGCGGTACCAGAGCTTGCCATCATGACAGACGTGGCGCTCGATACTTATAACATCAACGGCCACGATGGTTTTGTAGAAAACGGCGAGATTGTAAATGACCGTACGGTCGAGGCGCTGGTTAAAATGACCCTCGCGCAAGCGGATGCAGGGGCAGATATCATCGGACCCTCTGATATGATGGATGGCCGCATCGGTGCGATGCGCACAGCGCTTGAGGCAGCGGGGCACCAAAACGTCATGATCCTTAGCTATGCGGCGAAATATGCCTCCGCCTTTTATGGCCCGTTCCGTGATGCGGTGGGCGCCTCGGCGGCCCTCAGCGGGGATAAAAAGACCTATCAGATGGATCCTGGAAATTCCGATGAGGCCATGCGCCTGATCGAGCGGGACCTATCAGAGGGAGCGGACATGGTCATGGTCAAACCGGGTCTCGCCTATTTGGATATTTGCCACCGGGTCAAAACCGGTTTTGGCGCGCCTACCTACGCCTATCAGGTATCCGGCGAATACAGCATGATCCGCGCCGCCGCTCAAAACGGCTGGATCGACGGGGAAAAAGTCATGATGGAGAGCCTCTTGGCCTTCAAGCGCGCCGGTTGTGACGGCATCCTGACCTATTTCGCGCCAGATGCCGCGCGGCTGATGGCGAAATAAAGCCGTTTGCAGGCCTACGCTGCGCATCTGGGCGGCGTCCTGCTGTCACAGCTTCGTGTCTGGCATTTCCCGTGACAGCCCTGATGATTGCCCCTATAATAAGGGCCAAGACTGGATAAACGGCATTTAAATTATTGAG
>CBFHKQ010000073.1:0-7714 GCA_965656435.1 uncultured Pseudosulfitobacter sp. | reverse complement strand
TTGCAGTGATCGGGCGCAACCGGCCAACGCTTTATTGGTCGATGATTGCGGTTCAGATGTGCGGCGGTGTGCCGGTGCCACTTTATCAGGACGCGGCAGCGGATGAGATGGCTTATACGCTCGGGCATTGCGGCGCAAAATACGTGATTGCGGGCGACCAAGAGCAAGTCGACAAAGTCCTTGAGGTCGCCGACGGGTTAGAAACGTTTGAACGGATGGTCTACCTCGATCCGCGGGGACTGCGGAAATACGACCACGACAAGCTCCACCAATACACGCAGGTTCAGGAAAACGGGCGTGCCAAGCGCAGCACATTGGCAAAAGAGATGGACGCGCGAGTTGCAAAACTGAACTACGACAGCACCTCTGTGATGCTGTATACTTCGGGTACGACCGGCAACCCCAAGGGTGTGGTGCTGTCGAACCGGAACGTTATTGAAACCTCGCGCACGTCCTCTGAATTTGATGGTCTGCGCCAAACCGATGACATCTTGGCTTATCTGCCGATGGCATGGGTTGGCGATTTTATCTTCTCGGTTGGTCAAGCGCTCTGGACCGGGTTTTGCACGAACTGTCCAGAGAGCCCGGACACCATGCAAACAGATCTGCGTGAAATTGGCCCGACTTATTACTTTGCTCCGCCGCGCGTGTTTGAGACGCAGCTGACCTCGGTGATGATCCGGATGGAAGACGCAGGGCGGTTCAAAAAGTGGCTGTTCGACACATTTATGGCGCATGCCCGCAAGGTGGGTCCGGCGCTTTTGGATGGTGGGCATGTGGGCTTGATGGACCGTCTGAAATACCAGTTGGGCGAGTTGATGGTCTACGGTCCGTTGAAAAATACGCTCGGGTTCAGCCGCGTGCGCGTTGGGTACACGGCGGGGGAGGCGATCGGGCCGGAGATTTTCGATTTCTACCGTTCAATGGGCATCAATCTTAAGCAGCTTTATGGCCAGACTGAGGCGACTGTTTACATCACCGCACAGCCAGACGGCGAAGTGCGCAGTGACACGGTTGGCGTCACCTGCCCGGGTGTTGAGTTGAAAATCGAGGACAACGGCGAGGTGTACTACCGCTCACCCGGCGTGTTTGTTGAGTATTACAAAAATCCCGAAAGCACCAAGGATACCAAGGATGCTGAGGGTTGGGTCGCAACAGGTGATGCAGGCTTTATCGAGCCTGATACCGGCCATTTGCGGATCATCGACCGGGCCAAAGACGTGGGCAAAATGGCAGATGGATCGCTCTTTGCGCCCAAATACGTCGAGAACAAGCTCAAGTTCTTCCCAAACATCCTTGAAGCGGTTGTGTTCGGCAACGAGCGGACAGAATGCACGGCCTTCATCAATATTGATCTTACAGCCGTCGGCAACTGGGCGGAGCGAAACAACATCGGCTATGCCTCCTATCAGGAATTGGCGCAGCATCCTCAGGTTCTGGCCACGATCCAAAGCCACGTTGAAGAGGTGAACGAAAGCGTCGCCGCCGATACGATGCTGTCGGGTTGTCAGGTGCACCGCTTTGTTGTTCTGCACAAAGAGCTGGATGCCGATGACGGCGAATTGACCCGGACCCGCAAAGTGCGTCGTCGTAAGATCGAGGAGAAATACCACGATATTATCGCGGCTCTTTATGATGGCTCCAAAGATATCTCTACAGTGACCGAAGTGACCTATGAGGATGGGCGCAAAGGTTCCATCTCGGCGGACCTTCAGGTGTGCGACGCCAAAGTGGTTGCGGTTGCGGCGAAAATGGCCGCCGAATGATGCGCCGCCTTCCAGTCCTTCGGGGACAGAAATTCTTGTTAGATGAAAGTGGATCGAAGCGATGCTAGATCAGGCAGAGGGATACGTGACGGAAGATGGCCGCAAAATTGGTGGCGTCGTCATGGAAATGAAGAACATCACGCTGCGGTTCGGCGGTGTGGAGGCGATCAAAGACATCTCGTTCGATATTCGTGAAGGTGAAATTCGCGCCATTATCGGCCCGAACGGAGCTGGTAAATCGTCGATGCTCAACGTGATCTCGGGGTTCTATGTGCCTCAAGAGGGTCAGGTATTTTACAAAGGCGTGCCCCGCCCTCAGATGCGCCCATTTGAAGTGGCGCGCCAAGGCATCGCGCGCACCTTCCAAAACATTGCTTTGTTCGAGGGCATGAGCGTACTCGACAACGTCATGACTGGCCGATTGACCCACATGAAAACGGGCCTTTTTGCCCAGTCGCTGTGGAAAGGAAAGGCCGAGGCGGAAGAGGTCGAGAACCGTGAAGTTGCCGAGAAAATTATTGACTTCTTAGAAATTCAGGCGATCCGAAAAACGCCCGTTGCACGGCTGCCCTACGGTTTGAAAAAGCGGGTTGAGCTGGCGCGTGCTTTGGCCGCGGAGCCGTCCTTGCTGCTGCTCGATGAGCCAATGGCGGGCATGAACGTCGAGGAAAAAGAGGACATGAGCCGCTTTATCCTCGATGTGAACGATGAATTTGGCACCACGATCGCGCTGATTGAACATGACATGGGCGTTGTCATGGACCTGAGCGACCGCGTTGTTGTGATGGATTATGGCAAGAAAATTGGTGACGGCTCACCCGACGAGGTGCGCAACAATCAGGCGGTGATCGACGCCTATCTGGGGGTGGCTCATGACTGATCTCGGCATGACACAGAAGACGATGCGGGAGGTGCGCCATGTCTGATACAATGATTTTCGCGATGGAGGTTTTCCTTAACGGTCTGATGGCCGGGGTCCTTTATGCGCTCGTGGCTTTGGGGTTTGTGTTGATCTACAAAGCCTCCGGTATCTTTAACTTTGCCCAGGGTGTGATGGCGCTGTTTGCGGCGATGACCCTGGTGGGCATACAAAACGGCCAAGTGCCCTTTGCACACCTCATCTCCGCTATCTTTGGTATCAAGCTGACGCATTTCGGGTGGGACGTGCATTCGGCATTCGCGATCCTGCTGACCGTTGGCGTCATGGTGTTGCTCGCTTGGGCTGTTCAGCGCTTTGTGTTCCGCCACTTGGTCGGACAAGAGCCAATTATCTTGTTTATGGCGACCATCGGTTTGGCGTACTTCCTCGAAGGGGCGGCAGACCTGATGTGGGGGTCGGAGCTGAAGCCGTTAGACGTCTGCATGAGTGCCGGAAATTGCCTGCCGCAGGGCATTAACGAGAGCATCGACGAATTTACCTTTGGCATCTTTGGCTACGGCTTTTTCATCGATAATCTAGATATTGTGGCCACAGGCGTAGCCATCGTTTTGGTCGCCGCACTGGTTGCGTTTTCGCAGTATTCCAAGCAGGGCCGCGCGATGCGCGCTGTGGCGGATGATCACCAGGCGGCGCTTTCTGTGGGCGTGTCACTCAACTTTATCTGGATTTTGGTTTGGTCGCTCGCAGGTTTTGTGGCCCTTGTGGCCGGCATCATGTGGGGTGCAAAATCAGGGGTTCAGTTCTCCTTGTCGCTGATTGCGTTGAAGGCTTTGCCTGTTCTGATGCTGGGTGGGTTCACCTCCATTCCGGGTGCCATCGTTGGCGGTCTGATCATCGGTGTTGGTGAAAAGCTGTTCGAATTCCTGATCGGTGCGCCCTTCTTGGGCGGTGCGACGGAAAACTGGTTCGCTTACATGCTGGCGCTCATCTTCTTGGTGTTCCGCCCGCAGGGCCTATTCGGGGAGAAGATCATTGAACGTGTATGATCGTATCTTGCCCGACCTAACTGAAATCAACCGGAGTTCATTCTGATGTTTTACCGTGAAGCTGGCGATTTCAGCACGACCTATGCGCAGGATCAGCAGACCTTTCCGATCAAATTCGACCGTTGGCGCTATTACTTTGTGCTCATCGTGGCGATTGCTGTTCTGCCGTTTTTCATCAACGACTATTGGGTAAACTCGATCTTTCTGCCGTTTCTCATCTATTCGATTGCGGCACTTGGGCTGAACATCCTTGTCGGGTATTGCGGCCAAGTGAGCCTTGGAACGGGCGGCTTCATGGCCGTCGGCGCGTACGCGTGCTACAAGTTCATGACGGGCGTCGACATCTGGTGGGGCGGCGAATTGCTGTTCCGCTTGCCTGAGTTCAATATCTTTTTCTCGGTGCTGATGGGCGGTGTGGTGACGGCCATTGTCGGAGTTCTCTTTGGCCTGCCCTCACTACGCATCAAAGGGTTTTACCTCGCGGTGGCGACACTCGCGGCGCAGTTCTTTTTGGTTTGGCTCTTCAACCGTGTAGCGTGGTTCTACAACTATTCTGCCTCCGGCCAAATCAACGCACCAGAGCGGGATCTGTTCGGCGTCCTGATCACAGGACCCAGCACAGAGCCTTGGGCGACATATCTGTTCTGCCTCTTCTTTACGATTGTCTGCGCTGTGATTGCGCGCAACATGACGCGGGGCGCCGCGGGGCGCAAATGGATGGCGATCCGTGATATGGATATCGCGGCTGAGATCATCGGCGTTGACCCGTTGCGGGCCAAGCTGAGCGCCTTTGCTGTTTCGTCTTTCTTTGTCGGTATCTCTGGCGCGCTGTTCTTTGCGGTCTATCTTGGCGCCGTCGAGGTTGGTGAAGCCTTTGGCATTACCAAATCATTCCTTGTGCTGTTTATGATTATCATCGGCGGTCTGGGCAGCATATTTGGTAGCTTTGCCGGTGCCGCGTTCTTGGTCCTCTTGCCAGTCGGGCTCAAAGTGGTGGGCGTAGACATGTTTGGTTGGCCCACGGACATCGTGGCGCACCTTCAGCTGGTGGTCGTGGGTGCACTCATTGTGATGTTCCTGATTTTGGAGCCGCATGGTTTGGCTCAATTGTGGCGCCTTGCGAAGGAAAAACTGAGATTGTGGCCGTTCCCACACTAATGGAGCGGTCCAGAGGGGAACAACCCCCTCAACAGGAAGGCCGGGACAACCGGTGCACATCGGAAAAACCAAGGGAGGAAACCCGATGAAAATGAAGATGACAACAATGGCTTTGGCCGCTGTGATGGCAGCAGGTCCTGTGATGGCGGACCTTGTGTTCCCGTCGCTGAGCTACCGGACTGGCCCATATGCGGCGGGCGGTATTCCGTTTGCGGATGGCTATGAAGATTACATGACTCTGCTGAACGAGCGTGATGGCGGCATCGGTGGTGTCATGACCCGCGTGTTGGAGTGTGAAACAGGCTACAACACCGAAAAAGGTGTGGAATGCTATGAGAGCACCAAAGGCGAAGGCGCGTTGGTCTATCAACCGCTGTCCACCGGCATCACGTACCAGTTGATCCCGAAAGCAACAGCAGACGGCATTCCAATTCACTCCATGGGGTATGGCCGGACATCCGCGGCGAACGGCGACGTCTTTAGCCACGTGTTCAACTATCCAGCGAACTATTGGAACGGTGCGTCCGGGGCCATCAACTATTTGATGAGCCAAGGCGATCTGTCAGGCAAGAAAATCGCACTGGTCTATCACAACTCTGCTTACGGCAAAGAGCCGATCCGGACCCTTGAAGAGCTGTCCGCAAAGCATGGGTTCGAGCTGTCGCTGCTGCCGGTTGATCACCCCGGTCAAGAGCAGAAATCCCAGTGGCTGCAAATTCGCCGCGACCGTCCAGATCACGTGATCATGTATGGTTGGGGTGTAATGAACCAGGTTGCGGTCCAAGAGGCGGCCAACATCCGCTTCCCAATGGAAAACTTCATTGGCATCTGGTGGTCCGGTTCTGAAAATGACGTGTTGTCTGCTGGCGCATCTGCGGATGGCTACAAGGCGCTGACGTTCCACGGTGTGGGCGACAACTATCCAATCTTTGACGACATTCAAAAATATGTTGTGAAAGCGGGTAAAGCGGCCGGCGCAGGCGACCAGGTTGGTACAGTCCTTTATAACCGCGGCCTCTATGCTGCGATGTTGGCGGCTGAAGCTGCAAAAACAGCGCAGGAAATTCACGGTACCGGCGAAATCACCGCAGCAATGATGCGTGATGGTATGGAAGCCCTGGAAATCACTGAGGCGAAGATGGCAGCCCTCGGCCTGCCAGGTTTCGGTCCAGAGTTCTCCGTTTCCTGTGCAAACCACGGTGGTCCAGGTCTGATTGGCATGACGCAGTGGGACGCGACAGCGAAAACATGGTCGCTGATCTCTGATTTTGCGCCGACGGATATGGATGTGATCCAGCCGCTCATTGACGCTGACTCTGCTGCTTATGCGGCCGAGAATAACATCGGCTCTTCCTGCAACTAAGCAGGTCACGTCCCCGGCGGTAGATCTGCCGCCGGGGATATAATTCGGAATTTTCTAGTCAGGGCGGATCATGCTGGACAGTGCGCAGACCCAAGAAACGGTGTTGGAAATCAACAACATCGAGGTGATCTATAACCACGTGATTTTGGTGCTAAAAGGCGTCAGCCTAAAGGTGCCAAAGGGCGGCATTACGGCGCTTTTGGGTGGTAATGGTGCGGGTAAGACGACGACGCTCAAGGCTGTGAGTGGCCTCTTGGCGTCTGAACGCGGTGAGGTGACCAAAGGGTCAATCAAATACCGCGGTGATGTGATCCAGCATCAGGATCCGGCCGAAACCGTGAAACAGGGGGTAGTTCAGGTGATGGAAGGCCGTCACTGCTTTGAACACCTCACTGTCGAAGAAAACTTGCTGACTGGTGCCTATACGCGCGCTGATGGTAAAGGTGCTGTCGCTGCCGACCTTGAGATGGTCTATGAATATTTTCCACGTTTGCGGGAGCGTCGCAAATCGCAGGCTGGGTATACCTCTGGTGGTGAGCAACAAATGTGCGCGATTGGCCGCGCGTTGATGTCACGCCCCGAGACGATCCTTTTGGACGAGCCAAGCATGGGGCTCGCTCCACAGCTGGTTGAACAAATCTTTGGCATCGTAAAATCGATCAATGAAAGCGAAGGGGTAACCTTCCTTTTGGCGGAGCAGAACACCAACGTAGCGCTGCGGTTCGCGCACTATGGTTATATCTTAGAATCAGGCCGCGTTGTGATGGACGGCCCAGCGGCTGAACTGCGCGAAAACCCGGATGTTAAGGAATTTTACCTTGGTATGTCCGATGAGGGCCGCAAATCCTTCCGTGACGTGCGATCCTATCGGCGCCGTAAGCGTTGGCTGAGCTAAAGCCAGCGGTGGTTGGCCCCGGGGTTTCAGGCAAGTGATTACGAGGAAGACATGACCTATTTTGACGCGCTTGAAACACGCAGTGCAGATGCACGTGAAGCGCAGCAAACCGCACTATTGCGGGGCCTTCTGGACCAGGCTGATATGGGCCAAGACGTACATAGCCTCGATGATTTGCCCAAACTTCCGGTGCTTCGGAAATCCGATCTGGCGGCTTGGCAAAAGGCAAGTCCGCCCTTTGGTGGGTTGAGCGTCAAGAATGCGGCGCATGTGTTCCAATCGCCGGGCCCGATTTATGAGCCAGGCGGCATTTCCCACGATTGGTGGCGCATGGGGCGGTTTTTACACGCGGCGGGCATCGGATCTGAGGACATTGTACAGAACTGCTTTGGCTACCACCTGACGCCTGCCGGGATGATTTTCGAAAGCGGTGCCCGTGCGGTTGGTGCGACTGTGTTGCCAGCCGGTACTGGGCAAACCGAATTGCAGGTAATCGCTGCGCGCGACATCCGCACAACAGCCTATGCGGGCACCCCGGATTACCTGAAGGTTATCCTCGATAAAGCGGATGAGATAGGCGAGCCCTTGCATATCACCCGCGCTGTT
>CBFHKQ010000072.1:0-7884 GCA_965656435.1 uncultured Pseudosulfitobacter sp. | reverse complement strand
CGTCCGGGGCCACTCGCGCCAACATGCCCAGCGGCAGACTCGCAAAACGCCTGCGCACCAAAAGCACGCCGCCGTCCAGTCGCACCGGGTCCGCGCCGCAGGCCCGCAGCGCCGCTTCGAATCGATTGCTTTGTAAAAGCGAAGAGCACGTCATGGCAGCATTAACGGCTTGGAAACCTAATGCTGCGTTAAGGACGCCATGAAAAACTATTCCGTCGTGTCCCTGCGTGGCCGCAAAGGGCCACAGCCTGTTTGCGGCGTGCATGCGCCCGCGCCGCGACTGACCAAAACCGCGGCCTTTTTGGTGGCCTTGGCTTTGTCGGTACCGGTCTTTGTGGTGGCGAGCGTGCTAGAGATCTTGCTCTAACACGCCCGGATCAAAGTTGGCCGACGGCGAAATTAGTCCGCCAACTGCACCAACGCATGGCGCTTTTTCCCGGCGCGGAGCTTGATCGGCGCTGCCAGCGCGTCCGCATCCACCATCAGGCCCGCGTTGGTCAGGGGCGCGTCGTTCATCCGTGCGCCGCCTTCGGCAATCAGCCGCTTGGCCTCTTTGCCGGAACCGGCCAGCCCCGCCTGCACCAAGATCTGGACGATGGACATACCGTCGCCCAAGCCTGCGCGGTCCAGAGTGAGCGTCGGCAGGTCACCCCCAACGCCGCCTTTTTCAAAGACCTCGCGCGCGGTCTGCGCCGCCGCCGCGGCGGCTTCCGCCCCGTGCAACAGGGTGGTGACTTCGGTCGCCAGCAAGGCTTTGGCGGCGTTGATCTCGGCCCCCTCCAGCGCGCCCAGACGGTCGCATTCGTCCACTGGCAATTCTGTGTAAAGCTTGAGGAACCGGCCCACATCGGCGTCGGTGGTGTTGCGCCAGAACTGCCAGAACTCATAGGGCGACAGCATATCGGGGTTCAGCCAAACCGCACCCGATTGCGATTTGCCCATCTTCTTGCCATCCGATGTGCTTAGCAGTGGCGAGGTGAGCCCGTAAACCTCGCCCTCCACCACACGGCGCGTCAGGTCAATGCCGTTGACGATGTTGCCCCATTGGTCCGATCCGCCCATTTGCAAAATACAGCCATAGCGGCGATGAAGCTCCATGAAATCATAGGCTTGCAGGATCATATAGTTGAATTCCAAGAACGACAGCGACTGCTCGCGGTCGAGCCGGGATTTCACACTTTCAAAGGCCAGCATCCGGTTGATCGAAAAATGCCGCCCGATGTCGCGCAGAAAGTCGAGATAGTTCAACCCATCCAGCCATTCGGCATTGTTGAGCATGCGCGCGCCCGCCGCGCCATCATAGTCGATATAGGCTGAAAACACCTGTTTGATGCCTGCAATATTGGCGTCAATCTGGGCACTGTCGAGCAAAGGCCGCTCATCCGCGCGGAACGAGGGATCGCCCACTTTGGTCGTGCCGCCGCCCATCAGGGTGATCGGCTGGTGGCCTGTTTTCTGGAACCAGCGCAGCATCATGATCTGGATTAACGATCCGACATGCAAAGACTTGGCGGTCGCGTCAAATCCGATATAGGCCGCACAAGGCCCGGCCAAAAGCGCCTCATCGAGGCCCTGATAGTCGGTGCAATCCGCCACAAAACTGCGTTCTTGCATAACGGTCAGGAATTCGGATCGGGGTGTGTACGACATTGCGCTTGTCCTCTGGTCGGGTTGCGGGTCACTGTTGTGCCGCGTCTATATGCGCGGGGGGCGTAAAGGAAAAGGCCGATGAACAGGGTCAGACAGGCAGGTTCGGTCGTACGGGCTTTGGGCACCATGAGCGGGACCTCCCTCGATGGGGTGGATGCGGCGGTGATTGAGACCGACGGCGTTGAGGTTTTGGGCTTTGGCCCCAGCGCTTATCGTCCTTATTCAGAGGCGGAGCGGGAGGTGATCCGCACGGCCCTCGGGCAGTGGTCCGGGCCGGATGTGGCGGCGGCGCGGAGCGTGGTTGAGGCTGCGCACCTTGAGGTGCTCCGCGATTTCCCCGATGCGGATGTTGTGGGCTTTCACGGGCAAACGTTGGCCCATGCGCCGCGGGCGCAAGGCACTTTGCAGGTAGGTGATGGCGCAGCGCTTGCGACTGCGCTGGACGTGCCGGTGGTGTGGGACTTTCGCAGCGCGGATGTCGCTTTGGGCGGCGAGGGTGCGCCGCTGGCACCGTTTTTCCATTTTGCTTGCGCCAAATGGCTTGGGCACCCTGCGCCGCTCGCGTTCTTGAACCTTGGCGGGGTGGGGAATGTGACTTGGGTCGATCCACGCTGTGATGCGCCGCAGGCGCCGGGGGCGCTGCTGGCCTTTGATACGGGACCTGCGAATGCGCCCCTGAATGATTTGATGCAGGCGCGGCGCGGGCTTTCCTATGATGCACAGGGTGCTTTGGCGCGCGAAGGCACTGTGGCAGAGGGCGTGTTGGAACGATTTTTGGACGCGCCCTATTTTGCGCGTATCCCGCCTAAGTCCCTAGACCGGAATGATTTTGCGGAACTGGCCGCAGGGGTTGCACCGCTTTCGGATGCAGATGCGGCGGCCACCCTTACGGCGATGGCCGCGGCGGCTTTTGCCCAAGCGGTGCAATATTTCCCGTCCCCGCCCACGGAGGTGCTGGTGACAGGTGGCGGTCGCTTGAACCCGGTGATGATGGAGATGCTTGCAGCCGCAGCACCGTGTCCGGTGCGCCCGGTGGCGGACGTTGGCCTTGATGGCGATATGCTGGAAGCGCAGGTTTTTGCCTATCTCGCGGTGCGGGTCGCACGCAAATTGCCGACCTCCTGCCAAGGCACCACAGGGGTGCGCGCCGCCGTTGCTGGCGGCACGCTCAGTTGGCCGCAGACCTAGCCGCGCAGGATGCTGTGCCCGGCATAGAGCGAGGTCTCACCCAAGGCTTCTTCGATGCGGATCAGTTGATTGTATTTCGCCAACCGGTCAGAACGCGCGAGGCTTCCGGTTTTGATCTGACCGCAGTTTGTGGCAACCGCCAGATCGGCGATCGTGGCGTCCTCAGTCTCGCCGGAGCGGTGGCTCATGACGTTGGTAAAGCCCGCGCGGTGCGCCATGTCGACTGCGGTCATCGTCTCGGTCAGCGTGCCGATTTGGTTCACTTTGACCAGCATCGAGTTCGCGCAGCCGCGGGCAATGCCGTCCGACAGACGCGCGGGATTGGTGACGAACAGGTCGTCACCCACCAGCTGCACCTTGTCGCCCAAGGCGTCCGTCAGGGCGCGCCAGCCTTCCCAATCGTCCTCGGCCATGCCGTCCTCAATCGAGATGATGGGATAGTCCGCCACCAGCGCCGTCAAGTAGTCGACATTTTGCGCAGAGGTTAAGGTTTTCCCCTCACCGGCAAGGACATAGGCACCGTCCTTAAAGTATTCAGTCGCCGCACAGTCGAGGGCCAAGTGGATGTCTTCGCCGGGCGCATAGCCTGCTTTTTCAATAGATTTCAGCACAAAATCGAGCGCATCGCGGGTCGAGCTGATGTTGGGGGCCAAGCCGCCCTCATCGCCGATGCCGGTGGACAGGCCCGCTGCCGTCAACTCTGCTTTGAGGGTGTGGAACACCTCGGCGCCCATGCGCACAGCCTCGCGGATGCTGGTGGCGCTGACGGGCATGATCATGAATTCTTGGATGTCGATGGGGTTGTCGGCATGCTCGCCGCCGTTGATGATGTTCATCATGGGCACTGGTAACACGCGCGCCGAGGTGCCGCCGACATAGCGGTAGAGCGGTTGCGCACAGAAATCTGCCGCTGCCTTTGCGGTGGCTAGCGAGACGCCCAAAATCGCGTTGGCGCCAAGGCGGGATTTATTCTCGGTGCCGTCTAGCTCGATCATCACCGCGTCGATTTCCACCTGCTCGGTAGCATCGATGCCGACCAAGGCCTCTGCGATCTCGCCATTGACGGCGCTGCAAGCTTCCAGCACGCCTTTGCCTTTATAGCGCGCTGCGTCACCGTCACGCTTTTCCACCGCTTCATAAGCCCCGGTGGAGGCGCCCGAGGGTACCGCCGCGCGGCCCATTGTGCCGTCCTCTAAGATGACGTCGACTTCGACGGTGGGATTGCCGCGGCTGTCCAGAATTTCACGGGCGTGGATGTCGATGATGGTGCTCATGTCGGTTCCCTTTGGATTGCAGTGCACAAGAGGTTTGCAGCGTTCATAGCGATGCTGCACGTGCAGCGAAAGGGGCAAGCCCGGGTTTTGTGCCGAGGCATAGCTGCCGGCAACCTAGTGCGCTGACGCAGCCACGCGCCGTTCGCGCCACACGGTATAGATGCCAGAGGCTACAATGATGGTGGCCCCGGTGAGCGTCAGCAGATCAGGGCGCTCGTTAAAAAACACGACCCCGATACACAGCGCAAAGACCAGCCGCGAGTAGCGAAACGGTGTGACAAAGCTGATTTCGCCCACGCGCATGGCGGCCACAATCCCGTAGTAGGCAAAGACGCCGATTACCACAGCTGCGCTGAGGAACAGCCACTGCACCGCGTCGGGCATCACGGGCGCCGTTTGCGTGCCCGCCAGCAGCAGGCCGCCCGCAGGCACGAGGATCGCAAAAGCGGCAAAGCTTAGCTGCATCGAGGTCGTCTCAGCGGGCACACGGCGGGTGGCCAGGTCGCGAATGGCGAGGCCAATGACGCCTTGGACGGCAAAGAGCGAGAGGATATCAAAGCCTTCAAATCCGGGGCGGATCACTAGCATAACCCCGAAAAAGCCGACTAAAATAGCGGTCCAGCGCCGCCAACCCACGGGATCGCCTAGGAAAAGGGCCGCACCCAGCGTCACGACGAGCGGTGTGGCCTGCAAGATCGCCGAAGCCGTAGAGAGCGGGATCAACGCAATGGCCGTCACAAAGCCCAAGGTGCCCAACAGCTCGCCCGCGTTTCGCAACAAAACTGGGCGCGAGAGCATGGCGGGGCCGAACAAAGCCATCCCTTGCGCGCGCAGCACCAGCGCAAAGATCACAGCACCGGCAAAGCCCAAGGTCATCAGAATTTGCCCCACAGGCACGGTGTCTGCCACCAGCTTGATAAAACTGTCCTCAATGGCAAAGCCCAACATCGCCAGCACCATCAGGGCCGCGCCCCACAGATTGTCGCGCAGCGTCTCGCGGGCCGGTTTCATGGCAGATCCTTTGTCATAGAAGCGCAAGGTGCGGCGCAGCAGCTTGGGCCGCGCGCGGGCGCTAAGGGGGTGTTCACCAGCGATCTGTTGTTATTTTGCGCGCAGGTGCAAGGGGGCAAATGCGCGGGCAGGTGCCTCGGTAGGGCTTGCTCTGCCTTCAGGCGCGCAGGCGCAGCATCAGCTGGTTGGGGTCTTGGCGCGTCTCAATCTCTGTAATCTCTGCCACCAGAGTGCTGAGCTTGGCGTGGCCGAACTGGCGACTGTCGAAATCAGGCGCGATCCGGTGCAGGGTTTGCCCAATCTGACCCAAACTGTACCAACCGCCTTCGGGATCCACGTGCGCCATGGCGTCTTGCAGATGGGGCAGGGCTGCGGTCGCGTGCGCGGTTCCTGTATCACAGGGCTGTTCTGCGAGGTCTTCGATCTGGATAAACCGGTTGCAGACTTGGCGCAGGGCGCGCGGTGTTTTCGTCTCACCCATGCCGTAGACCTTGCGTCCCGCCTCGCGCAGCCGGTTGGCAAGCGCGGTGAAATCACTGTCAGACGAGACCAACACAAAGCCATCGAAGTGTCCCGCGTGCAGCAGGTCCATCGCGTCAATTACGAGGCCAATGTCGGCGCTGTTTTTGCCGGTCGTGTGGGCGTCCTCTTGGTGCGCGCTGAGGCCGAGATCGCGCACATGGTCGCGCCAGTGCCGTAGCCGCTGGTTGCTCCAATCGCCGTAGACGCGGCGCACAGCGGGATCACCGATTTGTGTCGCGGCATGCAGGATGGCGGGGGCGTGTTTGGCGGGTACGTTATCTGCGTCGATCAGAACCGCAAGGCGCGGCGCCGTGCGCGCGGTTTGAGGTAGCGTGTCAATGGGGAGGGCAGAGGTCATAGGGCGGTCCTGTCTGGCGCGAGGTGGCCTGACATAGCAGCGCTATGGTTAATAATTGGGGCTAGTCTTTCGGGTCTTTTTTGCGCGGCACGCCGTACAGCTCAAGACGGTGACCGCGTAACTCATAGCCTAACTTGTCCGCAATCCGCTCTTGCAGCGCCTCAATCTCGGCGTCCATAAATTCGATTACAGCGCCGGAGTTCATGTCGATCAAATGGTCGTGGTGGTCGCGCTCGGCATCTTCATAGCGCGCGCGCCCGTCGCCAAACTCCAGCTTGTCCAGAATGCCCGCCTCTTCAAAGAGCTTCACCGTGCGGTAGACCGTTGCGATGGAAATGGAGCCATCAATGCGCGCCGCGCGGGCATAAAGCTCTTCGACATCCGGATGGTCATCGCTGTCTTGCAAGACCTGGGCGATGATGCGCCGCGGGCCTGTCATGCGCAGACCCATGGTTTCACAACGGGCAATGATCGGATGTGCCATGCTGTCTCCTCGGGGGGCTGTCTGGCGTCACAAGGTGGTCCTGTCCCTAGCTAAAAATGCAGGCTTGGACCAGAGCGAATTCTGTGCCGGTCGGTTTGTGCTCTGGTGCACAGTGCCCAGCACGCCACATTCGCTTGCGTCAGATGTCTGGATTTGGAGCGCAAAGCGCTTGCCGGTTGACTTATGCCGCGGGGACGGCCAAGGGGTGCTTATGCGCAACCGTCTGCCGCGTGAGCAGAGAATGGTAAGTGTGGGGCCCGCCCCACCGATCGCAGCCGGCCCAAGGAGGGCCGCTTGGGTCAGGACCAGCGGACGCACAGATGTTCCCAAAATCACGCGTGGGGCAACGCGACGGGCCGTGACGTGCAAATGCTTTGCCGTCTCGCGCGCCGGCGTTCACACGAGCGATGGGCCGCGGTTGCGCGCCCAAGAAAGACGACAATGAGCGATTTTGAGATGATGGGCCTGCCGGAGCGGTTGGTGGGTATATTGGCGCAGATGGGCCTGAAAGATCCGACACCGATCCAGAAACAAGCCATCCCACATGCGTTGAACGGGCGCGATGTGATGGGCCTTGCGCAGACGGGCACAGGGAAGACGGCAGCCTTTGGGGTGCCTTTGGTGGCGCAGATGATGGAGCTGACTGGCCGGCCGCGGCCCCGCACGGTGCGCGGTCTTGTGCTGGCACCCACGCGCGAATTGGCCAACCAGATTATGGAAAACCTCAAGGGCTTTTGCCAAGGGACCAGTCTGCGTGCGCAGATGGTTGTGGGTGGTGTGTCGATCAATCCGCAAATCTCGCGGTTGGAGCGAGGCGTGGATTTGTTGGTGGCCACGCCTGGGCGCTTGCTCGACCTGATGGACCGCCGCGCGGTGGATCTGAGCGAGACCACGTTTTTGGTTCTCGATGAGGCGGATCAGATGCTCGACATGGGCTTTATCCATGATCTGCGCAAAATTGCCTCGGTCCTGCCGAAGGAGCGTCAAACGATGCTCTTTTCCGCCACGATGCCCAAGCTGATGAACGAGGTTGCCAACAGCTATTTGACTTCGCCCATCCGCATTGAGGTCTCGCCTCCTGGTAAGGCTGCGGACAAGATCACCCAAGAGGTACATTTCATCGCCAAGGCCGAAAAATCCAAACTGCTGATGGAAATGTTGGCCAAACACCCAGGCGAACGAGCTTTGGTTTTTGGGCGTACCAAACATGGCATGGAAAAGCTGTCGCGCATGTTGGACAAACAAGGCTTTGCCGCGGGCGCAATCCACGGAAACAAGAGCCAAGGCCAACGTGATCGGGCCATCGCGGGCTTCAAATCCGGCGATATCGAAGTGCTGGTGGCTACAGACGTGGCGGCGCGTGGGCTGGACATTCCGGACGTGAAATTTGTCTATAA
>CBFHKQ010000071.1:0-8164 GCA_965656435.1 uncultured Pseudosulfitobacter sp. | reverse complement strand
CTGACAAAAGCGCTAAGACCCCGCGGCTATCTGGGCCACGGTCGGCGTAGTCCCCGAGAAAGACGATTTGCGCCTCTGGCCCGCCATCTTTTTCGATGTCCACGACAAGCTGTGCGAGCTTGTCGTGGTGGCCGTGGATATCGCCGATGGCATAGATGGGTTTCTGCATGCGCCATGCCTGACAGAGCGGCCGCCACCCTTCAAGAGGTGACGGCCGCATAATGTAGTGCCTATGATATTGTCGAAGGCTTTGGTTTAGGTAACGTCGAATTCCAGCGGCTTGACCTGCGTAAACATCCCCGTGGTTTCCAAGGCGCTGATCACCGTCGTGTCGATGGGATTGTCGATGTACAGCAGGGCAATCGCCTCGCCGCCAACTTCGTTTCGGCCCAGGGTGAAGTTCGCGATGTTCACCCCGTTTTTGCCCATCGTGTTGCCCAACAAACCGATGATGCCTGGTACGTCCTCATTGGTGGTATAGAGCATATTGGCCCCAATCTCGGCATCGATATTGATACCTTTGATCTGGATAAAGCGCGGCTTGCCGTCGCTAAAGACCGTGCCCGCAACCGACCGCTCGCGCTTGTCGGTGACGACAGTGACCTTAATATAGCCATCAAAGACACCGCTTTTGTCTTGGTTTGTGGTGCTGATCTGAATGCCGCGTTCTTTGGCGATGACGGGCGCGCTGACCATGTTTACGTCTGGATTGGCGCGCTTCATGATCCCGGCAACAACACCGCAGTTCAGCGCCTCTAGGTTCATATCCGCAACCGAGCCGTCATAGAGGATGTTGATGGCTTTGATCGGCTCGTCGGTCATCTGACCCACAAAAGCACCGAGATGCCCGGCCAAATCTACCCAAGGGCCCATCACTTTGGCCTCTTCAGCAGTCACTGATGGCATGTTCAATGCGTTTTCAACCGCACCTGTGAGCAAGAAGTTCGCCATTTGATCGGCCACCTGAAGCGCCACATTTTCTTGTGCTTCGGTTGTGGCGGCGCCCAAATGCGGTGTGCAGACGACGTTCGGCAGATTGAATAGCGGGTTTTCTTGCGCAGGTTCTTGGGAAAAGACATCAAAGGCCGCACCTGCGACATGCCCAGATTTGAGCGCCTCGGCCAGCGCCTCTTCGTCCACTAGTCCGCCGCGGGCACAGTTGATGATCCGTATACCGGGCTTCATTTTTGCGATAGCGTCAGCGCTGAGGATGTTTGCAGTGGCTTCGGTGAAAGGCACGTGCAGTGTGATGAAGTCCGCGCGCTCCAACAGTGAGTCCAATTCCACTTTTTCCACGCCCATTTTGTCGGCTTTTTCCTGGCCCAGGTATGGATCATAAGCGACGACTTTCATCTTGAGCCCGCGCGCTCGGTCGCACACAATGCCGCCGATGTTGCCGGCGCCAATGACGCCCAGCGTTTTGCCCGTAAGCTCTACACCCATAAACTTGGACTTTTCCCATTTGCCGGCGTGCGTTGAGGCGGAGGCCTCAGGGATTTGACGGGCCACGGCGAACATCATGGCAATGGCGTGTTCCGCCGTTGTGATCATGTTGCCAAAGGGTGTGTTCATCACGATCACACCTTTCTTTGACGCGGCAGGCTTGTCGACATTGTCGGTGCCGATCCCGGCGCGGCCAATCACCTTGAGGTTCGTGGCAGCGGCTAAAATCTTTTCTGTTACTTTGGTGGCGGACCGGATGGCGAGGCCGTCATAGTCACCGATAACAGCGGCGAGCTTTTCTTTGTCTTTGCCCAGATCGGGTTGAAAATCGACATCGATCCCACGGTCGCGAAAGATTTGAACGGCTGCATCGGACAGTTTGTCGGAAATGAGGACTTTGGGTGCCATGTTGAGGCTCCTTTAATTAGGGAGGACGGGCGCGTTGGCCCATGAAGGGGGGGCGGCCGTTCCGCCGGGCGCGATGCTCCGGCAGGAATTTGGCCGAAGATTAGCTGTTGATTTGTGTCTCGAACGCGTGGGCGAGCCATGGCAGCATGGCTGAAATGTCCGCCGTTTCGACCGTGGCGCCACACCAGATGCGCAGTCCGGGTGGGGCATCGCGGTAGGCGCCGATATCAAAGGCCACACCTTCATCGGCAAGGTGCTTGGCAACCGCCTTAGCAAAGGCCGCGCCATCCGTGATCCGAGCGTCAGTGAATTTTAAACAGACAGAGGTGTTGGAGCGTGTTGCCGGATCTTCAGCCAGAAAGTCGATCCAATCATGCGCTGCAACAAAATCTGCAATCGCTTGGGCGTTTGCATCTGCACGTTGGATCAGCCCGTTCAGGCCGCCAACGCTGCGCGCCCATGTTAAACAGTGCAAATAGTCTTCAACCGCCAGCATCGAAGGCGTGTTAATCGTCTCACCGCGGAAAATGCCATCGATCAGTTTGCCACCTTTCGTCAGGCGGAAGATTTTTGGCAGGGGCCATGGGGGGATATAGCTTTCTAGGCGGGCAACGGCGCGGGGGCTGAGGATGAGCATCCCGTGCGCGGCTTCGCCGCCGAGGACCTTTTGCCAGCTAAAGGTTGTGACATCCAATTTGTCCCAAGGCAGGTCCATTGCGAAAGCGGCGGAGGTCGCATCACAAAGCGTCAGGCCTGCGCGGTCGGCGGGAATGGCATCGCCATTTGGCACGCGTACGCCAGACGTGGTGCCGTTCCAGGTAAAGCAAACATCATTGTCATAGTTCAGTGCCGCCATATCGACGATCTGGCCGTAGTTTGCGGTATGCACGGTATGTGTGATCTTGAGCTGTTTGACGGCATCTGTCACCCAGCCTGCGCCAAAGCTTTCCCAAGCGACCATTTCCGCAGGTCGTTCGCCCAGCAGGGACCACATCGCCATCTCATAGGCGCCTGTGTCGGAGGCGGGCACAATCCCGATTTTGTAATCAGCGGGCACGCCCAGGATGGCGCGTGTCTCTTCGATCGCGGCCAAGAGTTTGGCTTTACCTTCGGCTGCGCGGTGCGAACGGCCCAGAGGCGCATCGCCAAGCGCGGTCAGATTAAAGGTGGGGGGTTTGGCACAAGGGCCGGACGAAAAACGCGGATTTGCCGGGCGCGCGCCCGATTGTGGTGTCGTCATGTCTGCTATCCTTACAGATAAATGCCCTTCGTTGGGGAAGGGTGTCCCAAGGGCAGGCCTATTGTGCGGCGCGGGGTGGTGCAACCGGAAAAACGCGACTATAGCGCCGGATTAGATGCCATTTGCGACACCACCGGAGCGGATCGGAAACATGACCACATTCACCTGCACCTTGATTGCGCAGCCCGGAATGCTGCAACCCGCGCTTGTTGAAAGCCTGCGGAACGCTTGGGGCGGGGGTGCCGCCCAGTGGTTGGCCCCAAATGAAGCCGCGGAATTCAGCCTATCTGCGATGCCGGATAACCGCTGGGATGTTTGGACAGACGTGCAAGAGTTGTCGGTTGATTTAAACATCATCCCGACCCAAGGGCGCCGCAAACAGATGCTTTTAGCGGACATGGACAGCACGATGATCCAACAAGAGTGCATCGACGAATTGGCCGAAGTAGCGGGCGTTGGCGCAAAAGTACGCGAAATCACAGCGCGAGCCATGAACGGTGAGCTGGACTTTGAGGCCGCGTTGCGCGAACGGGTCGCATTGCTTGCAGGGTTGCCAGTTTCCGTGATCGATCAGGTGCTATCAGAGCGGATCACTTATATGCCGGGCGGTGCGGCACTGTTGGCGACAATGAAACAGGATGGCGGATATGCGGCACTGGTATCGGGGGGTTTTACAGCGTTCACCGCGGCGGTTGCGGCCCATCTTGGCTTTGATGAAAACCGCGCCAATGTGCTGAACTCTGACGGGGCAACCATCACCGGCACAGTGGGTCAGCCCATTTTGGGAAAGCAGGCCAAAGTGGACGCTTTAGAAGAAATTACGAACCGCTTAGGCCTATCTGAGGCTGATGTGCTTGCTGTTGGTGATGGGGCCAATGATTTGGGCATGCTCCAGCGCGCTGGAATGGGCGTGGCGCTGCACGCCAAGCCAGCGGTCGCAGCGCAGTGCGATGTGCGTATTAACCACGGTGATCTGACAGCGCTATTGTACCTTCAAGGCTATGCCAAGACGGATTTCGCCGTCTAAGCGCAGCGTCAAATCAGAGCGGGTGCCGCCCGTAGCGTTCCCGTTTCCAGTCCGTCCCAATTGCGGATGGGCGCGTTCAAGTACTTAAGCGTTTCGGGATGATGCGGCTCTAACACGCCCAATTTGACCAAAATCGCCGCGATGGCACATTCGGCGGCGCGTGTGGCACCATCGGTGATTTTCAGTGCAACGCCCAGCTTTTTTGCTGGGATGATTGCGATAAACACACCTTCGGCCCCAGTTTTAACGGCAACTTGACCGTCCATAGCGCGCATCAGGTTGGTGCAGGCGCGTGTTTCTCCGGCAACCAATTCTGGGTGTTTCATCATGCTGCTGCGCAAGCGTTCTTCGGCGCTGCCTACGGGGGCTGCTGCAAAATGCGCCATGGCGCGGGCCAGGCCGTGCAGAGTTGTGGCGTGGTTTGGCGCGCTGCACCCATCAATGCCGTAGCCCGGGCTGACCTCGCCTGTGACTTCCTCGAAGGCTTCAAGACAGGCGCGCTGTACTGGGTGTGCAATGTCCACATAGTTGGCGTCCCCGCCAAGGTGTTTTGTCAGGGTCAAAAACCCGGTATGTTTGCCTGAACAGTTGTTGTGGCGTCTGCAAGGCGCGGCCTCAGCCCGGATCAGGCCGTCGCGCGCAGGGATATCCGCGGGCATTTGCGGGCCGCAGCGAAAATCATCGGAACTGCGCCCGATATGATCCAACCAGGCGCTCACACGGCTGGTGTGTATCTCCGCCCCATTATGAGATGCGCAAGCCAGCGCAAGGTGCTCTGTCCCCAAATGAAAGGCGTCTGCCGCACCACTGCGTACCAAGGGAAGTGCTTGGATCATTTTGCAAGAACTGCGCGGCAAGACTGTGGCCATCGGGTCGCCCCATGCCTCAACCACAGCACCGCCAGGGCCGCAAACAACCGCATGACCGGAATGCTGGCTTTCCAAAAAGGGCCCGCGCCAGACTTCGGCCAAAGCTGCTGGATTGTTCATAAATCACCTCACATCTGCGCAAATTTCTGCCAATGGGTGTTTCGCCCGTCGCGCATTTCGCGTTAGTGTGACACTTGTCGGGAAGAAATGAGGCAGTTGCAAGAGCGAGACCGTACGAGGGGGCCGCGGGCAGCTGACCGATCAAAGATTAGGACAGCTTGGAGGCTGGACACATGAGCATAAAGAGATTTGGATTTGTGGTCGCTGTGACGGCGCTCGTGGCTGGTGGGGCAATGGCGCAAGACCAAAGCACAAACCGCGTGGCCGCCAAAACGGATTGGAGCGTCTTTGTCGAGGACAACCCAACCGAATGCTGGAGTGTCTCAACGCCAAAAAAGACCGTTAACACCCGCGATGGACGCGAAGTCGCCGCGACCCGGGGTCAGATCTTGATGATGGTGTTTTATCGTCCTAGCGCAGGTGCTAAGGCGCAGGTGGCTTTCACTGGCGGTTATCCCTTTGCCAAGGGCAGTTCGGTTAACGTCAATATCTCTGGTAACGAATTTGAGCTGTTTACTGACGGCGAGTGGGCGTGGCCAGCCACAACCGCGGATGACAGCAAGATCGTAACCGCAATGAAGCGTGGTGCCGATGCGATTGTCACGGGTGTGTCTAGCCGCGGCACAACGACCAAGGATACTTTTTCGCTGTTGGGCTTTACCGCGGCAATCGAAGAGGCGGAGAGCCGCTGCGGCGGTTGATCCTACGCGCTGATCCGCTATAGAGGCGCATTGCTTTCCGTTGGAGATCCGCCCCAATGCCAATCGACGCGCCCATCACCCAAGATGTTCACACCATCCCACGGAAGTTGCCGGAGGGACCCCAAAACCTTGTGGGGCTGACCCGCGATGCAATGCGCACCGCGCTGATCGAGATTGGGACGCCTGAAAAGCAGGCCAAGATGCGTGTTGGTCAAATCTGGCAGTGGATTTACCAATGGGGTGTGCGCGATTTTGAGGCGATGACAAACCTCAGTAAAGCCTACCGCACAGAGTTGGCCGCACATTTCGTGATTGAGATTCCGGAAGTTGTGAGCAAACAGGTCAGTACCGATGGCACGCGCAAATGGTTGGTTCGGATTGCAGGCGGCCATGAGGTTGAGGTGGTCTACATCCCCGAAGAGGGGCGCGGGACGCTGTGCATCTCGTCGCAGGTCGGCTGTACCCTGACGTGCTCGTTCTGCCACACGGGCACTCAGAAATTGGTACGCAATCTGACATCCGCTGAAATCATCGGGCAGGTGATGATGGCGCGAGATGATTTGGATGAATGGCCCACGCCGGGCGCGCCTAAGGATGAAACGCGCCTGTTATCGAATATTGTCCTTATGGGCATGGGCGAGCCGCTTTATAATTTTGAGAACGTGCGCGACGCGATGAAAATTGCGATGGACGCAGAGGGGATCCAGTTGTCGCGGCGGCGCATTACGTTGTCCACGTCAGGTGTTGTGCCCGAGATTGCGCGTACGGCCGAGGAAATTGGCTGCCAATTGGCGGTGTCCTTCCACGGTACAACGGATGAGACGCGCGACAAGCTGGTGCCGATCAACAAACGCTGGAACATTGAAGCGTTGTTAGAGGCGCTGAAGGCCTATCCAAAAGTGTCCAATTCGGAACGCATCACCTTTGAATACGTGATGCTAGATGGGGTGAACGACACGGATGCGGACGCGCACCGCCTCGTGTCGCTAATTGAAGGTATTCCGGCCAAAATCAATCTGATACCGTTCAACGAATGGCCCGGCGCGCCCTATAAACGCTCGTCCAACAACCGCATTCGTGCTTTTGCCGACATCATCTACAAGGCAGGCTATGCCAGCCCTATTCGCAAGCCGCGTGGTGAGGATATTATGGCAGCCTGTGGTCAGCTTAAGAGTGCGACGGAGCGGGCGCGCAAATCTCGCGCCCAGATCGCAGCTGAAACAGCGCGCTAGACGACGTAGCCAAACCCGGCACGACCGACAGAAGCGTAGGCCGCAAACCCTGCGCGCTGGGCGTCTTTGGGGCTGTAGACATTGCGCAAATCCGCCATCAACGGCGTGGCCATTTGGCGGACAATCCGCTTGAGGTCTAGCGCGCGGAATTCATTCCACTCCGTCAAAATTACCAACGCATTCGCGCCATCCGCTGCGGCATAGGGGTCTTCTACCCATGTGGCACCAGGCAACAAAGCGGCCCCTTCGCGCTTGCCCTGCGGATCTACAACCCGCACCCGCGCACCACCACCGATAAGCGCCGGGACAATCGTCAAAGCAGGGCTTTCACGCATATCATCCGTATTCGGCTTAAAGGTGGTGCCCAAAATGGCAATGGTTTTCCCGCTGACGCTTCCCTCGCACAGATCGATGACCTTGTCGATCATGCGGCGCTTTACCTCTTGGTTCACCTTGATCACGGTTTCGGTCAGTTGCATGGGCACGGCAAGCTCTTGCCCAATACGCGCCAGCGCTTGGGTGTCCTTGGGAAAGCAACTGCCGCCATAACCGGGACCAGCGTGTAGAAATTTATTCCCGATCCGTCCATCGAGGCCCATGCCTTGGGATACCGTTTTGACATCTGCACCTGAACGTTCACAAAGGGCAGCCATTTCGTTGATGAAGGTAATTTTCGTCGCCAAAAACGCATTGGCGGCATATTTGATCAACTCGGCGCTTTCCAAGTCAGTGGTGAGAATTGGAAAATCGCGCAGGAAGAGGGGGCGATATACCTCAGACATTACTGCGCCTGCACGGGCGTTTTGCACGCCAACAACAACGCGGTCCGGCCGCATAAAATCGTCAATCGCAGCCCCTTCGCGCAAGAACTCTGGGTTGCTGGCTACGTCAAAATCCGCGTGAGGGTTCGCCTTGGTGATCACGTCTCGGACTTTTCTATTGGTGCCAACGGGGACCGTTGATTTGGTCACGACCACCGCATATCCAGTCAGTGTGCGACCAATTTCCTCAGCGGCCGCCATGACATAGGTAAGGTCTGCGTGCCCGTCGCCGCGCCGTGTGGGAGTGCCCACGGCAATGAAAATCGCATCTGTATCTGCGACGGCATCAGGTAAATCATTAGA
>CBFHKQ010000070.1:0-8414 GCA_965656435.1 uncultured Pseudosulfitobacter sp. | reverse complement strand
TTCAGGAGCATAGTGGGCCTTCCTCATGTTGGAAATGACCCCAGCGCGATGCGCTGTAACCACTGTTAAACGCATCGCCGCCTTCATCGTATCACTAAAATCCTGAAACTCTATCCATGACCAAAGCTCAGGTAATTGGTCGAAATGAAGTGAGGGTGCATGTGCAGGCTCGCGATTAGGTTTTGCGAATTTTTGCGGCGTTGGGTTTGCGTCAATAAGCTCATTATCCATGGCCTCCTCAAACACCTTGTTAATATACCCGAGTAGTTTTGAAGCCAGTGCAGGGCGCGACATAAACAAAGGCTGCATGAACGACTTGATTGTTGACCGTCTAATTTCGTCCAAACGAAGGTCACCGATATGTTTGGCCGCATAGCTTTCATAAAACGTTAGAGGAAGGCTCATTGATGCTCTGTGCGTCCAAATGCCAGACTTCAACTGCCTCTGGTACCAGACGCGAAAAGCATGATCGAACGTCTCCATTTCTGATATGTTTGCTTCATTCACATGATGAGTTGCCAGAACACTTAGGTCGTGAGCTGTGTTCACGCGCGTCGCGAGAGCTTTTAGGCTTTTCAGTGTAGCGATATTGTCTTTCAACAAACCCTTGCAAACAGGTATCATCGCCCTTGCTTCAGCCAGCGACAGTCTTGGGTATGAGCCAAGCGTTACCCAACCTGACTTGGTTCGGAACTCAAAGGCTTTTGTTCCATCGTCCCAGCCACGCAAGTAAAGGCTCTGACCGCAGGTTGCACGATCTCCGCTTTTTGTAGCTTTCCACTTTCGAACCTGAATATCAGTATTGAGCAAACCCACCCCCTAAAGTTACATTTGACGTTACACTTTTGGAGGTAATCTATCAATACTGACGCTTACTGATCTAAACTGAAATAACATTAAATAATTGTAATTATTGTATTATTGTTTATATAAGCTATTGAAACTTACAATAATTGGTTTCCTCGGCCGGGATACCAATCCCTGTGTCTTCGACCACGACAGTAATCTGCGTTTTGTCCATATTTGCTGTGCGCGCGCCCGTAACACGGATGATGACATGCCCGCGCGCAGTGAACTTGATCGCGTTGCCAACAAGGTTTGTCAAAACTTGGCGCAAGCGCCCGGGGTCCCCGATAAAGACTGTTGGTAACAACGGGTCATAATCGATCAACAAATCAATCGCTTTTTCCCTTGCTGAATGTTGCAATAGCATCATGATTTCATGAATACACCGTTCCAAATCAAAGGGTTCTGGATGCAATGCCAGCTTGTCCGCCTCAATCTTTGAATAATCCAGAACATCGTTGATGATGGTCAAAAGCGCTTCGCCAGAATTCTTGATCGTATCGATGTATAGCCGTTGTTCGTCGGTAACTTGCGAGCCGGACAGCAGCTCTGCCATCCCTACAACGCCGTTCATGGGGGTGCGGATCTCATGGCTCATATTCGCCAGAAAAGTTGATTTCGCGCGGTTGGCGCTCTCCGCGATCGTGCGAGCCTCTTTTAGCTTGGCTTCGTATTCGACAGTCGTCGTGATGTTGAGGCCAAGCGACACAATGTCCCCGCCGGGCCCGCGTCGGTCGATTAGCTTGATAAACTGATCGTTCCACAGGCGTACCACAATGGCCGGCGGGTCTTGGGACATCCAGCGCGCGGTCATCATCGCGCGCCAATCATCTGGGTTTAGGTCCTCGGTGTTGACGATACCTTCGTCAGTCAGCGCTTGCAGAATGGTGACATAGTTCACCCCCGGTCCGATGGCTTCCAATCCGTCAAAAACGGCTAAATAGGCTTTGTTCGCCGCAAGCATGCGGTTGGTATCGTCAAAAAAAGCGAACCCATCGGTTACGGTCTGGATAGAGTGCCAAAGGCGACGCTCGGCCACTTCGACTTTTTGGTGTGCGACGTTGAGGTCAGATTTTACGCGCTGGTTTTCATCGCGCACCGTTGCCACTTCGGCGCGGGTCTCGGTGATTTCCATGCTCAGGGCTTGGGCGTGGCGGCCAAGTTTTTGATGCGCCGTCAAAAGCTCTGCTTGCTTGAGTTCAAGCAAACGTTCCGCCGCGAGCCTGCCGCGGCGTTCTTCGGACAGTTTGTTGGCCAGCGACATTGCGCCTTCCCCGCCTGATTACAGTGTCCTTGGATAGGGTCATTCGGGTAAAGAGCGGCTTAATCTGCGCTTAAACACGGCAACACATAGTTTCGCAGCTAGGCTCGACGCCCCTCGCGCAGCCAAGCCGTGACGATAAACCCAGCCGCCAGCAGTAGCACCAACCACCCGGGCAGCAATGCCACGCGCCGCACATCAAGCGTTTCATACGCACCACGTGGGGTCAGCCCGATCCAACCGCGCCCCGCCGCGGGCCGCCCTTCACGCACGTTACGTATATTGGGAAGGCCGTCTTCTAATCGGTGCACACCGCCGCGGGTTGCATCAATCGGCGCTTGTAATAACGCGGCTGTCGCGATCGTGTTGATAAATTCACGAGGGGCAGCTGGGCCTAGGCCGATCACGGTGGTCTGGTCCCCGTTTTCTAATCGGTAGAGGCCGGTCTCCGCGCCCTCAAAAGGTGCGCTAAATTGGCCCGGCGCGGTTTGCGAAAGGGTCAGTTCCGTTGTACTGCCATCTGGGGATGTGATCACCAGCGGTGGCACGGTTTCTTCCAGCGTGCGCCGAGTGATTTGCATCGACTGGCCCACAGCGCTCGCTGTCAGAGCTTCTTCCTCCAGCTCTGGTTCTTTCATCATCCAGTGGGCCAATCGGCGCAACAATTCTAGCTGCGGCCCGCCCCCCTCATAGCCGCGCGACCATAGCCAGGCGTGATCTGAGGCCAGCAATGCAACGCGCCCTGCGTCTACCCGGTCCAGCACCAAAAGTGGGCTGTCGTCCGCGCCGTGCATCACTACATCGCCTGCGGTTGGAACAACGTCGATCTGGCGCAACCAGCGCCCCCAGTCGTCCGAGGCAGAAAGCCCTGTCGTGACAGGATGGCGCGCGCCAAGGTCGGTGACCTGCGGGCGGTAGGCCTCTTCGCGCACCCGCGCTGTTGGCTCCGCTGGAAGGACATCACCCAAGGGCGAGCGGAAGATGCTATCGGCACCTGCAAAATCTGGTCCCGCAGCAACTAGGACAGCGCCGCCGCGTCGAATGTAGTTGGCCACATTCTCGAGGTATAGCGCAGGCAAGATGCCGCGCCGTTTGTACCGGTCGAAAATGATCAAATCGAAGTCGTCAATTTTCTCAAGGAACAATTCGCGCGTGGGGAAGGCGATCAACGAAAGCTCTCCTACCGGCACTCCGTCTTGTTTTTCTGGCGGGCGGAGAATGGTGAAATGAACCAGGTCCACAGAGCTGTCGGATTTTAACAGATTGCGCCAGGTACGGCTGCCAGCATGCGGCTCGCCCGACACAAGGAGTACGCGCAACCGGTCGCGCACCCCATTAATCTGGATCAGTGCCGTGTTATTGCGCTCTGTCAGCTCGCCTTCCTGTGTGGGCACCGAGAACTGAATAACGTTGCGCCCGCCATGTGGCAGGGTCAGCGGCAACTCTAGGTCTTCGCCGATAGGTACGCGGTAGCGTTGTGGGTCGCCATCATCGACCTGAATGTCCAGTTCAGAAAATTCAGCGCTTGGGGCTGCACCCATGTCATCAACCCGCAGGGTCAGCGTCACAGGCTCGCCAATGATCGCGAAGGCAGGCGCACCCACAACGGTCAACCGCCGGTCCCAATCGGTCGCAAACCCAGATTGCAACAGGTGAAACGGCGCAACCAATGGAGGCGCGATACCGGGGTCGTCGATTTGCCCGTCGCTGAGCGCAATAACGCCTGCGATGCGGTTGCTCGGTTCTTCGGCGAGCACCTCTGCAAGGCGTCCCTGCAAGAGGGTGCCGCCTTCGCCCTCTGCATCTGAAACGGTTACGCGGCGCACTTCGGTATTCCCGCGCGCCTCAATTTTTGCAGCCAACGCGTCACCTGCCGCGCGCATTTGATCCGGACGGCCGCCTAAGCTTTGCGACGCGCTTTCATCCTCTAGCATGATCACAATATCTGATAGGGCTGCGCGATCTTCTTGCTGAATGGAGGGCTGCGCAAGGGCGCACAGCACCACAAAAGCGGCTACACCGCGCAAGGCCCACCCCTGCAAGCTGCGCAGCAAAGCCAGTACCACGCCCGCAAGCACGACGCAGGCGAGGATCGCCAACAACGGCCAAGGTAACATTGGGTCATAGACGATGGTGTTGATCATTGACCTAGCCGATCCAGCAACGCAGGCACGTGCACCTGATCGCTTTTGTAGTTGCCGGTCAGTACGTGCATCACCAGGTTCACGCCAAAGCGGAGGGACAGCTCGCGCTGTCGCTCGCCGCTAAAGCCGCGACCAACAGGCAGCAGCGGGCTCCCGTCCTGTGAAATGGCCCATGCGCCAGCCCAATCGTTGCCACCGATGACAACAGGTGTCACGCCGTCGTTCAGGTTGCGGAAGGGCATGCCTTCTACCTGTTCTGCGTCTGGCGGAGCGGCCTCAACCCAGATATCGCGGCTGATGTGGCGGCCGGGGAAATCTTGCAGCAGATAGAATGTGCGCGTCAAAACGTGATCTTCGGGAAGTGGTTCCAGCGTAGGGATATCCAGAGGGCGCGCCAGCTGTTGGAGTTTGCGACCTTGCGGCGACGCTGCCCCGAAGCCCGCCACATCCGCATCGCGAGTGTCAAAAAGGATCAATCCGCCCGATCGTAAATAGGTGTTCAGTTTGGCGTAGGCTTCGGCTGAGGGGCGGGGTTGATCTGGCGTGATCGGCCAATAGAGGATTGGATAGAAAACCAGACTGTCTGTTTCAAGATTCACACCGACAGGGGAAGCAGGCTCGACCGATGTGCGGAAAAAGAGGGTCTCAGACAGGCCGCGCAGGCCAGCGGCCGCAATGTTATCAACGGCTGCGTTGCCGGTCAAAACATGGGCGAGCACCAACTCAGCCGTAGCGGCGATTGCGGCGGCATCTGCGCTTTCCTGTGCGCTACTTTTTTGTGGCAGAGCGGCAAAAATGGCAACAAGTGCTGCGGTGCCAACGGAGCGGACCAGAAGCCCCGAGAGGGCGAGCGTTGCGATCACGTCGGCGACCAACAGTATCAATGCCGCTGCGAGGATCCAAGCACCAAGGTTATCCGGCACAGGCGCACCAAAACCTTCAAGGGAAATGCGCTCTGGCCAGATTGCAGGTTCTAAAACGCTATCCTCTGATAACACGTTCCGTGCGAGGCTGCGATCCTGATAGGTGTAGAGGCCGGGCAACATATCTGGCCCGGGAGCTGTTGTGACCAACTCAAGTCCGGCAATGCCAGGCATCGCGCTCGCAGCGCGCAGGGCGCCAAACCCATTCATTACACGTTCTGCTTGCCACGTGGTGCTTTCTAATTCAGCCACGTCTGGTGTGGCGGGCGCACGTGAGACGGCCAGCCGTTCGAGCATTTCAACAAACAGCCCGGACAGTGGCAGCGAGGACCATTCAGCGTTCGCAGTCACGTGAAACAGCACCACCTGACCTTCGTCGATCAACTTGCGAGTGACCAAAGGCGTGCCATCGGACAGTTCCGCAATTACGCGACTGGCCAGTTGCGGATCCGGTTGTGCCATGACCTGCGCTGTGACACGGACATCGTCCGGGATACGCAATCCAACAAAGGGCGAGCTGTCTTTGAAAGGCGCTAAGGCTTTGGGTGCGCCCCAGCTCATGGCGCCGCCTACGGTTCTGCCGCCGCTGCGCAGTCTGACGGGCATAAGGGGGTCTTCTGCATCGCGACTTACATCGCTTGCCGCAACGCGCGGACCGGCAAAGCGGACCAGCAACCCGCCGTCGGACACCCATGTGGCAAGCGCATCCGCCTCGGACTGCGACAGCGTTGCGACATCAGCCAGGACAATTACATCCGGATTTGCCGGCAAAATTTCCATTAGCCCGCCGTCAATGAGATCTGCACTCGGCGCTAGGGCTTGCTCAAGGTAGTGCAAAGGTGACAGCAGCTCGAGCCCCTCCCGGTCGGAGCTTCCTGCGATCAAGGCGACCTCGCGGCGTTGCAGCCGGTCATCAACGAGCGCGCGGGTACCCGCGCTGCGCATACCCTGCAACTCAAAGTGTACCAACCGGGCCTGCATTTCCGCAGGCAGGGCCAGCGTGGTTTCCGCAGTGCGCGCGCCTTCTTCGAACCGCAACGGGGTGCTAGCCAAAACACGCAATGTGCCCGCGGGATCACGCCCTTGCGCCAAGACAGCCGTGTCCAACGCGCCGCCTGCATTGGTCCGCTGGGCGCGCAGTGTGATCATGCCATCCTTAGGTGCGGGGGGGTGCAAGCCCACGACGGTATTCTCGGATTGTACAACAGTTACGGGGCCAATGGCCTCCGCTGTCGCCAGCACTTTATCTCGGTCAGGATAAGCCAATCCATCGCTGATCCACAGCGTGTTGCGTGCGTCACTTTCAGCAATGGCGGCGACTGCTTCTGCGATCTGATCTGAGCTTGGTTGCCAAGGATCTGGTTGCATCCCGTCAAGGCGGGCGAGCCAATGATCAGCCGTATGAAAAGTGAGCGGCGTAGGCTGTGTCAACTGCAAAAGCGCAACGCGCCGTTGGGCGGCCGCGGCGGCATCTAGTTTTGCGGCCAGAGTATCTTTGACCAAGGGCCAGCGCGGGGCGGCGGCCCAGCTGCTATCGACTAGGATCAATAGCGGCCCCGCAGGCTCCGTTCGCCCTGACTGAGGATCAAGCGTAGGGCCCGCCAGCCCAAAAATAAGCGCTGCTACGGCCAACATCCGCAATAGCAACAGCCACCATGGCGTGCGATCTGCAACGCGCTCGGCGTCTTGCAGACCCAATAAGAGGCCAACCCCAGGAAAGCGGCGTTTGATCGGCGCAGGCGGAACGGCGCGCAACAACAGCAAGAGGATTGGCAACGCCAGCAGAGCGGCCAGCAACCAAGGGGCTGCAAATCCTATGCCTGCGATCGTGGTCATTGATCCCTCCGCCCAAGGGCTTGGAAAAGCCACAACAGCGCCGATTGTGCGGGTTGGTCTGTGTGATGCGCACGGTATTGCCAGCCGGTCTGGCTGCATAGCGTGCGGAGTTCTGCTTTGTGCGCCGCGAGGCGGTCCAGGTAGCGACTGCGCAGATCATTGGCCTTGAGGGTTTCGTGTCGCATGCCGCCACCCATGCTTTCGAAAATGGTACGACCGGAGAAGGGGAATGCCTCCTCCGCGGGGTCGAGCACTTGCAACATTACGCCGCGCACGCCGCGGTCGGCGGCTTTGAAAAGTGCATGTTGGGTTTCGTCGATTTCGCCTAGAAAATCAGAGACGAAAAAGGCCTGTGCTTGGGGGATCATGGCGCGGTGTTCAGGAGGTTGGTATTCAGCCTCCGCGTCCTGGGTCAGCATATCTGCAAGCCGCAAAATTTGCGTACGGCCCCGACCAGGAGGCAAACCGCTGCCCGTCAGGCCAACCCGCTCGCCGCCTTTCACGAGCAAGATTGCCAATGCGAGCGCTAGTGTACGGGCGCGGACGGATTTCATCGGATGTGAATCGCGCGAGGTAAAGCGCATTGATGCACCTTGATCGCACCACATCATCACGGATTGCGCAACTTGCCACTCATGCTCGCGCACAAATTCTACGTCGCCCATAGCGCTGCGACGATGATCAATTTGCCGGCGACTGTCGCCTTGCTGTGCAGGCCTATATTGCCAAAAATTGTCACCAGTACCCGCCCGCCTGCGCCCATGTGCACCGAGCAATACCGTGCTGGCCAAACGCTCTGCGTCGGCAAGAAGCGCGGGCAGGCCGGCGGCCAATGCTTCTGCATCGCGGCGCAGATACCGCGGTTCTGCCGGCTCAGTTTGTGTCACGCAGCTGCCTCGGAGCGCGTTGTCAGATCTTGGGTGGTGCTATTGATAAGGGCGGTCAAGCTGTCGCCGCGTGCGCGCGCCGCGAAAGTTAACGACATCCGGTGGCTAAGGACTGGCCGCGCCATATCCACGACATCCTCCACAGATGGGGCCAGACGCCCGTCCAACAACGCTTTTGCACGTACCGCCAGCATCAACGCTTGCGCCGCGCGCGGGCCTGGTCCCCATGCGACGGCCTGACGAATGGCATCTGAGGCTTCCGGCGTATCCGGGCGGAAGGCGCGGACCAAATCAAGGATCATCTCAACGACGGAGTGGCCCACGGGCATGCGGCGCAGCAGCTTTTGCGCCGCGATCAACTCGGCCGTTGTGAAAACTGGGCTGGCCTCCGCTTCCGCTTCGCCCGTGGTGGCGATAAGAATATCGCGCTCCGTATCGCGGTCGGGATATTCGACCTCAATCTGCACCAAGAAGCGGTCCAACTGCGCCTCGGGAAGCGGATAAGTACCCTCCTGTT
>CBFHKQ010000069.1:0-9594 GCA_965656435.1 uncultured Pseudosulfitobacter sp. | reverse complement strand
CACGGACCACGCCGGGCATAGCTGCGGCCGCTGCGGTGTCGATCTTATTGATCGTTCCATGCGCAATGTCCGAGCGCAAGAAGAACACATGCGCCTGGCCGTTTAAGTTGATGTCGTCGGTGTAGTTGCCTTCCCCGGTGAGAAACCGGACGTCTTCGCGCCGCTTGCTGCTGGCGCCGATGCCCGAGACGGGCCCTGTATCTTTTGGCATTTTATTTCCTCCCTAAAAGCTGCGGACCATACCGCGCCTTCTGAAGCCTCCGTATTCTTCATGTGGCGGACGTCATCAGAAGGTTTGTTGGGGGCTGCCCCCATATTCACGTCGTATTTACGTCTGGCTGGGGCAGTCGCCCCGGTCTGCGGTGCAAAGAGGACCTCCGCACCCGCGTGTCTTGGTGGAACTGGAAACGCGATCACTCATTAACAGGTAACGTGTGCGGACCTATTCGGCCGCGATGGCGCTGACGTCTTGACCCGAGGCCGCCATGATCGCCTTGACGATATTGTGATAGCCGGTGCAGCGGCAAATGTTGCCTTCCAGATAATCCCGCACCTCGGTCTCGGTGGGCTTGGGGTTCTCTTTCAGCAGTGCCGCCGTGGTCATCACCATCCCGGGCGTGCAAAAGCCGCATTGCAGACCGTGGTGGTCCTGAAATGCCTGTTGGATCACGTTGAGCGAGCCATCCGCATTGGCCTGACCTTCGATGGTTGCGACCTCGGCCCCTTCGGCCTCAAGCGCCAGCATCGTGCAGGATTTCACCGCTTGGCCGTTGACGTGCACCACGCAGGCGCCGCATTGGCTGGTGTCACAGCCCACGTGCGTTCCCGTCAAACCCTGCGCATCGCGCAAGAACGACGACAGCAGCGTACGGCCCTCCACTTCGGCCGAGGCTGCTTTGCCATTCACCAACATCGTGACTTTTGTCATGATCTTCTCCCCTATTTTTATCTTGTTGGTCAAAAGTAAAGCACGAGATGTGACCGTTGAAAACAGATTATTTTACCGATTTTTCCCGACTATTTTTATCGGGATTTGCTGTGGCGTTAGGATGCCGTGTTTTGCAGGTGCTGTGGCACCTGCGCGCGCGGCTTGGGCCGGGTCGGGATTTCTTTCAAAAGCCCCCCGACCCCCATCCGCGAGATATCTGCCTGTGTCAGCGTGATACCACATACCAACCGCTCCAGCACCCAATCGGCCCCATTCAGCGCGGGCGAGCGCGCACATCCCGGCAGGCCAATAACGGGTGCAGCCTCCCCTGCGCGCCCCCGCGTGCCGAAAAAGAGCAGATTTCCGGGATCAACCGGCATGCCAAAGGCGCTGACCGTGCCACCGGCGGCACGCAAGGCTTGCGGCGCGACATCCTGCACATCAGACGTGGCCGATGCCGTGAGGATCAGCACCACCTGCCCCGGCGCTTCTGCCACAGCCCAGCCCAGCGCGGCCACCTCATGCGGGACGATCATACGCGGGCCAAGCGTGACGCCGAGGCGGGCCAACCGCGCCTCAATCGCGTTACGCCCTTTGTCAGAGGGTGCGCCTTCCCCCACCGCCGTTTCAATCAGTGTGGCCGTGGCATAGCGCGGCGGGGCCACCCGCAAACTGCCGCGCCCCGCGGTGCAGGCCGCTTCCAGAGCCACGCCGTCCACCGCATAGGAGATGATCTTGACCGTGGCGACCATCGTGCCGGCCTCAACGCGGTGATGGGCGGGCACGGTGGCCACGGTGATCATGGGATCCACCGTGTTGAACGCGTCGATCGCCGTGCGGTCCAGCACCACAACACCAGGGCCTGTGGCATAGAGGTTCACCCGCCCCGACCCCGCGCCCGACACACGCAGGCCCGCCCCATCAGGATCTGGCACCAGTGCAGCCGCTGCCTGTGTTGCGGCGTCGTTCTCCGCGATGTCTTGCGGGGCAAGCTGCGCCACGGTGATCTGCGCATGCCCTGCCGCCACGAGATCGCGCAGGTCCTCGGCCGTCAGCACAGTGCCCTTGGCAATCTTGCGCCCATCCACGGACACGCCATGCGCCAGCACCGCGCCTTCGGCCTCCGCCACAGGAACGGGGCCAAAAATCACAGGCCGCGCCGCAGGGCTTGGGTCATCTGCGCAATGATCGAGACTGCGATTTCGGCAGGGCTGGCCGCGCCAATATCCAGACCAATCGGTCCTTGGATGCGCGCAATCTGATCTGCGTCAAAGCCAGCTTCGGTCAGGCGTGCCACGCGGGCGGCATGGGTGCGCGTGGACCCCAGCGCACCAATATAAAAGGCACGCGACCGCAAAGCGACATGCAGGGCCGGATCATCCAGTTTTGGGTCATGGGTCAAAAGCACGAGGGCCGTGCGGGCATCGAGGCCAAACGCGCCAAGGGCTGCATCGGGCCAGTCCTCAGACACCGTATCGTCGGGAAAGCGCGCAGCCGATCCGAAAGCCGCACGCGGATCAATCACCAAACGGTCATAGCCCGCAATCCGCGCCATCGGCGTCAGCGCTTGCGCGATGTGCACAGCACCCACCACCGCCAAACGCAAAGGCGGATTGTGGATGTGCACAAAGCGCTGCGCGCCCTCGCCCGTCCCATCAACCGGCACCAAGCCCGAGCGATCGGTGGCAAAACGGGCTGCGTAATTCGCGGCTTCCGGGGCGCCTTCATGCACCAGTGCGCGCGACCAATCAGACAGGTCCACCACATAGGCCACCGCTTGGCGCGTCGCGCGGGCAGTCACGAGCGCCGTCAACATCTCAAGGCTGACCGCCGGGCCAATCGGCTCCACCAGAATGCGGATGGTCCCGCCGCAGGCCAGCCCCACGGCAAAGGCATCCCCGTCCGCGACACCATATTCCAACACCCGCGGCTGCCCATCCTCCAGCGCGTCCTGCGCCTCCAGCACCACTGCGCCCTCAACGCAGCCACCCGAGACCGAGCCCATCATATCGCCTGCGCCCGACACCACCATCATGGAGCCGGTACGCCGCGGTGCGCTGCCCCAAGTCTCAATTACTGTAGCGAGAGCAGCACCTTTACCGGCGCGCGCCCATTCCAACGCAAGCTCGGGCGCATTTTCAAACACACCTGCTGTCTGGGCATCATTGGCTTGCATAAGACTGCTCTCTCCCGCTGTGGTGGCTTCAGGGTCAGCTGGGACACAGGCCTTGGCAAAGACCTGCATCTCGGCGACGTTTTAGCAAAGCTAGTGCCGCATCCTGCCCGGTGCAAGCGCGCGCGATCGCCCGCCCCGGACACCACTGCACCCATCCCCGATCCACCGCCCCGCACACTGGTGACTTGCAGAGCCCGCGCCCTGCCCCTAAGTCTACAATGTTACAGCCTGATCGGAGCGCCCACATGCCCATGCAAGCCCGCGAAATCGAAGACCTGATCCGCGCCTCTTTTCCAGAGGCCAGCATTACGATCACGGATCTGGCCGGTGACGGCAATCACTATGCCGCCGAGGTCATCGACGCCTCCTTTGCCGGCAAAAACCGCGTGCAACAACAGCGTGCTGTCTATGCGGCACTCAAGGGGGCGATGGACGGCAAAAACGGCGCTTTGCACGCGCTGGCCCTGACCACCAAGGCACCGGAGTAACCCGGTGAACGCGGGCCTTATCACCCTTTTATGTGTGGCGATCTTTGTGATGGCGCTGCTGCGTGCCGCACAATCAATCCGGCACACCAAAGGCACAGAACGGGGCGCGCACCCCGGCAAAGGCTATCACGTGGTTGAGGCAAACTATCACTCTGGCGGGGGCGGCGGGGGCCATTCCGGCAGCTTTACCGTGCCCCGCGACCCGCAGGAATACGCACAAATCTTTATCCCGAGGAAACAACGCAAATGACTGATGCTAACGCTCAAATCCAAGAAACCATCGACGCCAACGATGTTGTCCTGTTCATGAAGGGCACAAAAACGATGCCACAGTGCGGCTTTTCCAGCAAAGTTGCCGGCGTGCTGAACTACATGGGCGTGGATTTTGCCGATGTGAACGTCCTGGCAGATGATGCCGTGCGCCAAGGGATCAAGGATTTCTCCGACTGGCCGACCATCCCGCAGCTTTATGTCAAAGGCGAGTTTATCGGCGGTTGTGACATCATCACCGACATGACGCTGTCGGGCGAGCTGGACACGCTGCTGGAAGAGAACGGCGTGACCTATGACAAAGATGCCGCCGACAAGATCCGCGAAGCCAATAGCTGATTTTTAAAGGCACCATGCTACAAAAAAGCCCGTCGTCTGCGTCACGGCGGGCTTTTTTTATTTAATGTACGGACGTGCCGCCGGGGCTAGGCCTCGTCGAGCTTTTCCTGCACTTGCGCGGCCAGCGATTCCGCCCGTGCGGCCAACTCGCCCAGTGTTTCGACGACCGCTTGCGGCACCACAGGCACCTCGACGCGCGCAGGCTCTGGTGCGGCGGCGTTCCGCAAACCTTTCAGCTCCGCGTCTCGCTCAGCCAATTGGGCCTGCGCTTCGGCGACGCGGTCCTCAACGGCGGCGGTTTTATCGGCAAGCAACAGCCCTGCCATGAGCAACATGCGCGCCTCTGGCAAGCGTCCGACCTGTTCGGTCAACACGCGCGCCTCATCGTCCAGCATTTTCGCGGCGGAGTGCAGGTAGTTTTCCTCGCCCTCCTGACAGGCCACCTGAAAATCGCGCCCGCCGATGTGAATTGTAATCTCTGGCATTAGTCCGCCTCCCCCTGCGCGTCTTGGGCCTGCGTGCCACCTGTTTGCATCGCGTCCGCCTCTAATAGCTGAGTGAGCGCATCGATGATGGTGCGCGCCTCGGCGCTTTCGGCCGCGCGCATGGCCCGGAGGCCTTCTAGTTCGGCCATCATGGATTTGTTGATAAGGTGTGCGTCCCCCACGCCCTCAGCATTGGCGGTGCGCAGGGCAGCGTTGGAGGCCAAAAGCTGTGCATTTGCCTGCCGCAACCGTTGCAGATCGGCATCCAAGGACGTCAGACGCGCGGCCAGCGCCTCGTTTGCGGCGAACGTAGCAGCATCCGATGCAGGCTCTGGGGCCGCTTCTTTGAGCGGCGAAGGAGCCACTGCCGCCGCTTCCGCGGCTTGGATCCGCTCCGTCAGCGCGTGCACCCGCTCGTTTAGCTCTGCGGTGACGCTCTTTTCGTCCGCAAGTGCGCGCTCCGCTGCGGCCAATGCACTTTGAGTGCCCGCTGTGTTCGCCGGCGCCGCATGCAGCTGGGTCAGACCATGGGCCACCCGCTCCATCGCGGCCATAGCGCGGTGTTGCAGCTCGTCTATATTGCTCATCTTGCCGTCCTGCCTCACGTATTGTCACCGACGCCAGTCGCCGGATCTTTGAACCTCTGTGCAGCCGCCCATTCGCCGACGGCCGCATTTTATTTATCGCAGCGCCACCTGTGACCAGCATCAACACCTGCCGCACGGCAGAAGGGTGATGCGCAACCGAATCGGCCTGCACCTGCGTTGCACGTTAATCTTACCAAGACACATCCGGAATTGCGCCCCCATAGCAATCAATCACTTGATGCGCGAACTTAATGTAACGCTGAACACCGACCGCCCGCAGGAACGGGCCGGCAAACATTCTGCGCGGCGCAACAATGGCAGGATGGCGCCCAGAGCCGATTGGCGGAGATTGCTTGACCCTTTGGGGCAGACTGCTATGGAACCCCCAAGAATTCATGACCTCCCAGCCAAAGGATACCTGCTTCCGTGGATCTCACCGCTCTTGCTGCCGCCAACCCCGATCACTGGTCCAAAGCGACCGCCATTCGCACGCTGACGCTGGACGCTGTTGCGGCCGCAAATTCGGGACACTCTGGTATGCCCATCGGCATGGCAGACGTGGCAACGGTTCTGTTTGAAAAGCACCTGAAGTTTGATGCCAGCGCGCCCAACTGGCCCGACCGGGACCGGTTCATCCTGTCGGCAGGGCACGGCTCGATGCTGCTTTATGCGCTGCTGCACCTTGTGGGCGATGCGCAGTTCCCCCTGCAAGAGCTGAAAGATTTCCGCCAACTGGGCAAGCGCACGGCGGGCCACCCGGAAAACTTCCTCGCGGATGCGATTGAGACAACGACAGGCCCGCTGGGTCAGGGCATCGCAAATTCCGTCGGTTTTGCCATGGCAGAAGAGATCCAGCGCGCCCAGTTCGGCGCCAAGCTGGTAGACCACTATACCTATGTCATCGCCGGCGACGGCTGCTTGATGGAGGGCGTCAGCCAAGAGGCGATCGCCCTCGCGGGTCGCCATGCGCTGAGCAAGCTCATCGTGCTGTGGGACAACAACAACATCACCATCGACGGCACCGTTGCGCTGAGCGACCGCACCGACCAAGTGGCGCGTTTCCTGTCGGCAGGCTGGGACGTGATCGAGATCGACGGCCACAACCCCAACGAAATTGACGCGGCCCTCACGGAAGCCAAGACGGGCGACAAGCCCACAATGATCGCCTGCAAAACCCACATCGCACTGGGTCACGCGGCGCAAGATACCTCCAAAGGACACGGCGCACTGACGGACGCGGATCAGCTAACGGCCGCCAAGGCCGCTTACGGCTGGGACCACGGCCCGTTCGAAATCCCCGCCGATGTCAAATCTGCATGGGAAGCGATCGGATCCAAAGGGGCCGCCGCGCGCACCGCATGGGAGGCGCAACTCGCCACCGCCAGCACCGCAAAACGTACCCAGTTTGAGCGTGCTTACGCGCTAGACGCGCCGAAAAAGCTGTCGGCCACAATCAAAGCCTTTAAAAAAGAGATGTCGGAAGCTGCCCCAAAACTCGCCACCCGCGCGAGCAGCGAAAAGGTGTTGGGCGTCGTGAACCCCGTGATGCCGGAAACCGTGGGCGGCAGTGCGGATTTGACCGGCTCCAACAACACAAAAACCGCTGATCTGGGCGTCTTTGACACCGACAACCGTGGCGGGCGATACGTCTATTGGGGCATCCGCGAGCATGGCATGGCCTCGGCGATGAACGGCATGGTCTTGCACGGTGGCATCCGCCCCTACGGCGGGACGTTCATGTGCTTTACCGACTACGCGCGCCCCGCGATGCGCCTTGCGGCCCTGATGAAAGTGCCCACGGTCTTTGTGATGACCCACGACAGCATCGGTCTGGGCGAAGACGGCCCCACACACCAACCGGTGGAGCATTTGGCAATTTCGCGCGCCACGCCCAACACCTATGTGTTCCGCCCCGCCGACACGATTGAAACGGCCGAGGCTTGGGAAATCGCGCTGACCTCGAAAGAAACACCTTCGGTCCTGTCGCTCACCCGCCAAGGCCTGCCGACGGTCCGCACCGAGCATAAGACGAAGAACCTCACCGCCCAAGGCGCCTATGTGCTGGCCGAGGCGGAGGGCAAGCGTCAGGTGATCCTGATCGCCACCGGCTCTGAGGTGGAAATCGCGCTCAAGGCGCGTGACGCACTGCAATCCGAAGGCATCGGCACCCGCGTGGTGTCCATGCCCTGCATGGAGCTGTTTGCGGCACAGGACGAAAGCTATCGCCGGCGCGTATTGCCTGCGGGCAGCGCCGTGCGCATCGGGATCGAGGCCGCTGTGCGCCAAGGCTGGGACCGCTGGTTGCTGGGCGAGCGCGGCAAATCCAACAAGGCGGATTTTGTGGGCATGGACAGCTTTGGCGCCTCCGCGCCCGCGGGTACCTTGTTTGAAAAGTTTGGCATCACCGCCGACAATGTGGTGGCAAAGGCCAAAGCGCTGCTCTGACGCTGCCCTCCAAGGGAGACAATCCCGCAAATAACACTCCAAAAACCAGCCCCCGTGGCTGGCTTTTTTTGGTCTGCCGACAGCCCACGCGAATCCCTCCGGGGCGTTGAATTGACCCCGCAGCAGCAACGGGCGCGCCGCAGCGCAGCTAGAGCGTGTAAATTTAGCAGATCGGTCACAGGTTTATCGCTAACATCAATGCTTTAGCGATTTCTCCCCAAGTGCACCTCGCGTATAGGCAAGGGCAAGAATTGCACGAAAGGGACCCGGCATGACGATCAAGGTTGGCATCAACGGATTTGGGCGCATTGGCCGCTGCACGCTTTCGCATATCGCGGCCAGCGGACGCGACGACATCGAAGTGATCAAGCTAAACGCCACCGGCCCCCTCGAAAGCGCCGCACACCTGTTGCGCTACGACAGCGTGCACGGCCCCTTCCCCGGCACGGTGGAGATTGGTGACGGCACGATGGACCTTGGCCGTGGCCCGATCGCGGTACAATCCACCTATGACCTCGACGCGCTCGACTGGGACGGCTGCGATGTGGTGCTGGAATGCACCGGCAACTTTAACGACGGCACGGTGGCCAAGGCGCACTTGGCGCAAGGCGCAGGCAAGGTGCTGCTGTCCGCGCCCGGCAAAAACGTGGACCGCACCGTGGTCTTGGGCGTCAACGACGGTGAATTGCAGGCCAGCGACCGCATGGTCAGCAACGGGTCCTGCACCACAAACTGCCTCGCGCCCCTCGCCCGCGCGCTGCACGAAGCGTTCGAAATCAAGTCCGGCCTGATGACCACCATCCACAGCTATACCGGCGATCAATACACGCTGGACAAGCGCCACGCGGACCTCTACCGCGCCCGCGCCGCCGCGATGAGCATGATCCCCACCTCCACCGGAGCGGCCAAAGCCTTGGGCGAAGTGCTGCCCGCGCTGGCCGGTAAGTTGGATGGTACCGCGATGCGCGTGCCAATACCGAATGTCTCGGCCGTGGATCTGACATTTGTTGCAGGTCGCGATGTGACGGTCGAAGAGGTGAACGCCGCCATCGCCGCGCGCGCCGCTGGCGATATGGCGCATGTCTTGGCTTATGACCCCGCGCCCAAAGTCTCGGTTGATTTTAACCACACCGAGCATTCGTCGATCTTTGCGCCCGACCAAACCAAAGTGACGGGCGGCAATCTGGTGCGCGTGTTGGCATGGTATGACAACGAATGGGCCTTTTCGGTCCGCATGGCGGATGTCGCCGTGGCGATGGGCCGCCTGTAACGCGCATTAAGATTGCCAATGCCGCTGGACGGCACGGTTTTAGGGCGGGGCACCTTGTGCGCGCGCGGTGAGGCTGTCACAACAGCCACAACCGGTTCGCGTATTAGGGGAAGCGGCATGACAAACACAACCGCACTTGTGCTGGGCCTGCTATTGCTGGGCTTTATCGGCTATGACATGATTGCAAACGGTGGTAGTGCGTTGCTTTTCCTTGGAAAAAAGCTCTTTGAATTTATTGAGTGGCTGGCCTTCTGGCGCTAATCCGCCGCTGCAAAATCGGGCGTTGACCTCCTCCGCAAACCGCATATGTTAGCGCTAACTTAATCACGGAGCGCCCCCATGAAAAATATCGCGATCAACGGATTTGGCCGGATTGGCCGCAATGTGCTGCGCACCCTGATGGCCCGCGACATGGACCTGAACGTGGTGGCGATTAACGATCTGGCTCCGCCTGCGACCAGCGCACATTTGTTTGAATTCGACAGCGTACACGGCCGCTATCAAGGCCCGATCACCTTGGACGGCAACGTTCTGGACCTCGGTCGCGGGCCGATCCGCCTCAGCGCCGAGCGCGACCCTGCGAACCTGCCCTGGGACGACGTGGAC
>CBFHKQ010000068.1:0-9642 GCA_965656435.1 uncultured Pseudosulfitobacter sp. | reverse complement strand
CTTCAACCAACAACACACGCATAGGGTTATTCTCCGCTTCTCATAGTGTTTTCTGTTGGTGCTATTGGTGACGAAAAAAGGTTAATCACCCGTTACTAATCTCTAATGGTTGTATGTTTAAATAACACAACAACCTAAAGTTGTCATTATTTTTACACACTAGGGTCAAAATCGCCGTTAAACAGACGCCCAATTCTTAAATACCATTCGCGGCGTCCTCAGTCTTGGGTTGACGAAATCGCTGCAATGCCGTCGCTTTTAATGCTTCTTGACCGTGCAAACTGATCGCGCGCACCCATTCGTCGAACTCATCCGCGCTCAGGCGGTAGCGTTTGAGGGCCTCATCCTGACCGATCAGCCCATATAATACACCGCGCACGACCGCTGCTTTGCGCGAAGCCACCCAACGCCGAGTCTTTGGGTCCGGCAGGTCCGCATGGGTCATTACCGTGCCGTCCAAAAGGGTCACGGCGCGCGGTCCATCAACTTTCTTTAAATACATCGTTTTTCTCGTTTATTGCCTGTATTGAATACATGGCCGATCGGCGCTTAAAGACAGGTGAAGCGTTGGCTTGAGATTAGTTACGATTTTCATATATATGATTTGATTTTGCAGGAGCCCTTGGATGCCGCTTGATGAAACTCTTCCGCTGAACTCGCTTGGCTTTGCCAAAGCGCCCGCCGACACCCGTGTGGTGGTGGCAATGTCGGGCGGTGTGGACAGCTCGGTTGTGGCCGCACAGCTGGCCGAAGAGGGCTATGATGTGGTGGGCGTCACGCTGCAACTGTATGACCACGGCGCGGCCTTGGCGAAAAAAGGCGCGTGCTGTGCCGGCATCGACATCCACGACGCGCGCCGCGTGGCAGAGGCGATGGGGTTCCCGCATTATGTGTTGGATTACGAAAACGTCTTTAAGGACGCCGTAATTGACGAATTTGCTGACAGCTATTTGGGCGGCGCGACACCAGTCCCCTGCATCCGCTGCAATGAGCGGGTGAAGTTCAAGGACCTTTTGGAGACCGCCAAAGACCTTGAGGCCGATTGCATGGCCACGGGCCACTATATTCAACGCAAAATGGGCGCTGTCGGTCCCGAGCTGCACAGCGCGGCCGATGCTGCCCGCGACCAAAGCTATTTTCTATTCTCCACCACGCCGGAGCAACTGGCCTACCTGCGCTTTCCGCTCGGGCATTTACCGTCCAAAGACGCAACCCGCGCGTTGGCCGCAAAATATGGGCTGAGCGTGGCGGACAAGCCCGACAGCCAAGACATTTGCTTTGTGCCCAACGGCGACTATGCTTCTGTAATTCGCAAACTGCGCCCCGAGGCGGCAGCCCCCGGCGATATCGTCGACACCGACGGCCGCGTGCTGGCGCGCCACGACGGGGTGATCAACTATACCATCGGCCAGCGCCGGGGGCTTGGCATCGGCGGACTGGCCGATCCACTCTATGTGGTGAAACTGGACGCGGATGCCGCACAAGTAATTGTGGGGCCCAAATCCATGTTGGCGACGCGCACGGTTCCGGTGCGCGAGATTAATTGGCTGGGCGATGTGGACCTGATGGCCCAAGAGGAATGGCCCGTCGCGGTCAAAGTCCGCTCAACCCGTCCGCCGACGGATGCCGTTTTGCGCCCCACCTCCGCGACCACCGGCACGGTCGAGCTGACATTGGCAGAAGAAGGCGTGTCGCCCGGGCAGGCTTGCGTCTTTTATGACCGGGACAGCAGCCGTATCTTTGGTGGCGGTTGGATCCACAAAGGCTAGCCTAACGGCCTTAAAGGCGCGCGAGCACTGCCCGGGCGGCGCGCAGACCCGGGTCTTCGCCACCCTGCCCCAGCGCTTGCATGGTTTGCGCCATGGCGCGCCGCTGATCGGCGCTGTTATCCAACACATCCAGCACGCCATCCGCGATCAGCGGCGCACGACAACGCGCGCCCACAAACTCCGGCACATGGCGTGTGTCGGTCACAAGGTTAATCAGGTTGCCGGTATCGATTTTCACGATCCGCTTGAAAATCTGAAGGCTAAGCCAGTTGAAATCATAAATACTGACCATCGGCGTGTCGGCGGCGGCAAGCTCTAGCGCCACAGTGCCCGACGCAGCCAGCGCGGCGTCTGCGACCGCAAACGCTGCCCTTTTCTCCGTGGTCACTTCGCCGAGGTCGCGCCCCCGCGGGTCGAGCACTTTGGCCACAACCGGCCACTGAGCCACCGCCTCAACCACTGCTTGCGCGACAGGGGCGGCAGCAGGCACCACGACGCGCAGACCAGGATACACAGCGGCAACAGGCGCCAGGGCAGCCCCGATGCGCGGCGCCAAACGCGCAACCTCACCGCGCCGCGATCCCGGCAGGACCAATAACAAGGGGTCAGCCCGCTCCAACCCACGCGCGGTACGGAACCTGGCCACTTCATCCGCTGTGGCGCGCGGCGCTGCAACAACCGGATGGCCGACAAAGTCGCAGGCCATGCCGTGTGCCGTCATATAAGGCGGCTCAAAGGGCAGCAGCGCGAGCACATGGTCAATAACCTCAGCCATATGTTTGGCGCGCTTGGGACGCCAGGCCCACACGCTGGGGGCCACATAATGCACGGTGCGGATCGTGCTGCGCGCTTTAACGCGGCGCGCGACACGCAGACAAAAATCGGGGCTGTCGATGGTAATCAGCACATCGGGTTTTGCTGCAATCACAGCATCTGCGGTCTGCGCAATCCGGCGCTTGAGCGCGCGGTATTTGGGCAAAATCTCTACCAGCCCCATCAGGCTGAGTTCGGACATTTCAAAGAGACTGCTCAGCCCTTCCGCCTGCATCGCAGGGCCGCCGACGCCCTCAAACTGAACCTGCGGGTCAAGGGACTTTAACCCCGCCATAAGCGCCCCGCCCAAAGCGTCGCCGGACATTTCGCCGGCGATGACAAAAACCTTAGTCACGGTCGAACGACCACAGCACAAGGCCGGCAGCGTCCGCCTCTGCCACACTGTTGTCTGAGTCCAACAGAATGACCGCCCCCGCTTGCACGGCGATGCCCGCAAGGCCTGCGGCCTGTACGGCAGCGATGGTGCGCGGCCCAATGGTGGGCATATCCGTACGCAGGTCCTGGCCCTGTTTAGGCGCTTTGATTAGGACGGCACCCGCGCGCTGCACCACATCCGGCAGCGTGCGCAGCATCGCATCCGTGCCGCCAATCGTCTCTATCCCCAGAACCTGCCCCTGTCCCACAACACAGGCCTGCCCTAGGTCCAAAGGTGCCAGTGCATCCAGAACCGACAGACCGCGCGTCACATCCGCCTGCATCTGTTCGCTTGGTCCGGTGCTTGTAAGGACACCGGAGGCGATGGCCAAATCCGGGACCACCTCATGCGCACCAACGAGTGCAAAGCCCGCTTGCGCAAAAATCTGCGCGACCGCCGCCAAAGCTGCGTCATCGCCCGCCTGCGCGGCTGCCATAAGGGTCGGCACCAGTGGCAGGGTCGCAGCATCAAGGCGCGCAGGATCAATCACCGGTCGGTCAATCGTGCCACAAAAACACACATGCGTCACGCTGCGCGCGGCAAGCGCTTGCAGCAAAGTGCCCAAAGTCTCTACCCGGAAGGTCAGATCGGCAGCCAGATCATTGGGCGCATTGCCCTCCAGCACACAGATCACCGGGGGTGTGGCCAAACCACCGGCCACATGCGCCGGAAGATCTCCGGAGCCCACGATCAAAGCCAGCTTGCCGGTCATTTCGGCGTCAGGAACGACCGCTGCGAGGTGCCGCGGACGAAATTCACGATCTCTTGCACATAAGCGCTATCGAATTCGTCGCCCATCCGGCCCGCGCGGTCATGAAACGTCCCCTCGCCTTGCGCCAGCATCTGGAACGCCGCTCTGAGGGCTGTGATATCAGAGCGATCAACGCCGCGCCGCTTCAGCCCCACAAGGTTCAGCCCTGTCAGCTCACCCTCGGGTGCAGCAACAAGGCCGTAGGGAATGACGTCATGTGTGACCTTCGCGAGGCCCCCAATGATCGCGCCCCGGCCGATGCGCACGAACTGGTGCACACCGCTGAGACCGCCCATAATCACGTCATCCTCAAGGATGCAGTGGCCCGCAACCGCCACCGAATTGACCAAAATTACTCGGTCAGCGATCTGCACGTCATGCGCCACGTGGCAGTTGCCCATAAAGAGCCCATCATTGCCAATGCGCGTGACGCCGCCCCCTTGCTTGGTGCCCACGTTCATCGTCACATGCTCGCGAATGCGGTTCCGCTCGCCAATAACCAGCGAGGACGCCTCGCCATTATATTTCAAATCCTGTGGGATTTCGCCCAAAACGGCGAAGGGATAGACCACGGTGCCACGCCCAATTGTAGTGTCGCCGCTAATCACCACATGGCTTTTGAGGACCACATCGGGGCCCAATTTCACTTGCGAACCCACGACGCAAAACGGCCCAACCGTCGCACTGGGATCAATCTGTGCGCCTGGCTCAATAACCGCGGAGGCGTGAATGCCGCTCATCCGGTGACATCCTTTGGCAGGTCCATCATCGCGGTAAAAGAGGCTTCACAGGCCATTTCGCCGTCCACTTCGGCCACGCCTGCAAATTTCCAAACCTTGCCGCCGGGTTTGCCGCGCAGGGTTTGAAGCTTCAGCTCCAGCACATCGCCCGGCACCACCATGCGGCGGAATTTGCAGCCATCGATCGTCATGAAATACACCAGCAAATCACGGTCTGCCATGTTGTAGGCCGTACCCACCATCACGGCCGCCGTCTGCGCCATCGCTTCAATAATCGTCACACCCGGCATGATCGGTTTGCCCGGGAAATGCCCCTGAAAATGCGGCTCGTTCATGGTGACGTTCTTGATGCCGCGGGCTGATTTCGCGCCGTCGATATCTACAACCTTATCCACCAGCAAAAACGGATAGCGGTGCGGCAGAATACGCTGGATCAAGCCAATGTCGGCGCTCAAGAGGTCTGTGGTCATGATGGGTTCACTTGTATTGCTTCTGCCGCGTCCCTAGCAAGGACGCGCCCGCAGAGCAAGTTGCGCCCACCGCACGGCGCGCAGGGCCTATTGTTCTGTGTTCGTGTTCAACGTGTCCGCATCGCTGGTATCATCGGGGGCGGACTGCGGTGTGCGAATGGTGATTGCCGCGTTAATACGGTCAATTGCTGTCTGCGTGATGTCGATCGCGGTCGCACTAAGAAACACACTGCGCTGTTCCAGGATCACCTCGGCCCCCGCTTCGCGCATCAACTGTTCAAGGATTGGGGCTGCGGCATTCAAGAAATTGAGCCGCTCGGCGTCCAAGCGTTGCGCGAGAGCGCGGCCTTTGGCTTCTTGAGTGCGGCGGGTGTTTTGAACCTTGCGATCAAACGCATCGGCCAATTCACGAAATTCCGCAGGCGCCATGCCGGGACGCTTGTCCGTCAGCTCTTGTTCCTCAGCGCGCAAGGCCGATTCCAGCTCGCGGTTTTCGGCGGCCAAGGCCGCGCCGCGCCGTTCTAACTCGCGCGCGACCTGATCGCCATATGCGCTTTCCTGATACAGGCGCTCACTATCAATGATCAGGATTGGCGATTGCAGCGGGGCCTGGGGGCTCTGCGCCGACACGCCGGGTGCCGTTCCGCAGATGCAGATGCACGCCAGTGCAACACGGGATGTTTTGACCATCCGGCTGAGCATCTGGATCAAAAGCGGCACGCCCCCTGCCCCGATCAGAAGCTGGTTGAGATTGTCAGATCAAAGCTCTGATCGCGGTCAAAGCTCTCTTTCTTGATCGCATCGGTAAAGTTGAACCGCAGCGGGCCAAGCGGCGTTTGCCATAGCACCGAAACGCCCAGCACATGCCGCAGCGCGCCACCTTCGCCCACGATTGTCCCGCCGGTCTGATCTACATCTGACAAGTCCCACAGGTTGGCCAAATCGTAGAACACCGCACCACGGATGCCGTATTCTTCCGGCAAGCCCAGCGGGAATTCAGCCTCAAACCGCGCCGCCGTATACAGGTTGCCGCCCAATGTGTTGTCTACCGTGCCCGACTGATCTCGCGGGCCGATCCCACCGGGTTCAAACCCCCGCAGGATGTTGGTGCCCAGAATGAAGCGGTCCGCAACCCGGTTAGTACCTCCGCCCCAAGACAAAGCACCAGCCTCAAAGGCAGCCGTCAGGCGCACATCTTGGTTTACCAAGCGCCGCTGGCCGACAATCTTGGCTGTCGTGCGCAAGAACTCGCTGTCGCCGCCGAGGGCCGCAAAATCCTGCGAAAGCTCCACCAGGACGCCCGCATCTGGGTTAAGGCCCGTAGTGCGCGTGTCATAAGAATAGGTATAGCCCAGTGAAGATTGCCGCTGCGGACCCGCGGCAATGTCGCCTGCAATCACGCTGCCATGAGCCACGGGATCGCGGGCCACCATTTCGACCTCTTCGGCCGTGTAACGCACTTGGAGCCGGCCGAATTCGCTGAGCGGGAAGACAAGGCTCGGCTCCAACACCAATTGGTCCGTGTCATAAGAGAGCGTGCTGCTTTCTGTGGTGCCGTATTGCGCGTTAAAGCGGAACCCGACATCGCGGCCGAGGAGAGCAGGTTCAAAGAATGTCAAACCGTAGTTCTCTGATTCTTCCGCCGTGGTGACCGACAGGCTCAGCGTCTGGCCGCGGCCGACAAAGTTGCGTTCCTGAAAAGAGGCCGCAAGACCAAAGCCACTGGTCGCTGAATATGTTCCACCAAAGTTCAGGGATCCTGTCGGCTTTTCAACCACGTCTACGTCAACGATCACACGGTCCGGCGCGCTGCCTTCGCGTGCGTTCACTTCGGCGCTTTCAAAAAAGCCCAAGGCCCGGATGCGCGCGGCGCTTTCGCGGATTTCGCGGGCATTGAACGGGTCCCCTTCGGCAATGCGGAACTGGCGGCGCACGATGCGGTCCAACGTGGTGGTGTTGCCCTCGATATCAATGCGCTCGACAAAGACTTTGGGACCGCGCGTAAGAACGAATTCCACATCTAGTGTCCGTTCCCGCGCGTTGCGGGTCACACGCGGCTCAACGCGCAGAAAATCAACGCTTTTGCGGATGCCTAAGCGCTCCATACGGGCAATGTCTTGCTCCACCGCGAACGGCGTATAAGGCTTACCGGTCGCGAGCTTGGTGATTGCACGGAACTCATCGCCGTCCACATCGTCCAATTCGCTGCGCACCGTGATCTCACCAAAGGTGAACTGCTGCCCTTCGGTCACATCAAAGGTCACAAAATACCCATCACGCTCTGTGGTCAGCTCGGCGTTGACGGCCGTAATCTCAAAATCGACATAACCACGTGATTGGTAAAAGTCGCGCAGCACTTGTTTGTCGAACTCTACGCGGTCCTCTACAAAGGTATCGCTGCGCACCAAGGCGCGGAACAGGCCCGCCTGTTTGGTCGCCAGAACGCGGCGCAAGCGACGGTCGGAAAAGACACGGTTGCCCACAAAGCTCAGCCGCTCGACCTCGACCACGGCCCCTTCAAAGACCTCGAACACCAGATCCACGCGGTTGTCGCGCAGGCGGATGATGCGGGGTGTAACGCGAGACGCGAGCCGGCCTTCGATGGCATAGGCATCAGAAATGGCTTGCGCGTCTTGTTCGGCCAATGCGGGGCTAAAAGCCCGGCGCGGCGCCGATGTCACGACGGTCGCCAAGGTTTCATCGTTAATCCGGTCGTTACCCTCAAAGGCGATGCGGTTGATCGTCGGAAATTCTGTCACGGTTATCAGCAACGAGGCCCCTTGCGGGGTGACCTCGACGCTTTCAAAAAGGCCGCTGTCTTGCAGCGCCTGATAGCTGTCGTTGAGCGCGCCCGCGCTGATGGGCGTATCCGTCGCCACGCCCGCCTGCGCAAGAATAGCCGAGTCGCCAATGCGCGCGTTGCCCTCGATCACCACACGCTCGAACACGAAATCCTGCGCGGATGCCTGATGTGCCCCCATGGGCAAGATGCCCACAAAAAGGGTCAAAAGAACGAAAAACCGCAGGAATCGCGCGCCCAAGGGGCTACATACACGCCCGCGTGCGGCATTGCGTTGTTGTGACAGCAGCATGATCCGTGTTCCCAAATTCAGACACCCAATGCCCACAGGAAGTATCCAATGCCGCACGCCTTGTCAAAACGCCAAAAGCGCAGGTTTCACCTGCTAGAACAGAGCTTTCAAAGGCTGCCGACAAAGGCCCCAAGCCACAGTGCCGCACCGATTGTCATGAGGTAGAGCGCGCGGTCCCAATTCAGCCGCACCACCAAGCCCAGGCCTTGGGCTCCTTCGGTCAATATTTGCATGCCGTATCCCCATTCTGTCATCCACCTTCGGTGATTTTAGTTAAAAAATACGGCACGAATTAGACGGATTGTGGCGGCTTTGTGGCAGCGCGCAACAGGCAGAAAGATCATGTTAATCTTTGCCCCCCACAAAAGCGGCACGCAACCGGAGGCCGCGCATGTCTGTCGTCAAACGTATCTATTTTTCCATGGGCGCAATGATCCTGCTGATCTGCGCGATTGGGGCAATCGCCATCTCGAACACAGGCGCGCTCTATAGCACTTTTTCTGAATACCGCGACACGGCCCGCTCTACGGCTCTGGCCACCCAAGTGACGGCGGACCTCTTGGAGGCGCGCATTGCAGAGTTGGAATTCCGGGCCGAGCAAAACCCGGCCGCCCTTGCCCGCGTTGCCGAAAGCCTTGCCAAGGTCTTGCACGATCAGGAGGAGTTGGTCGAAGCCTTGGAAACGATGCCGGAGGCAACTGCGCTCGATACGCTAAAAGCGGATTTGGCGGCCTATGAGACCACAATTGATGTAGCGGCCCAGCTTCAGGCACGGCGGAATGCGTTGGTCGCGCGCACGGCCCAGCTTGGTGATGCCGCGCACACCCAACTTCAGGCGGTGATGGAGAGCGCCTTTCGCGACGATGACGCCCGCGACAGTTTTCATGCCGGTGTGGCATCGGCTGAATTCTCGCTCGGGCGGCTGTTTTTGGAGCGCTATATCGTGACCCATGCACCAGAGGATTTTGCCACCTCGGTCGCCCATATGGAGACTGTGCGCCAAGAAATGGACACCCTGTTGGCCGAAGTCACCAACCGCGAGCGGATGCTGCTCAGCGAAGGCACCTTGTCGGACGTCACACAATTCACGCGCACGGCACAGGAGCTGTCGGAAACGATCGCCGAGCGCAACGCGGCCTACGGGAAATTAGGCACCTTGGGGGCGGAGCTCATTGATCTGGTGGATCAAGCACTCCAAGCCATCAGCGCCCAGCAGCGCACCATCGGCAACGCGGGATCGCGCACCGCCCAAGCAGCTACCACCTTGGTGATTTGGATCGTGGCCTTAGGCACTTTGGCGGGGCTGATCGTGGCCTTTCGCGTGGCCCGACGCATTCGCCGTGATCTGACGGGGCTCACTGCGATCATGAGTGATGTGGCCGGCGGTAATCTGGATGTGGAACTGGCCGCCAGCTCGCAAAAACACGAGTTGGCGCAGATGAAAAACGCACTTGTGGTGTTCCTCGAAACCGCGCGTAAAACGCGTGATTTGACCGCGCAAATGGCCAACATGGAAGAGCTGGAAAAAGAACGTGCGGCCGCAGAACAGGACCGCAAAGCCCGTGCGGAGG
>CBFHKQ010000067.1:0-10195 GCA_965656435.1 uncultured Pseudosulfitobacter sp. | reverse complement strand
TGCTATGTGCATGCTGCGGGTCATGTCGACCCGCGGCCTTTGCATATGGCCGGCAAAGCCATAAGGTTGGGTTAACCATGATCCGCTTCTCAAGCAGGAAACGAAGGAAAACTTACCCGTGCGATCAGAACCCTCGCCCCTGTGCCGCTGCCCTTGGGTGGGGTCCGATCCTGTCTATCTTGCCTATCACGACACTGAATGGGGCGTGCCGGAATACGACAGTCGCGCGCTCTGGGAAAAACTGGTGCTGGATGGCTTTCAGGCAGGGCTTAGCTGGCTCACGATCTTAAAGAAGCGGGATAATTTTCGCAGAGCTTTCGCCGGGTTTGATCCGGATATTGTGGCGGAGTGGGGGGCTGCTGAGGTTGACGCGCTGGTTCAAGATGCTGGGATCATCCGTCACCGTGGCAAAATTGAGGCTACGATCACCAACGCCCGCGCGTGGCAACAGCTGGAGGCCGCCGGCGGATTCGACGCCTTTTTGTGGCGCTATGTTGACGGAATGCCGTTGCAGCCGGGCTTTACCGAGCAGGCCGCGGTGCCTGCGCAAACGCCGCTCAGCCAGATGGTGTCCAAAGACCTTAAGCGCGCAGGTTTCAAGTTTTGTGGCCCCACGATCGTTTACGCCTTTATGGAGGCCTGCGGTTTGGTGAACGATCACCTTACCACCTGCCACCGGCACGAGGCGGTCCGTCAGATGGGGGAAATGCGCCGTTGACACGCGCGAAGGGCTGGATATAAGCACGCTTCATTGGTGTTGGTGGCCCCCGCGAGGGGAGGCCTGTCAGGCTTCGACCAAAGGACAACGCCCTTCATCGCGCAGCACAGCCTTTGTGCGCGCCACAATCGAAGGAGATCAGCCGTGACAAAACGCACGTCTGCCAAATATAAAATTGACCGCCGTATGGGCGAAAACATCTGGGGCCGCCCAAAGTCCCCCGTAAACCGTCGTGAATATGGCCCCGGCCAACACGGCCAGCGCCGCAAGGGCAAGCTGTCGGACTTTGGTTTGCAGCTGCGCGCCAAGCAGAAGCTTAAGGGCTACTACGGCGACCTGACAGAAAAGCAGTTCCGCCGCATCTATGCAGAAGCCGAGCGTGTAAAGGGCGATACAGGTGAAAACTTGATCGGTCTGCTCGAACGTCGTTTGGACGCGGTTGTGTACCGTGCGAAGTTCGTCCCAACTGTGTTCGCTGCGCGTCAGTTCGTGAATCACGGCCACGTCAAAGTGAATGGCAAAAAGGTCAACATTCCGTCCTACCGCGTGAAAGAGGGCGACGTGATCGAAGTGCGTGACCGCTCCAAGCAGTTGGCCGTTGTCATCGAAGCCGCACAATTGCCAGAGCGTGATGTGCCGGATTACATGGACGTCGACCATTCCAAAATGAGCGCGACATTCGTGCGCACACCAGCGTTCGGCGACGTGCCCTACCCGGTGATGATGGAACCGAACCTCGTCGTCGAATTCTACGCGAAGAACTAATTCCATGCTGGCACTCTGGGGTGCCGCACAACAGATTGGAAAGGCCACGCAGCGCGCGTGGCCTTTTTTTACGTGCCACTTATGAAATCAGGGTGCTTTGCCCAAGCCGCGCGCTGGCTTGCACCAAATCCTGCGCAAAAGCGGTAACAGCTACGTCCCGCGCGTTCCCGTCGGTGCTGCGCAAAATCCAACTGGGGTGGGCAGTGATCATAACGGGTCCAAAGGGGGTTTGCTCGATCTGGCCGCGGCGTTTCATAATGCCATCCTTTCGCCCCGTCAGCGCGAAAGCTGCCGTAGCCCCTAACGCCACAATGACCTGTGGGCGCACGAGGGCGATTTCCGCCTCCAACCACCATTTGCAATGCTCGATTTCCGTCCGGTCGGGCGATTGATGAATGCGCCGCTGTCCGGTTTGGCGGAATTTGAAATGTTTCACTGCGTTGGTCAGGTAGACCTCATCGCGCGCCACACCTGCTTGGCGCAGCGCGGCGTCCAACACTTGCCCAGCCGGGCCCACGAATGGTCGCCCTTGTTGGTCCTCTAGATCACCCGGCTGCTCGCCCACGATCATAAGCTGTGCCTCTGTAGAACCTTCGCCCACGACGGCCTGCTGTGCCGGCCCGCATAGCGCGCAGCGGGTGCAGGCGCGGACCTGGCGGTGCACCTCTTGCAGACCGCCGGCCAAGGCTGTGGCGCGGGCAGGCTGCATCCGCTCTACTATTTTTTCGGCGCGTAAGGGGGGCAAAGTCGGGGCCGCGTCTTGCATCTCGCTCGCTTTGGCTTCGGCCTGCTGCAACAGCGCAGGAATATGCTGCGTCTCGGGCATGTTCTTCCAATATTTTCGCGGCATTTCCGATGTCATTGCTGAGATTTTAACCCGGGCCGGATTGAAGATATTACAGAAATACGTCGCCCAGAGCGCCTCTGCCGCATCTTCGGGCAAGTTGGGACGTGCGCTGCCTGCCTCAAACCGAAGCGCGCCATCCTCAAACCGGGCTGTTACATCGGGTGTGACGATCGCCCAATCCATGTCGGCAAAACGGCGGGCGAAGAAGCCAGCCGTTGGCTCGACCGTGTGATGTGTCGGCTCGAACCAAGCGGCGAACTGTCGGCGTGGGCTGTCGGATCTGAGGTCACGAAAGCGTACAAAAGCCTTCATCTTATGGGCGCAGCGGTTCACGTTTTTTTCCAAGGTGCGCAGATGCGCGAGCGCCGGATCGCCACGGTCTTGCATCAAACTGCGACTGTCTTTGAGGCGCCACAAGAACGCATAAAGCCGATCAAAACGGTCTTCATCGCTGTGCCATACCACGCGGTTGGCCATGTCGATGAACCCCTTGGGCACGCGCACTGTTCTTTGCGTTTGGGGCAGGGGCTCAGCATGAAAAAGGCTTACTTGCGCAGGGCTATCATAGGCCCATTCGACCTCCTCGGGCGGGAAGTGATTGCCCAGCAAGCGCCGCGCTGCGTCGCGCCAAGCGGTCGCAGTGCCGATGCGGGGCAGGGGGATCCGAACGGTCACAATAGGCTCAACTGCTCGGGCGGCGGCGCGAACCGCGCCCGCAATTGCGCGCTATCGGCCAGTGCGCCGGGGCTCCAATCCCGCAGTGTGATAAACGGCTGCGCTTTTTTCAAAAGCGCGCCCATACGCTGCAAATCACTATAACGTAAAACGCGGTTGCGCCGCGTGGACAGGATGCGTGCCACAGTTTTGGTGCCAAATCCCGGCACGCGCAATAACATCTCGCGCTCCGCGCGCTGCACGTCCACGGGAAATAGGGCGCGGTGTGCGATGGCCCAAGCCAGCTTTGGGTCGACCTCCAGATCGAGGTTGCCGCCCGGCGCGACGCCCGTGATCTCATCCACTGAAAAGCCATAGAAACGCATCAACCAATCGGCCTGATAAAGCCGGTGCTCGCGCACCAAAGGCGGTTTGATCAGTGGCAGCTTCGCCGAGGCATCCGGGATCGGGGAAAAGGCGGAATAATACACCCGCTTCAACCCGTATGAGCCATAGAGCGACGTGGCTTGGCCTAAAATCGTGGCATCATTTGAGCCGTCCGCCCCGACAATCATCTGCGTCGACTGACCCGCGGGCGCAAATTTTGGCGGGCGCTTGCCACTATGGCTGCGGTCTTTTGAGGCGGCGCGGCCCTGTTTGACGTCGTGCATCGCAGCGCGGATCGTGGCAGGGTTTTTTTCGGGCGCATAGGCCGCGATAGCAGCTTCTGTGGGCAGCTCTATATTGATGGAGAGCCTGTCTGCCAACCAACCCGCCTCTGCGATCAACTCTGGTGCGGCATCAGGGATCGTCTTGAGGTGGATATACCCGCGAAAATTCTCACGCTCGCGCAGCAGGCGGGCAATTTGCACCATGTCCTCCATGGTTTTGTCCGGGCTTTGGATGATGCCCGAAGATAAAAACAGACCCTCTATGTAATTACGTCGGTAAAACTCAATCGTCAGCTGCACGACTTCTTCGGGCGTGAACCGGGCCCGCGTCACGTTTGACGACACCCTGTTCACGCAATAGGCGCAGTCAAAGATGCAGAAATTTGTCATCAAAATCTTGAGAAGCGAGATGCACCGCCCGTCGGGCGCATAGGCATGGCAAATGCCCGACCCTTCGGAAGAGCCAAGGCCCTTGCCGTCGCGGCTGTCGCGTCGAGACGTGCCCGACGAGGCGCAAGACGCGTCATAGCGCGCCGCATCAGAGAGAATCGCGAGTTTTTCTTGCAGTGACTTTGCCATTTGTTCACAATATGTTCTCTTTGGGTGGCACTCAAGCCCCGCGGTGTCGCGATCTCCGCACAAATGCGAAAAACCGCATGGCCCCCGCGCCCAAGCCCCGCTAGAACGGTCAAAGAAACGAAGGACATGCGTTATGGCTCATCAGATTACGCCACAGCCCGGCATTTTGGACATCGCTCCCTATGTCGGCGGCACCTCTCATATTGAGGGTGTGGAAAACGCGGTAAAGCTGTCGTCGAATGAAAATCCGCTGGGACCGTCAGAGGCCGCGATCACGGCGTTTTCGCGCGGTGCGCATAACCTGCACCGTTATCCGTCGTCGGATCATGCGGCCCTACGCGGCGCGCTGGCGGAGGTCTACGGGTTGGACGCAGACCGGATTATGTGTGGCGCTGGTTCGGATGAGATCATCGCGTTTTTATGTCAGGCCTATGCAGGGCCGGGGCGCGAGGTTGTTCATACCGAACACGGCTTTGGCATGTACCGGATCAGCGCGCTGGCCGCGGGGGCTACCCCGGTGGAGGTGGTGGAGGACAACCGCGTCACGGATGTGGACGCGATCCTGGCTGCGGCTTCGGACAAAACCGCGCTTGTGTTTATTGCCAACCCCAACAACCCCACCGGCACGATGATCAGCGAGGCTGAGGTGGCGCGCTTGGCGGACAGCCTACCGGCCCAAGCGATTTTGGTCTTGGACGGTGCTTATGCGGAATATGTAGAGGGCTACGACGGGGGCGCGGCTCTGGTCGCAGCGCGGCAAAACGTGGTGATGACGCGGACCTTTTCCAAAATTTATGGACTTGGCGCGCTGCGCGTGGGTTGGGCCTACGGGCCAGCTGAAATCATGGATGTTTTGGGCAGGGTGCGCGGGCCGTTTAACCTGACGGCGAGCGCGCTTGACGCGGCCACAGCAGCCGTGCGTGACATAACCTACACCGATCACTGTCGCCGCGAGAATGCCCGGTGCCGCGCGTTTTTGGCCGAAGGCCTCGCAGCACTTGGCGTCCCCTCGGACGAGAGCCACACCAATTTCGTTTTGGCTCGGTTTGCGGATCAAGCAGAGGCCAATGCCTGTGATGATTGGCTCAAGACCCAAGGTCTGATTGTGCGGCGCGTGGCAGGGTATAACCTGCCCAATGCGCTGCGTATCACGGTGGGCGATGAAAGCGCATGCCGGCGCGTGGTCCATGCCGTGCGCCAGTTTAAAAAAGAGGGCGCGCGCGCGCAGGCCTCCGCATGAGCGCGCCAGCCACGCAAGTGTACGGTCGGGTTGCCCTCATTGGTCTGGGTTTGATCGCCTCCTCGATGTTTTGGGCGATGCGTCGCGGCGGTTTGGCAGGTCACGTCACAGGCTTTGCGCGTAGCGCTGCCACCCGCGACACGGCGCGCCGTATCGGCCTGTGCGACACGGTGTGCGACAGCGCGGCTGAGGCCGTTGCCGAGGCCGATCTGATTGTCTTGGCCGTCCCCGTGGGGGCCATGGCCGCCGTCATGGCCGATATCGCGCCACACTTGAAACAGGGCGCGACCGTTACCGACGTCGGCTCCGTCAAGCAGGACGTGATTGACAAGGTGGGCCCGTTCATCCCTGCGGGCGTGCATTTCGTCCCGGGCCACCCGCTTGCGGGCACCGAACATTCTGGGCCTGAGGCCGGCTTTGCCACGCTTTTCGACAACCGATGGTGCTTGCTGGTTCCTGCCGAAGGCACGCCAGCCGCCGCGACCGCGCAGCTGCGCGCGCTGTGGGAGGGGATGGGATCCAACGTTGAGGAGATGGAGGCCGAACACCACGACCTCGTTTTGGCCGTGACCAGCCATGCCCCCCACCTGATCGCCTACACCATGGTCGGCGTTGCGGATGACCTAAGCCGGGTCACGGACGGCGAGGTGATTAAATATTCGGCCGCGGGCTTTCGCGACTTTACCCGTATCGCGGCGTCGGACCCGACCATGTGGCGCGATGTGTTTCTCACCAACAAAGACGCCACGCTTGAGATTTTGGGCCGCTTCACTGAAGAGTTGTTTGCGCTGCAACGGGCCATTCGTACCGGCGATGGGGATCACCTGCACGCGTATTTCACGCGCACGCGCGGCATCCGGCGCGGCATTATTGAGGCGGGACAGGATACCGACGCGCCCGACTTTGGCCGAGTGGCTGCGCGCCCAGAGGGCAAGGCGGAAGCCTAAGCGCGCTGGCGAAAGCTATGCGCCTAGGGAATTTGCAGTGGCGGGATTTTTCCAACCGGAAAAATGCCCACAGCCATGAAACCATCTGCTAGGTTTAATTGCAGATCCAGCGCCATTGGGTTGCCGCCAAAGGCAGCCAGCCGCGCCAAAATGCCCTCGGCCTGTGCGCGCAGCGCTTCGGGCAGCAACCCACCTGCCACGGCCAGATCCAGCATCACGGGCCAATTTTGCGCCTGCACGTTCACGGTGCCCGTAGCTTGGCCTGCCGTATCCACGGTCACATCAGCTGAGAGCCGCAGGCGCAGATCGCCCCAGCGTGCCTCGGCGAGCTTTAGGGTGATCTGCTGCGGTTGGGGGCGACGCTCTTCGAGCGCGCGCAGATCCCACGGCCTGTCGTAGGTCACCTCTGCGTCCAGCGCGAGCGTGTCAAAGGCGAGCGGCACATCAGCCGCCACACCAAGGCGTTGCCTGATGCCATCACCGGGTGTAAATCCAGCGGCCTCGATCACATAGCGATAGCTCGCATCCGCGTCCCGCGTCTTTGTCAGCGTCAGCCCCTCAGCCCCAAGCACTTTGCCCGCCTTAGACGCAATAGCCCAAGGACCCGAGGTCCATCCCAATGCATCCAGCGCCAATTGCCGCCCCGGGGCGAGGGCCATTGCCATCTGTCCCTCCGCCATCGTCAGCGTCGCTGCCGCGATCGGTGTTGCAAAGCGGATCGGCGTCGCCGGTAATGTCACGCGTGCATCGCCGGGCCACAGGGTGCGCACCGAGAGGCCCAGCGTGTCTGCTGCAATCGACAAACCCGTTGCAGGATCGGTGAGTGCCAGATCGCCCAGCTCGGCCGAGACACGCGCAGGAAAGCCGCCCATGCGCGGCGCGCTCATCTCTGCCTGCCAGCCTTCGCCGCGGCGCGCGTCAAACCAACCGATCAGCCCGCTGCGCATGCCCCAAGCGGCCGCGCCCCACCAGGCCCCAAAAAGCAGGCATAAAATCAACCCTATCCAGATCACGCGCCGCATGGTGCCCCTTTCCAAAACTGTCAAATTAAGGTTTACCCTGCTTTGCGCAAAAAGGGCCAGTAAGAATGACGATGTGGGTTTTCGGATACGGCAGCCTCCTGTGGAATCCGGGATTTGATATGTCTGAACAGGCGGTTGCACGCCTTGCGGGCTATCGTCGATCGTTTTGCATGCGCTCCATCCATCACCGAGGCACCGTCGAGGCACCTGGTCTGGTCTTGGCACTTGATGCGCAGGCCGGCGCGTCTTGCGATGGCCTTGCTTTGGCGGTGCCCGCGGGGCAGGAGGCGGCTACGCTGGCCTATCTGCGGGCGCGCGAATTGGTCTCGTCTGCATATGTGGAGCGGACCGTGCCTCTCACTCTTTCGGAAGGGCGCGAGGTTGAGGCTTTGGCCTATGTCATCGACCCCGATCACGACCAATACTGTGGCGCACTGCCGCTGGAAGAACAGGCGCAGATCATCGCCCGCGCGCAAGGTGGACGCGGCCCCAACACGGAATACCTGTGGAATACCGCCGCGCATTTGGCGCAGATGGGCCTGCGCGATCCAGATTTGGACTGGCTGGCGGACCGCGTGCGGCAGTTGCGCGGATAAAGTCATGGCCCTGCTGGCCGTTATTGGTTAGTCTTGCGGCGGAGCAGAACACTAAGGGCAAGGAGCCCCGCGCATGGCGCAGGTCGAACCCACAACGCGACCCCAGTTTTCCCAACCGGTCCGTCAAATCACGCTTATGCTTGCGGTTTTAGGCCTCAGCGGGCTGGCCGGTTTTGTTGCGGCCCCCCGCGTGCTGCCGGTGTTTCAGGCCAATCCATACCTCAATGGATTTATCCTGTTTGTCTTTGTGATCGGCGTCTTGGCAACGTTTTGGCAAGTCTCACAGCTTATTGGGTCGGTGCGGTGGATCGAGCGATTTGCCGCGGACCGCTTGGGAGGATCTGATAAAGCGCCGCAGATGTTGGCCCCGCTGGCCACATTGTTGCGGACCCGCGGTGCGCAGATGCAAATCTCGGCCAGCTCGTCCCGCTCCATTCTGGATTCTGTGGCGACTCGCATTGATGAGGCGCGCGAGATTACGCGCTATATTGTGAATCTGCTGATTTTCTTGGGACTTTTGGGTACTTTCTATGGCCTTGCCACGACGGTGCCGGCGCTTGTTGACACCATCCGCAGCCTTGCGCCGCAGGACGGAGAGGCGGGAACGGCCGTCTTTAGCCGCCTGATGAACGGGCTCGACAGCCAGCTGTCGGGCATGGGCGTGGCCTTTGCCTCGTCGCTTTTGGGGCTGGCAGGCTCGCTGGTGGTGGGTCTGTTGGAGCTGTTTGCTGGCCATGGTCAGAACCGGTTTTACCGCGAGTTGGAGGAATGGCTATCCTCAATCACCCGCATCAGCTTTGCCAGCGGCGACGAGGGAACGGGCGACGCGGCTGGAATGGCGGGCGTTGTGGAGCAATTGGCCGAGCAAATGGCGACGCTGCAACAGATGGTCTATCAATCGGACGTGGCACGCTCAAAAACAGATGCGAAATTCGGCGCGCTTACGGATGCCATGACCGATATGGCGCGGCAGATGCGCAATGGCGATGGCGAGAATTCGGCGCTCGAGCGGGTGGCCGCGGGTCAGGAACGTCTGATCGCACACCTCGAGGCGCAGGGCAGCGGCGGGGGCGAAGGGATTGACGCCGAAAGCCGGATGCGCCTGCGCTCGATTGACGTGCAAATGCTGCGCATCCTCGAAGAGATTTCGGCGGGCCGCCAAGAGGCCGTTGCCGCCCTGCACAAAGACATCGCAGCCCTTGCCCAAGCGATCAGTGCCCCGCGCGGCGACCACCGGCGGCTTGCGCGCGGTTCAGGTGCCGACAATAGCAGCCTCGAAGGCGACGGCTAATGGCCCTGTCGCGGCGGACAGGCCAGCGGTTCCAAGCCTCGATCTGGCCCGGTTTTGTCGACGCGATGACAGGGCTTTTGCTGGTTTTGATGTTTGTTTTGACCATCTTCATGGTCGTACAATTTGTGCTGCGTGAAACGATCTCTGGGCAAGAGGATGAGTTGGATGCGCTGGCCGGCGAGGTGGCGGCACTCGCCCAAGCCCTAGGGGTTGAAGAGCTGCGCAACAACCGGCTGGATGCGCGCCTCTCGGCGATGACAGCAACTTTGGACAACGCAGAAAACCAGGTGCGCGCGCAATCTGCGATGATCGCAGCGCTCACATCGCAGCGCGATGCGCAGGCGCAAGCCCTTGAGGCTGCCGAAAATCGCATCACTGGGTTTGAGGCGCAGGTGGCGGGCCTTTTGGCGGATCAGTTGGCCGCGCAAAACCGCGCCGCAGACTTGGAGGCCGAAGCCGCGCGTTTAATGTCGGAGCAGGAAGCGCTGAACCTTGCGCTCGCGACGGCACGCTCTGAAATTGACGCGGGCGCAGAGGCCGCACGGCTCGCGGCGGCACAGCGCGCGGCCCTTGAGGCGATGATCAATGAAATTAATGCGGAGCGTGCGGCGGCCGAGGCACAGGCAGATGCACAGATTGCGGCACTCAAGGGCGATCTGGAAGCTGCGCAAACTGCCCTGAGCGCCGAGGAGGCCGCGCGTTTGGTAGAAGCCGCTGCCGCGAGAGCTTTGCGCGCACGGTTGGAGAATGCGGACGCTGAACTGACCGCCATGACACTCGCGCTTGAGGCGCAGCGCGCGGAGGCGGAAGAAACGCTAACCCTTCTTGCTGCGGCCCGTGCCAGCCAAGCTGATTTGGATGCCCA
>CBFHKQ010000066.1:0-10390 GCA_965656435.1 uncultured Pseudosulfitobacter sp. | reverse complement strand
GCCGGCATCAAGCACGATCACGTTCTGATCGGCCATCGCGGCGCGCTCGGCGTCGATAATGGTTTTCAAACGCGCCATGCCGCCAAAGCATTTGCCCTCGGCTTCACCTTCGGCGTTACAGGTTGAGTCGTATTTATTGATCGATTCAACGCGGCTGTGGATGTCATTTGTGTGCAGAATGGTCAGCGTATAGTCCGCTGCGGCACTGCCCGCGATGAGGGCGGATGTGGCCGCCGTTAGCATGAAACGCATGAGCATGTTTTTCCCCTATCAAATCTGAGATCGCAGAATGTCTATTTGGACACCCATTGGTAGCGTAGTCAAACTTTTGTAACGGAGGGGTGTCAGGGCAGGGGAGCGGTACGACCGAAACAGGCTTAGGCACTTAGTTTAAAGTATTCGAGATCTTTGAAGTGTGATCCCGCAGAAAACGACGAGACTTTGACGATGGTAGCAAGGAAACTGGCGGAGAGACAGGGATTCGAACCCTGGGAACCCTTACAGGCTCAACGGTTTTCGAAACCGTCCCGTTCGACCACTCCGGCACCTCTCCGCGGGGATCTCGGGCGGTTTAGTAGGCCTTTTGGGGGCTTGCAAGAGGGTTTTGTCGGCGAATTTGGTCGGCGACAGGCTGCGATGGTGCAAATTATGCAGTTTGGTTTGCGATATGCTGCGAACCTCCTACCTTAAGAGCAGCAGTGAAAGGGAGTTCACCCATGACCGCGACTTTGTTGAAGCCGCTTTTCCGTCTTGTGCCGCAGATCGTTGTTCTTGTTGCATCGATGACGCTCGCGGCAAGTACCGTGCAGGCCGCCGATCGGGCCAAGGTGCGCGCGTTTCTTGAGGTGACGGGCTTTGACGTTGCATTGGAAAGCATACGCCTGTCCGCAAGCGCTGCGCCCAACATGTTAGGGCTGGAAGCAGAGGATTTTGGCGCGCAGTGGACAATGCTAGCCGATGAGGTGTTCGATACCGAAGTTATGCACGGCTTTGCCATGGATATCTTGGAGCAAACCCTGACCGACGATTTGCTCAGCCATGCCGCAGAGTTCTATGCGTCCGACTTGGGCAAACGGCTCGTGGCGGCAGAAAACGCAAGCCACATGGAGGCGGATGATGTTGCTAAGGCCGAAGCGGGGGATGCAATCCTCGCGGGCCTCCGGCAAATGAATTCACCGCGTCTGGACGCGTTTGAGCGGATGAACGAAGCCTCCGACAGTGCGGGGACGGCTGTGCGCGCGATCCAGGAGGTGCAGGTGCGCTTCTTGCTCGCTGCTGCTGCCGCGGGCGTAATTGCGTTACAAATGGACGGGCCGGACCTGCGCGAGGCTTTGCGCAGCGAGCAAGATGCCTTGCGCGCTCGCATCGCGGAGAATGGCATGAGCGGGGCCGCCTATACTTATCAGGCTTTTTCCGATGCCGAAGTAGAGGCCTATGCGCTGGCGTTGGAGCACCCGAATATGCGCGCGGTCTACGATCTCATGAACGCCGTACAGTTTGAGATTATGGCCAACCGTTATGAGGCTTTGGCCGCCCGGATGCGCGGTCTGCAACCCACGCAAGAGCTGTGATCAGACAAACCACCATATCAACGGCGGTTTCCCAGCCAGAATGTGGCACATAGGGTTGACAGAGCGCCTGTGATGGTGCACCGGTGCGGCTCGATTGGGGGCAACCCCGTTTACCCATATCATCCCGACAGCGGGATGCGCTGTCCAAGGCGCGCTTAAGCGCACGAAACCCAAGCCCCGCATGACGGGAGGCGGTGCCAACCGACGCGGCAGACAAAGGAATGACCCATGTTCGCGGTTATCAAAACCGGCGGCAAGCAGTATAAGGTTCAATCGGGCGACGTGCTTCGTGTTGAAAAACTGGCTGCAAACGCAGGTGAAAAAGTACAATTCAACGACATTCTGATGCTGGGCGGTGACAAGGTCACAGTCGGCGCGCCATTCGTGGCGGATGCTGGCGTGCAGGCCGAAGTGGTCGACCAGATCAAAGGCGAAAAGACAATTAACTTTGTTAAGCGTCGCCGTAAGCACTCTTCCAAGCGGACCAAGGGCCACCGTCAAAAGCTGACGCTGGTGCGGGTCACTGACATCTTGGCCTCAGGCGCAGGCGCGTCGGGCGTGATGGCCGCTGTTGGCGGTGCTGGTTTCACAGCAACCGTTGCAGACGCGGTCCCAGCGGCCGCCAAGCCTGCAAAGAAAGCCGAGAAAGCAGCCCCCAAGACAGCAGCGAAAGCCGCGGGTGGTGACGATCTTAGCGCGATCGCGGGCATCGGTCCTGTCATCGTTAAAAAGCTGAATGGTGAAGGCATCACCACTTTCGCTCAGATCGCTGGATGGAGCGAAGAAGACGTCGCTGCCATTGAAGAGAAACTGTCGTTCAAAGGTCGTGTAGGTCGGGAAGACTGGATCGCACAGGCCAAAGAACTAGCTAAAGGCTAAGGAGAGACCAAATGGCACATAAAAAAGCAGGTGGTTCATCCCGTAACGGCCGCGATTCCGCGGGTCGCCGTCTTGGCGTGAAACTTTATGGTGGTCAGGCCGCCATCCCTGGAAACATCATCGTGCGTCAGCGCGGGACAAAGTTCTGGCCAGGTGCAGGCGTTGGCATGGGCAAGGATCACACGATCTTTGCAACGGTTGACGGTGCTGTGACCTTCCACAAAGGTCTCAAGAACCGCACGTTCATTTCCGTTCTGCCAAAGGCAGAAGCCGCGGAATAGTCGCACCCCCACGGGTTTAAAATTCAGGGGACCGGCTGAAACGCCGGTCCTTTTTCTTTTTCGCGGCATGGGTCGCACAGGGGTCCGTTCCATGGTTAGCGCGCCTTCTTTCAATTGCCAGCGTCTTTGTACGCGCACGTGGCCCGCGCAAGTGTTGCCGCGCCTGATTGGATGGTCCACATGAGCATCGCCCTTTTGCCTTTGATTATCTTTGTCGCGGCCCAAGTCGGTACGCCGGGCCCCGCCAATATGGCGTTGCTGGCCACGGGCGCGCGCTTTGGTTTGCGCGGGGCGTTGCCTTTTGTGGCGGGGGTCGTCATGGGCAAACAGCTTATCATCTGGCCCATTGGATTTGGCCTAATGCAGCTGGCCGAGACCGCACCGCTGGTCTTTGACATCCTTAAATATGTAAGTGCTTGCTACATCATTTGGCTCGCTTGGAAGGTCGCCAATCTGCGGTTGCACGCAAAGGGCGCGGAGGCCGCAGCGCCGGGCTTTGCGGCTGGGCTCATCGTACACCCGCTCAACCCCAAGGCCTGGGCCATCATCGTGACCAGCTTTACCACCTTTGTGGACCCCGATGTGCCCAGCCTGATGGCTACGGCGACCGTTGCTGCGGTGTTGATGGGATGCCAGGTTCTGATGCATCCGATTTGGACACTTGCCGGAGACGCCATTGCGCGGACCGTCGCAGGTACGCGGTGGGAACCTTATCTGATGTATACTTTGGCCGCTCTTACCGTGGCCTCCGTCCTATCCGTTGTTTTTGCAGGAGGCAGCTCATGACCGCCGGGACCGACCCAAACGACACATCCCTTGCCACGATTGAAACGCCCCGCTTTGATCTGCGGCCGGTGCGCAGCTCAGATCAAGGGCTGATCGAGCTTTATGCCGGCGACCGCCGCGTCGCGCGCATGACGCCAAGTCTGCCGCATCCTCTGCCGCCTGGGATGATCGCAGCAATGATTGACCGCGCCAAAGGGCCGGAGGCAGAGCGGGTGATCTGGGTCATTGATGGCCTTAAATCTGGAGGCGGAGAGGTCATGGGCCTGATCACCCTAGACACAATGGACCGCGCTCAGTCCGAAGTTTCCTATTGGGTCGCGCCCGCGTTTTGGAACACAGGCCTTGCTTCCGATGCGCTCAAGGCGCTGATTGCCGCGAACCCGCTGGGTACCGTGAACATGTTTGCCAGCGTGTTTCAGGACAATTTCGCCTCCGCGCGCGTGCTGACAAACTGCGGGTTTGAATACCTTGGTGCGGCCGAGTGCTTCTGTGTTGCCCGCAACGCGACCGTGCCCACCTGGACCTACACCCGCAAATTTGCGGCGTGATATAACGATTGAACACTGGGCGCGCGCCCGCTAGGACCCTGACATGAAATTTCTTGATCTGTGCAAAGTCTACATCCGGTCCGGCGCGGGCGGCGGCGGTTGCGTTTCGTTTCGGCGCGAAAAATATATCGAATATGGTGGCCCCGATGGCGGTGATGGCGGCGGCGGCGGCACCGTTTGGGCCGAGGCTGTGGATGGGCTGAACACGCTTATCGATTTTCGCTATCAACAGCACTTTTTCGCTAAAAACGGCCAACCCGGTATGGGCCGGCAGCGCACTGGCAAAGATGGTGATGACATCGTGTTGCGCGTCCCCGTGGGCACCGAGATTTTGGACGAAGACCAAGAGACTGTCATTTGCGATCTGACGGAAGTGGGCCAGCGCGTGATGCTTGCGCGGGGTGGCAATGGTGGCTTTGGCAACCTGCATTTTAAATCCGCCACCAACCAAGCGCCGCGCCGCGCCAACCCCGGCCAGGACGGGGTGGAGCGGACGCTATGGCTGCGCCTCAAACTCATTGCGGATGTGGGGCTTTTGGGTCTGCCGAATGCGGGCAAGTCCACGTTTTTGGCGGCAACGTCCAATGCGCGGCCCAAGATTGCGGATTACCCCTTTACCACCCTGCACCCTAATTTGGGCGTTGTGGGCGTGGATAATGTTGAATTTGTTGTGGCCGATATTCCGGGCCTGATTGAAGGCGCGTCCGAGGGACGTGGCTTGGGCGATTTGTTCCTTGGCCACGTAGAGCGGTGTGCGGTGCTGCTGCACCTAATCGATGGCACCTCCGCCACAATTGCCGAGGATTATCATACGATTATTACTGAGTTGGAGGCCTATGGCGGCGATCTGGCCGACAAACCGCGGGTTACGGTGCTGAACAAGATCGACGCCCTTGATGATGAAGAGCGTGCGGAGGCCAAGATCGCCCTGCAAGAGGCCAGCGGCGCGTCCGTGATGCTCATGTCCGGCGTGTCCCGTGATGGTGTGACCGAAGTGTTGCGCAACTTGCGCGGCCAAATTGATGCGGACCGGTTGCGCCAAAATCCCCCTGAGGAAGAAACGTCGTGGCAGCCCTAGGCGCACGGCTAACGCAGGCGCGCCGCTTGGTCGTCAAAGTCGGCTCGGCTCTGTTGGTGAACCAAGTTGGCGGTGATTTGCGCAGCGATTGGTTGCAGTCCTTGGCCGAGGATGTCGCTTGGCTCAAAGGCCAAGGCGTGCAGGTTGTGCTGGTCTCTTCGGGTTCCATTGCCTTGGGGCGCGGTGTTCTAGATCTCCCACGCACCGACTTGCCGTTGGAGCAATCGCAAGCCGCCGCTGCTGTTGGACAAATTCGCCTTGCGCGCGCTTACGAAGAGGTCATGGCTCCGCATGGGATTACCACCGCTCAGGTTTTGATGACGCTAGAAGACAGCCGCAATCGCCGCCGTTATCTGAACTCGCGCGCGACGCTAGAGACGCTGTTGAGCCTAGGCGCGCTGCCAATTGTGAATGAAAATGACACAGTGGCCACGGATGAAATCCGATTTGGCGACAATGACCGATTGGCCGCGCAAATCGCTGCAACCACGGGTGCAGATCAACTGGTGCTGCTGTCAGATGTGGACGGCTTCTATACCGCAAACCCCAGCGAAGACGCGAATGCCGCCCGCTATGACGTAATCGACGCCATTACGCCGCAGATTGAGGCACAGGCGGGCGATGCAGGTTCTGGCCTAAGCAAAGGCGGGATGAAAACCAAGTTGATGGCGGCTAAAACGGCCACTGCGGCAGGCTGCGCGATGGCGATCTGTCACGGTGGCGATCCGCGGCCTTTGCGACGGCTTCATGACGGTGCGCCTGCCACTTGGTTTTCTGCTGACCTCGATCCACAGGCTGCGCGCAAACGCTGGATTGCTGCGATGAAACCACACGGTACCGTTCAGCTGGACGCAGGGGCCGTAGCGGCTTTATCACAAGGAAACAGCCTATTACCGGCCGGTGTTCATGCGGTTTCGGGTGATTTCTTCCGCGGTGATCCTGTCGCGATTGCGGATGCCAGCGGGCATGTGCTCGGCCTTGGCCTCTGCCGCTATTCCGCAGAAGAGGCCCGCGCAATTGCGGGCCATCAGAGCGCAGAGATTGAGGGTATCTTGGGCTACCCCGGTCGTGCTGCGCTCATCCACCGGGACGATATGGCGCTTTAACGGGTCATGACCCTCATGATGACCTCTTGCAGCCGCAGAGGCCGCCCGCGTACACATCTCACACCACAGCTTTGCCACCGAGGGCGCAGATCATGACCCAAACACCAGATATTAACGCTTGGATGGCCGACATTGGCGCGCGCGCCAAAGCTGCTGCCCGCCAGTTAGCAACAGCTCCGGCAGAACAAAAAGACCACGCTCTAACGATGGCTGCCGCGGCCTTGAGTGCGCAGCAGGATGTGATCCTCGCGGCAAATGAAAAAGATCTGGCTTTCGGTCGCGAAAAGGGCCTGTCGCCCGCCATGTTAGACCGGCTCGCCTTGGACCCTGCGCGGATTTCGGGCATTGCGGATAGCCTGCGGGCCGTCGCTGCGCAGGCCGATCCGGTGGGCGAGGTTCTCGCCGAATGGGACCAGCCAAACGGGTTGAAAATCCGCCGCGTGCGCACGCCTTTGGGTGTCGTGGGCGTGATCTATGAAAGCCGCCCCAACGTGACGGCGGATGCGGGTGCGCTGTGCCTCAAGGCGGGCAATGCTGTTATCCTGCGCGGTGGGTCGGAGAGTTTTCATTCCTCCAGTGCGATCCATGCCTGCTTAGTGCAGGGGCTGGAGACAGCAGACCTGCCTGTGGATGCGGTTCAGTTGGTGCCCACGCGCGACCGGGCTGCGGTCAGCGCGATGTTGGGCATGGTCGACACCATCGATGTGATTGTGCCGCGCGGGGGAAAGGGCCTTGTTGGGCTGGTGCAACGCGACGCGCGGGTGCCTGTTTTTGCGCACCTCGAAGGGATCGTGCACATCTATATTGATGCGCAGGCGGATGCGGACAAAGCGCTGCGCGTCGTATTAAACGCCAAGACGCGTCGAACCGGGATTTGCGGCGCGGCAGAGTGTTTGTTGATCCATAAAGATGCGCTCACCAAGATCGGTACGCCCTTGGTTGAGGCGCTTGTCGCGGCAGGCGTCGAGGTGCGCGCGGACGCGGCCTTGCAACCGATTGCTGGCACCGTGCCGGCGTCCGACAGCGATTGGGGCACGGAATACTTGGACATGATCATCGCGGCGCGCGTTGTGGACGATCTGGACGCCGCTACCGCGCATATTGAGGCTTACGGCTCGCAGCACACCGATTGTATTATCACCGAAGATGCCGCCACCGCCGATCAGTTCATGGCCCGCCTCGACAGTGCGATTTTGATGCACAACGCCTCTACGCAATTCGCGGATGGCGGTGAGTTTGGCATGGGCGCAGAGATCGGAATTGCCACAGGCAAAATGCACGCGCGCGGCCCGGTAGGGGCCACGCAGCTGACGTCGTTCAAATATTTGGTCCGCGGCGATGGGGCCACGCGCAGTTAGAACGCCGTTCAGAATGTGATGCTGATGTTGGTATCGCTACGATCGGTTGCTACATTGCATCCAGCCTCTTCGGCAAAGGCGGGCAGCAACGCAAATTGCACATGGGCCGGCGCAATGTCAGCTGCCGCATCCACCGAGGCGGTCGGATCCAACATCGACCACAGCACATCGTCGATGTTCAGCTTTTTCGAATGACCGTGTAAAGTCCAGCGCCCTTGATCGCAGGTCACTTCAATGCGCCCACCATAAGGCATTGCGTTTTCAAGGCATTGTAGCGCGAGGAACGCCAATCGCACCAACGTGCGCGGCTGACCATCCAGAGGCACCCAAGCCACTTCCAGCCGGCCGCCACCCATAACATCGGCCAAAATGCTCACAATCTCGGCCCGGCCGACCAATTGCACGCTTGCCGCTCCGTAGGCGATGCGAAAAAAACGGATCCGCGCTGAGGCATTGCCAACGGATTGTGAAATAAGCTCAAATTCTGGCCCTTCTGTTGGGGCCGCCATTCCCAAAAGCTCCAGCCCATTGTTGATGGCGCCAATGGGGGATATGAGGTCATGACAGATGCGGCTGCCGATCAGGGCGGCGAGGTTCAGATTGCTCGGTCGCATCCGCGGCCTCCGTCAAAAGGGGAATACATGGAAGATCTTAACGCCATATTGGCTCCTGGTATGTTGGTGCGCCACCCCGACTGTGACGATTGGGGCGTAGGCCAAGTACAAAGCAATGTTGGCATGAAAGTGACCGTGAACTTCCGTGATCATGGAAAAGTCATCATCGACAGCAGCCGTATCGCTCTTTTGCCTGTGTTTGAGCCTTGATTGCAAAACATGGTTTCGCAAAAGTTAACAAATTCCAGCACTTTAAGCAAAAATGCGCGCTCTAGGAGCAAAGCAGGGCCCGGGCCGCGCTTTGAAATCGTTATGGCAACGGGACCGGCGGATATCGAAGCTGCCCAAGCGCTGCGTTATGATGTGTTCGTGCGCGAGTTGGGCGGGGATGGCCCTATGGTCGATCACACACGCGGCCTGGAATGTGATGACTTTGACGCTTTTGCCGATCACATGCTGCTGTTTGACCGCGCAGCAGACCGGCTGGCTGGTGTTTACCGGATGATGCGTACACCCCATGCGGCGGCGGCGGGCCGTTTTTATAGTGCGGGCGAATACGATCTAACGCCGCTTATGCAAAGCGGGCGTCCGGTGTTGGAGCTTGGCCGGTCTTGCCTGGACCCGGCCTACCGCGGCGGCACAGCGATGTACCAGTTGTGGTGCGCTCTTGCGCGTTATGTTGCGGCACATCAGATTGAGGTTTTGTTCGGTGTGGCGAGCTTTCATGGCACGGACCCTGACGCGCTTGCCGAACCTTTGTCGCTCTTGCATCACAATCATTTGGCGCCAGAAAACCTGCGTGTGACGGCCCGCGCGCCGGGGGCGGCCGAAATGAACCGGATGCCGGCCGAGGCGATCGACAAGCGCGCGGCGATGGTCGCGATGCCGACATTGATCAAGGCCTATTTGCGTTTGGGCGGTGTCGTGGGGCAGGGCGCATTTGTGGATCACGCCTTCAACACCACGGATGTATGCCTGATTATGGATACTGCGCGGCTGACGGGCCGACAGGGGCGCCTTTATGGCGCGGGCATACCCTCGCAATGACATGGGATGACGGTACAACAATCGCCCGAACACGCTTTGGGGTGATCAATTGGCTTTGTGTTGCGGTGCGCGGCCTCATGGTCGGCAGCGTTGTAGGCTTTGGCCTAGTGATAATGATGACGGTACGCTTGGTGGAGCGGCCGCTCTGCGGGCAAGCTCGGCCTGTCACGCCGTTCATAACGCTGGCGGTCTGCCGGATCTCGTTGGTATTATTGGGCATTGGCCTGAAGGTGCAGGGCACGCCAATGAAATCGGGAGGCGCTGTGGTGGCGAACCACACCTCCTGGCTGGATATTTTTGCGCTTAATGCGTGTATGCGGGTCTATTTCGTCTCCAAAGCAGAGGTGGCCGGTTGGCCCGGGATCGGATTTTTGGCCCGCGCTACGGGCACACTGTTCATTCAGCGCGACAAAAAACAAGCCAGCGCGCAGCCACGTATGCTTCAAGACCGCCTTAGTGCGGGCCATCGCCTGCTGTTTTTCCCCGAAGGGACCAGCACAGATGGAATGCGGGTGTTACCCTTTAAAACCACACTTTTTGAGGCGTTTTTTCATCCTGATATGGCGCCAGAGGCGCAGGTTCAACCTGTCACTTTGGTCTATCATGCCCCTCAGGGGGCTGACCGTCGGTTTTATGGCTGGTGGGGCGATATGGACTTTGGCTCCCATCTTATTGCCACGCTCGGCGCGCCGCGGCAGGGACAAGTGGAGGTGACGTTTCACACCCCATTGCCGGTGCGAGATCATGCCGGGCGAAAAGCCCTCGCCAAAGCGGCCGAAAAGGCGGTTTCGGGCGGGCATCCTGCACAGCAGGACCCGTCTGATTATGCCTAAAGTACAGCAATACCGCGTAGCACGGCCCGAGGTGCAGATCAGGGCTTGCACCGCACACGGTTCTGGCCTAAGGGCAGCACACTGAAATCCGCAGGCGGGCTCGGGCCGTTGGGGGAGACATCCCCAAAGGTCCTCCGGTTGGCGCATCCGCGCTGATAACCCCGCCAAGGCGAAAACCGGAAAAGGATACGACATGGCTCTTCCCGAGTTCACCATGCGCCAATTGCTTGAAGCTGGCGTTCACTTTGGTCACCAAACACAACGCTGGAACCCACGCATGGGTCCCTAC
>CBFHKQ010000065.1:0-10477 GCA_965656435.1 uncultured Pseudosulfitobacter sp. | reverse complement strand
AACGGCGGGGCCGGATGTCGAATGCCGATCTGTCGGAGGCGGTGAACCTCAGCGCCTCGGCCTGTCATAGGCGGGTGCAGCGGCTGGAGGCAGAGGGGTATATCAAGGATTACGTCGCTCTTTTGGACGCGCGCAAAATGGGCGTGCCAACGACAGTTTTCGTTGAGATCACGCTACAAGGCCAGGCTGATGAAGTGCTGGATGCTTTTGAAAAGGGCGTGCACCGCATTCCGGATGTGCTGGAATGTCACCTGATGGCGGGCACGGCGGATTATCTGCTAAAAGTAGTCGCTGAGAATACTGAGGATTTCGCGCGCATCCACCGGCAATACCTCGCGCGGTTGCCTGGTGTGGCGCAAATGCAGTCAAGCTTTGCCCTGCGCACGGTGTTCAAAACGACCGCCCTACCGGTCTAGCCCGCGCCGAGTTTCCCATAAAAAACGCCCCTTGCGGACAAGGGGCGTTTTTCTAATCAAAGAGCCGCAGCGGGCGAATGACTTACATCATTCCTTCGCGTTGTGCTTTTTTCCGTGCCAGTTTCCGGGCGCGGCGGATCGCTTCTGCCTTCTCGCGTGCTTTTTTCTCGGAAGGTTTCTCGAAATGCTGCTTAAGCTTCATTTCACGAAACACACCTTCGCGCTGAAGTTTTTTCTTCAGGGCGCGCAGCGCTTGATCGACGTTATTATCACGAACACTAACCTGCATGTGGTTTTCACCACCTTTCTAAGTTGAGTTGCAAGGATTTGCAGGAAGTGGTCAATTAGCAAGGACAGGCTAGTTTGTCCAGCACAGGCGATACATCCACCAAGGCGGTCCTCGATATGAGCACGAATTACGAAACAGTGAAGCGCGCGTTATTGGAGGCGGCATTGGCCCATGTGCCCTTTGATGGCTGGAGCCAAGCTACATTTGATGCCGCACGGCGCGATTGTGACGTCTCGCCTACGATTGCAAAGGCGGTCTGCCCGCGCGGTGCCGTTGATCTGGCACTGGCTTATCATGCGCAGGGCGATGCGGCGATGGTGGCGCGGATCAAGGCCACTGACCTGAGTGGCGAGCCCTTTCGCGCACGAATCGCCGCGGCGGTTCGGTTCCGGTTGGAGGCTGTGTCAGACAAAGAGGCGGTCCGCCGCGGCACGACCCTTTTTGCGCTGCCGACATGCGCCGCAGATGGCGCTCGCGCCATTTGGGGCACGTCCGATGCTATTTGGGAGGCGTTGGGCGATACTTCTGACGATGTGAATTGGTATACCAAGCGTGCCACGCTCGCGGGCGTCTATAGCGCCACGGTGCTTTATTGGTTGGGCGATGATAGCGCGGACCATCAGGCGACATGGGCATTTTTGGACCGGCGCATTGACAACGTGATGCAGATCGAAAAGCTCAAGGCCGGCGTGCGTGACAACCCAGTCCTCAGCAAATTGATGGCCGGCCCGAATTGGCTACTGGGCCAGATCAAAGCACCGGCCAAGATGCCGGATATGCGGATGCCCGGCAGTTGGACCGACCCCAGCTAATCTGAACGCAGCGCTTTTCCAGCAGGCCCTGAGTTGATAGCAAGGTATCATCTAAAAGGATGAATGCTATGACACTGACCATGCGCGCCGTTGAAATTACCGAAGCTGGTGGCCCCGAGGTTTTGCAGTTGGCGGAGCGGCCCGTGCCGCAGCCTGCGCATGGGCAAGTAGTGATCAAAGTGGCCTATGCCGGCGTGAACCGCCCTGATGCGTTGCAGCGCGCGGGCCTCTATAATCCGCCCAAGGGCGCCAGCGATTTGCCAGGCCTAGAGGCCGCAGGCACGATCAGCGCAGTTGGCACAGGGGTGTCGGGCCTGTCGGTTGGGGATGCAGTCTGCGCCTTGTTGCCGGGCGGCGGATACGCCGAATATGTGGCAACGCCCGCTGCGCACTGTCTGCCCGTTCCCGACGGCATGGAGGTGCGGGAAGCGGCCTGCTTGCCGGAGACTTTTTTCACGGTCTGGTCTAATGTTTTTACCCGCGGCGGCTTAAAGGCGGGCGAGCGGTTTTTGGTGCATGGCGGGTCTAGTGGGATCGGCACGACGGCCATCCAATTGGCCCAGCATTTCGGCGCGCGGGTGTTTGCGACGGCTGGCTCCGATGCCAAATGCGCGGCTTGCGTAGCGCTGGGGGCGGAGCGTGCAATCAACTATAAAGACGCAGATTTCGTAGAGGTGCTTCAGGCCGAAGGCGGGGCGGATGTGATCCTCGATATGGTGGGCGGCGCCTATCTGCCGCGTAACCTAAAGGCGCTGGCCGAGGACGGGCGTTTGGTACAGATCGCCTTTTTGCAAGGCTCTAAAGTTGAGGTGAACTTTGCGCCTTTGATGATGCGGCGTTTGACGCTGACAGGGTCCACTCTGCGCCCGCAAAGCGATTTGGCCAAGGCGCGTATTGCGGATGCCCTGCGCAAAACCGTCTGGCCGCTTTTGGCACAAGGTAAGATTGCGCCGGTCATGGACAGCACCTTTGCCCTTGAGGACGCCGCGGCCGCCCATGCGCATATGGAAGCCTCTGCCCATATCGGCAAAATTGTCCTCAAAGTCGACTGATCCTGCAAACCCACAATGGCTAGGCGCAGAAGAGCCAATCGCGAAGGCCTTGTTGCGCGCGCAATCTGCCACATCTTACATCTAGAAACGCAATAAAGACGAAGGCCATTCCCATGACAAAAACGATCATCATCGAAGAACACGGCGGGCCAGAGGCCTTTAAACTGGTGGAGCGTGACGTCGGCGCGCCCGGGCCCGGCGAAGTGCGCATTCAGCACAAAGCGATTGGTCTGAACTTTATCGACGTATACCAGCGCACGGGCCTTTATCCGATGCAATTGCCTCATGCGCTGGGCATGGAAGCGGCGGGCGTGATCGAGGCCGTAGGTGAGGGGGTCACGCACCTCAAGCCTGGCGACCGCGCGGCCTATGCGGCCAACCCACCCGGGGCCTATTCCGAGGCGCGGGTGCTGCCGGCTGCCCAAGTTTGTCTGTTGCCCGATGGGATCAGCTTTGACCAAGCGGCAGCGATGATGCTCAAAGGTATGACGGTGGAATACTTGTTCAACCGGACGAACCCTATTGAAACAGGCGACAGCGTCCTTTTTCATGCGGCCGCCGGCGGTGTGGGGTTAATCGCCTGCCAATGGGCGCGTGCAGAGGGCATAACCCTCATCGGCACCGCTGGAACCGATGACAAATGTGCACTGGCCAAGGCGCATGGTGCGACGCATTGCATCAATTACCGCAGCGAAGATTGGCCCGCTCAGGTTCGCGCGCTGACGGATGGCGCAGGCGTTGACGTGGTGATGGATGCTGTGGGGGCGGACACGTTTGAAGGCTCGCTCGACAGCCTCAAGCCGCTCGGCATGTTGATGTCCTTTGGCAATGCTTCAGGTTCGGTGCCGCCCTTTAATCTCGGCATTCTGGGGCCTAAGGGCAGCTTGAAAATCACGCGGCCGACGCTCTTTACCCACATTTCAGATCACGCGACCTGCCAGGAAATGGCGCAGAACCTCTTTGCCAAGGTCTTGTCGGGGGCGGTTGAGATCCGCATCGATCAACGTTTTGCGCTGGCTGATGTGGCGGATGCGCACCGTGCGCTGGAGGCGCGGCAAACCACCGGCAGCACGATCCTCGAGCTGTAAAGCGGCTTTGCCCCGCTGGGCGAGACTAGCGGGGCAAAAAGAGCGCATCGCGCGCCGTACAATCGCGCGCGACATCTGCTGCACATGGGATCGGCTCCAAGGATTTGGAGAGGCAGATGCGCGCCTCTTGAATATGGCCCGCTTTGCAGGTGATCGTTATTTTATCCTCTGAGAGCGCTGGGTTGGTTCGAATGAATGCGTCCTCAATGCGTGCCGCGTCGATACGCGGCGCTGCGCCGGCTGGCGCGGAAATGACAGGCAATTTGATGGTATCAAAGGCCTGTCGGGACACTTTGAAATAGCTTGCGGCGGTTAAATTGGTGCAGGTGCCGTGCTTTTCCCATTGGTGCCAAGCAAGGCCGGATGTACCCATGATATCTGCCATTGCCCCGGTCATCGCGCGCGTGGGGGGCATTTGCACAGAGGCGCAATTGCGCGGATAGCCTTGGGTGTATTGCGGCCATAGCCCGTGCAGGATCCAGCCGTGATCTGCCGCGCATTGGGGGGATTGGCGTGCCTTGCCCACCCGCGCGCACCAGCTTGGCGACCAAGACAGCGCGAGAAGGTAGTAATCAAACTGCCCCGCCACATGGGTGTCCGCCGCCCGTACAGGGGCCGTCTGGACACAGGCCAGCAGCCCAACCACCCTCAACAGCGCGCTCATCCTGCGCATATGCCTCTTTCCTTATGCTGCGGGGATCAGTATACGTCAGCTAAATTCCCCGACAATGGAAATGGTTCTGCCCCGCAGGACAGCCTCTTTCAGGCGACGGGAAAAATGTGTGTTAGGAGAACGACAATGGCAAAACCAATCATGGCGAAGGCCACAGCCGTTTGGCTGGTGGACAACACAACGATCAGCTTTAAGCAGATCGCTGATTTTGTAGGCATGCACGAGTTGGAGGTGCAGGGCATCGCTGATGGCGATGTGGCAGCAGGCGTCAAAGGCTTTGATCCAGTGGCCAACAACCAGCTGACACAAGAAGAAATCACCAGCGCGGAGCAAGACCCGCTGCACAAGATTGCGTTGAAATTCAACGCTGCTGCTGTGGGCGAAGAAAAGCGCCGCGGCCCGCGCTACACGCCGCTGTCCAAGCGTCAGGACCGGCCTGCGGCGATCTTGTGGCTGGTCAAGTTCCACCCGGAACTAGCCGATTCGCAGATCAGCAAGCTGGTCGGCACCACCAAGCCCACGATCCAGGCGATCCGCGAGCGGACGCATTGGAACATCTCCAACATCCAACCCGTTGATCCAGTGGCTTTGGGGCTCACGAAACAGTCTGAATTGGATGCAGCCGTGCAAAAAGCTGCTGCCAAAAAGGCCGCGGCTGGTGACGTGATGAGCGATGATGAGCGTCGTAAATTGGTCAGCACCGAGCAGAGTCTCGGCATGGATGCAGAGCCAAAAATTCCGACTGCGATTGAGGGTCTGGAATCTTTCAGCCTGTCTTCGGGCCTCGAGGTCTTTGACACGAGCGACGAGGAGGAGGACGATAACGCCTCGACGCTGATCGATGCGGATAATCTCTTTAACCTGCCCGAGGGCGGTGACGGCGAAGAACAGCCCTAAAGCTGTTTGCGGGCGCGCAGGGCGGCGGTGATTGTGCCGTCGTCCAAATAATCCAGCTCGCCCCCAATGGGCACGCCCTGTGCCAGTGAGGTCAGGACAACGCGCCCTTCCAACTGGTCCGCGATGTAGTGGGCCGTTGTCTGCCCGTCGATTGTGGCGTTCAGCGCAAGGATCACTTCGGTCACATGCTCTTCGGCGATGCGCGCTACGAGGCGGGGAATGCGCAGCTCATCCGGGCCAATGGCGTCGAGCGCCGATAGCGTCCCGCCCAAAACATGATAGCGGCCCTTGAAAACGCCGGCCCGCTCCATCGCCCATAGGTCTGCCACATCTTCCACCACGCACAGCTCGCCATTGGCGCGGGTTTCGGTCGTGCACAGCTCGCATAGATCGCTTGTGCCCACGTTGCCGCAATTGATGCACTCGCGCGCCGTATCGGCGACGGTCTGCATCACCTCGGCCAAGGGGGACAGCAAAAGTGCACGTTTGCGGATCAGGTGCAGCACCGCCCTGCGGGCGGAGCGCGGGCCAAGGCCCGGCAGCTTTGCCATCATCTCAATGAGGGCGTCGATGTCGTCTGTGCGGCTCACCGTATGTCCTTTGCGCGCAATAGGATCAGCGCCCCCGTTCTGGAGGATTGCTGTCGGTCTGCTTTAGAACGGCAGTTTCATGCCGGGCGGCAGGCCGAGGCCTTCGGACATCTTACCCATCTCTTCTTGCGCCTTCTCAGCGGCTTTCGCCTGCGCATCTTTGATGGCCGCAAGGATCAAATCCTCCACGACTTCTTTGTCGTCGCCGTTGAAGATGCTGGGATCAATGTCGAGGCCCGTCAGATCGCCCTTGGCGGTTGCTGTGGCCTTCACAAGGCCCGCGCCGCTTTCGCCGGTGACGATAAGGCTGTGCAGGTCGTCCTGCATCTGGGCCATTTTGGTCTGCATCTCTTGGGCTTTTTTCATCATGCCGGCCATGTCGCCCAGCCCGCCTAAACCTTTCAGCATTTTGTGATCCTTCGCTGTCAGAGCCGCGTGTTGCGCGGCGAAGTGTATAGAATTGTCCCGATACATATTGCAGCCACAGCCGCGATGAACAAGGCAGGTGTCGCCACGCAGCCCTCAAGCGCTGCGGCTTGTTGGACCGCGTCGCGCGGGGACAGCATGGCGATGATCGACACCCATACGGTCCACAAAACCACGACGATTAAGCCGCCCCATTGATGGCGAAAGCGCAAGGCGGCCACAGTGGCCACCAGCAATACCAACGAGGGGGCCGTGCCGAACAGCGCCAGCATCTCGCTCCATGCGGTGGCGGGCGTGCCGGGCGTCCATTGTGGGCGCACATCGGCACAGACGCCGGCTGATCCTGCAGAGGGGATCAGCGTCAAGATTAATCCTCTTCGAAGGGATCCCATTCGTCTTCAACCTCTGGCAATGCGTCGCCTAGGGCGGCGGATGCAATTTCTTGGGGGGTGCGGATGGCTGTGATGCGCGCTTTGGGGAATTGGGCTAGAACGGTCTGTACCAGCGGGTTAACCTCGGCCTTGGCGCGCTCTTGCTGGGCGGCTGCATCACGCACTTCGGCAATCGTCTCGGCGCCGCCTTCGTTCACAACGGTGACGGCCCAACGGTTGCCGGTCCATTGTTGCAACCGCGCCCCGAGACGCTGTGCGAGATCCGCAGGGGCGGTGTCCGTGGGGACAAATTCAATCCGTCCCGGTTGGTAATTGGCGAGGCGCAGCGCAGTCTCAACCTCCACCAGCAATTTGACATCTCGGTTGGTGCGGATCAGCTCAATCACATGTTCAAAGCTGGGGTATTGCGCGAGCGCCTGCTCTTGTTGCGGAGCGCGCAGGGCGGCGCCCGTGACGGGGCTTTGAGGCGCCGTGGCAGGGGAAGCGGCTTGGGTGTAGGCTTTGGTGCCCGCTGAGGAGTGCGTTGTTGCTGCCGCAGCTGGCGAGGATGCATTTGTGCCTCCACCGCCTGTGATCTTGCGGACCAATTCATCGGGTGTTGGCAGGTCCGCCACATGGGTCATGCGGATGATTGCCATCTCTGCTGCCATCATCGCGTTCGGCGCTGCGCTCACTTCTTCCAAGGATTTCAGCAGCATTTGCCAGAGCCGCGTCAAAACACGCATCGGCAGGGTGTCGGCCATCAATTGCCCCCGCGACCGCTCGTCGGCGGATACGGTGGGGTCTTCGGCGGCATCGGGTGTGATCTTAACCACGCTGACCCAATGCGTAATCTCTGCCAAGTCGCGCAGCACCGCGAGCGGATCTGCGCCATCAGCATATTGTGCGCCCAACTCTGTGAGGGCACCGGCGGCATTGCCGCGCAAGATCATATCGAGCAGGTCTAACACGCGACCCCGATCGGCCAAGCCGAGCATGGCGCGAACCTGTTCCGCGGTCGTCTCGCCCGCGCCGTGGCTGATAGCCTGGTCCAACAAAGAGGTTGCATCGCGCGCCGAGCCTTCAGCCGCGCGGGTGATCAACGCCAAAGCATCCGTGGCCACCTGTGCGCCCTCGGTGCTCGCGATCTTCTCCAATAGGGCAATCATCACCTCGGGTTCAATCCGACGCAGATCAAACCGTTGGCAGCGCGACAGTACGGTAACTGGGACCTTGCGAATTTCTGTGGTGGCAAAGATGAATTTGACGTGAGCGGGCGGCTCTTCCAGCGTTTTCAACAGCGCGTTGAACGCCCCGGTCGAGAGCATGTGCACTTCGTCGATGATATAGACTTTGTAGCGGGCCGAAGCCGCGCGGTAATGCACCGAATCGATGATTTCGCGAATGTTGGCGACGCCTGTGTTCGATGCGGCGTCCATCTCCATCACATCGACGTGTCGCCCTTCCATGATCGCGGTGCAGTGTTCGCATTGCCCGCAAGGGGCAGTCGTGGGCCCGCCGGTGCCATCAACGCCGATGCAGTTCATGCCCTTGGCGATGATCCGCGCGGTCGTGGTTTTACCTGTGCCCCGGATGCCCGTCATCATAAAGGCCTGCGCAATGCGGTCCGCCTCGAACGCGTTTTTCAGCGTGCGCACCATGGCGTCTTGGCCCACGAGGTCGGCAAAGGTTTCGGGTCGGTATTTGCGGGCCAGAACCTGATAGGCGGGGGCTTCAGACATTGGTGATGCTTTCGACATTAGAGCGGCACAGCAGGCAGCAGCCAAAGCCTAATGCGTGCGCGCCACAACGTCCACACTGCGCGGTGGATCGCATCGACTTATGTGACGGCTGGTCGGGTTTTGGAACGGGGCACGGCATCGTGCCCCCAGTGCGCAAGGGTAAGGTGAGAGATTGACAACGACCCAAGCGGGGCTCGTTACGGCTGCTTCCTTCCGGACCTGACCGGGTTGGCGAGGCGCCTGCCCGCGCCAACCTCTCGGTCCACCACCTAAGGCGACAATGGCCTGAGCGCAAGGGGGCAGGCTTGTTTGCGCCTCAAAGCTGTACTTGAATGCGCAAAAAACCCTCTGGCGACAGTCCCAGCAGGCGCGGGGCGAAAGCGTCAATCTGGTCGATCCAAGCGGAGGCGGCAGGGCTGGTTTCGATCACCGCAGACAAGTCCAAGCCCGATCGGAACCGCCAAGGCGCAGGGCCTGCGGGGGCTTGGACGCGGCCAGATAGTGCGCGGCGCACGACCTCTTGGGTGGTGATGCGGGTGCGCAGGCGGATGGCGTCTGTGCCTAAGTCCGGGAAATGCCCACCGCCTGAGGCGCGAAAACTGGTTGCCGCGACTAAAAAACGGTCCTCTGGTAAAGGCGTTTGTCCGTGCCATAAAATATGGGGCACGCGTGTTGCACCTTCGTGTTGTTTCTTGCCCAGATCGTCGAACTTGGCAGGGCCAGAGGGATCAAAGACCGCTTCTAATCCGATCAAACTGTCGAAATTAAAACTCGGCGCATGACGTTGGATCAGCGGTTGTTCCGGTGAGGCGATGTTCAGCCGCGAGAAGATGAAGGCGCTTCTTTCCAGCCAATCAAAAAGCGTAGCACCCGTGACCTCCACCGCCCAAATCTCATCCTGAAAGGGAGCGAGCATGCTAGCGTGGCGGCGCTGCACTGGACCCGGGGGCAGATTGAAAAAGTTGTTCGGCCCCCCCATGCCGCCCATCGCGGCAGAGGACGTGGCGGCGATCACCGGCAGATGCGACAGGCCGTGCTCTGCGGCTTTACTCTGCACCGCGTCGATCATCGCCTGACCGATCAGCTGTTGCACAGGATTTTGCCCCAACATCGCAAAATGGCCGTGCAGGTGATGGTCTGTGCGGCCGATGACCTCTGCCATGGCGCGGTGGGTCTGGACGTTTGCCGCGGCCGTGGCGTCCAAGATCCCTTTTGCCTGCTGCGTCTGCGCTGTCACATGATGCAAATCGCAGGCGCTGTGCAGCACTTTCCAAGTACCCTTATGCCGCGTGAGTGACAGGTCGATCACCCCAAGCGCGCCCCCATGTGCGCCGGGCATCACGGCCGGCACGTCCAAGATATGACCGCTTTGTGTATCGACCTCCTTGATGTCGGTGTGGTCAGGTCCGGGCAGCAGCCGATGGGTGTGACCGCAGATGATCGCGTCAATCTGCGCGATGTCCGCTACCTCAACCGCAAAGTTATCCTGCGCCGCCGCACTGCCGCGTGCCGCGAGGCCCGAATGTGCGAGGACGACCACCAGATCCGCACCTCGGGCTTTCACCTTTGGCACCCATTCACGCAGGATCGGGAGCGGCGGGGACAGAGTGTCGCCGTCGCCCAAATGCCGAGCGTTCCAGGTCTGAGTAGCGGTGGGAAGTGCGGAGAGCACTGCGATCTGCAAGGAGATTTGCGAGCCATCCGGTTGGACAATATTCCGCGTTATCAGTGTGTATGGGCGCAGAAAGGGCAGGTCTAGGCTGCGCGCGTTGGCGCAGAGGACCGGACAGGGCATGGCCCCTAGCACCGCGCGTGCGGTTTCAAACCCATAGTCCAGATCGTGATTGCCCAGACCAATCGCGTCATATCCCAAAGCGTCGATACAGGCGGGCAGCGGGTGCTCCGTGCCTTTGGTTTTGGCAAGCGTCTCCACCATCACATCCGCCATGGCGGAGCCTTGGAGCAGATCCCCATTGTCGAGCAGGATCGATGGGCAGTCCGCATTCTCTTGGCGGGCCGCGTCAATCAAACTGGCGATTTTGGACAGGCCCGACAACGGCGTGGCCAGGCCTGAAATATGATCGAGTGCAATGAGATGCATATGCAGATCTGACGTCGCTA
>CBFHKQ010000064.1:0-10760 GCA_965656435.1 uncultured Pseudosulfitobacter sp. | reverse complement strand
GGGGGCGGAATCGAACCACCGACACGAGGATTTTCAATCCACTGCTCTACCCCTGAGCTACCCGGGCACGGGAGATTGCTTTGCAATCGGGTGGGGAGGTCATAGGCTCCTAGCACAGCGGTGTCCAGAGGGTTTTTCACCAATCATCTTAATGAGGTTTGCCAATCTCTTCATCCGGCACTAGAGCGTCTGCATCCGGATCGTCGGTCGATACGGCGGGCACTGCGTAATCCCCTTTGAACCAACGCCCTAGGTCAATGTCCGCACAGCGTGACGAGCAGAAAGGGCGGTACTTTTCCACCGCTTCTTCCTTACAAATCGGACAGCTCACAGGCTCTGCCCTTCTAGCAAGTCCACCAATGGCACACGCGCGCGCTTGCGCTGCAATTCATAATGCCCCAGGGGCGTCCAGCCCACCAAAGCGGTATCAATTGTATCTGCGCGAAACGCCGCACGCAGGCTGGTTTCAAACTGGCGGCGGTCTTTTTTCGGCATCGGCGCGAGGTCCAAAACGATCTGCCCTCCCAAGCCTCGCAACCGCAGCGCTGTGGGAAGTGCACGTGCAGCGGCAAGGTTCGCCTTCAAACCACCGGCCAATGATGCATCCGCGCCCGTGTTCACATCCACGGCCACCAAGGCCCGCGTTGGCTCAACAAACATGGCACCACTGCCAAGCGGCACTTGCGCGCCTTGTGCCGCCTCAATCACCTCCAAAACACCGTGCGCCTCAAGGCCACCGGGCTCCGTCGTGACATCCGCCGGATCGGTCCAATCGCGCCACGCAAGGACATGCGGGCCGTCCCCTTCGCAAAGGACTTCAGCTTCTGTGCCGTCATCCGTCAGCACCGTGTTGGCGAGTGACATCATCGCCTGAATGTCCTCCACGATCGCCTCTGGCGCAGCATCTGCGCAACAGGACCGCAGGATCAGGCCTGCGCCCTGCACTCTCTGCTCTGCGACACCCTCTTCAGACAAGGCGTGATGTGCGATTTCCAACAACATATCGCGCGTGTCATCGTCCCGGATTGTCCGGCTGATGTTCAGGCCCGGTGCATCCGGCGTGACAATCGCATAACGGCTTTTAAACAGCAGCTTTTGTGTGACAGGGATCGCTTTGCCGGGCTCTGCATAGCCTGACACCTGTACCAACAGGGCCTGCCCGGGTGCCAACCCTTTGACTTGACGCAGAAACGCAGATCCATCTGGCGTCTTTAGGAACATCCCGCCTTGGCCCTTCACCGGCTTGTCCGCAATAGCGCGGTAGACCGTACCCGGCCGCGGCGCATCGGCATCCACCACCAAATCATGAAGCTGCCCATCGACCATCAACGCCGCTGTCTCACGCGCACCGATGTGATCCAAAATGATTGTGTTACCCTTCATGCGTCCCCCCAAAGCGGTATGCCCGCAGCTTGCAGAAGGCCAGCCGTCTCTGACAAAGGCAATCCAACAATTCCTGTAAATGAGCCTGAGATCCAAGGAATAAAGGCACCCGCTGGGCCTTGGATGCCATAGCCGCCAGCCTTGCCCTGCCAATCTTGGGTCGCAAGATAACCTGCGATCTCCGCATCAGAAAGCCGTTTCATCCGCACCAGGCTAACCACATCGCGTTCCCACAAATCCTCCCCACGGCGCACTGCGACGGCCGTGATGACGCGGTGCCGGCGTCCTGACATCAACTGCAAAAAAGCGGTTGCCTCCGCCGCATCCGCAGGCTTGCCCAATATGCGCCGGCCTACTGCAACGGTGGTATCTGCGCATAAAACAACATCGTCCGCCTCGCAGGAAACCGCAGCCGCCTTTTCTCGCGCCATACGTTGGCAATAAGGGCGGGGCAGCTCGGACTTGAGCGGGGTCTCATCAATATCGGGTGCGTGCACGTGGTCCGGCGCCACGCCAATTTGCCCGAGAAGCATATGCCGCCTCGGGCTCCCAGATCCTAGAATAAAGCGCATTTGGCGCCTATTTGAACCGGTAGTTGATCCGACCTTTGGTCAGATCATAGGGGGTCATTTCGACCTGCACCTTGTCACCAGCAAGCACGCGGATCCGGTTCTTGCGCATTTTTCCTGCCGTATGTGCGATGATCTCATGGCCATTCTCTAGCTCGACCCGAAACGTCGCATTGGGCAGAAGTTCCTTAACGACACCGGGAAATTCGAGCGTATCTTCCTTGGCCATGGTCTCTCCTGTTTTGCACATCCGCCGGATATGGCGGACGACGCGTTAAATGCGCCTATTGCTAGGGGTTTTCAAGCGTTATTCGCGCAATTGTACGACCTGCGCAGGAGCAGAGCGGTTTTTTTGCCCCTCCCAGTCGCGGCGGTTCAGCACGATGCCATCTGCGCGCGCCTGTGTAATCGCCGCAAGGTCTACCTCTGCATAGGTCCAACCGGGTGCATTTAAGTCCCCCTCAGCCAACACGCCAGTGGCCGGAAACCCAATATCGGGCGGCCCGAAAATACCCCCTGCGCCGACAGAAACATCAACGGCCTCCGACCAAGGCGCAGGCCCCACGACAGAGGACATGACACTCACACACTGGCTTTCCAGCGCCCGCGCCATAGCGCCGATCCGCACGCGCCAATAGCCCGACAAGGCCTCAGTGACCGAAGGCACAAGGAGAATATCCGCGTCGCTCAGGGCCCGCCCCAACAGGGGAAACTCCACATCATAACAAATCAGCACCCCGATTTTGCCCAGCTCTGTTTCAAAAAGCTGAAGCGGCCCACCGGGGATCACGTCCCATACCTCCGCCTCAAACCGGGTCATAATCTGCTTGTCCTGCGCTGCGATTTGGCCCTGTGGGGTGAACAGCCGCGCGCGGTTGACGGGGCGGCTTCCGGGCACGACGATATACGGCGCCGATCCGGCAAGGATGTGCACACCGTATTTACGCGCCATATCCGCGTGCACGGCATCCGCCTGCGCCAAACGATCCGACACCGCAAATAACGATGCCTCCAAATCTCCCGCAACCTCTAATCCGGCCAACGTCGCAAGCTCCATCGCCGCATATTCCGGAAACACCAACAGCGCCGAACCCGCCCCTGCGGCCTGTGACACCCAAGCCTCTAATTTCGCCTCATAAGCTGCCCAATCGGGCAAAACATCCAGTGGATAGGCAGCAGCGGCAACTTTCATCCCAACATCCCGTCATTCAATTTTCAAAATAGAGAACCGCCCTTATGCGTGATTTTCTTGACGCACCCGTCACAAAGTTTCACAAAACGCAAAACAGCTAAAGGCCCACCATGCTCAGCAAAGGCGTCACTCTGCGCGGATTGGAAGTGTTCGAGACGCTCGCGTCAACCGGTTCTGTTGCCCAGACCGCCAATCTGACGGGGCTCAGCCAGCCTGCCGTCAGCCAACAGTTGCGCAATCTCGAGACGGCACTTGCCACAGATCTGGTGGACCACGGCAAACGGCCTATGCGCCTTACGCCTGCGGGCCACAGCTTTTTGGCGCGCGCAGGGGCGGCACTGGCGCAATTGCGACTGGCGCAGAGCGAGCTGACCGTCATGGATCTTGCGCATCTGAGCGCGCTAAGTATAGGCGTCATAGACGATTTTGAAAACGATCTAACGCCTCGGTTGGCCGCGATCCTCGCCGACAGCCTCACACGTTGCAAATTCAAGCTCACCACAGCGCCCAGCCACACCATTCTTGAAGACATCGCTGAAAAGCGTTTGCATCTTGCCGTCTCAGCCAGCAGCGGCGCGGTGATGGACGGCGTCCACGAACACCCCCTCGCCCGCGATCCGTTCATTTTGGTCGCTCCCAAAGGATATGCCACACCGGGCGGCGATCTGCTCAGCGCGCTTAGCGACCTGCCGTTTTTGCGGTATGAACGTGCCCAGCTGATCTCCCGACAGATCGAAGCGCACCTTGGGCGTCAAAAGATGAACCTGCCGGACCGCTTTGAGATTGGGAGCCATCTGGCCTTGATGGCAATGGTCGCAAGGGGCAGCGGCTGGGCCATCACCACGCCCTTGGGCTATATGCGCGCGGTGCGCTTTCATGATGAGGTGGACGTCTTTGCCCTGCCCTTCAAACCGTTTTCGCGGACGATTTCCCTTTTTGCGGGGTCAGATTGGGCCGGGGATGTGCCACAGATCGTCGCCACGACCATGCGCCGCTTAATCGACAGTCACATGATCCAACCAGCCCTTGTCCGTTTGCCATGGTTGGCCCCCGACATGCGGCTGCTCGACGGTTAGGCCGCGTCACTTAGGAAAGGATCCACCGTGCAAAACATTGTTATTCTGACCGGCGCAGGAATCTCTGCCGAAAGCGGTCTTGGCACCTTTCGTGATGAGGGTGGGCTGTGGGCCCAGCACCGGATCGAAGACGTCGCCACCCCCGAAGGCTTTGCACGCGATCCCAAATTGGTAGTCGATTTCTATAACGCCCGGCGCAAGCAAGCGGCGGAGGCGACACCAAACGCGGGCCACATCGCCCTTGCACGGCTAGAGGCCGCCATGCCCGGCCGCGTCATGATCGTGACCCAAAACGTGGACGACCTGCACGAAAAGGCTCGTAGCAAAGCGGTGCGCCACATGCACGGCGCCCTGAATTCCGCCCTATGTGGCGCTTGCGACGCGCGATGGCCCGCACCGCTCGCGATGATGGTAGGCGACGCCTGCCCAAGTTGCGGCGCGCCCGCAGCGCGACCCGACATCGTTTGGTTCGGCGAAGTGCCTTATTTCATGGAAGAGATCGAAGACCACCTCGCCCGCGCCGATCTTTTTGCGGCAATCGGGACCAGCGGCAACGTCTATCCCGCCGCGGGATTTGTACAATTCGCACGCGCCTCAGGCGCGCATACGGTCGAGTTGAACCTCGCCCCGTCCGAAACCGTGTCAGAGTTTGACGAAACGCACTTTGGCAAAGCCACAGACATCCTCCCGCGCTGGGTGGATAGGCTGCTACGCTAGGAAAACGCAGCAGCCGCATCCCAAATTCGCGCTTAATGCGCCATATGCGCGTCTTTGCCTTCGTTATCCACGGGCACATCAACCGTGATGTCGCCCGCTTTTTCGAACCGTAGCGTGAGGGACACCGTCCCACCTTGCTCAAGGCTTTCCGTAAGGCCCATGAGCATCACGTGATCGCCGCCACGCTTTAGCATGTGCATGCCGCCCGCGGGAACGACGATACCGCCCTCAATTTCTGTCATTTGCATGATGCCATCGCCAGTCTCAATGTGGGTGTGCAGCTCGACCCGCTTGGCTATGGGGCTGGACGCGGCCACCAACACATCGTCCTGCGCGCTGTGGTTCATCAACATCATGAATGCAGCGCCCACAGGCGCATTTGGCCGCGCCGCGCGGGCGTAGGCGTCCTTGATCATGATCGCTTCCGCAAAAGAGGCTGTCGCACAAAATGTCATCGCAGCCGCAGCCGCCAGAGTTCTTAAAGTCGTCATCAGAGGTTCCTTAAAGTCTTGGTCTGTTTTCTAGGATGGGAAAATCAGAGCAAAACCGGTGGCCCTCGACTGTGATATGAATGAGACCCTAGTGCCCGCATGTGCAGAATTGGGCGCGGTTCATGAACCTCACGGCGCGCCCCGAGCAAGACCAATTGGGCTGGCACAGGGGGAAGGACGCTCCAAATTGAAACGGCCCCCTCGGGGCAAAGCCGCGGTGCCTCGGTCGGCTGACCCTCCGCATCGACATAAACAACCAGCGTCGTGGTGCCCGCGCAAATAATCATCTGACCTGTGGCCGCTTGCGCTCCGCGCGCCTGCGCAAAGGCTTGGGCCGTAGCGACCACAGCCATGAGGCTGAAACAGGCGATGAGGCGGCGTAAAATCATGCCCATGAAGTATGGCGAAACCTCACCTCTCACAATGCGACAAAATAAAAGCCCCGCCTGCGTGAACAGACGGGGCAATCATCAATCATCAAAAGATGTTAGGCTTAGGAAGCGGTGGCTTGTGCCTTCACGATCTCTTTTTTCACTTTAAGCGCGCGCGCTGAAAGCTCTGCGTCCTTGGACTTTGCCATGAACCCGTCGAGGCCACCGCGGTGGTCGACTGTGCGCAATGCTGCGGCAGAGATGCGCAACTTCACAACCCGTCCCAAAACTTCGGACTGCAACGACACGTCGTTCAGGTTGGGCAGAAAACGCCGCTTGGTCTTGTTGTTGGCGTGGCTGACATTGTTGCCAGACATCGGGCCTTTACCGGTCAATTCGCAGACGCGCGACATGGGACTATCCTTTTGCTTTGGTCGCTTACAGGGCGGTCCCTTAAACGACAAAGGCGCACCGCTTGGGGCGCACCGCGTGAATTTGTTCGGTGGCAATAGGGTGAATCGCGCAAGTGGTCAAGCGCGATTGCACGGCTTTTGGCGGATGATGCGCACGCACGGTGCAAATCTTCCTAGAAATCGCGGGCCTTGCCTAAGGCTGCCAGCATATCGCGCGCTGCCTCAGTTGGATCAGCCGTCCCACGTGCGACCGCAGCGCCGAGGCTTTTCATGCGTTCTTGCGCCTCGGGCCGGTCCAATTGCGCCAAAAGGGCGGCGCGCACATCCTGCTCAAACCAATATTGCGCCTGCGCGGCGCGGGTGCCCGTGAAAAACCCGGCCTCTCGCCGCCAAGCCACAAGCGCCTCAAGGCTGTCCCACGCCTCGCTCAGCCCCGCGTCTTGCAGCGCGGAGACCATCATCGCTTTAGGATAGCCTTCGGGATCTTGTGCGCGCTTGCGCAGCAGACGAAGCGCGCCGGCATAATCCGCACAGGTCCGTGTCGCCGCCGCCTTCAAATCTCCGTCTGCTTTGTTGATTAGGATCAAGTCGGCCATTTCCATAATGCCACGCTTCACACCTTGCAGCTCATCGCCGCCTGCTGGCGCCAGCAGCAGCAAAAAGACATCTGCCATCTGTGCCACAACCGTCTCTGATTGGCCCACACCGACCGTCTCAATGAGCACCACGTCAAAGCCTGCCGCTTCACACAACCGCACGGCCTCGCGGGTGCGGCGCGCCACGCCGCCCAGATGCGTTTGGCTCGGACTGGGTCGGATGAACGCGCGCGGATCGCGGGATAACAAATCCATCCGGGTTTTATCGCCCAAGATTGAGCCACCTGAGCGCGCCGAAGAGGGATCAATTGCCAACACAGCGACACGCATGTCGCGCGCTGTCAGCATCATGCCAAAGCTTTCGATAAACGTGCTCTTGCCAACCCCCGGCGTGCCCGACAGACCAATGCGCAGCGCTTGGCGCTCGCGCGGCAATGCGGCCAACAGCTCCGTCGCCTGCGCGCGGTGATCAGCCCGCCCGCTTTCCACCAGGGTGATCGCCCGCGCCAAGGCTCGGCGTTCCCCTGCAACAATGCGGCGGCTGAGGTCGGTGATGTCCATGGGCGTTCCTTCTGCTTCTTGCGTTTTTCAAACCTCCCCGTCGAATTGTCCAGTGATGGCGTGTCAGAATTCATCACTGACTGCGCCTAGTAAGGCAAGCGAAGTGCAACCCGCAGAGGCCTTTCCCTTCGCGCTGGGATCACGGATAACGCGGACTATGAAACTGCCCATCGATGATGTCCTGCCTGAGGTCACGGCCGAACTGCGCCGCACCCGCCGCCTTGTGCTGCAAGCGCCCCCCGGTGCCGGCAAAACCACCAAGGTGCCGCTGGCGCTGATGGAGGCGGGCTTTGACGGGCGGATTATCATGCTCGAACCGCGCAGGCTCGCTGCGCGCTCGGCCGCCGCGCGTATGGCTGAAACTCTGGGGGAAGCCGTCGGGCAGCGTGTCGGGTACCGCGTGCGCGGCGCGCAGGCGATTTCCAAACATACCCAAGTTGAGGTAGTGACCGAAGGCATCCTGACGCGCATGTTGCAGCAGGACCCGGAGTTGCCCGGCGTGGGCACGGTGATCTTTGACGAATTCCACGAAAGGTCTTTGAATGCAGATCTGGGCCTAGCTCTTTGCCTCGAAGTCGCCGGCACCCTGCGCGAAGACCTGAACATCGTTGTGATGTCCGCCACCTTGGATGCGGACCCGATTGCCCAAATGATCGACGCCCCGATGGTCACAGCAGAGGGGCGCGCCTTTCCAGTGACGCCTCATTTTCTTACAAAGCCTCAGCACAAGGACGTGCGACTGGAAACGGCCATCACGGCCCTGACCCTCACAGCGCTCGCAACGCATGAGGGCAGCGCGCTGGTCTTTTTACCTGGCGAGGCGGAGATCCGGCGCACCGAAAAGTTGCTCAGCGCACAGTTGCCGCGGGACTGCACGCTGGCCCCCCTTTTTGGCGCGATGGATTTTGAGGCGCAACAAGCCGCGCTTCGTCCTTTGAAAAAGGGGCGCAAGGTCGTACTCGCGACAGCAATTGCTGAAACGTCGCTGACCATTCCGGATATTTCAATCGTGGTGGATGCGGGACTGTCGCGCCGGGCGCTATTTGATGCTGCATCTGCGATGTCGCGTTTGGTGACGGAAAAAGCATCCCATGCCGAGGCCACACAGCGCGCAGGCCGTGCCGGACGGGTAATGGCGGGGCATTGCTACAAGCTCTGGACAAAAGGCGAAGACGGGGCGCGCGCAGCCTTCCCTCCCGCCGAAATCGAAGTCGGTGATTTGGCAGGCCTCGCGCTTGAACTGGCCGTCTGGGGCACAGCCCCGCAAGACCTGAGTTTCGTTACGCATCCCCACCCCGGCCGCTACGAAGAGGCCCGCGCGCTTTTGCACATGTTGGACGCAGTCGATGCGTCGGGCCGGATTACAGCGCATGGCCGCGCGCTGGCTGCTTTGCCCTTACACCCACGGCTTGCCCATATGCTGGTGCGCGGCGGCACCGGCGCGGCCGAAGTCGCCGCCCTGCTGGCGGAACGCGATATCTTGCGCGGTGTCGGCACCGATTTGTCGCTGCGCTTAAATGCGCTCAAAACGCCTAACCGCTTTGGCGGCGCGCTGCATCACGGCGCACTGGCTCGCGTGCGCCAAGAAGCCAAGCGATTGTCAAAACATACAGCCCCGAACGCACCACGCCGCAGCACGGGGGGCCTCGCCGCACTGGCCTATCCGGATCGCATTGGCCTGCGCCGACCCGGTGATGCACCGCGCTACGCATTGTCAGGCGGCAAGGGCGCACATCTTCCTGAGGGCGATGCCCTCGCAAAAGCGCGCCTGATCGTTGCCACTGACCTCGATGGTGACCCGCGCGAGGCCCGCATCCGACAGGCCGTTGCGCTGGGTGAGGCCGAATTACGTGACATCTACGGCGCTCAAATCCGTTGGCACGCGATCTGCGCGTGGTCTAAACGCGAGGGCCGGGTGTTAACGCGGCAGCAAGAGCAATTCGGCGCGCTGGTTCTAGAGGACCGCGCATGGCGGGATGCCCCGCCCGAGGACATTGCGAAGGCAATGCTCGATGGGGTGCGCCAATTGGGGGTGCATCCCGCACCTAAAGCTGCGCGTTTCCTTGCACGTGCCCGATTGATGGACCCCGAAAATTGGTCAAATGCAGCGCTCAACGACAGCCTTGAGGAATGGCTCTTGCCGCATCTTTTGGGCGTGCGCACTGCGGCAGACTGGAAAGCCTTTGATCTCACCCAGCCGTTAAAATCACGGCTCAGTTGGGACGAGATGCAGCGCCTTGATGCCCAAGTGCCGGCTGCCTTTACAACGCCCTTGGGGCGCAGCGTTCCAATCGATTACAGCGGTCAGGCGCCTGAAATCGCTGTGCGGCTGCAAGAGCTTTTTGGCGTCACAGCGCATCCCAGTGTGGCCGGCCAACCGCTGAAGCTCACGCTCTTGTCGCCCGCACACCGCCCCATCCAGATAACAATGGATCTGCCAGGGTTTTGGCGCAGCTCATACCATGATGTGCGCAAAGACATGCGCAGCCAATATCCAAAACATCCCTGGCCCGAGGACCCCACCAGCGCCGACCCGACTGTTCGCGCCAAACCGCGCAACCGCACAGGATGATTTAGGCGATCGGCGTCCAATCCCCGTGGCTCAGCGCGTCTGCGCCGTCCTGATCCGATGACAACCGCTCAAACCCGTGATTGCCAAAATAATCCCGCAGCCCTTGGATCATATTCGCGCTGCCCCGCGCTTGCGTCATGGTGTCATGCCAACTAAGTGCCGCGGCCAAGGCGGGCACTGGATATCCTTGTAGCACTGCCGCCGCCACCACACGGCGCAAGCCGGGGATGGTTTGCGCCAACCGCGCCGCCATTTGTGGCGCGAGCAACAGATGCCCGTGCGGCAGACCTGCGCGTACCGCTTTGGCAATCTCATCCAGCAGCGCGGAGCGGATAATGCAGCCTGCGCGCCAGATCTCCGCGATCTGCGCCAGATCGAGCGCCCAATCGAATTCCTCGGATGCGGCCTGCAAAATGCGCAAACCTTGTGCATGGCCCAAAATACGCGCGGCCTGCATCGCATCCTCCATATCTTGGACCGACGGCGCAGTTACTTCTTGCGCCCCCCCTGACAAAGCTTCAGCCGCCGCCTGACGCACATCATATTCTGACGACCAGCCTCGCGCACCAACCGCCGCCTCGATGGTGGAGGCCGATTGCCCCATTTTCAGAGCCTCAATCAGGGTCCAGCGGCCGGTCCCTTTTTGGCCTGCTTGATCCTTGATAAAGTCAACCATTGGCGCACCTGTCACCCGGTCGGTGGAGCTGAGCACCGCGCCCGCGATCTCAATCAGGTAGGATGCCAAGGGCCCAGTGTTCCATTCGGTGAAAACGGCACCGATCTCCGCCGCAGCCATCTCGCGCCCATCGCGCATGAGCG
>CBFHKQ010000063.1:0-10815 GCA_965656435.1 uncultured Pseudosulfitobacter sp. | reverse complement strand
GGAAGTCTGGGCGCTCGAAGCCTACGGCGCCGCCTACACCCTGCAAGAGATGCTGACCGTGAAGTCGGATGACGTGGCTGGACGGACGAAAGTCTATGAAAGCATCGTCAAAGGCGAAGACAACTTTGAGGCCGGCGTGCCAGAGAGCTTTAACGTTCTCGTCAAAGAAGTCCGTGGCCTTGGCCTGAACATGGAACTCCTGGATGCGGAGGAAGACGAGTAAGGGCACCGTCAACACGTGACTGTGCTGGCGGGTTTTGGATCAAGACCCGCCGCCCGAACCCTTCCCCCGCACCCTCTAAAAGATGAGGAATTAGAATGAACCAGGAACTGACAAACAACCCGTTCAACCCGCTCGCACCGCCGAAGGTATTCGACGAGATCAAAGTCTCGTTGGCCTCGCCAGAGCGGATCCTGTCGTGGTCTTTCGGTGAGATCAAAAAGCCCGAGACGATCAACTATCGGACGTTCAAGCCCGAGCGTGACGGCCTTTTCTGTGCCCGTATTTTTGGGCCAATCAAAGATTACGAATGCCTGTGCGGCAAGTATAAGCGCATGAAATACCGCGGCGTTGTATGCGAGAAATGCGGCGTTGAAGTTACGTTGCAAAAGGTTCGCCGCGAGCGGATGGGCCACATTGAGTTGGCAGCGCCCGTGGCGCACATCTGGTTCCTGAAATCGCTGCCGTCCCGCATTGGTTTAATGCTTGACATGACGCTGCGCGATCTGGAACGGGTCCTCTACTTTGAAAACTATGTAGTAATCGAGCCGGGCCTCACGGACCTCACCTACGGTCAAATGTTGACCGAAGAAGAGTTTATGGACGCCCAAGACGCCTACGGCATGGATGCGTTCACGGCCAATATCGGTGCCGAAGCGATCCGCGAAATGTTGAGCCAGATCGATCTGGAAGCCGAAGCAGACCAGCTGCGCGCAGATCTGAAAGAGGCGACAGGCGAGCTGAAGCCCAAAAAGATCATCAAGCGCCTTAAGGTTGTTGAGAGCTTCTTGGAATCCGGCAACCGGCCTGAATGGATGGTTCTGACCGTCATTCCGGTCATCCCACCAGAATTGCGCCCCCTCGTGCCGCTGGATGGGGGCCGCTTTGCGACGTCTGACCTGAACGATCTATACCGCCGCGTGATCAACCGGAACAACCGTTTGAAGCGTTTGATTGAACTGCGTGCGCCGGACATCATCGTCCGGAACGAAAAGCGGATGTTGCAGGAGTCGGTCGACGCCCTCTTTGACAATGGCCGTCGTGGTCGGGTCATCACTGGCGCCAACAAGCGTCCGCTGAAATCCTTGTCCGACATGCTCAAGGGCAAGCAGGGTCGTTTCCGTCAGAACCTTTTGGGCAAGCGGGTCGACTTCTCAGGCCGGTCCGTCATTGTGACGGGTCCAGAGCTGAAGCTGCATCAATGTGGTCTGCCCAAGAAGATGGCATTGGAGCTGTTCAAACCGTTCATCTACTCGCGGCTTGAGGCCAAGGGTCTGTCCAGCACCGTCAAACAGGCGAAAAAGCTGGTGGAAAAAGAGCGTCCCGAAGTTTGGGATATCTTGGACGAGGTGATCCGCGAACACCCCGTCATGTTGAACCGCGCGCCGACACTGCACCGCTTGGGTATTCAGGCGTTTGAGCCGGTCTTGATCGAAGGTAAAGCGATCCAGTTGCACCCGCTTGTTTGCTCCGCCTTCAATGCGGACTTTGACGGTGACCAGATGGCTGTGCACGTCCCGCTAAGCCTTGAGGCGCAGTTGGAAGCGCGCGTCTTGATGATGTCGACGAACAACGTGTTGTCGCCCGCCAACGGTGCGCCGATCATCGTCCCTTCGCAGGACATGATTTTGGGCCTCTACTACACCACGCTGGAGCGGGCAGGTATGCCGGGCGAAGGCATGGTCTTCAGCTCCATCGAAGAGGTCCAGCACGCGTTGGATCTGGGCGTTGTGCACTTGCACTCCAAGATCACGGCGCGTTTGCCGCAAATCGATGCAGACGGCCAAGAGGTCATGCAGCGCTTTGAGACAACACCGGGCCGGGTCCGTTTGGGCGCGCTTTTGCCGCTCAACAACAAGGCGCCATTCACGCTTGTGAACCGCTTGTTGCGGAAGAAAGAAGTGCAGCAGGTTATTGACACGGTTTACCGCTACTGCGGTCAAAAAGAGTCCGTGATTTTCTGTGACCACATCATGACCATGGGTTTCCGCGAAGCTTTCAAGGCAGGCATTTCGTTTGGTAAGGATGACATGCTTATCCCCGACACAAAATGGCCCATCGTGGATGAAACCCGCGAGCTGGTGAAGGATTTCGAACAGCAATACATGGACGGCCTGATCACCCAAGGTGAGAAGTACAACAAAGTCGTCGACGCTTGGTCCAAGTGTAACGACAAAGTCACAGACGCGATGATGGGCTCCATTTCGGCCAGCAAAACAGACGACGCTGGCATGGAGATGGAACCAAACTCCGTCTACATGATGGCGCACTCTGGTGCGCGTGGCTCGGTCACACAGATGAAGCAGCTCGGCGGGATGCGCGGCCTGATGGCCAAGCCGAACGGCGATATCATCGAGACGCCGATTATCTCGAACTTTAAAGAAGGTTTGACGGTTCTTGAGTACTTCAACTCGACCCACGGCGCGCGGAAAGGTCTGTCGGACACCGCTTTGAAAACGGCGAACTCGGGTTATTTGACCCGCCGTTTGGTCGACGTGGCACAGGACTGTATCGTGCGCATGATTGATTGCGGCACCGAAAACTCCATCACGGCTGTTGCGGCGGTTAACGATGGTGAGGTCGTGTCGTCCTTGGCAGAGCGCGTGTTGGGCCGGGTTGCGGCCGAAGATGTGCTGAAGCCAGGTACGGATGAAGTGATCATCGCGCATGGTACGTTGATTGACGAGCGGATGGCCGATGCTGTTGACGAGCATGCAATTGCATCGATGCGCATTCGTTCGCCGCTGACGTGTGAGGCCGAAGAAGGCGTTTGCGCCACGTGCTACGGCCGTGACCTTGCGCGGGGCACACGGGTCAATACGGGCGAAGCGGTGGGGATCATCGCGGCGCAGTCGATCGGTGAGCCGGGTACGCAGCTGACGATGCGGACCTTCCACATCGGCGGCGTTGCCCAAGGTGGCCAGCAGTCGTTCCTTGAATCCTCCCATGCTGGTAAGGTTGTGTTTGAAAACGCAAGCACTTTGTCCAACCCGGACGGAGAGATCATGGTCATGGGCCGCAACATGAAGCTTGCGATCGTGGACGAAAACGGGGAGGAGCGGGCCAGCCACAAGGTCGGCTATGGCTCCAAACTGTTCGTCAAAGATGGCCAGCAGATTGAACGTTCCGACAAGCTCTTTGAATGGGACCCCTTCACACTGCCGATCATTGCTGAGGCGACGGGTAAGGTGAAATTCACTGATCTGGTCAGCGGCATTGCTGTCCGCGACGAGACCGATGACGCGACAGGTATGACGCAGAAAATCGTGATTGATTGGCGTGCGGCGCCCAAAGGTAACGAGCTGAAGCCAGAGATCTTGCTCTTGGCTGAAGATGGCGAACCTGTGCGCAACGCGGCCGGCAATCCTGTGACCTATCCGATGTCCGTGGATGCGGTTTTGTCTGTGGAAGATGGCCAAGACGTCAAAGCCGGTGAAATCGTGGCACGGATCCCGCGCGAAGGTTCCAAGACGAAGGACATTACCGGCGGTCTGCCGCGTGTGGCTGAACTCTTTGAAGCGCGCCGTCCAAAAGATCACGCGATCATCGCTGAGATCGACGGCTATGTCCGCTTTGGCAAGGACTATAAAAACAAGCGCCGCATCGCGATTGAGGCGCAAGACGATCCGGATCACAAGGTCGAGTACATGGTGCCAAAGGGCAAACACATCCCAGTTGCGGAAGGTGATTTTGTCCAAAAAGGCGACTACATCATGGACGGCAACCCTGCACCGCATGACATTCTCGCAATCATGGGTGTTGAGGCCTTGGCGGATTACATGATTGACGAAGTGCAGGACGTCTACCGCCTGCAAGGTGTGAAAATTAACGACAAACACATCGAAGTCATCGTGCGTCAGATGCTGCAAAAATGGGAAATCCAGGACAGCGGCGACACGACCTTGCTCAAGGGTGAGCATGTGGACAAACAGGAATTCGACGCGGCGAACAAAAAGGCGCTGTCGAAAGATGGTCGCCCCGCCAAGGGCGAACCGATCCTGTTGGGCATCACCAAGGCGAGCCTGCAAACGCGCAGCTTTATCTCTGCGGCATCGTTCCAAGAGACTACACGCGTGCTGACCGAAGCGTCCGTTCAGGGTAAGAAGGACAAGCTCGTAGGCCTCAAGGAGAACGTTATTGTGGGCCGTTTGATCCCGGCCGGTACGGGCGGTGCAACGCAGCAGATGCGCAAAATCGCCACCGACCGCGACAATGTCGTGATCGAGGCGCGCCGCGAAGAAGCCGAACGTGCTGCTTTGGCTGCACCACAGGCGGATGCCGGTGACGACGTCGTGGGCGGGGATGTGTTCACCTCCGTGCCTGATATGGACGACGACGCCCGCTAATCACGCACCGATATACATTCAAACGGCCCTCGGTAATTTCCGGGGGCCGTTTGCGTTCTGGGGCATCGCATATCGCCCTCTTTCCAAAGGCAGGGCAGGCGGCATAGACTCACGCGGAGCAATTTGCAGGCGGCGCATGTCCACCCACATAAAAACAATTGGTTTGATGCGGTTTTCCGTGCTGACCCCGACCTATTATTCTGAACGTTTCGACAGTCTAGCAGAGATTGCCGCACATCTTTATGCGCCGGAACGGATGGCGCTACGCTTTCATTTGTTTGAGCATTTGGTTCTGCCGAGCCTGTTGGGACAGAGCGATCCGGATTTTGATTTGGTGATCCTCGCAGGTGACCAGATGCCTGCACAATTTCAAACACGGCTGCGCAATCTTGTGGCGGGTGCGCCGCATATTCAGGTGCGCTTTGTCGGTACGGATAACCACTACCAACTGCTCAAACAGGGCTATGCCGCGGTCCCAGCCCATGACGCCACCCATTTGATTAAATTCCGTTTGGACGATGATGATGCGGTAGATGTGGATTTTGTGGGGCGGCTGAAGGCAGCCGCGCAGGGGCTGCACCAGTTGCAAAATCCGGCGGTGGCACAGGTCATTGCCTTCAACCGTGGCTTCTACGTCAAGTTTACCGAGGACGGCCCGAATGAAGTCTTTGACGCCTGTGAGCGGGCGCCTCTCTCAACCGGGACGGCTGTGGTGGCGCCTGTTGCGGATCACCGCAATCCCTACCGGTATAATCACCGCAAGTTGGCGCAGCATTATAACACCTATTCAGACATCACGGTGCCCGCCTTCATCCGGACCATTCACGGGGATAACAAATCGACCCCCGCCCAAATGGGTCTGACCCATCAGATGCGCCCAAAGGTGATGGACCAGCAATTGCAGCGCCATTTCCACACGTCCCTAGAGGTGTTGCAAAACCTATGACACCGAATGTTTGGGGGGCGGGCCTGATGATGGCCTCGATGGCCTGTTTCACGCTCAACGATACGCTGGTGAAATTGACAGACGGTGCGCTGCCGCTGGGGCAATTGCTGACTCTGCGCGGCGTCTTTTCTGTGCTGTTGATTTATGGGCTTGCGCGCAGTTTGGGCGGCGTGCGCCTTGATCTGGGGCGTCGGAATTGGGGCTTGGTCGGGTTGCGTTCGGTGGCCGAGATTGGGGCTGCATATTTTTTCATTACGGCGCTGTTAAATTTACCCTTGGCCAATGTCACCGCCATTTTGCAGGTATTGCCGCTGACCGTCACGCTAGGGGCGGCGATCGTCTTCCGCGAAGCTGTGGGTTGGCGTAGGGCGCTGGCCATCGCGGTGGGATTTTGGGGTATGTTGTTGATCGTGCGGCCGGGGCCGGAGGGCTTTTCGATTTGGTCGCTTTATGCGGTGATGGCGGTGATCTGCGTCACAGTGCGCGATCTCGCCACACGCAGGCTGAGCGCGGATGTCCCCGGCATGACAGTCACCTTGGCTGCGGCGCTTGCGGTCTTGGTGTTTTTTGGCCTCTACAGCACGGGTGAGACTTGGCAGCCAGTTACGCCCAAACTGTGGCTGTTGCTGGCAGGCGCGTCGATTTTAATCTTTGGCGGATATTACTTCAGCGTGCAGGTGATGCGCACGGGCGAGATCAGTTTTATCGCGCCTTTCCGCTACACGGGGTTGATCTGGGCCTTGGTGCTGGGATGGTTCGTTTTCGGTGATTGGCCGAGTGCCCTGACGCTGCTGGGAGCAGCGATTGTGGTCGGGATGGGGCTTTTCTCGCTCTATCGTGAGCGGCAATTGGCGAGCGGTTAAAGCCGCGCGAAAGCCCGGCGCACATGGTCCGCGTCAATGGCAAAGGTGTCGGCAAAATGCGCTTCGCCCGCCGCATCAAGCAGCGTCAGCGCTACGGGCCGTACGTTGGCTTTTTGTCGGCTGTCGTTGAAGTCATTATGTCCGCGTAGGATCATGTCTTCGCCTGTGATCGTGACGGTGGGCATGTTTTGCGCGACTTTCATGTGGGCAAAGTTCATCACGCTCAGCCGTACGCGTGGTTGGATCAGTATGCCCAGACCAGCGGTCGTATAGGGATTTTTTGTTGGTGCCGTCGCAAGGCCTGTAGGCCCGGGGCGCACAACGTAGCCTTGGTTGAAATCAATCGCGAGGGTTTTGTGGCGGGTGGCGAGTGGGGCCACGTCCCGTGCTACGGCGCGCAGCCGTTCAACAAAGCGCACCCCCACTGCGTCGTCGTCATCCATGCGAAATTGCAGACACGGCGCGCCGTTGAATACACGCTCGGCGTTGATCGCCTGTTGCATCACTTGGCGGTGCCGGCGCGGAGGGTAGGCCGCGATCACCGCCTGCGGCAGATCAGCAAGCAGGGCCTCGAGCCGCGCGCGGTAAGGGGCGGGCAGGGTGTCCCCAATCACCACCAAAAAGGTAAAATCGGGATCCGTTTGCGCGCGCAATGGCGGCAGGGTGATCGTCTCAAATGTGGCAAAGCGTTCCTCCATGCGTGCGGGCGCATAGAGGTAGGCCATCCGATCCTCAATCGTTGCATGCTCGACTTGAAAACCGCCCAATGCGGGGTAGGAAAATCGACATAATCCGATGACCTGCATGGCGGGCCTTTCACTTGAAATATGCATACAACCATGGCGAGTGGGAGGGCGGCGTGCAAGGCTTTGGTGGTCCTGTTGACACCTCTGGCACAAGCGCCTATACGCGCGGTAACTCGGTGACATGTGCCTTTGTGCCTTGGTCCCGATTTCAGATTGGATGTGGTCACGAACTGGCCCCCTATGGGTCGCTTCCTCTGTAAACACACTGCAATGTTCGCCTCGGTACGGGAACATAGCAGGCCAATTGGCTTTTGCGTGCAGCGCACGCGGGAAACACGCCCCAGGGTTCGGGGCACAGAATCACTCGGGCGTTTTGGCGCACGGGGCAACAGCAACCCGCAGGGGTAACTCTGCGATACAAGCATAAGAATGGGAAAACAGACCCTATGCCAACGATCCAACAGCTGATCCGCAAACCGCGCCAGCCCAAAATCCGCCGTTCTAAGTCGACCCACCTGCAAGAGTGCCCGCAAAAGCGCGGCGTGTGCACGCGGGTTTATACAACGACCCCGAAAAAGCCGAACTCGGCGATGCGGCGTGTGGCAAAGGTCCGTTTGACCAATGGTTTTGAGGTCATCAGCTATATCCCTGGTGAAGGTCACAACCTGCAAGAGCACTCTGTGGTGCTGATCCGCGGCGGCCGTGTAAAAGACCTTCCAGGTGTTCGTTACCACGTTCTGCGCGGTGTTTTGGATACGCAAGGCGTCAAAGACCGGAAGCAGCGTCGTTCCAAGTACGGTGCCAAGCGTCCGAAGTAATTTGCCCTGCAAGGCTGTCCCCTTGCGTTTCCATAACAGAGGCACAGCGGTTTCATTACGCCAGTGCCCGCCCCGAAAAAGAGAGAGACTGATATATGTCACGTCGTCACGCCGCTGAAAAACGCGAAGTCCTGCCCGATGCAAAATTCGGTGATAAGGTCCTGACCAAATTCATGAACAACCTCATGCTGGATGGTAAGAAATCCACTGCCGAGCGCATCGTCTATAGCGCGCTGGACCGGGTTGAGACCAAGATCAAGCGCGCCCCGGTTGAGGTGTTCCACGAAGCTTTGGAAAACATCAAACCGTCTGTCGAAGTGCGCTCGCGCCGCGTCGGTGGTGCCACCTATCAGGTGCCTGTCGAAGTGCGCCCTGAGCGTCGCGAAGCTTTGGCGATCCGCTGGTTGATCAAAGCAAGCCGCTCGCGCAACGAGAACACAATGGAAGAGCGTTTGGCTGGTGAGCTGATGGACGCTGTTCAATCGCGCGGTACTGCTGTTAAGAAGCGCGAAGACACCCACAAAATGGCCGACGCCAACAAAGCGTTCAGCCACTACCGTTGGTAATTGTTGGTTTCGACCGACACGAACTAGGACCTGTCGGCGCGGCCGGCTACATCTGAGGAAAGCAGCCCCATGGCACGCGATTATCCACTCGACCGTTACCGTAACTTTGGCATCATGGCCCACATCGATGCCGGCAAGACTACATGCTCGGAACGTATTTTGTTTTACACGGGCAAGTCCCACAACATCGGCGAAGTGCATGATGGCGCGGCCACGATGGACTGGATGGAGCAGGAGCAGGAGCGTGGCATTACCATCACCTCCGCTGCGACGACCACATTCTGGGAGCGCACCGAAGATGGCGCGACGCCTGACACGCCCAAGCACCGGATGAACATCATCGACACGCCTGGCCACGTGGACTTCACCATCGAAGTTGAGCGTTCCTTGGCGGTTCTCGACGGTGCGGTTGCAGTTTTGGATGCGAACGCTGGTGTTGAGCCGCAGACGGAAACAGTTTGGCGCCAAGCCGACCGGTACAAAGTGCCGCGCATCGTATTCGTCAACAAAATGGACAAAATTGGCGCGGATTTCTTTAACTGCGTGCACATGATCCAAGACCGCACAGGCGCCACGCCTTGCCCGGTTCAGATCCCAATCGGTGCTGAGACCGAACTCGAAGGTATGGTTGACCTCGTCACCATGGAAGAGTGGGTCTGGCAGGGTGAAGATCTCGGCGCGTCCTGGGAAAAGCGTCCAATCCGCGAAAGCCTGCAAGCGCAAGCAGCGGAATGGCGTGCCAAAATGGTCGAAGTCGCCGTTGAGATGGATGACGACGTCATGGAAGCCTACCTCATGGAAGGCACCGAGCCAGACGTACCAACGCTGCGCCGTTTGATCCGTGAAGGCACACTGGCGATCAAATTTATCCCTGTTCTGTGTGGTTCCGCGTTCAAGAACAAAGGCGTTCAGCCGCTGCTCAACGCTGTTATCGACTACCTGCCCAGCCCGTTGGATGTGGTAGACTACATGGGCTTTAAACCAGGTGACGAAACAGAAACCCGGGATATCGCACGCCGCGCGGACGATGACATGGCCTTCTCGGCGCTGGCGTTCAAAATCATGAACGACCCCTTTGTCGGCACGCTGACGTTCACACGCATCTATTCGGGCGTGCTGAACAAGGGTGAGACATTGTTGAACTCCACCAAGCAGCGTAAAGAGCGCGTTGGTCGGATGATGATGATGCACTCCAACGACCGCGAAGAGATCACGGAAGCATTCGCGGGCGACATCATCGCCTTGGCAGGTCTGAAAGACACGACGACGGGCGACACGCTGTGCGCAGTGAACGATCCGGTGGTCTTGGAAACGATGACCTTCCCAGATCCTGTTATCGAGATCGCTGTTGAGCCAAAAACGAAGGCTGACCAAGAAAAGATGGGCATTGGCCTACAACGCTTGGCTGCTGAAGACCCCTCCTTCCGGGTGGAAACAGACCTCGAAAGCGGTCAGACCATCATGAAGGGCATGGGCGAATTGCACCTCGACATCCTCGTGGACCGTCTGAAGCGCGAATTCAAAGTTGAGGCGAACATCGGCGCGCCGCAGGTGGCATACCGCGAGACGATCGGTCACGAAGTTGAGCACACGTATACCCACAAGAAACAGTCGGGTGGTTCGGGTCAGTTTGGCGAAGTGAAGCTGCTGATCTCGCCAACAGAGCCTGGCGAAGGTTACTCGTTCGAGAGCCGCATCGTCGGCGGTGCCGTGCCTAAGGAATACATTCCTGGCGTAGAAAAAGGCATCAATTCGGTCATGGACAGCGGCCCTCTCGCAGGCTTCCCCGTGATCGACTTCAAAGTGGAACTGCTTGACGGTAAATTCCACGATGTTGACTCCTCCGTTCTGGCATTTGAAATTGCGTCGCGGATGTGTATGCGCGAAGGCATGCGTAAAGCGGGCGCTAAATTGCTGGAGCCCGTGATGAAGGTCGAAGTCATCACGCCTGAGGAATACACAGGCGGCATCATTGGCGATCTGACATCCCGTCGCGGTCAAGTGCAGGGTCAGGACACACGCGGCAATGCGATTGCAATCGACGCGTTCGTGCCGCTGGCCAACATGTTCGGCTACATCAACACCTTGCGGTCGATGTCGTCGGGTCGTGCGAACTTCACCATGCAGTTCGACCACTACGAGGCCGTACCGTCCAACATCTCGGAAGAGATCCAGGCCAAGTTCGCCTAATCAGAAATCGGGGTGGCGGGAGTTTCCCGCCCTACCCAACCCGTAGGGTGGGCGCTGTGCCCACCAGCCCACAGACTCACGAAGGAGGCCATCATGGCTAAGGAAAAGTTTGAACGTAAT
>CBFHKQ010000062.1:0-11736 GCA_965656435.1 uncultured Pseudosulfitobacter sp. | reverse complement strand
GTCTTGACGTTCGGCGCGCTCGCGGTCGCGCTCTGCTTGGCGTTCGCGGTTCTGACGCTCCTGCTCTTCGCGGCGGGCGTCAATCTCACGCTGAGCTTCGCTCAGTAGGCGCGTGTAATGCTCCGCGTGCTGCTGAAAATTCTCAGTCGCCACGCGGTCACCGGCCAATTGCGCATCGCGCGCGAGCTGGTTGTATTTTTCGATAATCTGCTGCGGCGTGCCGCGCACTTTGCCCTCAGGACCCGAGCTGTCGAACACCCGATTGACGACATTGCCGCCGCTGTTGTTGTTACCATTACGGTTGCGGTTGCTCTTAGAGCGGGACCGAGATCTCGAAGATTTCATTAAGTCGCTTAGCCTTGTGTGTGCCTGTCGCGTGGTCCGAACTGATGCGCGATGCGCGGTGTCCGACAGCCATGCAATGTGTTGGGCTTAATGCGGCGCGGGACCGGCGAGAGCCATCCACCGCTGCTGCTCCTGCGATTAAGCACGCTACCGTACGCGCGGCAAGCCTAAAGTGTCAAAAACTTGTGTTTTTGCCTATTTTGCACCGATTTGATGCGCGAGATGGCCAATTAAACCACAATCGGCGCCAATTCTTGCCGTCAGTGTCGCTCGTCCACCGCCGTGGGCGCTGAGGCACTGATCACCCGTGGATGACCGCCCAGATCGCGCAGCAGGCCCACATTGCGCCAGCCCGCTGCCTCAAAAATCGCGGCCACATCCGCGCCCTGCTGCCAGCCGATTTCGCACAAGATACGACCCTCTGGCGTCAAATAGCCCGCGGCCTGCCCGGCCAGCACACGGTAGCCGGTGAGCCCGTCCGCCTCATCCGTCAGCGCCATACGCGGTTCATGGTCGCGCAGCTCCGGCGAGACCGACGCCATCTCATCCCGTGCCAAATAGGGCGGGTTGGAAACGATCAGATCAAAGCGTCCCACGACATTCGAAAACCAATCAGAGGCGATGATCTCGGCCCGCCCCGCCACCTGATGCAGCACCACATTGGCGCTGGCTTGCAAGCAGGCCACCTCGCTCAGATCCACGCCCACGCCGTGCGCCGCCGGCATTTCAGCCAAAAGTGTGACCAAGATACAGCCCGACCCGGTACCAATGTCTAGGACACGCCCAAACGGTGCGGCCAGCGCAGCCTCAATCAAGGTTTCCGTTTCGGGGCGCGGGTCCAGCACATCGCGCGAGACTTTGAACCGGCGGCCGTAAAATTCCCGCTCGCCAATGAGATGGCTGACGGGGACGCGCACGGCGCGCAGGCTGATAAGGGCTTCAAAGCGTTCTGAAATTTCCGGGGCGATGTCATCAGGCGCGATTAGCGTGATGCGGGCAGCATCGACTTGGGCGGCATGGGCCAGCAAAATGCGCGCATCCCGTGCAGGATCCGGCACACCGGCCGCGCGCAGCCGGGCGGTCGCTGCCACCAACGCGTCGGCAGCCGTCACCCCGTCTGCCCCATTTCCGCAAGCAGGCGCGCCTGATCGTCGGCGCGCAGCGCGTCCACAATTTCGTCCAGATCCCCTGTCATGACCGCATCCAGCTTATACAGCGTCAGGTTGATCCGGTGATCCGTCAGCCGGCCTTGCGGGAAATTATAGGTGCGGATCCGCTCCGAGCGGTCCCCCCCGCCCACCTGCGCTGCGCGGTCGGCACTGCGTTCGCTGTCGATCCGACTGCGTTCCATATCATACAGTCGCGCGCGCAGGACCTGCATCGCCTTATCACGGTTGCGGTGCTGCGATTTCTCAGAGCTGGTGACGACAAGCCCCGTCGGCAAATGCGTGATGCGCACCGCAGAATCGGTGGTGTTGACGTGCTGACCGCCCGCACCGGACGAGCGCATGGTATCGATGCGCAGATCGCCGGGATCAATCTGGATGTCCACGTCCTCGGCCTCTGGCAAGACCGCCACGGTGGCGGCAGACGTATGGATACGCCCGCCGCTTTCGGTGGTGGGCACGCGCTGCACCCGGTGCACACCGCTTTCGTATTTCATGCGGGCAAAGACGTCCTGCCCCGTGATGTGAGCTACAACTTCTTTCAGCCCGCCTAGCTCGGTCGCTTGCTCTTCGATGATGTCGACCTTCCACCCCCGCGCCTCGGCGTAGCGTTGATACATCCGCAGCAGATCAGCCGCAAAAAGGGCCGCCTCATCGCCACCTGTGCCGGGCCGGATTTCCAACATCGCAGGTTTTGCATCCGCCGCATCGCGCGGCAACAGCGCAAGTTGCAGCGCCAGTTCCGCCTCCGGCAAGGCCGCTTGCAGGCGCGGCACCTCTTCTCGTGCTAGGGCTGCCATTTCGGGGTCGTTCAGCATGTCTTGGGCATCGGCCATGTCGCTTTGCAACACCCGGTAGCTGCGAATTTGCGCCACCACAGGCCGCAAATCGGAATATTCCTTTGCCAATGCCGCGATATCGCCACCGCCGGCGGACATGGCCGCCTCTAGGTATTCGTACCGTTGAAGTATCTGTTCTAGCCGTTCCGCCGGGATCATCCGTGCTGCCTTCATGTTCAGGATCGGTTTTGAAAAACCGCGCCCTTTGTGCTACACGGATGTCATGAAAGCTACAATCACAACTGCATTTTTCATCGGCGCCGCGGCGGCCGTGGGCGCGGATGTGCAGGCGCCGGGCGGCAAAGTGATCCCGTGCTATTGCACCGACACCGCCGGTGCGCGGATCGAACTGGGCGAAACGATCTGCCTTCAGGTGGATGGGCGTATGTTTATGGCGCAGTGCCAGATGTCGCTTAATGTGCCGATGTGGCGCGAGGTGCAGGCCGGTTGCCTCACAGGATCATTGCAGCCCCGACAGCCCCGCCAATCGCTGGGCATTTACCCCGAAATCATAGTGCCCAAATCGTAGGCGCGCATAGGCCGCGATCTGTCCGTCGCGCTGCTCGATCGTGGTATAGTCGGGAAAGCCCAGCACCGCGCTGCGGGTCACATATGTCACGCGGCCCTCGTCCACTGTCCCCGCAAGGACCTCGGTGCGCGGCAAGGCACGGATTTCATCGTCCAGTGCCGCGAAATCCTGCGCATCCCCAGACACGATCCGCACCGCGCCTGACGGGCGGGACACATCCGCCGTGGCCGCAATCGGTTGGTGCCAGTCGGCCAACGCACTGGGCGCCCAGCGCACATAAACCACGCCAAGCCCTACAAAAAGCGCCCCGAGAAATACCAAATACATCAGCCAAATACCTTTGAACATAGACACTCGCTCCTCTCGTATGCCGCTCCTAGCGCAGCGCCACACCTGGCAGCACGCACAACAATTCAAACAGAAGATTCGCCCCCACCAGCGCAGTATTGCCCGAGGTGTCATAGGGTGGCGAAACCTCAACCAGATCACAGCCCACGATGTTCAACCCGCGCAAGGCCCGGATCAGCTGCATCGCCTGCGGCGTGGTCAACCCACCAATCTCTGGCGTGCCGGTGCCCGGCGCATAGGCGGGATCCAAGCTGTCGATGTCATAGGTGATATACACCGGCGCCTCTCCAATATCGCGCCGGATTTCAGCGCCAAGCGTATCAAGCGGGCGCATCCACAGCGCGCTGGCCTGCCATTGCTGAAAGCCCCAGCCGGCCGCCTCGCGGAAATCATCCGCCCCATAGCCGCTGCCGCGCAGGCCGATCTGATAGGTCTTTTGCGGCAGGATCAGCCCCTCTTCGTAGGCGCGGCGAAAGACGGTGCCGTGGGTTTCACGCTCACCAAACATCTCATCGTTCACATCCGCATGGGCATCGACATGGATCAAAGCCACAGGCCCATGCCGCCGCGCCATGGCGCGCAGAATAGGCAGCGTGATCGAATGATCCCCACCAATCGCCATCGGCATCGCGTCATATTGCAGGATCGCGTCATAGCTTTCGGCGATGATGCGCAGACTGTCAGCCAGCGAAAAAGTGTTGATCGCCAGATCGCCAATATCCGCCACCTGTAGGCTGTCAAACGGCGCGGCCCCTGTTTGGATGTTATAGGGCCGGATCATCGCACTTTCGGCGCGCACTTCCTTCGGGCCGAACCGTGTGCCGGACCGCCACGACGTGCCGATATCCATCGGCACGCCCAACACAGCAACATCGAGGCCCGCCAAATCATTCACCGCCGGCAAGCGCATAAACGTATTGGGGCCTGAGAACCGTGCAAGGTCATTGCCGGATATGGGCTGGTTCTTGGCGCGTCCGTTAGGTGTTGTCGTCATGTCGCATTCTCCATCCCAATAGCTGGCAAATCTCAACCGCCACATGAGCGCCAGCAATGGCGGTGGCCCCGGTGGTATCAAAGGGGGGCGAGACCTCCACTACATCCCCGCCACGGATGTTGATGCCCGCAAGGCCGCGCAACAGCACCGCTGCATCGGCACTCGACAGACCGCCCCACACTGGCGTGCCCGTGCCGGGTGCAAAGGCCGGGTCCAACCCGTCGATATCAAAGCTTAGATAGCAAGGGCGCACACCCACAATCTCACGCGCACGCTGGGCCACGGCCTCCGGTCCGATGCGGTGACACTCGCGCGCATCGATGATGTTGACGCCCAGCGTGTCTTCATTGGTGGTGCGAATGCCAATCTGAACGGAGGTCGCAGGATCCACGATCCCGCTTTTGACCGCCTTATAGAACATCGTGCCATGGTCGACGCGGCTCATATCGTCATCGGGCCATGTGTCCGTATGCGCATCCACCTGAATGAGCGAAAGAGGGCCATAAACCTCGGCATAGGCCTTAAGGATCGGGAACGAGATATAATGATCGCCCCCAAGCACCACGCTCGCCGCACCGGCCTGTAGAATACCGGCAATATGCGCCTGCAAAAGCCCCGGAAAGGACGGCACATCGGCGTAATCAAAGGCCAGATCGCCGTAGTCCACAATCACGCGTTCGCTGATCACGTCAAAGGGCCAACCATAAGGCGCATCGGGCGCTTGCAGGCTTGAGGCTTCGCGGATCGCACGCGGTCCCAGCCGGGTGCCGGGCCTATTGGTTACCGCCTGATCAAACGGCACGCCTGTGACCGCGATATCCACACCGCTCAGATCTTTGGTATACTGCCGGCGCAGAAACGAGGTTGCCCCGCCAAAAGTCAGCTCAAAACTGGGACCGCGCAGATCGGTGCGGGTAAAGGCATGATCCATCTGATGTTTCGCATCTTCGAGCGCCATAGTCTGCTCTCTCTTCTATCGGATTAAATGTGTATTCAGGTTAGGCGGTCGCAGGCTGCGCCGTTTCCACGAGCCGCGCGAAAAAGGACGCACCCGTGGCCGCGATCTCATCGTTGAAGTTGTATTCCGGATGGTGAAGCCCTGCCCCCGGACCGCCGCCCAAAAAGAAATAGGCGCCGGGGACCGCTTCCAACATATAGGCGAAATCTTCGGCCCCCATGTTGGGCGGGCAGTCCGTCGAGACCCCAGCCGCGCCCACCACGTCCCGCGCAGCATGGGCCGCCCGCGCCACGCCCGCGGCGTGATTAACCGTGGCGGGATAGCCGCGCACATAGGTGCAATCGGCATGTAGGCCAAAGCTGACGGCTTGCCCCGCCACGATCTCTTGCAAACGCCGTTCGGCCAGAGCGCGCATCGGCTCCGTAAAGGTGCGCACCGTGCCGTTGAGATAGGCAGTCTCGGGGATCACGTTATCCACGGTGCCGGTGTGGATCTGCGTAACCGAGATCACCATCTGCGCCATGGCGTCGATGTTGCGGCTGACGATGGTTTGCAGCGCTTGGGTGATGGCCGCAGCGCAGACCACCGGGTCCACCGTTTCATGCGGGTTGGCCCCATGCCCGCCGCGCCCCGTGAGGTGGATGTGGAAGGTGTCAGCCGCCGCCAGCAGCGGACCGTCGCGGCCGTGGAAAGCGCCCGCCTTAAGGCCCGGCACGTTATGGATGCCGTAAACCTCGGCAATGTCAAAACGTGTCATGATGCCTTCCTCGACCATCGCCTCGGCACCGCCTGTCGCCTCCTCATCGGGCTGAAAGATCAACGCGACGCGCCCTGCAAAATTACGCGTCTCCGCGAGGTATTTCGCAGCCCCCAGCAGCATCGCCGTGTGCCCGTCATGGCCGCAAGCGTGCATCTGGCCCGCATGGGTGCTGGCGTAGTGCAATCCCGTGGCTTCGGTGATAGGCAGCCCGTCCATATCCGCACGCAGGCCGATCGTCGGGCCCGCACCCTGCCCCTCAATCAGTGCCACAATACCCGTCTCGGCAATGCCTTCATGCACCGCATCCACGCCGAATTCACGCAAACGCGCCGCCACAAAGGCCGCCGTCTTGTGACAGGCCCGCCCCAATTCTGGGATCCTGTGCAGATGCTGGCGCCATTCCGCCATTTCGGGGGCGAAATCCGCGATGCGGTTTACAATGGCCATGTGGTGGACTCCTGTCAGGAATTACGGCTTTGTCGCATCAGATACCGAAACGGAGGGGCGCTGCAATGGCTGACGATCTGATCAACGACGAAACCGCGGGCATCACCCGCCTTTTGCAGATCATGGCACGGCTGCGCGATCCTGAAACCGGATGCCCTTGGGACATCGAACAGGACTTTGACAGCATCGCCCCCTACACGATCGAAGAGGCCTATGAGGTTGCTGACGCCATCGAACGGCGCGATTTTGCGGAGCTGGAGGGAGAGTTGGGCGATCTGCTGCTGCAAGCTGTTTATCACGCACAGATGGCCGAAGAAGCGGGGCATTTCACCTTTCAATCCGTGGTGCGTACGATTTCCAACAAAATGGTCGCCCGCCACCCGCATGTGTTTGGCGATGACAACCGCGACAAATCCGCAGAACAGCAGGTCGCCGATTGGGAGGCGATCAAAGCAGTCGAGCGCGCCGGGCGCGCGCAGCGTGGAACCCTCGACGGGGTAGCCATCGGACTGCCGGCGCTCTTACGCGCGGAGAAGCTGCAAAAACGGGCGGCGCGGGTAGGCTTTGATTGGCCCAGCACGGACCAAGTCCTCGACAAAATCGTGGAAGAGGCCGGCGAGCTGGTGGCCGCGCAAGACACCCTGACGCAAGCTGAGGTCTTTGAGGAATACGGCGATCTGATGTTTGTGATGGCCAATCTAGGCCGCCATTTGGGCATCGCACCCGAGGATGCGCTGCGCGCCGCCAACGCCAAGTTCACCCGCCGGTTCGAAGGCGTCGAAGCGCGCCTTGCCGAACAGGGCAAAACGCCAAGCGAGAGTGATTTGGCCGAGATGGACGCACTGTGGGACGCGGTGAAGGCCGAAGAAAAGGGGCGTGGCGGCTCAGGCTGACGAAAATTTAATAACGCCTTTTCAGTGACCTAACTTACAAAATTAATGTCCGGCATCGCTGCCAAGCGCGCGGCGTCCCGCGCGTATCTGTCGCGCAGGGCACTTCGGACCTCTGACGGATAGCGCGTGAACCCTCGGTCCTCGCTCTGGTCCCGGTGCGCTGCAATCACGTCCTGCCACTGTGCTCGCCCCAGCTTTTCCCCTGCGCGGTAGCGGGCCTGGAGCGCCTCAAGCGCAGCATCTGTGGCGCTGAGGTTGACGCTCTGCGTCGGCTCTTGCAGCGCGGTCTGCACTAATCCCGGCACCAGCACGCGCAGCAAATCCATGCTACGTCCGCGCCCCGGATATGCGATGACGGTCATCTTTTCGGGCGCCAGCTGCGCTTTGAGCGTCGCGACCACCTCGGGCCAGCCTTGGGTCATGTTGAGGTAATGCGTAAAATTATCCGCGAAATCCCCCACGGCATTGTCCTCCGCACGTTTGCGAAAGGCGGAAGCAAAAAGTGCATCATAGGGGCGCACCACATAGACCAGATGACGCAAAGGTCCCGGCAGCGCCCGGTGCAGTACGCTTGCACGCGCGCGCGCCGCCGGGAAAAAAGCCCCCTGATGAAAATGTAACATGCGGCCGGGGATGTTCTCTTCCGACAGGATCAGCCCGCGCGCCTCCATGCTGGCATCGCGCAGCGTGACGCGGGCCTTATCCACAAAAGCCGGGTGTGATGCTGCCCCGTGGCGCGGCCCCGGCAGGCGCAGCGCGAGCGTGCCGCCCGGAATATCGTCCCGCCCCGGATAGGCCAGTGCAAAGCCTGCCGCCTGCAAAACCGAGCGGTTATGTGCCAAACACAGCTGAAACGACGATGTTCCCGTGCGGTGCGCGCCTGCGTGGATGAAAACTTCCGGTTCACTCATAGCGCGAGTTTGCGCATCATCATGGCCGCCAAGCAAGAGCATGCGCACATGGCTGGACAAGCGCGCGTGCAGTTGCGACTGTGCCGCCACGTATTTTAACCACTGCCGAGGCGACATGACACGGCCCATCATTATCGACACAGATCCCGGCCAAGACGACGCGGTGGCCATCCTTTTGGCCCTCGCCAGCCCCGAAGAGATCGACGTTTTAGGCATCACCTGCGTGGCGGGCAACGTGCCCCTCGCGCTTACAGAAGTGAACGCGCGCAAGATTTGCGAATTGGCGGGCCGTCCGGATGTGCCAGTCTTTGCGGGATGTGACAGACCCATGGGCCGCGCCTTGGTCACGGCCGAACATGTGCACGGCAAAACGGGCCTCGACGGGCCGGATCTGCCTGCCCCCACAATGCCGCTGCAATCGGAACACGCGGTGGATTTCATCATCGCGAGCCTGCGCGCCGCCGCGCCTGCCAGCGTCACGCTTTGCCCGCTTGGCCCGCTCACCAACATCGCTAGCGCCTTGCAGCGCGCCCCAGATATCGCCCCCAAAATCCGCGAGATTGTCCTGATGGGCGGCGCCTATTTCGAGGTGGGCAACATCACACCCGCGGCCGAGTTTAACATCTATGTCGACCCGCAAGCCGCTGATATCGTGTTTAAAAGTGATGTGCCGCTTGTGGTAATGCCGCTGGACGTGACGCATAAGGCGTTGGTCACCAAACCGCGCAACGACGCCTTTCGTGCGCTGGGCACCCCTGTTGGCATCGCTGTGGCCGAGATGACGGAGTTTTTTGAGCGTTTCGACAAGGAGAAATACGGCTCTGCCGGTGCCCCGCTGCACGACCCATGCGTGACCGCCTATCTGATCGCGCCAGAGCTATTTTCCGGCCGCCACGTCAACGTGGAGATTGAAACGCAATCCGAGCTGACGTTGGGCATGACAGTGACCGATTGGTGGCGCGTGACGGACCGGGACGCCAATGCGCTCTTTATGGGCTCGGTGGATGCCGATGGGTTCTTTGACCTGCTGACCGCGCGCTTGGCCCGTTTATGAGCCTTCTGGCGCCCTATGACCCTAAGTGGCCAGCGCAGGCAGCGTCGGAAATCCTGCGCTGGCAGGCGCATGTGCCGGGGCTGACAGCAGTTCACCATATCGGCTCCACCGCAGTCATCGACATGCCCGCCCAGCCCGTGATCGATCTAATGGCCGTCTTTGCGTACGCCGGTGCGGCGGATGCCGCCCAGCGCCCGCTGGCAGCGATGGGCTATATCTGGCAGCCAGAGGCGCCAGTGCCGCACCACCGCTTTGCCATCTTGGACGATCCAGAAAGCGGGCAGCCGCGCGTCACGGCGCGCCTCTATGTGGCGGGGCAACCGGCGATCCGAGCGCATCTGGCCACGCGGGACGCATTGCAGGCGGACGCTGCGCTGCGCGGCGGCTATGTGGCGGAAAAAGCCGCCTGTGCTGCGCGTTTTCCCGAGGGCGGTCCGGCCTATGCCGCTTGCAAAGCAACCTGGTTTAACCGCCCCGAGGTTGAGGACCGGTTGGCCGCGGCAGCGCGCGCACGGGCGACACAACCAGATACCGGTCCTTCCGCATGAGCGCGGCCCTCACCCTTGCGGGCCCTGAGCATAGCGGCGCCCTTATGCCGCTTGTTGCCGCCTTTCACACAGAAGCCGGCATCGAGAGCACCGCGCAGTCGCGCATGGCAGGCGTGCAGCCGCTGCTCGACGGTATTCCGCACGGTGTGGTCTACCTCATCGGCCCCGTGCGCGCGCCCATCGGCTATATCGTGATCTCCTTCGGCTGGTCGCTGGAGTTCGGCGGCATGGACGGATTTGTCGATGAGCTCTTTATCCGCGAAGGGGTGCGCAACCGCGGTATCGCCTCAGAGGTGCTGGCCACCCTGCCCCGCGCGCTTGCCGATGCGGGCCTCAAGGCGCTGCATCTGGAGGTAGCGCAGGACGCCGAAGACACCCGCAGGCTCTATACCGGCGCGGGCTTCCGGCCCCGCGACCAGTATCAGTTGATGACGCGCAGCCTGTAACACATCCCTCCCTTGCGCTATATGAGGCATGACAATCAGCCCAGCGCCCCACCCCTTCCAAACGCACCCGCCCCAGAAAAGCGATCCGCACATGCACATCCCTTTCGACAACAGCTACGCCCGCCTGCCAGAGGGTTTCTATACCCGACAGAACCCACATCCCGTCAGCCGCCCACACCTGCTGGCGTGGAACGCGGATTTGGCGGCAGAACTTGGGATTGAGGGATGTGATTTGGACGTTTGGGCCGGCAATGCCGTGCCCGACGGGGCCGCTCCGCTGGCGCAGCTCTATGCCGGGCACCAATTTGGCAACTATTCCCCCCAGCTGGGCGATGGGCGTGCGCTGTTGCTGGGCGAGGTGATTGATGGTGCTGGCACGCGCCGCGATATCCAACTCAAAGGCTCTGGCCCCACGCCCTATTCACGGATGGGCGACGGGCGCGCGGCCCTTGGGCCTGTGCTGCGCGAATATCTGGTGTCAGAGGCGATGCACGCGCTGGGCATTCCCACAACGCGGGCCTTGGCGGCGGTGCAAACGGGCGATCCCGTCCTACGCGAAAACGGCCCGCTGCCCGGTGCCGTGCTGACCCGGGTGGCCAATAGCCATCTGCGCGTTGGCACCTTTGAGGTCTTTGCTCACCGCGGCGAATTGGATGCGCTGCGGACGCTGACGGACTACGCCATTGCGCGCCATTACCCCGATGCCGACGGCCCCTTGGGCCTGCTGCGCGCGGTCTGTGCCGGCCAAACGGATCTGATCGTGCGTTGGATGGGTGCGGGCTTTATCCACGGGGTGATGAACACCGACAATTGCAGCATCGCGGGCGAGACGATCGATTACGGGCCTTGCGCGTTCATGGACACCTACCGCGCGGGCGAGGTGTTCTCTTCCATCGACCGGACGGGACGCTATGCCTACGGTCATCAGCCCGGCATCTTGGTGTGGAACATGGCACAATTGGCCACCGCGTTGATCCAGCAAATGCCGGACAAAGAGGCCGCTGTGACGGAGGCCACCGCCATCGTCCACGCCATGCCGGCCCAATTGGCACAGGCGTGGCGGCAGCAGATGGGCCGCAAACTCGGCCTTAGCGCGGCACAGCCCGAGGACGATCCCCTGATCGAAGGGTTCTTTACCTTGATGGAGGCTCAACAGGCCGATTTTACCAACAGTTTTGCGGCCCTTGGCACGCCAAAGGCGCGGGATCAGTTCACGGATCCCGCCGCCTTCGACCTGTGGGAGCGGGATTGGACCACCCGTGTCGCGCGCGAGGCGGATGCGGAGGCGACCATGGCCGCCGCCAACCCCCGACTTATTCCACGCAACCATCAGGTAGAGAATATGATCGCCGCAGCGCTCGCGGGCGACATGGCCCCGTTTGAGGCGCTTCTGGCTGCGGTTCAAACACCCTTTGTGACGCCCCAGAACACAGAGCTCATGCGCCCACCCTTAGAAGCCGAACGGGTCAAAGCCACGTTCTGCGGCACCTAAGAGGAC
>CBFHKQ010000061.1:0-12109 GCA_965656435.1 uncultured Pseudosulfitobacter sp. | reverse complement strand
GTAAGTGTATAAATAACAACAAGAAAGAGAGAAATAGTAGGGTACACAGTAACGGGTGATTAACCTTTTTTCGTCACCAATAGCACCAACGAAAACACTATGAGAAGCGGAGAATAACCCTATGCGTGTGTTGTTGGTTGAAGACGACCCCACCACCTCGAAAAGCATTGAGCTAATGCTGACCCATGCCAACCTCAACGTTTATGCGACAGACTTGGGCGAGGAGGGCATCGATTTAGCCAAGCTTTATGATTATGACCTCATTTTGTTGGACCTCGATCTGCCGGACATGAACGGGCACGAGGTGCTGCGCCAGCTGCGCCTGGCGCGGATCGAAACGCCAATCCTGATCCTCTCTGGGTCAGACGACACAGAAAACAAAATCCGAGGTTTCGGGTTTGGTGCAGATGATTATTTGACCAAACCGTTTCACCGTGAGGAATTAGTGGCCCGCATCCACGCGATCATCCGCCGTTCCAAAGGACATTCGCAATCTGTGATCCAAACAGGTCTGGTTTCGGTGAACCTGGACGCCAAAACAGTGAGCGTTGACGGTAAGACCGTGCACCTCACAGGCAAAGAATACCAGATGCTGGAGCTGCTGAGCCTGCGTAAAGGCACGACGTTGACCAAAGAGATGTTCTTGAACCATCTCTACGGCGGCATGGACGAGCCCGAATTGAAAATCATCGACGTGTTCATTTGTAAGCTGCGCAAAAAGCTCAGCAACGCCACCGATGGCCACAGCTATATCGAAACGGTTTGGGGCCGCGGCTATGTGTTGCGCGATCCCGATCCGGCCTCGCTGGATGACGGGGATGGTCAACGTATGGCAGTGGGTGCCTAAAAACCCAGTCTCGCGCGCTGTGGCTTGTGAGCGTTAACCAAAAACCGAAGTCTTAATGGGGGGCCTACGATAACGCATAGGCCCCCTTTTGCACTGCGCGTGCAGCTCTTGCCCCTAAAATACGACTGGACCTGCCCCGACCACGCTTCTATCTCTGAAAAGCGTCAAGAAAGTGGGGTCCAGCAGTGTCAAAAGCGTCGAAGAATTCAGAGCCTCTCGCCGCGGCAACGCAATCGGATGCGGCAACCGCTCAACGCTCTGTTTCGGAATTGGATGCCACTCAGGCGCAGGTGGAATTGGCCCGGCTTGCGGCTCTTTTGGAGCGCGCAAACACGGCCTATCACGCCAATGATGCGCCGCTCATCACGGATGCCGAATACGATGCCGCCAAACAGCGTAACGCCGACCTTGAGGCGCGCTTTCCCGCGTTAAAACGCTCCGATAGCCCGAGCGATCAGGTGGGGGCTGCGCCCGCAGAGGGCTTTGGCAAGCTGACCCACAGCGTGGCGATGCTGTCGCTTTCCAATGCTTTTGATGCCGAAGATGTCGTTGATTTCGACGCTCGGCTGCGCAAGTTTTTGGGGCTCAATGCTGACGCGCCGCTTGCTTATTCAGCAGAACCGAAGATCGACGGGCTGTCCCTTTCGCTGCGCTATGAGCAGGGGCGGCTGGTCTCGGGCGCGACGCGGGGTGACGGTAAGGTGGGCGAGAATGTCACTGCAAATGCGCGCACGATTGCCCAAATCCCGCAGGAGATTACCGGCGCGCCGGACCTGCTCGAAGTGCGCGGCGAAGTTTATATGCAGCACAGCGATTTTGCCGCCCTGAACGCGCGCCAAGCTGCCGTGGGCGGTAAGGTCTTTGCTAACCCGCGCAATGCCGCCGCCGGATCACTGCGCCAGTTGGACCCGGAGATCACGCGCGCGCGTCCGCTTGCGTTCTTTGCCTATGCTTGGGGTGCTGTGTCTGAACCGCTCGCTGAGACCCAAATGGACGCGATCGCGCGCTTGGCTGGGATGGGATTTACCACCAATCCGCTGACCCAGCTTTGCGCCACGCCTGACGCGCTCGTGGCGCATTACAAAACGATCGAGGCGGCGCGCAGCGATCTAGGCTATGACATCGACGGCGTTGTCTACAAAGTGGACGATCTGGCTTTGCAAGCGCGCCTGGGCTTTCGCGCGACAACGCCGCGGTGGGCGATTGCGCATAAATTTCCTGCTGAATTGGCCTGGACCCGCATTGAAGCTATCGACATACAAGTAGGCCGTACCGGTGCGCTTAGCCCGGTGGCGCGGCTGATGCCTGTCACGGTCGGAGGCGTCGTCGTCTCCAACGCCACGCTGCACAATGAGGATTACATCGCGGGTAAAGATGCCAAAGGGGGCGAGATACGCGGCGGCAGGGATGTGCGCGTTGGCGATCTGGTGCAGGTCTACCGCGCGGGCGATGTGATCCCCAAGATCGCGGACGTGGACCTGTCGAAACGCCCTGAGGGCGCGGTGCAATACGCCTTTGCGCAAACCTGTCCGGAGTGTGGCAGCGCAGCCCTGCGCGAGCCGGGCGATGCGGTGCGACGGTGCACGGGTGGTTTGATTTGCCCTGCGCAAGCCGTGGAAAAGCTAAAGCATTTCGTCGCGCGCGGGGCCTTCGATATCGACGGTTTGGGTGCCAAGCAGGTGGAGCAATTCTATGCCGACGGCTGGATCGCGGAACCTGCTGATATTTTCACCCTGCGCGACCGTTTTGGCACCGGCTTGCAGCAGCTCAAAAACCGTGAAGGTTGGGGTGAGAAATCGGCTACCAGCCTGTTTGATGCTATTGATGCGCGCCGCACCATCCCGCTGGCGCGGCTAATCTTTGGCCTCGGCATTCGGCATGTTGGCGAGGTCGCCTCAAACGTGCTTGCGCGGCACTTTGGGACTTGGGCGGCGCTGGTCGCGGCGATGAACGACGCCACAGACCAAAGTGGCCCTGCGTGGGATGACCTGATCGCCGTTGACGGCGTGGGCGAGGTGCTCGCCGGGGCACTTGTCGCTGCCTTTGCCCATCCACACGAAAGTGCCGCCATCGCGCGCCTCGTTGCGCATTTGGAAGTGCAGCCCGCGCAGCGCGCCGACACCTCGGGCAGCCCGGTATCGGGCAAAACGGTTGTTTTCACGGGGACATTGACGCGGATGAGCCGGGCCGAAGCCAAGGCCCGCGCCGAAGCCTTGGGCGCCAAGGTCGCAGGGTCGGTGAGTGCCAAAACGGATATCCTCATCGCCGGTCCGGGCGCAGGGTCTAAGGCCACCAAAGCCGCCGCTTTGGGGATTGCAACCCTCGATGAGGACGGCTGGCTGGCCTTGATCGACGGCGCATGAGCGGCCGCCCCGAAGCGCTGTTTCCGCTGTTTGCAGGGCTGGAGACCCTGCAAGGGGTAGGGCCCAAGACGGCTGAATTGATGGGCCAGATGGGCCTTCAAGCCCCCCGCGATGTCCTTTTTGCCCTACCGCACAGCGGCATTGACCGCAGCCCGCGCGCCACTTTGCAGGATGCAACGCTGCCCGGCACCTATACGGTCGTCGTGACCGTGGGACGCCACCAGCCGCCCCGCAGCCGAGGCGGGGCCTACCGGATCATGGTGGAGGACGCGTCAGGTCCCTTCCAGATCGTTTTTTTCCGTGGGCGTGCTGATTTCTTACTCCGCCAGCTGCCCGAAGGTGCGCGGCGGGTGGTTTCGGGCAAGGTCGAGATGTTTGAGGGCATGGCCCAGATGCTGCACCCAGATCACATTCTGCCAGAGGAGGACGCGCACAGCATTCCCGCCTTTGAGCCTGTCTATCCCCGGACGGCGGGTGTGACGCAAAAAGTAATGTGGAAGGCCACGCGCGCCGCGCTTGAGCGGGTGCCGCCGCTTGCGGAATGGATTGACCCTACGCAGCGGGAACAGTCTGACTGGCCCAGTTTTGCCGACGCATTACACACCGCGCATGCGCCACAATCGCATCAGGATATTGATGCTTCTGCGCCGGCCCGCGAACGGCTGGCTTATGATGAACTGATGGCGCACCAGCTCACCCTTGCGTTGGCCCGTGCGTCTGAGCGGCGAAAGCCCGGGCGCATCAGCCAAGGCACGGGCGTCTTTGGCCGCCGTGTTTTGGCGTCTTTGCCCTACAAACCCACTGGCGCGCAAAGCCGTGCGATTACTGAGATCTCGGACGACATGGCCACTCCGCACCGCATGAACCGTTTGTTGCAAGGCGATGTTGGTGCGGGCAAAACGCTAGTGGCCTTCATGGCGCTTTTGGTCGCGGTCGAGGCAGGCGGGCAGGGCGTGATGATGGCGCCCACCGAAATCCTAGCGCGCCAACATCTGGAGGGGCTGCGCCCGATGGCGGAGGAGGCGGGCGTCGTCCTTGAAATCCTGACCGGGCGCGACAAGGGCCGCGAGCGGCGCGCGAAATTGGCCGCACTGGCCGAAGGGAATATTCACATCCTTGTTGGCACCCATGCCGTGTTTCAAAAAGACGTAGTTTTTGCTGATCTTCGCCTCGCTGTTGTGGACGAACAGCACCGTTTTGGGGTCCGCCAACGGCTTGAGCTGGGCCAAAAGGGCGCACAAGCCGATGTGCTCGTGATGACTGCAACGCCCATCCCGCGTTCGCTGTCCTTGGCGCAATACGGCGATATGGATGTGTCGATCTTGGATGAAAAACCACCTGGCCGGCAGCCCATTCAAACCGCACTTGTGAGCACAGGGCGCATGGATGAGGTGATCGCCCGCCTGCGCCGCGCGGTGTCCGAGGGTAAGCAATGCTATTGGGTCTGCCCACTGGTCGAGGAAAGCGAAACGATGGACCTGACAGCGGCGAGTGAGCGGTTCAAACGCTTGCGCGCGGCGCTCGGTGAAGGGGTTGTAGGCCTCGTGCATGGACAAATGCCACCTGCGGAAAAAGACGCCGCGATGGCCGCGTTTCAGGCAGGCGAAACTTCGGTTTTGGTGGCCACAACCGTGATTGAGGTTGGCGTGAACATTCCCAATGCCACGATCATGGTGATTGAGCGTGCGGAAACCTTTGGCTTGGCGCAATTGCACCAGCTGCGCGGGCGCGTGGGGCGCGGCTCTGCGGCCTCAACCTGTCTGCTCCTCTACCAAGCGCCGCTGAGCGTGAGCGGGCAAAAGCGCCTCGAGGTTCTGCGCCAAAGCGAAGACGGTTTTGTGATCGCACAGACAGATCTGGAAATGCGCGGTGCGGGCGATGTGATTGGCACAGCGCAAAGTGGCCTGCCGCGCTTTGCCGTGGCGGATTTGGAGCGGCAAGCGGGCTTGATGGCTACGGCGCAAAGCGATGCGCGGACGCTGCTTGCGCAAGACCCGACGCTAACAACGCCGCGGGGGGCAGCGGCGCGTGTTCTGCTGTGGTTGATGCGAAAGGACGAAGCATTGCGTTTAATTTCAGTAGGTTAAGCGGCACTTAACAGCGTTATTCATTATTTGTTCACTTTTGTTCTCAAATGTTCTTGACGACTCGCGCAGAGATGTGGAACAAAGCGGCAACACAAGGGAGTGACGCCATGACAACAATACACCAGATCCAAACAATCGCGACCCGCGCACAGGGCACATTGTTGCAAGACGCCGCAGGTTTTGCCGCGCTTACGGTCATGTTGTTGGTTGGCCTGCACTTGCCGACGTTCTTTTAGGGTTTTCTGCCTGCGCTCTCGTGCCGTACTATGGCCGTGCGATCCCAAATCCGCACATCTGGCGGGAAGTCTCTGTCCCAATTTAAAGCGCCACCTGCCAGAGGCCTTTGTCCTGCAAACCCCGAGATTCGCACTTTAGCGCCGCCGTGCATTTGCATGCGCGGCGTTTTTTTTATGCGTATCGTTGGAGGTGTCTTAGGCGGTGTGTGCTGTGTCTTGTGTGGACTGAGCCGCTTCCATCGCCTCCACAATTGCCTCGATGCTCAACAGAATAGAGGCATGGCGGTTGCGGTATTCTGTGGCGGGCGACAGGACTTTGTATCCGTCAAAGGGTGCCGCAGGCACATCACCTGTCCCCTTAAGCATTGCACGCAATGCGTCTCGGCCGGCGGTCACAGTACCTAAGTCACATCCGATCACAGCCGCTCCGGTAATGGCCGCCGCGGCTTGGCCCAAAGCGCAAGCTTTGATGTCCTGACCCAGATTGGTGATCTTGCCGTCCATTACGTTCACGTCAATTGTTACGGTGGATCCGCACAGCGGCGCGCGTTTTTTGACCGTCGCCGACGGGTTTTCCAACCGCCCATGATGAGGGATGTCCGCCGCCAGAGCTAAAATCTGACCGGAATAAAGCTTGATCAAGTCTGTGTCGCTGGCCATACCGCTTCCTTTCGTCCCGCCCATGATACATAAGCGCATGTGGCCTAGAAGCAAAAAGGTTTTCCACATGACAGACGAAATGGTGAAATTTGACCCCGCAACGCTTGTCTATAATGACGCCGGATTGATCCCCGCGATTGCGCAGGATGCCAATGCGGGGACCGTTTTGATGATGGCGTGGATGAACGCCGAGGCGGTTGCCAAAACGCTTGAGACGGGTCGCGTCACCTATTGGTCTCGGTCACGTCAGGCGTTTTGGATCAAAGGTGAGACGTCGGGTCACCACCAAACGCTCGTGTCGATGCGCGTCGATTGTGACCGCGATTGCCTGTTGATATCGGTTCGCCAAGAGGGGCCAGCCTGTCACACCGGCCGCCGCAGTTGTTTCTACACGGATGTCACCGAAGGGCAGGAGGTCGAGGTCCTGCGCCCCATGGCCTAGGGCTTCGCAGGCGGCAGGCCCACCATTGCACGGATGTCTTCGGGCGTCGCCCCTTCGGCGCGGTATTTGGCCAGACTGCGCGCATCGTCTCGCTTGGCCAGTCGTTTTCCCGCATCATCGCGGATGAGCCTGTGATGGTGATACCGTGGCGTCGGCAGACCCAGAAGGTTTTGCAAAAGGACATGTATCATTGTGGCTTCTGCGAGATCAGCGCCGCGAACAACATCTGTGACACCCATGGCGGCGTCGTCCAGCACCACGCTCAGATGATAGGACGTGCCCATGTCCGTACGTGCGAGAACGACATCACCAATTTTCTCAGATAGGTTTGTGACTATTATATAGCCTGCACAGCAGCCGTTTTCTGAATACTTTACATTATCTTGGTGGGCTAAGTTAACGTTCAACCTTAACGCTTTGTCCCTTGGCATTTCTGCATCTGGGTGCGGAACCGTACGACATATACCGGGATAGATCGGCCCGTCCGGCCCATAATGCACGGCACTTTCTTGCGGCGCAGACAGTGCGGCCAAGATATCGCGCCGGTTGCACGTGCAGGGATAGAGCAGTCCCTTTTTCCAAAGCCCTTCAAGAGCTTGGCGGTAGCGGGGCATTAAATCGCTTTGCCGCACCACGGGCATTTCCCATGTGATGCCCAGCCACGCGAGGTCATCGTAAATTTGTGCCTCCCACTGCGGGCGCGCGCGGCTGGTGTCGATGTCCTCGATACGCAGTAAGAAGCGCCCGCCGGCAACCTGTGCCATATCCCAAGCAAGCAGCGCGGAATAGGCGTGCCCCAAGTGTAGTGGACCCGTGGGTGATGGTGCAAAGCGTGTAGTGAATGTCACTGTTTTTCAAGTATATAGACGGTGGAGTTCAAGCCAATGCCGGGTAAATGTGGGCCGTGTTCGCAAAAGATCAGATGTGCCGCACCTGGCTCCGTCCATTTGGCAACACCGGCCTTATTTACAGGATCCTCCAGCGCGTGATCATTAAATGAAAACAGCAGTTTGCCAGTTGGGGCGAGGTTTTCCATTAAGGTATGTAGCACGCTAATCGGCGCGGCACCGGCCCCGATTACACCGATCGCCGCAATGACAGGGTATGCACCTTTGTTGATGGGCAGACCTGCATCGGCATCAATCTGCGCAAGGTTGCGATAAACGCCCTTTTTACGGGCCTCCGCCAACATTTCTGCGGACAGGTCCAGCCCGTCCAAAGTCTGAAACCCAGCCTGCCGTAGCGCGATCCCAGACAGCCCCGTGCCGCACCCAAAATCAAGGATTGGCTGGTCCAAGCCTGCGCCAACAGAGCGAAGCGCCTCTGCACAGCGGGCGGGGGTGATGTAGCCGTTTTCTTGGGTCTCCGCCTCATAGCTCGCGGCCCAATCGTCATAAAGCGCGCGCGTGGCATCTGCATCCCGCGCGGCATAGGCTTTGTTCAAAAAACGTCCCGTCATAAACCAAGGCTAGCGCCCGGGGCGACCTGCGTCCACCTCGGTTTTAGGCCGCTTCGGCCTTTTGCGCGCCAAGCCAGTCCTGCCAATCGGCTTTGGCGCGATCGGTATAAGCCTTGTAGCGGTCTTTGCGTCCACGACGCCCGCCTTTGAGGCCATCAACCGGTGGAAAAAGGCCGAAATTTACGTTCATCGGCTGGAATGTCTTGGCATCCGCGCCGCCCGTGATGTGCGTGATCAGCGCACCCATTGCGGTGGTGTTGGGGGGCGTATCAAGGCTGCCGCCCAAAATCTCGGTGGCCGCCATCCGGCCTGCCAAAAGACCCATGGCAGCACTTTCGACATAACCCTCTACGCCTGTGATCTGCCCTGCAAAGCGGATGTGGGGGCGGCTGTGCAAGCGCATTTGCGCATCGAGAAGCGTCGGGCTGTTCAAAAACGTGTTGCGGTGGATGCCGCCCAGCCGGGCAAAACGTGCGTCTTCAAGGCCGGGGATCATTTTTAAAACATCGGCTTGCGCGCCGTACTTCATCTTCGTCTGAAAGCCCACGATGTTATAAAGTGTGCCCAATTTGTTGTCTCGGCGCAGCTGCACAACGGCATGTGCTTTGACGTCGGGTTGGTGTGGGTTGGTCAGGCCCACAGGTTTCATGGGTCCGTGGCGCAGCGTTTCCCGACCCCGTTCGGCCATGACCTCAATCGGTAAACAACCGTCAAAATATCCGGCGGTTTCGCCCTCGTGAAATTCGGTCTTATCTGCCGCCAACAGTGCGTCAATGAACGCCTCATATTGGTTTTTGTCCATCGGACAATTCAGATAAGCTGTGCGCTCTTCTTCGGTCTCGCCCTTGTCATAGCGCGACTGCATCCACGCCTTCGACATGTCGATGCTGTCAAAATAAATGATCGGCGCGATAGCATCGAAAAAGGCTAGAGCGTCGGCGCCTGTCTCGGCGGCGATCGCGGACCCAAGCGCGCTGGACGTGAGCGGACCGGTCGCGATGATCCAATGCCCGTCTGCTGGCAGGCTGTCTATTTCACCGTATTCGACGCTCACGTTGGGATGGGCATGCAGTGCGTCGGTCACAGATTGCGCGAAGGGATCGCGGTCTACGGCTAGGGCGCCCCCTGCGGGCAATTTGTGTTTGTCCGCTGTTGCCATAATCAAACCGCCAGCGGCGCGCATTTCCCAATGCAGCAGGCCCACGGCGTTTTGCTCATCGTCATCTGAGCGGAATGAATTGGAGCACACCATTTCGCCCAAAAGCCCGGTTTGGTGGGCAAAGGTGCCGACCTTCGGGCGCATCTCGTGGATGACCACGCGCACGCCCATGTTTGCGGCCTGCCATGCGGCCTCAGAGCCGGCCATGCCGCCGCCCACGATGTGAAGAGTTTGATCAGTCATGACCGCGATGTAGGGCAGCGGGCGGGATCGTGCAACAGCGCAGAGCGTGCAATTACAAAGGCCGGTCTTGCCTGTAAAAACCGGACATCATGATCGCGCTGTCATAGACGGTTACTGCGTCCATGTTGGCGGGCGTTTTTCGATAAAGGCCGCGATCCCTTCGCTGGTATCGCTGCGCATCATATTCTCCACCATAACGGCACCGGTATAGGCATAGGCCGCATCAATCGGCATTTCGAGTTGATCATAGAAGGCGGATTTGCCGATCTTCACAGCTGAGGCCAGTTTGTCTGCGACAGTTCGGGCCAATTCGGAGGTGTGGGCCTCAAGGGCATCCGGCTCTACGGCGTGGTTGATCAGGCCTAGTTCCGCCGCCCGTTGGGACTCGATGAACTCGCCCGTCGTCAACATCTCAAAGGCTTGTTTGCGCGGAATGTTACGGGTGAGGGCAACCATGGGGGTGGAGCAGAAGAGCCCGATGTTCACACCATTAACCCCAAACCGTGTGCCGTGGGCTGCCACAGCCATATCGCAGGTCGCTACCAGCTGACAGCCCGCCGCCGTGGCGATGCCGTGTACTTGTGCGATTACGGGTTGGGGCAGGGACCGGATGCGCGCCATCATCGCCGCACAGCGGTCAAAGAGGTCTTTGAAATAGGCCGCGCCCCCATCGTCGTTCTGGCGCCCCGCCGTCATCTGCTTGAGGTCATGGCCCGCACAAAATGCCTTGCCTGCGCCCGATAAGATGACGGCGCGCAGGCTGCGGTCCTCGGCGATTTGGTCCAGCTCTGCGTGCAGGGTAGCGATCATTTCGTCCGACAAAGCGTTCAAGCGATCCGGCGCATTCATATGCAGCCGCACCACCCCGTCTGTGACCCCACGTTCCAGAATTGCCATCTTGTCCTCCCCGAAAATTGCCTTGATGCTTGGCCAAAGACTAAGCCAAGCGTGCCCACAGGGAAAGCCCCCCAAAGCCGCATTGCCGTCAAAGGAGCCCGCACAATGACACCTGTGATGTCAGTCGATGAACTTAACGCGTTTATGCAAGTTCATTTTCCGCAACGTGCCGCTGACTTCATCGTAGAGCGTTTAGCCGACGGCGTGATGACCATTCGCATGCCGGTGGGCGAGGCGGATTTGCGGCCCGGCGGGACAATCTCGGGGCCGACGATGTTTGCGCTGGTTGATGTGGGGGCTTACCTTGCGACACTTGCGCTGATCGGGCCACAGGCGCTGGCGGTGACGACAAATTGCTCAATTGATTTTATGCGCAAGCCGGCAGGCGGGGCAGATCTGCGCGCTGAGGCGCGGGTGCTTAAATTGGGCAAGCAGTTGTCAGTGACGGACGTGCTGATCTTTTCGGACGGCATGGCGGCGCCCGTAGCGCGTGCAACATTAACATACGCGCTGCCGCCCAAGCGGGGATAATGGGGATGGCGCCAAGGGGCGCTGGACGCGAAATACATAAAATAAAATGGGGTAATATAATACCTTATTTTTAAGTACCTGTTTTTGCTTATTTAATCCCGCTTTGTTGCGCTTGACCCACAAGGCTTTCCCTATATAACCCGCCCATCAGACCGCCGGACCGACGTTCGGATGCGTGCTTGGCACGTTTCACTTCTCAAACAGGAAGCTCCTGCAATGAAAACCTTTTCTGCAACACCGGCAGATATCGACAAGAAATGGATCATCATCGACGCTGAAGGCGTGGTGTTGGGCCGTCTTGCATCGATCATCGCCATGCGCTTGCGCGGCAAGCATAAACCTTCTTTCACACCGCACATGGATATGGGCGACAACGTGATCGTCGTGAACGCTGACAAGGTGCAGCTGACCGGCAAAAAGCGTCAAGAACACCATTACTGGCACACAGGCCACCCCGGTGGGATCAAGTCGCGGACCAAGGAGCAAATCCTTGAGGGCGCACACCCCGAGCGGATCGTGACCTTGGCCGTCAAGCGTATGTTGCCTGGCAACCGCCTGAGCCGTCAAATCATGACAAACCTGCGTGTCTATGCGAGTGCCGATCACCCGCATGAAGCGCAAAACCCCGAAGTTCTGGACGTCAAAGCCATGAACGCCAAAAATACGCGGAGCGCATGAGCATGAGCGACGATATCAACACACTCGAAGATCTGCAGGCTGTTGTCTCAGATGTGGCCGTTCCTGCGGAAGAGCTGACACCCCGTGAGCCCGTGCGCGATGCGCTGGGTCGGTCCTATGCCACAGGCAAGCGGAAAGACGCGGTTGCCCGTGTTTGGATCAAGCCGGGTTCCGGCAAGGTCACCGTGAATGGCAAAGAGATGAAGACCTATTTTGCGCGCCCCGTGCTGCAAATGATCCTGGCCCAGCCGTTTTCGGTTGCAGGCGTTGAAGGTGAATTTGACGTAGTGGCGACCGTCAAGGGCGGTGGTCTTTCAGGTCAAGCGGGCGCTGTGAAGCACGGCGTTTCCAAAGCGTTGCAGCTTTATGACCCCTCCTTGCGCGGCGCGCTGAAAGCCGCAGGCTTCCTCACCCGTGACAGCCGCGTTGTGGAGCGGAAGAAATACGGTAAGGCAAAAGCCCGGAAGAGCTTCCAGTTCTCAAAGCGCTAACAGCGAACGACATAAT
>CBFHKQ010000060.1:0-12308 GCA_965656435.1 uncultured Pseudosulfitobacter sp. | reverse complement strand
GACAAACGTAGCATATTGTTTCGTCATGGTGTTTTAGTGCCGCGCAGTCTGGGGCGCAACAATCACACCCGCTTGTTTATGGCGATCACAGACCCCGAACATGTGGATCCTTTACGCTTCAACCGCGGCTATGCAACCCCGCAAAATCAGGCGGCTTTGTATGCCAGCGTCGCCGCAGATTTAGCCCGTGAATTGGCACAGCACACGCCAGATCATCTGGTCCTCAGCGCCTGGCAATTAGGCGTCTCTCTTACCCAAAAATCTGAGCTGGAGCGGTTGCGCGCCGTGTTGTCACCACTCTCGACGGACATTCGCATCATTGCGCATGTGGACGCCCAAGCCCCCCTGCTTGCGCGCCATTACGCAGCGCAAGTGGCCGAAGGCCGTGGGCGCAGTTTGAACCAAGAATGCGCCCTTGCCGGCAAACAGGATTGGTGGGCAGAAAGCCTTGCCACCCAGCCCCCGATTGATCCCTTGGCTGGACAATTTGCCGAAACCCAAGGCGCACCTTTCTGGTTGGACTACACCCGGTTGGTCGCCCATTGGGAGGGGGTCTTTGGCAACGGCAGCATGCAGCTGCGCCCCCATGATGCTGATGTGTTTTACGGTGCCAAAGCGGCCTCGGAGATCACAGCGATGCTTGGCCTAGATATCGATTTGGGGGATGTGGATGCGGCACCGGCACCTCCCCCGGTGCCTGCCGCCACCGTTGCGCGCATGCGCCAAATGAACGCGCTGTTGCTGCGTCTGTTGGCCCAGCGCGCGCATATCCTGCCGCGACCACTTTGGCGCAGCTTTTTATCAGAGCTGGCCGTGCCTGGCCTGCCTATTCATGCAGGCAGCCTTGCGCATGTGGCGGCACATTTCGCGGAAAATAACGCCAAATTGGTCAAAGCACATCCAGCTTTAAGAGATGATTTTTTCAAGGCTCTTCCCGCTCAGCCGGCATGGACCGAGGCAGATCCTGCCTACGGATTCCGCGCCTCGCAATACCTATTGGGCTTCATGTGGCGTCTTGAAAAAGCCACCCGACAAGCCCGCCGAAAGCGGGGTGTCATCCCCGCTCCAGATGAGGATCACCCGCAAAGCCAGACACCCAAAACGCGCGTGCCTGCACCGCTCTCACCCGCCGCGCGCGCGCTATTGCCTGCTCAGGCCATTGAGAATTTCCACAAGCTCCAAGGCTCGCCCTTCGCGCACCACAATCAGCTTGGCCAAATAGATGAGGCCCAGCGCGCCCCGGATTATACCGCCGCCGCTCCCCGCGACCTGCCCGAAGGGCAGACCGGCAATGTCATCGTCGGCTGCATGAAGAATGAGGCGCCCTACATCCTTGAATGGATCGCCTATCACCGGACCATCGGGGTCGATCACTTCCTAATCTATACCAATGATTGCACCGACGGGACGGCTGAGATTTTGGACCGCCTCCAAGGTCTTAGGATCGTGCAGCACCGCAAAAACGACAACTGGAAGGGAAATTCGCCGCAGCAATATGCGCTTAACCAGGCACAGAAGGAGCCGCTGATCCAAAAAGCCAGTTGGATCATCCACATCGATGTGGATGAGTTCATGAACATCCGCACGGGCAACGGCACCTTGGACGACTTTTTGGCCTGTGTGCCAGATGCAACGAACGTCGCGATGACATGGCGTCTTTTTGGACACAACGGGGTCACGCATCTGTCGGATGACTTTGTAATAGCGCAATTCGACCATTGCGCCCCAAAGTTTTGCCCCAAGCCGCACACGGTGTGGGGGTTCAAGACAATGTTTCGCAACATCGGGGCCTATGAAAAAATCAGCTGCCATAGGCCCAACAAGCTGAACGAAGCCCAGCGCAGGCAGGTCAAATGGGTCAACGGATCGGGTGCGGATATGACGCGCGAGGCGGCTGAAAAGGGCTGGCGGTCGTCCAAGAATTCCATTGGCTACGACCTGATCCAGCTCAATCACTATGCGCTGCGCAGCGCCGAAAGCTATCTGATTAAACGCCAACGCGGCCGGGCTTTACATGTCGATCGCTCCATCGGGATCAACTATTGGATCCGGATGGATTGGTCGGATCACCGTGACATCACGATCCAGCGCAATATCCCGCGGGTGCGCGCCGAATATAAAAGGCTGATGCAGGACGTGGCCTTGCGCGACTTACACAACAGCGGCTTTGCTTGGCACCGTGCGAAGGCGCAAGAACTGCACGAAACCCCTGAATTTGAGGCGCTCTATACCAAAGCGTTGCAGATCAAACTGACCCCGTCGGAACGTGTGGCCTATGCCCTCGCGCTGGATATGGAGAGCTAGGATGCACCAAGGCACCTGCTTTATACCCCGGCGCTGTCATTTGCATCATTTGAGGTGCGCGGCATGAACATTACCGCAGTGCTGTGCGTACGCAACGAGGCCGCGTTCCTCTTGCCGTGGCTTGCCCATCACCGTGCCTGTGGTATTTCACATTTTGTGGTCTTTTCCAATGATTGTGACGATGGCACGGACGCGATGCTGGATCATCTACAAGCGCTCGGCTGGCTCGATCATGTGCGCAACCCCGGCCCCTATGATCAGCGCGGCATTCAATTTACCGCCCTCAATAAAGCCCAAGACCATCCAGCAATCAAAACCGCGGATTGGCTGCTTCCCTTTGATATCGACGAATATGTTAACGTCAAAACGGGCGCGGGCACGTTGGCCGACCTCATGGCTGCGATGCCTGAGGCCACCGCGATCACCCTCACATGGCGCCTCTTTGGCAATGCAGGTCATGTGCGCTATGCCGATGTGCCGGTGACAGAGCGTTTTACGCGCTGCGCGCCACAGCTCCTGCATTGGCCTTGGCGGGCTGCGATGTTCAAGACGCTTTACAAAAATGACGGTACCTACCGCAAATTGGGCGTGCACCGGCCGCGCGATCCGGACCCTGCCCGTCTGCCAGACGCGCGCTGGTTTGACGGTGCGGGACGCGAACTGGACGATGCCTTCAAGACAAAGCGCATTTTTTCAATTCTGGGTCGCAGCAACACGGATCTGGTGCAGCTCAATCATTATCCTTTGGGCACGTTGGAAGATTATGTGCTGAAAGCGGCGCGAGGCCGTGCGGTACATTCCAGTGACCGACTGGGATTGGATTATTGGGTCGAGCGGAATTTCAACACCGACACTTGTACCGACATTGCCCGGCTTACCCCTATGAGCCGCCCGATTTTGGACCGGCTGATGGCTGATGCGACGCTGCGCGATCTGCATGCCCGTGCTGTCGCTTGGCGGCATGCACAGTTTGAACATTTGATGGCGCAGGAGCCCTACCGTGCCCTTTTCGGGCGGCTCTTGATGGCGGCCCCGACACAGCCTGTGTCTGCCCGCGCCGCCCGATTCTTGATACAGCACGCCCAGCGCGGCCACGCTGCCAAAGCCGCTCAAGCCGCCGCACCCCCACGCAATCAGCAATGAATTCCCCCATTTTCGCCGCATTATGACCGCAAAATCGGGCGAGGCGTTCACATAAAGCGCATCTTCGGCGCGCAGTCGATGCGTGCGGGCAAACTAGGGGCCAGTCATGCAAGACGAGACCAATTCATTCAACATGACCCTAAGTGGTCTGCGCCAAGGCCCTTGGTTGAACCGGCTGGCCGAGATCGCACAAGAGCGCGGTGCCTTTGACGCGCTCGGCGCGCATCATTTCGCAGCCTTCGTCCGGTCAGGGGATACACTCCTCGTGACCTTCGAGACGATCGGCGGGATGCGCGCGTTGTCGGACACCGCCGCGCCTCTGGGCTGGGAGCTGGTCACAGGTCTTGGGTGGTCACATTTGTGCCTCGCCTCTGACGGCGACACGTGGTTTCGGGACGAAGACGTTTATGAATACGTCGATGCGCTGATCGACGACGGCTTTTTTGATGATTTTGAGCAGGTCATCTTCTATGGCGCGGGACCTTGCGCCTATGCGGCGGCAGCGTTTTCTGTGGCAAGCCCCGGGGCGACTGTCCTCGCCGTGCAGCCCCAAGCCACGCTTGATCCCCGCATCACCGGGTGGGACACGCGCTTTATCGACAAGCGGCGCACGGAGTTCCGGGGACGTTTTGGATATGCACCCGACATGGTGGACGCAAGCGAGCAGGCTTTCGTGGTCTTTGACCCTAAAGAACCGCTCGATGCTATGCATGCAGCCCTCTTTCGGCGTCCAAATGTCGTGATGCTGCGGACGCCCCATATGGGCGACGCCATTCAAACGCATTTGATCGACATGCAAATCCTTTTCCGAATGTTGGCGCAGGCCAGCGCCGGCAAGCTGTCGCAAAAATCATTTGCAACTCTCTGGCGCGGGCGGCGGAGCTATCCCCCTTACCTGCGCAACCTGATGAGCACGCTAGAAACCCCAGAGCGGAGCGTCCTGCTCAAAGCGCTATGCCGCAATGTAACGGCGCGGATGAAAGCCCCCCGCTTTGCCCGTCGCCTTAAAGAGCTAGCAGAGGCGCAATCGCGCAAAGCCGCCACGGACAACCGCAAGGCCGCCCCGACCGAGGATGCGACCACATCGCCCTAGACCCTTGCGCGCGGCCCGTGCTAGGGCGCAAGCATGACAGATCCTATTCCGCACAGCCTGACCTTGCGCCGCCCAGACGACTGGCACCTGCACTTGCGCGACGGCGCAATGCTGAAGGCCGTCTTACCCCACAGCGCCGCCCATTTCGCCCGCGCCATTGTGATGCCGAACCTTGTTCCGCCGGTCGTGACACACGCACAGGCCCAGGCCTATTACGAGCGTATCCTCGCTGCTTTGCCTGCGGATATGGATTTTACGCCGCTGATGACGCTTTATCTAACCGAAGACACAGAGCCCGAAGATGTGGCCGCAGCTCAGGCCAGCGGGATTGTCAAAGCGGTCAAGCTCTATCCTGCGGGCGCAACCACGAATTCCTCTTCCGGGGTGACCAATTTCGACGCCATTCGCCCGACGCTGGAAAAGATGGCGGAGATTGGCCTTCCTCTCTGTGTGCACGGCGAGGTGACCGACGGCGACATCGATATCTTTGACCGTGAGGCGGTTTTTATTGACCGGGTGCTCGACCCCATCCGGCGCAGCGTGCCAGGCCTGCGCGTGGTGATGGAGCATATCACCACCCAGGACGCAGCCGACTATGCCGCGGCGCAAGACGACACCCTTGGCGCGACGATTACCGTGCAGCATTTGATGTTGGATCGTAACGATATGCTCGCAGGTGGTATTCGGCCGCATTACTATTGCCTGCCGATCCTCAAGCGGCGCCGCCACCGCGAGGCGCTGCTCAAGGCTGCGACCGGTAGCGATCGTCGCTTTTTCCTCGGCACCGACAGCGCGCCCCATGCCACACATGCCAAGGAAAACGCGTGCGGATGTGCGGGCTGCTTCACTGCGCCAACGGCGTTGCAATGCCTTGCACAAACCTTTGAGGATGCAGGCGCGCTGGACCGGCTTGAGGCGTTTACCTCGCTCAATGGCCCTGCGTTCTATGGACTGCCTGTCAATGAGGACCGTATCACGCTGACGCGCGGTGACGCCTTGCCAGTACCGGCCCCGTTGCAGGTGGGCGCACATACAGTGACAGTGTTTGACCCGGGCCGGCCCGTCTATTGGCACATCACCTAAAACCAAACTCTCGGCGGCGCGACCCGCCAGCGCCGTACAGCCCAATGCCAAACGCAACAGCATCAAAAGATCCCCGATAGGAGCCAAGCCCATGATCCCCACCAGCTTTCCCGACGCAGCTGAAATGGCCCGCCTGACGGCCAACATGCTCCTTGAAATCGAGGCTGTGCACCTGAACGCGACCGATCCCTTTATCTTGGCCTCCGGTCTGCCCAGCCCGACCTATATCGACTGTCGCAAGCTGATCTCCTATCCGCGGATCCGCACCACACTGATGGATTTTCTGTCCGTCACGGTGATGCGCAACGCGGGCTTTGAAGCCTTTGATAATGTGGCAGGTGGCGAGACTGCGGGCATTCCCTTTGGCGCGTTGGTGGCAGAGCGGTTGGCTCTGCCGATGACCTACGTCCGCAAAAAGCCCAAAGGCTATGGCCGCAACGCCCGCATCGAAGGCGTAATGACCGAGGGCCAACGCGTGCTGTTGGTGGAGGATCTCACGACCGACGGCGGCTCCAAGCTGTCTTTTGTGGATGCGATTCGCGAAACCGGGGCAACTTGCACGCATACGGCCGTGATCTTTTCCTACGGTATTTTCCCCGAAACGGAAAAGACATTGGGCGATCATGGTGTTAGCCTACACAGCCTATGCACGTGGTGGGATGTTTTGGCCGCTGCAAAGGCGAAAAACACCTTTGATGCGGCCACAATAGACGGGGTCGAAGCGTTCTTGAACGATCCGCGCGGTTGGCAAGAAGCGCATAAAAAGCCATCCTAAATCCACGTTTTTCACCACATACGGCATAGATACTTCGCGCGCCCTCTACATCTAGGGCGCGCTGTGTTATTCAAAATTATCCACAAGATATCCCGATAGACGGCGCGTAGCGGCCTCCTGTAGACCTGCGCAACAGGCCGTAGGGGTGCGGCCAAGGACCGGGGGTGTGCCATGAACGAGATCAGCAACATTGCAAATACGGGCATGCCCACCGTGCCCGAGGTGCAAGCCGCTGAAACCATGCCCCACAGCATTGAGGCCGAGCAACAACTGCTGGGCGCGATCCTAACCAACAACGATATCTATGACCGCGTGGCCTCCGTCATTGGCCCGCAGCATTTCTATGATCCGGTGCACGCCCGCATCTTTGACATCGCCGCCGCCCGCATCGCCAAGAACAATCTGGCCAGCCCTGTGACCCTCAAGGCCTTTATGGAAGACGATGAGGGCCTGAAGGAATTGGGCGGCCCAGCCTATCTTGCGCGGCTTGCTGGTGCAGCGATTTCGGCATTTGCCGTGCGCGATTATGCCAACATGATCTACGACCTCGCCGTGCGGCGCGATTTGATCCGATTGGGGCAAGATATCTCGGCCAAGGCCGCCAAGGTTGACGTGGCCTCCGAGCCGCGCGAGCAAATCGTAGAAGCGGAACAACAGCTTTATGCCCTAGCCGAACAAGGCCAGACCGAAAGCGGGTTTCAAAGCTTTCTGAAGGCGGTCACAGACGCCGTGAACGTCGCCAATGCCGCCTATCAACGCGAAGGGGGGCTTTCTGGCGTCTCGACCGGCTTGATCGACATGGACAAGAAATTGGGCGGTTTGCACCGCTCTGACCTTTTGATCCTCGCGGGGCGTCCGTCCATGGGCAAAACCTCGCTGGCGACCAACATCGCTTTCAATATCGCCAAGGCCTACAAACGCGGCGCACTGCCCGAAGGCGGCGACGGCGCAATCGATGGCGGCGTGGTGGGGTTCTATTCCCTCGAAATGAGCGCCGAGCAGTTGGCCGCACGGATCCTCTCTGAGGCCTCCGAAGTGCCGTCCGAGCAGATCCGGCGCGGGGATATGACAGAGACCGAATTTCGCCGGTTTGTCGATGCTGCCAAAAGCCTTGAGGCCTGCCCGCTGTACATCGACGACACACCCGCCCTGCCGATCAGCCAACTGGCCGCGCGCGCGCGCAGGCTCAAGCGAACGCATGGGCTTGATGTGCTGATCATCGACTATTTGCAGCTGGTGCGCGGGACCGGAAAATCTGAAAACCGGGTTAACGAAATCTCGGAGATCACGATGGGCCTCAAAGCCATCGCCAAAGAGTTGGACATTCCCGTGATCGCGCTGTCGCAGCTGTCGCGTCAGGTGGAAAGCCGCGAAGACAAGCGCCCACAACTCAGCGATTTGCGCGAATCCGGCTCGATCGAGCAAGACGCCGATGTGGTGATGTTTGTGTTCCGAGAGGAATATTACAAAGAGCGTGAAAAGCCCGGCGATCACGACCTAGAGGCCATGGCCCGCTGGCAAGAAGAGATGGAGCGCCTGCATGGCCGCGCCGAGGTGGTCATTGGCAAACAACGTCACGGCCCAATTGGCACGGTCGAGTTGAGCTTTGAGGGGCGCTTTACCCGCTTTGGCAACCTGGCGCGGCCGGGGTATCCCGATGACGGGCCCCAAGGCGGCGGTCCCGACGTCGGCTTTTGACGCGGAGGGCGCGATGCTTCGCATCTGATTTCCATCCATCCCACGGCGTCATTTCCTCCTTGACGCGCACGCCTGCCCTGTCAAAACCAGTGCTATGACATCAGCAACGCTTACCATCGACACCGGCGCGCTCGCCCGCAATTGGCAGGCCCTCGACGCCCGCACCGAGGTGGAAACCGCCGCCGTGGTAAAGGCCAATGGATATGGCTTGGATGCGGGTAAGGTCGGTCAAACACTGGCGCGCGCCGGATGCCGGATATTTTTTGTTGCCACCGCCGACGAGGGCGCCACGCTGCGCCGGGCGCTGGGGCCGGGTCCCGATATTTATGTGTTCTCGGGCCATATGCGCGGTGACACGGCCGCAATCGAACAGGCACACCTGATCCCTGCGCTGAATTCCATGGACCAGATGCTGCGCCATGTCGAAGGGCTACCGGGCGCGCCGATGGCTTTGCAACTCAACACCGGGATGAACCGGCTGGGGATGCAGGACGCAGAATGGTCCGCACTGCGTGATATCGCCCTCGCGCAACGCCCTGCCTTGGTCATGTCGCATCTGGCCTGCGCGGATGAGCCTGCTCATCCAATGAACGCCCAGCAATGCGCCGCCTTTCGTGCCATGACCGACGGGATCGACGCCCCGCGCTCGCTTTCGGCCACAGGTGGGCTGCTCTTAGGCCAAGCTTATCACTTTGATCTTTGCCGCCCCGGTATCGGCCTTTATGGTGGGCTGCCCTTTGCCGAGGCGGAACCGGTTGTGCGCCTTGATGCGCCTGTCATCCAAATCCGCGAAATCGCGGCGGGCGAAACCGTGGGCTACGGCAACGCTTGGACGGCCCCCCGCAGCAGCCGTGTTGCCACTGTCTCGGCGGGCTATGCTGATGGGTTGATCCGCGCCATGGGCGACCGCGCCGCCGTCTATGTGGGCAATAGCTCGCTGCCAGTGATCGGCCGCGTATCGATGGATCTGATCACCGTGGATGTAACCGACCTGACGGACGCGCCCGACAGCGTGAACTTCATCGGGCCGCATCAGAGCGTGGATGATCTGGCGCAAGCTGCCAGCACCATCGGCTATGAAATCCTAACCTCGCTTGGTGCGCGCTACAGCCGCCATTATCTGACGTGAGCCTTTTGGCCCCCCTCGGTGCCGCCACCTTGGCGCTGTTGGCGGCCGTGGGCCGGGTGAGCCTTTTTGCCGCTTCCTTCGTCGCGCATCTGGTACGGCGCCCCTTTTATGGCCGCGAATTTGGCACGGCTTTGGTGCAAATTGGCTGGCTTTCGCTGCCTGTTGTGGGGCTTACGGCGTTTTTCACCGGCGGCGCGCTCGCGCTCCAAATCTATGCAGGTGGGGCGCGCTTCAACGCAGAGGCGGTGGTGCCGCAGATTGTCGCCATAGGCATGGTGCGCGAATTGGGGCCCGTCCTCGTGGGTTTGATGATCGCCGCACGGGTGACCTCCTCCATCGCGGCAGAGATCGCCACAATGAAAGTCACCGAGCAGATTGACGCTTTGGTCACGCTCTCCACCAATCCTGTACAATACCTTGTGGTACCGCGCGTGCTGGCAGCAACGCTTGCCGTGCCGCTGCTGGTGGCCGTGGGCGACATTATCGGGATTGCGGGTGGATACGGCGTAGCGACAGGCACCTTGGGCTTTAACCCCGCCGGCTACATCAAAAACACCATCGATTTTCTGGAACAACGCGACCTTATCAGCTCGCTCGCCAAAGGCGTTGTGTTTGGCTTTATCGCCGCTCTTATGGGCTGCTATTTCGGCATGAATTCAGGTCGCGGCGCGATGGGTGTTGGGCGCGCCACCAAAGGCTCTGTCGAGGCGGCTGCGGTGCTGATTTTGGCGGCTAATTTTGTGCTCACGGGGGTGTTTTTCTCGCTATGACCCGCGCAGAGCTTCCCCTAACCGCGCAGGGTGCGCCGATGATCACGCTCACGGACGTGCACAAAGCCTTTGGCACAAACAAAGTGCTGCGCGGAGTGACCCTCAAGATCGCCAAAGGCACTTCGATGGTCATCATTGGCGGCTCCGGCACCGGAAAATCCATCATGCTCAAGGCGATTTTGGGCCTGCTGCCCCCGGACAGCGGCACTATCACGGTGGGCGGCGCGGACATCACGCAGGCCGACCGAGATGCCTTTCTGGCGCGCTTTGGCATGTTGTTCCAAGGTGCCGCCCTTTTTGACAGCCTGCCAGTTTGGCAAAATGTGGCCTTTCGCCTGCTGCGCGGACGCCTGAAGCGCCCCAAGGCCGAGGCGCGCGAAATTGCGATCTCAAAGTTGCGCCGCGTGGGCTTGGACGCAAACGTCGCTGACAGGCTGCCAGCGGAGTTGTCGGGCGGAATGCAAAAACGCGTTGGCCTCGCCCGTGCCATCGCAGCTGATCCCGAAATTATCTTTTTCGACGAACCGACGACCGGGCTTGATCCTATCATGGCGGGCGTCATCAACGATCTGATCCGCGAAATTGTGACCGAGATGGGAGCCACCGCAGTTACCATCACCCATGACATGACCTCCGTGCGCGCGATTGCCGATCAGGTCGCGATGCTTCACGCCGGGAAAATTCAGTGGACAGGTCCTGTCACTGAGCTGGATCAAACCACAGATCCTTATGTGGCGCAGTTCATTCGCGGCGCCGCCACCGGACCGATCGAAACCGTCCGCTAGTTTTGAGCGACAGGTGCACCTTTAACCGCCCCCGCAATTAAACTTTGACGCCACCGCCATGCTGGGGCACACCCAGAGCATGGCCAAAACGTCGAAATCCCCCTCGTTCACCTGCACCGCTTGCGGTGCGTCCTACAGCAAATGGTCCGGCCGCTGCGACGGCTGCGGTGATTGGAATACGATCACCGAAGACACCGGCCTCTCGAGCGCGGGCGGCAAAGCGAGCCTCGGCAATACGCGCGGCAAAACGGTCGTCCTCACGGATTTGCAAACCGAAGAGGCCCCGCCCGCGCGCAGCATCTCGGGCCTTAGCGAATTGGACCGCGTGTTGGGCGGCGGTCTTGTGGCGGCATCTGCTCTTTTGGTCGGCGGCGATCCCGGCATCGGCAAATCCACCTTGTTGTTACAAGCCGCTGCACAGTTTGCGCGGGCGGGTGTCAAAACCATCTATGTCTCGGGCGAAGAAGCCTCTGCCCAGGTGCGGATGCGCGCGCAGCGGTTGGGTCTGTCGGACGCGCCGGTGAAGCTCGCCGCGGACACGAACCTGCGCAATATCCTCACCACGCTGGAGGCGGAAAAGCCACAACTGGCCATCATCGATTCCATCCAAACCATGTGGTCCGACACCGTCGACAGCGCCCCAGGCTCTGTCAGCCAAGTGCGCGCCGCGGCACATGAGCTGACCACATTTGCCAAGCGCAAAGGCATCTCTGTGATCCTTGTTGGCCACGTCACCAAAGACGGCCAAATCGCGGGCCCGCGCGTGGTCGAACATATGGTCGATACGGTCCTTTATTTCGAAGGCGAGCGCGGGCACCAGTTCCGCATCCTGCGCGCCGTCAAAAACCGCTTTGGTCCGGCGGACGAAATCGGTGTGTTTGAAATGACAGGCCGCGGGCTCCAAGAAGTCGTGAACCCCTCCGCGCTCTTTTTGTCCGAACGCGGCACGCCTTCGCCCGGGTCGGTGGTGTTTGCCGGCATTGAGGGCACGCGGCCGGTTCTGGTCGAGCTGCAAGCGCTGGTCGCCCCCTCCCCGCACAGCCAGCCGCGGCGCACGGTCGTGGGCTGGGATGGCGGACGCTTGGCGATGATTTTGGCGGTGCTCGAAGCGCGCTGCGGCATCCCCTTTGCAGGTCTCGACGTCTATCTGAATGTGGCAGGCGGGATGAAGATCTCGGAACCCGCGGCGGACCTTGCAGTTGCGGCCGCTCTGCTCAGTGCGCGCGAAGACAGCGCCCTGCCAGAAGGCGCCGTTGTTTTTGGCGAAATCTCCTTGTCAGGGGCGCTACGGCCCGCGCCGCAAACCGAAAATAGGTTGAAAGAAGCACAAAAACTTGGTTTTACCAAAGCACTCGCTCCTTCCGGTGGCAAATCGCCCAGTGTGCCGGGATTAGAATTGCAGCAGATGCAGGACCTCACCGCCTTCGTGGGCGACATTTTCGGCGCAGGCTAGCGCCCGGCAAAAGGAAGAGCACATTGGAGGGATTTACACTCATTGACGGGATCGTCGCCGCGGTCATTATCTTGT
>CBFHKQ010000059.1:0-12485 GCA_965656435.1 uncultured Pseudosulfitobacter sp. | reverse complement strand
GTGTAGTCAGACAGATAGATTGTTTGCGGTGCGGCGTCGCGCATTCTCGCCTCCTTTTGGTGTATGTTTGGCGTTGAACGGTAGTGCCCGGTACCAAGGGGGGCAAGGCCCATACTACGGTTACAGCCCAGGTTGGGGGGCTCAATCGGGTGTTGCCGCCGAGGCGGTCTGTATTAGTTTTAGAGAGACCAACTTGAGGCAGTCATGGCACGCGGATCTAACAAAATGAGGCGCAAAGCGGATTTGCCGCAAAAAACCTGCGCAACCTGCGGATTGCCGTTCACCTGGCGCAAAAAGTGGGAAAAGGTCTGGGATGAGGTCCGCTATTGCTCTGACCGATGCCGTCGCGAGAAAACCCGCGCATCGGGTACTTAAAGCCGTCGGTGCTGCCGCTGCGCTGTTTTGGTAAAATAATATGACCAAACGTGTTTACGATAGGAAACTTTTTCCCTAAAGCTACCGCAGCAGCATTCAGGGAAGGAAAAATCATGTCAGCATACACTGATCGCAACGGCCTTCAGGTGGCCATCGAGATGGCCGCGTTCATCGAGAGCGAAGCACTACCCGGTACTGGCGTGGACGCCAGTACCTTTTGGGCGGGCTTTTCCGGCATTGCCAATGATCTGATGCCCAAAAACCGCGCACTTCTTGACGCTCGTGCGGAAATGCAGCGCGCGCTTGATGCGTGGTACAAGGCGCGCCGCGGCCAGCCGCATGACGCTGCTGCCTACACTGCGTTTCTGCGCGAGATTGGCTATCTGGTGCCAGAGGGGGCGCCGTTTGAGATTGAGACCGCGGGCGTGGACCCAGAGATTGCGCATATTCCAGGTCCGCAGCTGGTGGTGCCGATCATGAACGCGCGCTTTGCGCTGAACGCCGCGAATGCGCGGTGGGGCAGCCTTTATGACGCGCTTTATGGCACGGATGCGCTGGGCGACCTGCCTGCTGCTGGGGCCTACGACACAGCGCGCGGTACACGCGTGATCGATTGGGCGCGGGGCTTTTTGGATGAGAGTGCACCGCTCGCGGACGGCAGCTGGCGGGATGTTGCAGCTCCCCGGATTGAGGGCGGTGCGCTCAACATCGCGCTGAAAGACCCGGCGCAATTTGTAGGCTACGGTGGAGAGCCCGATGCACCGACCTTCGTGCTATTGGTCAACAATGGATTGCACATCCAAATCATGCTTGACCAAGATACAGCCATCGGCGCGGCGGATGCGGCGGGCATCTCGGACGTGCGGCTCGAATCCGCGCTGTCAACCATCATGGACTGCGAGGATTCTGTCGCCGCTGTGGATGCAGAGGACAAGGTCGTGGCTTATCGCAATTGGCTTGGCCTTATGCGCGGCGACCTGACAGAGACCTTTGATAAGGGCGGCAAAACGATGACCCGCCGTATGCACGGAGACATCGCCTACACCGGTGCGGAAGGGGCCAGCACGCTTAAGGGTCGCTCGCTCATGTTGGTGCGCAACGTGGGCCATCTGATGACGAACCCCGCGATCCTGACCGCGGACGGTCACGAGATTGGCGAGGGCCTGATGGATGCGATGGTCACCACGCTGATTGCGATGCATGACCTGCGCAAAACAGACGGGTTGCGCAATTCGGTGGCAGGCTCGGTCTATGTGGTCAAACCGAAGATGCACGGCCCCGAAGAGGTTGCCTTTGCGGACGAAATTTTTGGCCGTGTTGAAAAAGTCCTTAACTTGCCGGCCAATACCGTCAAACTGGGCATCATGGACGAAGAGCGCCGCACATCGGCGAACCTTGCGGAATGTATCCGCGCCGCCAAGTCGCGTGTCGCCTTTATCAACACTGGCTTCTTGGACCGGACGGGCGATGAAATCCATACCTCGATGGAGGCGGGCCCGATGGTCCCCAAGGGCGACATGAAAGCCTCGGCTTGGATCGCTTCCTATGAAGATCGCAATGTGGACATTGGCCTGGCCTGCGGCCTGCAAGGGCGGGCGCAGATCGGCAAGGGAATGTGGGCGATGCCAGATCTGATGGCCGACATGTTGGATGCGAAAATCGGCCACCCGCAGGCCGGGGCCAACTGTGCATGGGTGCCATCGCCCACGGCCGCTACGTTGCACGCAACACATTATCATCGCGTTGATGTCTTGGCGCGCCAGGGCGAGATCAAGGCGGGGGGCGCACGCGGCAGCCTAGAGGATCTGTTGCAAGTGCCGGTCATGACGGGCCAAAACCTGTCCGAGGCCGAGATCACCCGCGAGATTGAGAACAACGCCCAAGGGATTTTGGGGTATGTGGTGCGCTGGGTGGATCAGGGTGTGGGCTGCTCGAAGGTGCCCGATGTGAATAACGTGGGCCTGATGGAGGACCGTGCCACTTGCCGGATTTCGGCGCAGGCGTTGGCCAACTGGCTGCACCACGGTGTGATCAGCGAGGACCAAGTGCTCGCAGGTCTGCGCAAGATGGCCGCGGTCGTGGATGGGCAAAACGCAAACGATCCGGCCTATCGCCCGATGGCGCCGGCGTTTGATGGCCCGGCCTTCCTTGCGGCCTGCGATCTTGTGTTGAAGGGCCGGGTTCAGCCTTCGGGCTATACCGAGCCTGTCTTGCATGCGCGTCGGTTGGAGTTAAAAGCCCAAAGCTAAAGGCGTCAAACCTAATGGCGGCAGGAGGGAGGCCTTCTGCCGTACATGTCATACCGCCGCTCGCAGCAGACTTGCTGCGGCATACATAAGATAAAGGAGACAGCCGTGGCTGTAACACTCAACAAAGCCCGTACGATCATCCGCAAGACCCTCGCCAAAGGCGCGGAAATGGAGCTCAAGCCCTTGTCCGTTGTGGTGTTGGACGCAGGCGGTCATGTCATTGCGTTCGAGCGGATGGATGGTGCCGCCCCGGGGCGGTTTGCGATCGCACAGGGCAAGGCCTACGGTGCTGTGATGTTGGGCATGGCCGGCACAGCACAGATGGCGCGTGCTGAGGCGCAGGCCTATTTCATGACTGCCGTGAACGGGCTGTACGGAGGGCAGGTCGTGCCAGTGCCGGGCGGCGTGTTGCTGCGCGACAAGCGCGGCCAGGTCATCGGCGCTGTTGGTGTCACCGGCGACACCTCCGACAACGATCTGATCGCTGCGATGGCGGGGATTGAAGCTGCTGGTTTGATCGGCGAGGGCTAGGCGCTGCGCTGGGCACTTGCGCGCAGGGGGCTGGGCAAGGGCGTCTTGATGGATTAGCTTTATCGCCATCCGATCAAGATAAGAGTGACCCCCATGGCCCCGTCCCCCACGCGTCCCGTTGTTGGTATCATCACGAACATTCACCTCATTGGTGAGGACTATAAGGTGCACGCCGGTGGGATCATCAACACCTCGGCAGTCTCTGACGTAGCGGATTGTGTGCCAATGCTGATTGCAGCGGACCCGGCCCTGCATTCGGTGGAAGAGCTGATGGCGCTTTGCGATGGGTTCGTATTCACCGGTGGGCGGCCCAACGTGCACCCCGAAGAATACGGCGAAGAGGCTACGCCCGCGCATGGTGATTTTGACCGCGCGCGCGACGCCCTTGTGCTGCCGCTGATCCGGGCCTGCGTGGCCGAGGGTCTGCCGATCTTTGGGGTCTGCCGCGGTTTTCAAGAGGTCAATGTCGCCATGGGCGGCAGCCTGCACCCGGAAATTCGCGACCTGCCGGGGCGTGACAACCACCGCATGCCACCCGATGGCACGATCGAAGAGAAATTCGCCCTCCGTCACGCGGTCACCTTCCGGGAAGGGGGGCCGTTCCATCAGCTGATGGGCGCGCAGGAGGTCATGACCAACACTTTGCACGGGCAAGGGATTAAGGCCGCGGGCCCGCGCGTCGTGATTGATGGGCACGCACCTGATGGCACGCCCGAGGCGATTTATATCGACGGCGCACCGGGCTTTACGCTGTCGGTGCAGTGGCATCCAGAATGGAATGCCGCGGCTGATCCAGTATCCAAAGCGCTCTTTACCGCTTTTGGCGATGCCGCGCGGGCCTGGGCCGCGCGCAAGGGGCAAGGTGATGCGCCCGTGTTAAAAACAGCCTAGGCGCTGACCATCCCGCCAGCGCTGCAGCCATTAGGGCAGGGGCTACATTTGGCCGCCGGCAATCTCGATGCATTGGCCGTTGATGCTCTGCGATCCAGCACCGGTGAGCCAGCGCGATGCGGCGGCGATCTCGTCGACCTCCAACAGCCGTTTGTGCCGATTGGCGTTGACCATCACTTCGCGCGCTTTTTCGGTGCTCATGCCGGTCTTCTCCGCGATTGTGGCCTCGTTGCGGGTCACGATGGGCGTGTCCACATAGCCGGGGCAGAGCGCGTTAAATGTATAGGGCTTGCCCATGTAATCTTCTGACAAGGACCGGATCAGGCCGATCAGGCCATGTTTGGAGGCCGAATAGGCCGCTGCCCCCGCCAAGCCGCGTAGGCCCGCGATGGACGAAACCCCAATCACACGCCCCCAATCGGTCTGCCGCATCCCCATCAAACACTCACGGATGGTCAAAAAAGCACCGTCGAGGTTTGTGCTCATGGTGTTGCGCCAAAAATCCATGTCGGTTTTGTGCAGTGCGCGCCCCTCGGCGATCCCAGCATTGGCCACACAGATTTGCACAGGCCCCCGGGCGGCAACCGCGCGCGCAATCGTGTCCGTCACGCTGGCCTCATCCCGCACATCCATTGCCATACCGTAAAGGCTGGGGCCGACAACGGTGTCCAACACCTCTTGGCGGCGGCCCGTGATGGTGACCAGCGCACCGCGCGCGGCAAGGTCTTGAGCAATAGCCAGGCCGATGCCTGTACCGCCCCCTGTTACAAGCGCGTGTTTTCCTGAAACTGTCATCTCTGCCGATCCTTTTGTTTGGCCCGTTTTCAAGGGGACTTTGCATCAGCTTAAGACGTGCGCTTCGGCGCAGACAAGGGGGACGCTACGGCGCGTTTTGGGGCGGCGCATGTGAGCGAACTTTGGGGCCTTGCTGTGCTTTGAAGGGCGCGCTTTTGGTGGCTATCGCGATATGTCCTTGATTTATGGGGCGGCAGCACCACCCTCTTTGTCGCGCTGTTAGGCAAGGCCTGCACGCAGACCATAGTACTGGATCGTTGTTGCGCACAGGGTCCGGATGAACGAAGGCCCGCTGGGCTGGCAGGAGGACCGCACCATGCGCGACACATATATCACGCGCCTCCGCTCAATCTTTTTAACTCAAAATCGCAACGCACGAAAAGTTCACAAATGACAACCAATCTTTTCATTTGTTTCTTCTGCGTTGCGGCATCGGGGTTGATACTTGCGCATTCGCAGGCTAGGCAAAAAAGCTGGGCTTCCGTCACCGGGCGCCCACGGAATCATGTTGTTCGAAACAAAACAGGGGGCAGACGGTGAAGATCGGCACACCATTAGAGGTTTATCCGGGGGAGCGCCGCGTTGGCATGACACCCGACAGCGCGCTGGCGTTGCAGAAATTGGGTCACACCTGTGTGATTGAGACAGGCGCAGGCACGCAGGCCGGGTTTTCCGACGCAGAGTACGAGGCGGCGGGCGTTGAGGTTGTCAAAACCGCGGCCGCGCTGTGGAAAGCTGCTGATGTTGTAGCAAAGGTGCGCGCACCCGACGCCGCAGAGATCAAGCGCCTCCGTAACGGCCAGACCCTGATTTCCTTTATCAACCCTGCGGCCAACGACGACATGCTGGCAGCGGCGGCCAAGAAGGGCAGCACCGTCATCGCGATGGACATGGTGCCACGCATCAGCCGCGCCCAGAAAATGGACGCGCTCAGCTCCATGGCCAATATTGCGGGCTACCGCGCAGTAATTGAGGCCGGCAACAACTTTGGCCGCTTCTTTACCGGTCAGATCACAGCGGCGGGCAAAGTGCCCCCGGCCAAGGTTTTGGTCGTCGGCGCAGGCGTTGCCGGTTTGGCGGCGGTGGGCACATCCACCAGCCTTGGCGCCATTACCTACGCGTTTGACGTGCGTCCCGAAGTGGCGGAACAGATTGAATCTATGGGCGCTGAATTCGTCTTCCTCGATTTTGAGGAAGAGCAGCAAGACGGCGCCAAAACCGGCGGTTATGCGTCGGTATCCAGCCCCGAATTCCGTGAGGCCCAGCTTGCCAAATTTCGCGAGATGGCGCCCGATGTGGACATCGTGATCACCACGGCTTTGATCCCGAACCGCGAGGCACCTGAGCTGTGGACCGAGGATATGGTCGCCGCGATGAAGCCGGGCTCAGTCATTGTGGACCTTGCCGCGGAAAAAGGCGGCAACTGCAAGCTGACCGTGATGGACGAAAAGATCGTGACCGAAAACGGTGTGACGATCATCGGCTATACCGATTTCCCAAGCCGGATGGCGGCGCAAGCCTCCACGCTTTATGCGACCAACATTCGTCACATGATGACGGATCTGACGCCAGAAAAAGACGGCGTGATCCAGCATGATATGGAAGACGACGTGATCCGCGGCGCGACCGTGACCCATGAGAAGGCCGTGACCTTCCCGCCGCCACCGCCCAAGGTGAACGCTATTGCGGTGCAGACCAAAGAGAAGGTCAAAGAGCCCACGCCCGAGGAAAAGCGGGCCGCCGAGATGGAAGCCTTCAAAGCGCAGACCCGTAATCAGGTAACCCTGCTGTCGGTAGGTGCGGTGTTGCTCTTGGGCGTTGGTCTTGTGGCCCCGGCGAGCTTTATGCAGCACTTTATCGTATTCGTGCTTGCGGTCTTTGTTGGGTTCCAGGTCATTTGGGGCGTGGCGCACAGCCTGCACACGCCGTTGATGGCGGTCACCAACGCGATTTCGTCGATCATCATTCTGGGGGCACTGACGCAGGTCGGCTCCGGGTCTGGTCTGGTCATTATTTTGGCCGCGTTGGCCATCTTCATGACAGGCATCAATATTTTTGGCGGCTTTCTTGTGACACGGCGCATGCTCGCCATGTTCCAAAAGTCGTAAGGGGGCGGACCGATGGATCTTGGTTTCACCACAGCGGCCTATGTCGTCGCAGCAATTCTCTTCATCCTCAGCCTTGGCGGGTTGTCGGGCCAAGAAAGCGCAAAGCGCGCCGTTTGGTATGGCATCGCAGGCATGGCCTTGGCGGTTGCCGCCACATTGATGGGGCCGGGCGCGGGCCTGTGGCTTTTGTCGCTGATACTGATCGCAGCGGGCGGATTGATTGGCTATCAGTTGGCCCAACGGGTGCAAATGACCCAAATGCCGGAGCTAGTAGCAGCGATGCATAGCCTCGTGGGCTTAGCAGCCGTTTTCGTGGGCATCATTGCGCACATCGAGCTGGGCCGCGTTATGGCGATGGACAAAGATGCCAAAGCCGCGCTTGAGGGTTTTGCAGCGCTTTTGGCCAAGAAAGACGGCGTTGAAATCGCGATTTTGCGGGTTGAGCTGTTCTTGGGCATCTTTATCGGCGCGATTACGTTCACAGGGTCTGTCATTGCCTATGGCAAGCTGGCGGGCCGGGTCGATAGTGCCGCGACAAAGCTTCCAGGCGGCCATGTGCTCAATGCTGGTGCGGCGGGCCTATCGCTGCTCTGCCTGATTTGGTATTTCAACACAGGTGGTCTGTTGCCGCTGGTGATCATGACGGTAGCGGCTTTGTTCATCGGCTATCACCTGATCATGGGGATTGGCGGGGCGGACATGCCGGTGGTTGTGTCCATGCTGAACAGCTATTCCGGTTGGGCCGCAGCGGCGATCGGCTTCAGCCTTGGCAATGACCTGCTGATCGTTGTCGGCGCGCTTGTGGGCTCCTCCGGTGCAATCCTGTCCTACATCATGTGTAAGGCGATGAACCGGTCGTTCATCTCTGTCATCTTGGGCGGCTTTGGCGGCCCGGCGGGCGAGCAGATGGCGGTCGAGGGCGAACAGATCGCAATCGAGGCAGACGGTGTCGCGGCGGCCCTGAACGAGGCCGACAGCATCGTCATCATCCCCGGTTACGGCATGGCGGTGGCACAGGCCCAGCAGGGTGTTGCTGAGCTGACGCGCAAGTTGCGCGCATCGGGCAAAAACGTACGTTTTGCGATCCACCCCGTTGCGGGGCGTCTGCCGGGGCATATGAACGTGCTCTTGGCCGAGGCGAAGGTTCCCTATGACATCGTGTTGGAAATGGATGAGATCAACGATGATTTCCCCGATACCGACGTGGCGATTGTTATTGGATCCAACGACATCGTGAACCCTGCGGCACAGGACGATCCGAACTCGCCCATCGCTGGGATGCCGGTTTTGGAATGCTGGAAGGCCAAGCAAGTCTTTGTCTCCAAGCGAGGCCAAGGCACGGGCTATTCCGGGATCGAGAACCCGCTGTTCTTTAAAGAGAACACGCGCATGTTCTACGGCGATGCGAAGGCATCTATCGACAAGCTGCTACCGATGATCGATGGCGCCTAAGCGCTCCGCGGTTTGGTGATATGAACCTTTTGAAACGCCCTGCCGATTGGTGGGGCGTTTTGTATTTCGGTCCTGTTCATCGTCGTGCAGTATACGATTGTACGCAGATAACATATTGAAATAAAATGATTTTGCATTTCAATGCAGGTGCTATATGTCTTTGAAAAGACGCTTGGAGACCGCGATGCCCACGATTGATGACCACCCGCTGCGCTATCAACTGGCCAACGAGCTGCACGCCCGGCCGTTTCCCAAGATCAACGTGCCGTGCACCACGGCTTTCCTTGCGATCAAACAGCCCGATATGGCCGCCGCGCGCGACCGCGCTTTGGATATGGCGCATCTGGTAGACCTGCTGGACCGGCACGGCGCCCCTCACCCGCAACCTGGGGCCACGCATTATTATGGCCAGATCGGGCGGCACTGGCTGAAATGGGAACAGCATACTGAATTTGTGACCTACACACTGATTGCCGAAGGCACGCCAGGAGCGGCCTTTGAGGCGGCAGGCTTTGCACCCTTTCCCGAGGATTGGCTGGCGCGCGCACCTGGTCAGCGGATCACGTCGGCGCTTGTGCACGTCGCGCCGCGCCCAGAGGACGGGGAGATTGTCGAAAAGCTGGACGCATGGTTTGTGCCCGAAAGCCTCGCGGTTTCCGTTGTGCTGGACGATGCCGCCGTTATCGCGGGCGATTTCCGCATCGATCAGAACGGCCACCAACGTTTTGCCGTCTTCGCAGGCGAAACAACTGGCGCGCGCCGGATCGGACGGATCGTGCAACGTCTCTGCGAAATTGAGACTTATAAGGCCATGTCGATGCTCGGCTTTGCGCGTGTACGCGCCCTTAGTCCAGAGTTGAGCGCGCTCGATACCGAGCTGACCGCCACCGCCGGCGCGATGGCTGATGCTGACAATGCCGCTGAGGACACATTGGCTACGCTGCTGCGCTGCTCGGCGACGCTGGAGGCACTGGCCGCGCGCGCGTCCTTCCGCTTTGCCGCTACTGCCGCTTATTCGCATATCGTGGACCAACGGATCGCGGCGCTGCGTGAGGTGCGCTTTATGGGTCGTCAAAGCTTTGCCGAGTTTATGATGCGCCGCTACGATCCCGCAATGCGCACGGTCCTGAGCACGCAAGCCCGGATGGAGGCCATGAGCGCCCGGTCCGAGCGGGCCAGCAACCTGTTGCGCACGCGCGTTGATGTGGAACGCTCTGCCCAGAACCAGTTGCTGCTGGCCTCGATGGACGAACGATCCGATCTGCAACTGCGCTTGCAGGCGACGGTGGAGGGCCTGTCGGTCGTCGCAATCAGCTATTATGCGGTCTCGCTGGTGGGTTATTTGGCCTATCCGTTGGCCGAGGCTTTGGCGCTGTCGCGCGGGCTCTTGGTGGCCGCGGCGACACCGCCTGTCGTAGGGCTTGTTTGGTGGGCCGTGCGCCGCATCCGCCACCGGATCGAAAAAGGCTAGCGTGATCGGTGCGCGTCGGTGTACCGCTGGTGTGTTCTGATACTGTGGCACGGGCGGTCATCGCGTTCGTTAGGGCGCAGTGCAGGACGACGCAAACCTTACGGCCTAAAGGACACCTTGCATGACAAACCGGCTGAGCCCTTATGAATTGATGGCCAAGTTGGTCAGTTTTCCCACCGTCTCGCGGGATACGAACCTGCCTTTGGTGGATTGGGTCACTGGCTATTTATCCGATCACGGCATCACCGCGCACCGCTGGGTCGATCCCGCACAGCCTGAAAAGGCGGCACTCTTTGCTCATGTGGGCCCGTGGGAAGAGGGCGCGATTGTGCTTTCGGGGCACACCGATGTGGTGCCGATCGACGGGCAGCCTTGGGACACGGACCCCTGGGTCGTCACCGAGCGAGACGGCAAATACTTCGGCCGCGGCACTTGCGATATGAAAGGTTTTGATGCGCTGGCCATTTGGGCCTTGGTTGAGGCGCAGGCGCGCGGTGTGCGCACACCGCTGCAACTCGCACTCAGCTTTGATGAAGAAGTTGGCTGCACTGGTGCGCCGCTGATGATCGAGGCGATGCAACCTGTCTTGCCCAAAGGGGCCGCCGTGATCGTGGGCGAGCCGTCGATGATGCAGGCGGTTACCGGCCACAAAGGTGGTACCGGCTTTGACACACATGTGGTTGGGTTCGAGGTGCATTCATCGCTCATGCACACCGGCGTCTCCGCCATCCTGGAGGCCGTTCGGATCATCGATTTCGCCAACCAGCGTAATGCGGTCGCTCGCGCCAAAACACCGGGCCCGCTCGCGGCGGTGTTTGATCCGCCTTATACAACCTGGCATGTGGGCCAGGTAGCGGGCGGTACGGCTCACAATATCACCGCCAAAGATTGCCGCTTTTCGATGGATTACCGAGCAGTGCCGGGGGATGATCCTGCCACGCTCAAGCGCGACTACATCAATCATGTGCGCGGCATTGAGGCAGAGATGCAAAAGGTCCATCCGGACACGCGCATCGATATTTCCACACGGTTCGATGTGCCGGCCTTGCAACCGGAGGCAGACGGCATCGCAGAAGGCCTCGTGCGTCAGATTACGGGTGACAACGGCAACCATGTGGTCAGCTACGGCACCGAAGCGGGTCAGTTTCAGGCCGCCGGCTATTCCGCCGTGGTGTGCGGGCCCGGCGACATCGCGCAGGCCCACCAACCCAATGAGTTCATTACCGTCGCCCAGTTTGAGGCAGGCCATGCGTTCATGGGCTCTTTGTTGGTCCGTTTGGGCGCGGCAGCATGAGCTTTCCGACCTTTCTTGACCAGCCGCCTCAGTTTGTGGGCTCCGTGCCGGCGGAGGCAGACATTATCGTCATCGGAGGTGGGGTGATCGGCGTCTGTACCGCTCTTTTTGCTGCGCGCGCGGGCAAGCGGGTCGTTCTTCTCGAAAAGGGTCGTATCGCGGGCGAACAGTCGAGCCGCAATTGGGGTTGGATCCGTGTTCAGGGGCGGGATCCGGATGAAATCCCGATCGTGTTGGAGGCGATGCGTCTTTGGCAAGAGCTGGCGCAACAAACCAATGTGGATATTGGTTTGCGCCAAGATGGCATCACATATTTGGCCGAGACAGACGCTCAGATGGCGCGCTATGCCGCGTGGTGCGCACAGGCCGCGCCCTTTGGCCTCGACAGTCGAATGTTGGAGGGATCAGAAATCGCCGGCGTAATCCCGGGTCTGACGCGCCGGTATAAGGGGGCGCTTTATACGTCCCAAGACATGAAGGCAGAGCCTTGGGTCGCGGTGCCTGCTTTGGCCGGCATTGCACAGCGCGCAGGGGCGCAGTTGATCGAAGGGTGCGCGGTGCGCGCGCTCGATATTGCGGCTGGGCGCGTCACGGGCGTGATCACCGAACAGGGCCGCATCCGCGCGCCTGAGGTGGTGTTGGCGGGCGGCGCTTGGTCCGCGCTCTTTTTGCAGAACCATGGGATTTTCATCCCGCAACTGAGCGTCCGGGCAACGGTTGTGGCGACTGCACCCGTTTCAGGGGGCGCGCGCCAGGCCTATGCCGGAGGGGCGACTGACAGCCTTGTTGCCTTCCGGCACCGTGCGGATGGCGGCTATAGCCTTGCCGAGGGCGGGTATTCAGAATTATTCGTCGGTCCCCATGCGGTGCGCAGTCTGCCGTTTTACGCAACACAGTTGAAATCTGATCCCTTCGCCGTACGCTTACGCGCCGCCGCGCCGCGCGGGTTTCCGGACGCTTGGGGGACGCCGCGGCGATGGGATGGCGATGCTGTCACGTCGTTCGAGCAGATGCGGGTGCTGAACCCGGCCCCGAATGCACGCAAAGCGCGCACCCTGTTGCGCCGTTTTGGCCGCATGGTGCCGGAGATGGCAGGGCCTGCACCGCGGGCGCAGCACGTTTGGGCCGGTATGATCGATACGATGCCCGATATTGTGCCTGTGGTGGACCGCGTGGCGGCCCTGCCGGGGCTGACGATTGGCACGGGGATGAGCGGTCACGGCTTTGGCATCGGGCCCGGCATGGGGCGCATCCTTGCGGATTTGGCGATGGGCAATCCCGCGCGCCATGAGCTCGCGCGCTTTCGTTTATCGCGTTTC
>CBFHKQ010000058.1:0-12612 GCA_965656435.1 uncultured Pseudosulfitobacter sp. | reverse complement strand
GGCTGTCTTGCAGCATTTGCCGTTCTTCGGTGAGGTTAAAATTCATTTGCCGGCTCCCATCATCACCTTGGCAATGATGCCGCGTTGAATTTCATTGCTGCCGCCAAAAATCGACAGTTTGCGGTTGTTGAAATACTGCGCAGCCACAGGCCCCGCCTCATGCGGATCGGGCAAGGCCGCGTTCGTGCCTTCAACTGCCTCAGACGCGAACGGCATCGCATAGGGCCCCACCGCGCGGCGCGCCAAATCGTTAATCTCTTGGCGGATGATCGTGCCCTTAACCTTGAGCATGGAAGCCTCAACCCCCGGTGCGCTACCAGCAGCCACTTGGCTGATGATGCGCAGGTTCGTGGTCGCCATCGCCTTGAGGTCAATTTCCACCTGTGCCACACGCGCTGCAAAATGCGGGTTTTGCAAAAGCGGTTTACCCCCGGCCATTTCGGATTTCGCCAGACGCTTTACCTGCGCAAGACCTGCTTCGGAACTGCCAACGCCCGCAATGTTCGAGCGTTCGTGCGTCAGCAGGTATTTGGCATAGGTCCAACCCTTGTTTTCCTCACCCACAAGGTTTTCGACAGGCACACGCACATCCGTGAACCAGACCTCATTCACCTCATGCGTGCCGTCCAGCAGGATAATGGGACGCACTTCAACGCCGGGCGTGTCCATGTCGATCAACAGGAACGAAATACCCTCTTGCTGCTTGGCGTCTTTGTCCGTGCGCACAAGGCAAAAGATCATGTTCGCGTGCTGGCCCAGCGTGGTCCACGTTTTTTGCCCGTTCACAACGTAATGGTCGCCGTCACGCACGGCCGTCGTCTTTAGCGAGGCGAGGTCCGAGCCTGCACCCGGCTCGGAATAGCCCTGACACCACCAATCTGACCCATCCAGGATACGCGGCAGCCAATAGTCTTGCTGCGCTTTGGAACCGAATTTCTGCAAGACCGGCGCGAGCATCGACAGGCCAAACGGCACAATCCGCGGCGCGTGATGGGCGTTGGCCTCGACCTCAAAGATATGACGCTGGACGGCGGTCCATTCAGCGCCCCCAAATTCCTTGGGCCAGTTGGGTGCAAGCCAGCCTTTGGCATTCAAAATCGCGTGCCATTGCTCAAGGCCTTTTTTGTCCAACTCGTGGCCCAAGCGGACCCTATCTGACATCTCTTTGGGCAACTCATCACGCATGAATGCGCGGACTTCGTCGCGAAAGGCCAACTCTTCTGCGGTATAATTCAGGTCCATTTTCAAGTCTCCATATTGGAGCGCTCTGCGCCCCGGTTTGGCTTAATGATTGAGCGTATCAAAGGATTTACCATCGGCCACCAACTGCTCGATAAGCGGGGCGATCTGCCAGAAATGCGGGTCTTCCTCGCGGTAGCGCTGCATATCTGCAAGCAGATCGGACAAGCCCACGATATCGGCCCATTTTAGCGGCCCGCCATGATAGCGCGGGAAGCCATAGCCGAAGAGCAAGGTCATATCGACATCCAGAGGCCGCCGCGCGATGCCTTCGCCAACCACTTTAGCGGCCTCATTGACCATTGCGGCCATATAACGACGCACGATTTCTTCAGGCGTAAAACTGCGCGGGGTGACGCCATTTTCCGCGCGCTCTGCCGCGATCAAGGGCATCACATCGGGGTTGGGCACGCGCGCCTTGGCGCCCGCCGCATAGTCATAATAGCCCTTGCCGGTTTTCTGACCGAAATGCCCTGCCTCGCATAACGTATCGGCATAGCGCATGTCGCGCGCACCGGGGTCGATCCCGTCGGCCCGTTTGCGCTTGCGCACCGCCCAGCCGATATCGAGGCCCGCCAAATCGGCCACCGCAAAGGGACCCATCGCAAAGCCGAAATCCTCAAGCGCTGTGTCGATCTCATAGGGAGACGCGCCATCGTGGATCATGTGGTCTGCGGCCGTGCGGTAGGTGCTCAGGATGCGGTTACCGATGAAGCCATCGCAAACGCCTGCGCGCACGCTGATCTTGCCCAGCTTTTTGCCAAGCTCGAAACCTGTCGCAACCACGTCCAGCGCCGTTTTTTCGGCCACGACAATTTCCAACAGCTTCATCACATGCGCAGGTGAAAAAAAGTGCAGGCCGATCACATCGGCAGGGCGGCTCGTGGTGGCTGCAATCTCGTCGATGTTCAAATATGACGTGTTGGAGGCTAAGATTGCGCCCGGCTTTGCCACAGCATCCAAAGCGGCAAAGACTTGTTTTTTGACGCCCATGTCTTCGAAGACGGCCTCAATGATCAAATCGGCTTCGCTGAGGGCGGCATAATCAGTGGCGATGAGCAGCGCTTGGGTCAGGATTGCCTCATGCTGTGCCGCGCTGATCTTGCCTCGCTTCAACGCGCCGCTAAGGTTGCCCTCAATCCGCTTGCGGGCCGCTTCACCAGCCTCCGCAGACATCTCAATCAGTGTAACCCGCAGACCCGACAGTAGCGCGGCTGTCGCGATCCCAGCGCCCATGGTACCGCCGCCAATCACGCCGATCTGCGCCAAAGGACGCGGTGTCACGCCTTTTAGTTCAGGCAAATTGCTGACCGCGCGTTCACTGAAAAAGGCATGGATCATGCCCTTGCGCTGGTCCGTTTCCATCAGGTCGCTGAAAATGTTGCGCTCGGCGGTCAGGCCATCGGCGAAAGGCAAAGTCGCGCTGGCTTCGACAGCCCGAACACATTGCGCTGGCGAAATTTGCCCGCGACCACGGGCGAGAATTGCCTCATAGGTGGCGTCCCAATCGATGGGCGCGGGCGGTGCCATATCGGAAATCGGACGGCGCGGCGCGCCAGCATCCAGCAGCTCCTGGGTATAGGCAAGCCCCACCTCCATCGGATCACCGTCGCGCACGGCGTCAAGCACGCCCAGTTCGGCCGCCTCCGCCGCTTTGACGTGACGCCCGGTGGTCATGATGTCCAAGCCTTTTTCCACGCCCGTCAAACGCGGCAAACGCTGTGTGCCACCGGCGCCCGGGATCAGGCCCAAATGCACCTCGGGCAGGCCCACGCGCGCAGAGGGCACGGCCACGCGGTAATGACAGCCCAATGCCACCTCGAGACCTCCGCCTAAGCTGACCCCATGCATTGCCGCGACGACCAGCAGCTTTGAGGCCTCAATTTTGTTGATCAAATCAGGCAGGTGCGGCGCCATGGGCGGCTTGCCAAACTCTGTGATGTCCGCGCCTGCAAAAAAGGCGCGGCCTTCACCCACGATCATCAACGCGCGCACGCCTGCGTCCGCTTCAGCTCGCTCCACGCCTTCCCAGAGGCCCTGCCGGACCGCTTGGGACAATGCATTCACAGGTGGATTTTTTACCGTCAAAACGGCGGTGTCACCCTGGCGGGAATAGGCGATTTTGTCTGTCATTGGCGCGGTGTCCTTTGGGTCTAGGCGCGGCGGTACGTTCCGAAAGCAGGAACAATAGCACGCGTGGCCCAAAGGTTAGCCACAAGCAATATTACCCCGCAAGCCTAACCTAGCGGCGAAGCGGGGCTGCGCCGAAGTAACGGAGCGTCACGGCTGAGCCAAGCACCGATAACGAAAAACGCGCCCGACAATATAGCAGGGTGCGTTCCAATCGTTCAGCCAGATATGCAGCGCGTTTTAACGGGGTTTGCGCGGCGGCTGCGAGCCGCCTTGCTGAGCCGCAGCAGCCCGCGCGCGGTTCTTCTTGCTTGACGGTTTGCCCTTGGGCGGGGCCGCATTCGCAGGGCCACGGCCTTTGGGTTTGCCTGCGTCCTTATGACGGGGCTTGCCCTTGGGCGCTGTTACAGCACCGTCGGCACGTGCCGCATCCATCGCGGTGCGCGGCTTTTTCTTTGCCGGACCTGCGCCAGTTTTACCTTTTCCTGCCGGGGCGGCGCTCGGTTTCGGCTTACGGCGGCGCGGAGTTGAGGTGTCGTTCCAGTCGATCGGCGCACCGCCTTTGCCTTTGGGCGCGGCAGGGCGCGGCGCGGCGGCAGGCGGGGTCGGTGTGTCCGCGAAAAGCGGTGTTTCGCTGTATTTCGGCGCCTCGGATTTGCGGGCAACTTTTTCTGGCGCAGGGGCTGCAGGCAAAGCATGACCCTCGGTAGAAGGCCCGCGATCAGGGCGGGGCCTTTTGCGCGGTGCGGAGCGCGCAGGCCCGCCTGGTTTCGGACCACGCGACGGCTTGCCCTCAAACCGTGGTTTGGGCCGGTTTGCCTCGGCAGGGGGCGCATCAAGCTGGGTCAAGACAACCCCGCCTTCGACGGTCATGTCGGCCCCGATGGCTTTGGTGAATGCATCAGCGCTGCTTTGCAGGATTTCCACATAAGACGTGTCGTCGCTGATCCGGATCGCGCCAATGTCGTCTTTGGTCAACCCGCCAGCGTTGCATAGAACGGGCAACAAACGGCGGACTTCGACGCCTTGGTTGCGCCCACCCGTCGCCGAGAACCAGACGCTGGGACCGAACTTGGCGCGCGGTTTTGGCGCCTCTCCTGCCCCGCTAGGCGACAAATGTTCGGGTGCTGTGAAACGTTGCGCCAACACCCGCAGCGTTGCCGTCGCAAGCTGCTCTGGCGTGAAAGCGGCGGTTAATTTGGCCACTGCATCCGCTTCGCTTTCGGCCATGGGTTCGGACCACATCGGGTCCGACATCAGTCGTATTTCATCCTGCGCGCGCACCTCGGCGGCACTGGGCGCATCGCCCCACTGTGCCTCTAGCTTGGCGCTTTTGAGAATGCGCATCGCTTTGCTGCGTACCTTTGGCGTGACCACGAGGGCGCTGACGCCTTTTCGTCCCGCACGTCCCGTCCGACCAGAGCGGTGCAGCAGCGTTTCATGGTTCGACGGCAGCTCGGCGTGCACGACCAGATCGAGGTTGGGCAGGTCGATGCCGCGCGCCGCAACATCAGTCGCCACGCAGACCCGCGCCCGACCATCCCGCATCGCTTGTAGCGCGTGGGAGCGCTCGGATTGTGTCAACTCGCCCGACAAAGCCACCACGGAAAAGCCGCGATTAGACAGGCGTGATGTAATGCGCCCCACCATCGCGCGGGTGTTGCAGAACACGATCGCGTTGGGAGCCTCGAAATAGCGCAGGGCATTGATGATTGCGCCCTCGGCATCGTGATTGGCAACGGTCATCGCGCGGTATTCAATGTCGGCGTGCTGTGACGTGCCCGACAGGGTCGTTATCCGCTGCGCGTCCCGTTGGTATTTTTGCGCCAAACCCGCGATAGATTTCGGCACGGTGGCTGAAAACATCAGCGTCCGGCGGTCTTGTGGACATTCGCCGAGGATATATTCCAGATCTTCGCGAAAGCCGAGGTCCAACATCTCATCAGCTTCATCCAACACAACACCGCGGATCGCCGACAGGTCAATCGCACCGCGCATGATATGGTCGCGCAAGCGCCCCGGTGTCGCCACGACAATATGCGCGCCGCGGTCGAGGGTCCGACGCTCGTCGCGCATGTCCATGCCCCCAACGCAGGAGGCCATGACAACACCTGCTTTTGCATACAGCCAGCCCAATTCACGCTTTACCTGCATCGCCAATTCGCGTGTCGGCGCGATGATCAACGCCAGCGGCGCCCCCGCCGCAACGAAGGCGTCGCCGTCACCCAGCAGCGTCCCACCCAGCGCGAGGCCAAAGCCCACCGTTTTGCCGGACCCCGTCTGGGCCGACACCAAAAGGTCCGCCCCCTCGAGGGCAGGATCAGTCACAGCTTGTTGTACGGGGGTCAGCGTTTCGTATCCGCGCAGGGCAAGCGCGTCGGCAAGGGTCTGTTTCAAAGTATGGCTCTCATATGATCAAGCCGCGCTCGTATGCGCTTTGACCTCTGATGTCGAGAGGACATTCGCGCAGGGCCGCTATGCAAGCGGCGCCGCGGGCGCGTAATGGACAGCCCAAAACGCGGATCAGCTGTCCATCTTGAGCGCCGAGATAAACGCCTCTTGCGGGATGTCGACGCGGCCAAACTGGCGCATCTTTTTCTTACCCGCTTTTTGCTTATCCAGCAGTTTGCGTTTCCGAGAAGCATCGCCGCCATAGCATTTGGCCGTCACGTCTTTGCGCATCGCGGACAATGTCTCGCGCGCGATGACTTTGCCGCCAATCGCCGCTTGGATCGGAATTTTGAACATATGGCGCGGGATCAAATCCTTGAGCTTTTCGACCATGGCGCGGCCACGTGTGTCGGCACGGTCGCGGTGCACCATCATCGACAATGCGTCCACAGGCTCGTCATTCACCAGAACGGACATTTTGACCAAGTTATCCGTCTGATAGCCCGTCATTTGATAGTCAAAAGACGCATATCCTTTGGTCACGGATTTGAGGCGGTCATAGAAATCAAACACCACCTCGTTGAGTGGCAAATCATAAACCACCATCGCCCGCGAACCGGCATAAGTCAGGTCCATCTGCACGCCGCGGCGGTCTTGGCAGAGCTTTAGCACATCGCCCAAATATTCATCCGGCACCAAGATCGTGGCCTTAATCCGCGGCTCTTCGAGGTGGTCCACAATGCTAAGAACCGGCATGTCAGCAGGGTTGTGCAGCTCGATCATCGTCCCGTCGCGCATGTAGACGTGATAGACAACCGAAGGGGCCGTGGTGATCAATTCGATCGAATATTCCCGCTCAATCCGGTCGCGGATCACCTCAAGGTGCAGCAGCCCCAAAAAGCCGCAGCGGAAACCAAAGCCCAGCGCGGCCGATGTCTCCATCTCAAAACTGAAGGACGCGTCGTTCAGTGCCAGTTTATCGATCGCCTCGCGCAGATCTTCGAACTGGGCGCTGTCCACGGGGAAGAGGCCACAGAAAACCACAGGCTGCGCAGGCTTAAACCCGGGCAACGCGTCAACTGTCTTGCGCTCATGTGTGATGGTGTCGCCCACACGCGTGTCACGCACTTGCTTGATCGAGGCTGTGAGGAAACCAATCTCGCCCGGGCCAAGGCTCTCCACCGTTTGCATTTGGGGGCGGAACACGCCGATGCGGTCCACATGGTGCGTGGTCCCGTTCGAGATGAATTTGATCTTTTCGCCCTTCTTAAGGCGCCCATCGATCACCCGAACCAGTACGATCACACCCAGATAGCTGTCGTACCAGCTGTCCACCAGCATCGCTTTGAGGTCGGCATCTTCCGTCCCTTTTGGGGCCGGCAGGTGCGTGACGATCGCCTCAAGCGTTTCGGTGATCCCCTGCCCCGTCTTGGCCGACACCTGAATAGCGCCCGAGGCGTCGATGCCGATCACATCCTCGATTTGCTCGGCCACGCGGCCACAATCGGCTGCGGGCAGGTCGATCTTGTTCAAAATCGGCACAATTTCATGATCCGCATCGATCGCGTGATAGACATTGGCAAGCGTCTGCGCCTCGACCCCTTGGGAAGCGTCCACAACCAGCAAAGATCCCTCAACAGCGCGCATCGACCGGCTGACTTCATAAGCAAAATCAACGTGACCCGGCGTGTCGATCAGGTTCAACACATATAGTTCACCATTTTCGGCCAGATAATCAATGCGCACCGTATTCGCCTTGATCGTGATGCCCCGTTCACGCTCAATGTCCATGCTGTCCAACAATTGGGCCTGCATGTCGCGGTCCTTGACCGTGCCTGTCTGCTGGATCAGCCTATCGGCGAGCGTGGATTTCCCATGGTCGATGTGAGCAACGATCGAGAAATTGCGGATATGTGAAAGAGCTGTCATGACAGTGATATGGTAGGGTTTTGGGCCTTGGTCAATGGGCTTGATGCGCGCAGGTGATGCAACGTTACGGCCCGTTTAGAACCAAGGCATCACGCGGCCAAAAGCACGCTGTCACGCACCGCTTGGTCTTGGGCAGAGCCGGTGGTAGCCTAGCCACAACAGAAGGGCGCGCAGATGATTGATTTTTACACATGGTCCACACCGAACGGGCGCAAAGTTTCTATCTTGCTGGAAGAATTGGGGCTGCCCTATACCGTGCACCCGATCGACATTTCAAAAGACGAACAGTTTGCGCCGGCATTTTTGAAGATCGCACCCAACAACCGCATCCCTGCGATCGTGGACCAAGACACCGGCCAGACGTTGATGGAGACGGGAGCCATCATGCTTTATCTTGCCGCGAAAGAAAGGCGTTTTCAGCCTGAAGGCGCCGAATATTGGCGCATGGTCGAATGGCTGATGTGGCAAATGGGCGGTCTGGGTCCGATGCTGGGTCAGGTGCACCATTTCGTGAAATATAATGCCGGGAAATCGGAATATGCCGAGGCTCGTTATAGCACGGAAGCGCGCCGGCTTTACAAGGTTCTGGATGCACGCCTGCATGGACGCGATTATATCGCAGGATCAGGCCGCGGGATGTATAGCCTCGCCGATATGGCCTGTTTTCCTTGGATTGCGCGCCACGATTGGCAAGGCATTGACCTAAACGACTATCCGGACCTGCGCGACTGGTACGTTCGGGTTGCCGAACGCCCTGCGGTGCAACGCGGGTATCACATCCCGAAGAATGTAACTGACATACCTATGCCGTAGGGACCCGCTCCTTGCCACGTTTCAACTGACTCACAGGGCTTTCTTTCGATGATCCGTGTCTTCGCTGTCTTCGGCTGTCTTTTGATCGGCGCATGTAGCACCTCGCCCTATGCCTCCTCTAATGCAGTGGGCGCGCGCCCCCCCACAATGGCCGCATCGGTGATCTCAAGCGCCCTTGGAAACGCCGCATCAAGTGCGTCAGGGCCACAAGCCACGGTACCAGAGGCCCGCGTGTCACCTGCCGCTTTTGCGGTGCCGACACCGCAAATCACGCCAGTTTCGCGACCGGTTGCCCGCCCCGGGCCGCCAGTGTTGGACGGGTTCACTTCACTGCGCCCCCTCGCGCGGCCGACAGCCGCCCCCGCTGTATTATTCGCCACGGGTCCAATTGAAAGCGCCTGCCGCGCCGTTCAAGAAGATGCCAAAGCGACGGCCCAATGCGGTTGTGTGCAGGCGGTCGCGAACCTCACCCTCTCCCCTGCTGCGCAGCGCCGCGGAGCCGCTTTTTTCAAAGACCCGCAGCGCGCACAGGACATTCAACAATCCAGCAGCGCGCAAAACGCAGCCTTTTGGGAAGATTGGGCTGCCTATGGGGCGCAGGCTGAAACGCTCTGTGACTAAAAGCGCCCGCTTCGCGTTAGATCAAAACCGGCGGCCCCAAAACTGCATCGGCTTTTCAGTCTCTTGCGCCATGCCCAAATCAGTCCACGACAATTTCCCGACAACACCGTGGAGCGGCGCATAACCGCGGCCACGCCAAAAGGCATCGAGGGGGCTGTACTTGGTGGGGCGTGCGGGGTGATCTTCCGGGCGGATTACCGCGCAGAAACAGCATCCGGTAAAACCAAAGCGCTGCGCCACCGCCTCGCGTTCATCAAAAAAGTGATGGCCAATCCCCTGCCCGCGATTCCCAGGCAGCAGAACGCTCTCGGCAAAGTAATAAGTGTCATCAACGCTGTAATCGCTATTTGCGAAAGCCTCCGCCACGTCGCCAACATGGTCGCGCAAAGGGGCCGCGGTGGCCGCTCCCACAAGTCTTTCGCCCTCAAAGGCCCCGATGATGACTGCCCGTTCAGACTTGGAAAGGCTCCGCAGATAGCGCGCCTCATACTCAGCAGAGCCATCGTAGAGATAGGGGTAATCTCGAAAAACAGCGATGCGCAGCGCGGCAAGATCGGGGATATGGTCCAGCAGATCTTGACCCGACAAAGCCGCGATGCGGATCACGCCACCTGCGCCGTCCAATCGGCCAGATTGTAATAGGTCGTCACCCGCGCGATCTTGCCAGCGCGCAAAGTGAAAAAGGACCCGGCAGGCAAGCGGTAGGTTTGCCCACGCGCCTCTGGCAGGCCCTGATCCGTCTGCAAATAGGTCCCGTTCACGATATATTCAGCCGCCGCGCGATCCCCGCTCTGGAACACCACAATATCGGTAAGTTCTTCTGCATAGCTGTGGCTCATATGTGCGCAAAATGCTTCAAATACAGGCTTGCCCGTGCGGATTTGTCCCTCATTCACGTGGTGCGCTACATCATCCGTGAGGCAGGCCAACATTGCGGGGATGTCACCGGCGTTGAAGGCTGCGAAATACTGCTCGATGATGTTCATGCCGATACGCTTTCTATACGTTCTTGGCCCCAACGTTCGCGAAGCTGGCTGATGATCTGATCGCGTGCTTTTCGGTAGCTGCTGAGCTTTTCTTCGCGCCCTTCACCGAGGCCCGTTGGGTCCAAAATAGGCCAATAGACCACATCCAGATGATAATGCCGCGTCAGCTCCAACGCGCGGCGCTGGCTGGCCGGGCTGAGGGCAACGATCAAATCAAAGCTGCCTAGATCATCGCCCCAGTCTTCCATTTCATCAAAGCTGCGCGACCTGTGGCGGGCCAATTCCACGTTAATCTCTTGGCAGACCGCGATGGAAAAGCCGTCAATCTCCATGTCGGACTTGACCCCCGCAGATTGCACATAGGTGCCCGTGCCAAAGAACTTTTTCATGATGCCTTCGGCCATCGGAGAGCGCACGGCATTGTGGTCACAGCAAAACAGGACGGATTGGGGAAGGTCCTGCGCCATCGTCTCAGCCCCCAAAATGCAAAACGCAAATCAGCGTGAAAAGGCGGCGGGCGGTGTCGGTGTCGATCTCTGCCTTGCCCTCCAGCCGCTCTTGTAGCACGCGACTGCCTTCGTTGTGGATGCCGCGCCGGGCCATGTCGATGGTCTCGATCTGGCTGGGCGGCAGCTTTTTCACCGCGTCGAAATAACTTTCACAAATCTGGAAATAGTCTTTGACGACCTGCCGAAACGGGCCAAGCGACAGGTGGAATTCGGCCGCTTTTTCCGCGTTTTCGGTGTTCACATCAAAAACAAGGCGTCCTTCTCGGATACCGAGCCCCAGATGATACGGCCCCTGCGGCACCGCGCGGCCATCCTTAACGGGCAGACGAAAGGTGTTGTCTTCCAACAGATCAAAAAGGGCGACTTTGCGCTCCTGCTCAATCTCCGGCGTGGGCGGAGGCATGCTCGCATCATCGAGTGCAATATGGCTTATACGAGGCATGGACGCGCCTCCTTTTCGGGCTTCACCGCGCGAGTTTAGCGAGGCTTGGGTCTGGGTTCAATCTGCGCTGTTCAGCCGCTTGAGGCGCGCGGTGACCGACAGGCCATGCGCCTCAAGGCTTTCTGAGGCGGCAAGCGTTTCTGCGGCCGGGCCAATCGCCTTAAGCGCGTCGGGCGTCATCTGGGCCAAGGTCGTGCGCTTCAAGAAGTCCAAAACAGACAGGCCAGAAGAAAAGCGGGCAGAGCGGGCGGTCGGCAGCACATGATTGGGCCCGCCCACATAGTCGCCAATCGCTTCGGGCGTCCATGCCCCGATGAAAATTGCGCCGGCGTGGGTAATTTTCTGTGCCAGTCCCGGCGCATCGGCCACGCAAAGCTCGAGGTGTTCCGGGGCAATCCGATCCGACAGGGTCACGGCCTGATCCATATCTGCTACTGTAATAATGGCCCCGAAATCACGCCAACTGGCACCCGCGATGTCGCGACGCGCCAAAGTCTCAAGGCGTTTGTCTACAGCGGCGGCAACAGCTTTGCCAAACTCTGCGTCATCCGTGATCAAGATGCTTTGGGCGCTTTCATCGTGTTCGGCTTGGCTCAGCAAATCAAGGGCGATCCAATCAGGATCGTTTGCCGCATCTGCAATGACCAGTATTTCGGAAGGGCCCGCAATCATATCGATGCCCACTTTGCCAAAGACACGGCGCTTGGCGGCGGCCACAAAAGCGTTCCCGGGGCCGGTGATTTTATCAACGGGGGCGATTGTCTCAGTACCGTAGGCCAGCGCCGCAACTGCCTGCGCCCCGCCGATACGGTAGACTTCGTCGACACCAGCAATTTGGGCGGCAAGCAACACCAGCGGGTTCAGAACACCGTCTGGCGTCGGCACCACCATCGCCAAGCGGGGCACGCCTGCGACTTTTGCCGGTACGGCATTCATCAGCACAGAAGATGGATAACTGGCGAGACCGCCCGGAACATAAAGGCCTGCGGCGGACACAGGCGTCCAGCGCCACCCCAATTGCGCGCCGGTTTCCTCTTGCCAGCTGTGATCGGGCGGCAGTTGTTTCGCGTGATAGGTACGGATGCGGTCTGCGGCCAGCTCAAGCGCCGCGCGCTCGGCAGCAGGTACCGTTGCTACGGCGGCGGCGATTTCCTCTGCGGTGATGCGCAGCGTCTCGGACGTCAACGTTTGCCGGTCGAACTGTTTTGTCAGCGCGATTACCGCTGCATCCCCCTCGGCACGCACGCGGGCGATAATTTCCGCAACCGTTTGATCCACATCCGGGCTGTCCTCTCGCTTGGCGTTGAGGAGGGCGTCAAACTGGGTCGGGAAATCGGGGCTGCTGGCGTCTAGAAATTGGGGCATGTCGCGTCCTTGGATATGTCCTGCGGTCATATCCGCGCGAGGTGACCGCCTCAAGGGCGTGCGAAGCGTTGGACGTGACGGTAATTGTCACACCCCACACGGTTTCGATCGCGCTTAAGCCGGGTGTTGCGGGCGTTGACCCGAAGGGGCCGCATAGGGTTGCGTGACATCGCGCAGACGGGCGTCA
>CBFHKQ010000057.1:0-12622 GCA_965656435.1 uncultured Pseudosulfitobacter sp. | reverse complement strand
CCGGCTTGAGGATCCGGTCCATCGCATCTTGATGCGCTGTCCAACTGTCGCCAGAGGCCCCGGACCAGAACTCTTTTTGATCCGCGTTATCTTGATCAGCCTTTTCGGTCATGGTCCGGCGTGTCCTATTGTTATGCGCGCCGCCGCCGTCTGGGGCGGGCGCTGCTATCGTCTCCGCCGCCAGTGTTAAAGATTGCATCGGGCAAGGTCACGATCGAATTGAGGATCGGAAACGGATCGGAAGAGTTCGGGATCGCAGAGGCGTTCACGAAGTGCTCTTGGAAGCGCGGCTCGATCGCGGTTTCAATCTTGTGGATCGCGCGGACGGTTTCCTCAATCTCGGCCCGGGCGTCGCGGTTCAACAGGGCGATCCGCGCGCCGGTGCCTGCGGCATTGCCCGCCGAGGTGACCTTGTCGAGCGGCACGTCTGGGATCATGCCCAAGACCATTGCGTGTTTGGACGAGATATGCGCGCCAAAGGCGCCCGCCAGCACCACGCGGTCTACGGTTTCGACGTCAAATTTGTCCATCAATAGGCGCGATCCGGAGTAGAGCGCGGCCTTGGCCATCTGGATTTCACGAATATCGCGGTTGGTGATGGTGATGCGCGGCCCGCCGCGGTCGGTGGCATCATAGACGAGATAGGAATAGGTCCGCCCATCGAGGAAACACCGCGGCGTACCCGTTTGCTCAGGCGCGCCGATAAGGCCGGGCCCATCCACGATCCCGGCAAGGCGCATCTCGGCGACCATCTCGATGATGCCAGAGCCGCAGATGCCCGTCACGCCTGTGCTGGCGATGGCGGCGTCAAAGCCTTCTTCATCCGACCAGATGTCCGACCCGATGACGCGGAAACGCGGCTCTTTGGTGATGGGATCAATCTCGACCCGCTCGATTGCGCCAGGGGCCGCACGCTGGCCGCTGCTGATCTGGGCGCCTTCAAAGGCGGGGCCAGTGGGCGAGGAACAGGCCAAGACCTTTTCGCGGTTGCCCAGCAAGATCTCTGCGTTCGTGCCGACATCCACGATCAATACCAGATCGTCAGAAGTGTCGGGATGCTCTGACAGGGCCACGGCGGCGGCGTCCGCGCCCACATGACCCGCAATGCAGGGCAGCATGTATATCCGCGCGGAGGGGTGAATGTTCAGATCCAAATCATCTGCCCGCAGGCGCAGCGCGTTCGATGTAGCCAGCGCAAAGGGCGCTTGGCCCAGCTCAAAGGGGTCAATACCCAGCAGCAGGTGGTGCATGACCGGGTTACAGACAAAGACCGCGTCCACGATCAGGGCCTTGTCGATCTCGGCCTCTGTGCTGATTTGTGTAAAGAGCGCGTTCATGCCCTCGCGCACTGCGGTTGTCATTTCCTGCGCGCCGCTGGGGTTCATCATGGAATAGCTGACCCGGCTCATCAGGTCCTCACCAAAGCGGATTTGTGGGTTCATCACGCCGGAGGAGGCGACGACCTCGCCGGTGTGCAAATCGCACAGGTGCGCGGCAATCGTGGTTGAGCCGAGATCGACCGCCAGACCGTAAACCGTGCCTTCGTAGTAGCCGGGCCAGATGTGCATGATCCGAGGTGCGTTTTCATCATCGCCCAAGTGCACGGCGACGGTGACCTTCCAGTCGCCTTTGCGCAGGATCGGCTGCATCTGTTGCAGGATGTGCAAATCAGCGTGCACGTTTTCCAACTGCCATTGCTCCGACAGGGCGCTGCGCAGCCGTTCCAGATCGCCAGAGGGGTCGTGCATGTCGGGTTCTTGAACGACAACATAGAACAGTTTAGTCGACGGGTTCAGGACGATATCGCGCACCTCGGCGCGTTTACGCACCACCTGTTTGTGCACTTGGCTGGTTTCGGGCACGTCGATCACCACGTCGCCCTGAACCGTCGCCTGACAGCCCAAACGGCGGCCATCGATCATGCCACGCTTGGATTTGTAGCGTTCTTCGACGCTGTTCCAGGCGCTGAGGGCGTCGGGGGCCACGCGCACGCCGTGTTTGGCAAATTCGCCGTAGCCGGGGCTGACTTGGCATTTGGAGCAGATGCCGCGGCCACCGCAGACGCTGTCGAGGTCCACGCCCAATTGGCGCGCAGCCGTGAGGATCGGGGTGCCTTGGGGAAAGCGCCCGCGTTTGCCAGAAGGGGTAAAGACGACGAGGGGATCAGTTGTCATGGGCCTGCCTTGCTTTGTGTTATCCTTAATTTATGCCAGTGCGCTGATAAGAACGGACAAAGAGCGGCACGAAAGACGCTTTGAGCGTCAAAATGCGCTCTGCATGGTGATTTTAAAGCTGCACTTGGGCTGTTGAAACGGATGCAGCGATCAGGGCGTGGTGCCGCCTTCTGGCGTAAGTCCCAAACGGGCGTGAAAGATAAAGCCCAGCATATTCAACAGCAGTTGCGCCGCCAAGATGGCCGTGCTGCCGGTGGGGTCATAATCAGGGGCAACCTCGACCAGATCAATGCCCACGATATCAAAGTCTTTGGCCGCCAAGTGCAACAGCTCCAGCACCTCATAATACAGGAAACCACCATGGCTGGGCGTACCGGTGCCCGGCGCGATGGAGGGGCAAAAGGCATCAATGTCGATGGTCACATAGAGGCGGGCCCGTGGCGGGATCTGTGCGAGCACGTCGGCATGGCCCAGCGCGCGGGCTTGGCGCACTGAAATAATACGCGATCCCATGGCACGGGCGTCCTCATAGCCTTCGCGCGCAGTAGATGACACATTGCGAATACCGACTTGGGTCAGACCCAGCACATGCGGTTGTTCCATTGCACGGCGCATCGGATTGCCGTGGCCAAAGCGGACGCCGTGGCGTTCATCCACGAAATCAAGGTGGGCATCGATTTGCAGGATATGCAGCGGTGCTTCATCCGCAAAGGCGCGGATGCAGGGGATGTTGATGGAATGATCGCCGCCGATTGTGACAGGCAGGGCGCCTGCCTTTAAGGCTGCGCGCACGCCTTTTTCGATGTTGTCATGGGATCCAGTGGTATTGGTGTGGATGATATCCGCATCCCCCATGTCGACGATCCGCACCGCGCCCGGCAGATATGTCGTGTCATCCTCATGGTCATAAGCGCCTGCGTGACCAAAGCTAAAAAGGGTTGATGCCTCTCGCACCGCGCGTGGGCCGAAACGCGCGCCGGGCCGCCATTGTGTTCCACCATCAAAGGGGGCACCTAGGATCGCAACGTCAGCCTCAAGCGCGTCCCAATCCGCCACATAGGGGCGCTTGCCAAAGGTCGAAATCCCTACAAACGGCAGGTCCAGCCGTCCGCTATCATATGAATTGGCCATCGCGCGCTCCGTCAATCTCATGTGATGCGTGTTTCCACAACTTGCGTCACCATTAACCAAGCCGCAAGCCCAGGCAATCGCCATTTGCCCTTTTCATTCTGCCCCACCCATGAGATATGGCCGTGCCAACCGTCACTCCCATATGAGGTCCGTTATGGAGATTCGCGAGGCACTTACCTTTGATGATGTTCTGCTGGTGCCGGGGGCCTCGAGTGTGCTGCCGTCTACCGCCGACACGCGCACGCAAGTGACGCGCACGATTGCGATGAACATTCCGCTCCTAAGCTCCGCGATGGATACAGTGACCGAGGGGCGCATGGCGATTGCAATGGCGCAGGCGGGCGGTATTGGCGTTGTGCACCGCAACCTCGACATTGAGGCGCAGGCCCGCGAAGTGCGCCGTGTGAAGCGGTTCGAGAGCGGGATTGTCTATAACCCGATCACGCTGCGCGCGGACCAGACGCTGGCTGACGCCAAGGCGCTGCAAGAACGCTACCGCGTCACGGGTTTTCCCGTAGTTGACGAAGGCGGCCGCGTGGTGGGGATCGTGACGAACCGCGATATGCGCTTTGCCTCGGATGATGCGACCCCGGTGCGTGCCATGATGACCTCGGATCAGCTCGCTATCCTGCGCGAGCCTGCGGACCGAGAAGAAGCGATCAACTTGATGAAATCGCGCCGTATTGAAAAGCTGCTGATTACGGATGCAGACGGCGTGCTGACAGGGCTTTTGACGCTGAAAGACACCGAACAGGCGGTGTTAAACCCGACCGCCTGCAAGGATGATCTGGGCCGCCTGCGCGTGGCGGCGGCGACGACTGTGGGCGATGCGGGCTTTGCCCGGTCTGAGGCCTTGGTCGATTCTGGTGTAGATATGATTGTGATCGACACGGCCCACGGGCATTCGGCCAGCGTGGCCGAGGCGGTGCGCCGCGCCAAGGCGCTGTCGAATGAAGTTCAGATCGTGGCAGGCAATGTGGCCACCGGCGAGGCGACCCGTGCGTTGATTGATGCCGGCGCCGATGCGATCAAAGTTGGTATTGGTCCCGGCTCCATCTGCACCACCCGGATGGTCGCGGGTGTGGGTGTGCCGCAGTTGACGGCCATCATGGATTGCGCGGCGGCTGCGGGCGACGTGCCGGTGATTGCCGATGGCGGCATCAAGTTCTCAGGCGATTTTGCCAAAGCGATCGCGGCAGGTGCTTCCTGCGCGATGGTTGGCAGCATGATCGCGGGCACTGACGAAAGCCCGGGCGAAGTGATCCTCTACCAAGGGCGCAGTTTCAAAAGCTACCGCGGTATGGGTTCGCTTGGGGCGATGGCGCGCGGGTCGGCTGACCGCTATTTCCAGAAGGATGCAGCGAGTGACAAGCTGGTGCCCGAGGGCATTGAAGGGCAGGTGCCTTATAAAGGATCCGCGGGTGCTGTGATCCACCAACTTGTGGGCGGCCTGCGTGCGGCAATGGGCTATACCGGCTGCGCGACAGTGGCGGAGATGCGCAAAAATTGCAATTTCGTGAAAATTACCGGCGCGGGGCTGAAAGAAAGCCATGTACATGATGTGCAGATCACACGCGAAAGCCCAAATTACCGTATTGGATAATTATATCAGCGTCCTATGCGCTGGACCTAACGTAAAGGATGAAGGATGAGGCCTGGTGCACATGTGGCGGCAGCCATCGAGATTGTCGATGATATGCTGGAAGGACGCGCCGCAGAGCAGGCCTTGACCCGTTGGGCGCGCAACAGTCGCTTTGCCGGTTCCAAAGACCGTGCGGCGATACGGGATCTGGTCTTTGATCATCTGCGCACATGGCGCTCGGATGCGTTTTGGGGCGGTATTGGCGTTAAGGGGGCTTCGGACACTGGCCGCGCACGGATGATCGGCCGTCTGCGGGCCTCGAACACGGATTTGGCGGCTGTATTTGACGGTGTGGGCCACGCGCCTGCACCGCTGAGCGCGGCAGAAGCCGATCGCAAGGTTGATCCATCGCAGATGACACAAGGCGTGCGTTGGAACCTTCCAGACTGGCTCGTGCCGATGTGGTCCGATATGCTGGGTGAAGTGGCGGAGGAGCAAGCGTTGGCTTTGCAGGCCCGCGCACCGGTGACATTGCGTGTAAACACGCAGGCTGTGACGGTGGCGAGCGCGATGGAAGCCCTGACGGCAGAAGGCATCGAGGTCGCGGCCAACCTGCAAAGCGCGACGGCGCTATCGGTGTTGTCAAACCCGCGGCGCGTGCGGCAATCTCAGGCCTTCGCACAAGGCTGGGTTGAGTTGCAGGACGCGTCCAGCCAGCAAGCCGTTGCTGAGGTGCCCGAGGGCAACGTGGTCCTAGACTATTGCGCTGGCGGTGGCGGCAAGGCTCTTGCTTTGGCCGCTCAAGGGCGTCGTGTTTATGCGCATGATATTAACCCGTTGCGGATGGTGGACCTGCCAGTGCGCGCCGAGCGGGCCGGTGTCGAGATTGCGCAAGTCGCGACAGATGAAATTGCCGATGCAGGACCTTTCGAAGTGGTCTTTTGCGATGCACCCTGTTCTGGCAGCGGCGCGTGGCGGCGCAACCCTGAGGGGAAATGGACGCTGACTTCGGAACGGCTTCAAACGTTGATGCAGAAGCAGGACCAGGTGCTTTCTGAGGCCGCGCGTCATGTGCGTCCGGGTGGGGCGCTTGTCTTTGCCACATGCTCGGTTCTGCGGTGCGAAAATGAAGAAAGGGTTCATAAATTTTTAAACGAAAATAAAAATTGGACCTGCGATACCGCGCAAAATACCCCAATTTCGGAATTAGGGGACGGGTTTTTTTTCGCTCAATTGCGGCGAAAAGTATAATGATTACAGATGGTTTTAACCTGTGCCTCATGTGGTTCTTTTGATTTTCAGGTGTTTATATTTACTCTCTGTTTAGGGTTAATCTGCGGTTAATCTTTTTTCGTGAAACATACACAACGACGAATCTTGAGAGAGCAGTGTCTGTGAGCCGCGAAATTCAACAAAGCCATGACGAGACGACAGTTAAATCGGTGACAAAAGAGCGGTTGCTCACGCTCTTCGGTCTTGCGGTTTTCTGTGGTGTGATGGCGTTCTTCGTCACGCTGCCATGGTTGCAGCTTGGCCTAATTGCCACGGCTGTGGGTCTGCTGACGGTGACAGGGGGCGTGGCCTTGTTGGGGCGCAGGGAACGGACCCCGCCCGTGACCCAGATCCAGCAAGCGATCCAATTTATTGAGAAAGACAGCGCACCCAGCATTGTGACGGACGGCGACGGTAAAGTAATTGCGTTTAACGCGACGGCTCGGTCGCGGTTTTCTTCTGAGGATGCCCATACGCTGGCGGGCTTGCTGCGCGACACATTCGCCAACCCGGGCGCCATTATTCATCGCCTTCAAAGCCGCGCCGCGCAGGTCGGCGCAGCGCGCGAAGATATCGCGACCCGCAAAGCTCAAATGCGTTTGGCCGTACATAAGATGGATGTCGACAGTTTTGTATGGCGCATTGAAGCGATTGGCGAAGCGCCCGCGACGCACCCCGCAGCGGGCAGCGGAATGCCGGTCCTTTCCGTGGGTCAAAGCGGCGCGATTTTGTTTATGAACGAGGAGGCACGAGCGCTTATCGGTTACCGCGCCAAGACCTTGGACCGGTTGTTTCCTACAGGCGTACCCGAGCGTGGCGGTCTAGCAGAACTCACCACCAAGAATGGTCCGCTGAGCTGCAAAATAACGGAAGTGAACAGCGATGCGGGGCGGCGGATGCTTCATCTTACGCCGGTCGCCAATGTGATCGACGTTGCGCCCACAAGCGCAAGCGCGGGCTGGCATTCAACAGAAAACCTGCCGGTTCCCTTGATTCATGTTGCTGCCGATGGCTCCGTTCAGGCGCACAACCAGTCTGCTGCGGCGCTTGTCGGTCCGGACTTAGCAATTGGCGTGCAGGTGTCGGACTTGATGGAGGGGTTGGGCCGTTCCATCTCTGATTGGTTGGCTGAAACCGCCACAGGCCGCGCGGTGCAGCAATCAGAGTTCCTCCGTCTAAAGCGAGTAGACAAAGAGGTGTTCGTCCAAGTCACATTGAACCTCATCAAAGAGGGCGACAGTATAAATGTGGTGGCGGTGCTGACGGACGCGACGGAGCTAAAAACGCTCGAAGCGCAATTTGTTCAAAGTCAAAAGATGCAGGCGATCGGTCAGCTGGCGGGCGGTGTTGCACATGATTTTAACAACCTTCTCACGGCCATTTCGGGCCACTGTGATTTGCTGCTTCTGCGACACGACCCGGGCGATTCGGACTACAGTGACTTGGTGCAGATCAACCAGAACGCTAATCGTGCCGCGGCATTGGTCGGGCAACTTCTTGCGTTTTCACGTAAACAAACGCTGCGTCCCGAAAACCTTGATATGCGCGACACTCTGTCAGATCTTATGCATTTGCTGAACAGGTTGGTCGGGGAACGGGTTTCGCTCACCCTTAGTCATGACCCCATTCTGAAGTCCATTCGGGCAGATAAACGCCAGCTTGAACAAGTTCTTATGAACCTCGTGGTCAACGCCCGCGATGCCATGCCTGACGGCGGTGAAATTCGTGTAGAAACTGAATGTGTCTCTCTCACCACGCCTTTGGAAAGGGACCGCGTCTCGGTTCCTGTCGGTGAATATGTGTGCGTGAGGGTGGTTGATCAGGGTGTTGGAATTGCACCTGACAAACTTCAAAAAGTGTTTGAACCGTTCTACACCACCAAACGCACGGGTGAGGGCACGGGCCTCGGTATTTCCACTGCTTATGGGATCGTTAAACAAACTGGCGGGTTCATTTTCGTCGACAGCAAACTAGGGGAAGGGACGTGCTTTTCGCTGTACTTCCCCGTGTTGGGGACGGTGCAGCCCGTGGCTCCGGTGATACGTAAGACGCCAGAAGCCGCGCCGCAAAGCAATGGCGATGGTGTGATCCTGCTGGTCGAAGACGAGGCTCCAGTCCGCGCCTTTGCCAGCAGAGCGTTGAGATTGCGCGGCTACACCGTGCTCGAGGCAGATTGCGCCGAGGCTGCCCTAAAAACGTTAGAAGATTCCTCTCTTAACGTAGATTTGTTCGTTACTGACGTGGTGATGCCAGGCAAAGATGGTCCAAGCTGGGTGCGCGAGGCGCTTAAGGACCGCCCAGAAGTCCGTGTGGTGTTCGTCTCTGGCTACGCCGAAGATAAGTTGAGCAATGATCAAGCCGCGATCCCCAACTCAGTTTTCCTGCCAAAGCCATTTTCGCTCAGCGATCTAACAGAGACCGTCCACAAACAACTGCACTAGAGATCAGCGCCGCCTGTCTATGCTTTCGTATAGGTCAAATTCATGTGCAAATTTCGCTCGGAAGCGTTTTTCAACGGAAGGCGACAGCTCGAGAGGGATCTTGGGCGAAACATTCTCGTTGGATAAATCGAGCTGAACATCTAGGCGGCGCTGTAAGAAGCTGTGAACAGCCTCAGGGCTTTCATAGGCAAATAAATGAGCTACTTTAACACCGTTGGATTGCGGTGCGAGAAATTTACTTTGGCTACCGACGTCCGCAAATCCGGGGCGCTTGCCTTTCATGTAGGCCAGGACAAAATCATCGAATGAAATCCCGTGCGTTGCGTTTTGCTGCCCCTTCACGAACGGCCGCTGCCGATAACGCCACCAACTCCCCAACCAGCTGATTGGCTCACGCATAACGGCCATCAATTCCATTTCAACATCGCAAAGCTGTTGGAACATGGGGCGGACGAACCGATTGTAGCGATACACCGGTGCATGTTTGAGCATGGGGGGGCGCTGATAATCATATCTGCACGGGCCCCAAGCGCACTTAGATAGGCAGTGGTACCTGTTTTGGGTACAGATAAAAAAACCAGACGTTCATCAAAAAAAACAAGCATTTATATAATTACCTACTTCGAAAATTGCGCAGGCTTCCGCCATTCACCCATTATTAACCAGTTCCGCCACACACTACATTCACAAATTTTCATTGAAATGTTCTCACTTTGTATCCATAAAGAACGTAATAAGAACATCTTGTGGTCTGCGGCGGCGATTGCTCCTGTTCACAGGGTATGACACTAAGGGATTATCATAATGGCAACGGCAGATCTTTTGACAATGGACAGCAAGAAAAACGCGGACAAGCAAAAGGCGCTGGATAGCGCGCTGGCGCAGATTGAACGCCAATTTGGCAAGGGTTCGATCATGAAGCTCGGCGCCGAAGGTGCGGTGCAGGACATCAAGGCAAGCTCGACCGGATCTTTGGGTCTCGATATTGCCTTGGGCATTGGCGGCCTTCCGATGGGCCGTATTATTGAAATTTATGGTCCTGAATCCTCAGGGAAAACGACGCTCACGCTACACTGCGTGGCTGAACAACAAAAGGCGGGTGGTGTCTGTGCTTTTGTGGATGCCGAGCACGCCTTGGACCCGCAATACGCCAAAAAACTGGGCGTGGACATTGACGAGCTGTTGATTTCGCAGCCTGACACTGGCGAACAAGCTTTGGAGATCACCGACACACTTGTGCGCTCTGGCGCGGTGAACATGGTAATCGTTGATTCGGTTGCGGCCCTGACGCCGAAATCTGAATTAGAGGGCGACATGGGAGACAGCAGTGTCGGCGTTCATGCGCGATTGATGAGCCAGGCCATGCGCAAACTCACCGGTTCTATCAGCCGCTCAAACTGCATGGTTATCTTCATCAACCAAATCCGGATGAAGATCGGTGTTATGTTCGGCAGCCCTGAGACAACGACGGGCGGTAACGCGCTTAAATTTTACTCTTCCGTGCGTTTGGACATTCGCCGTATCGGCGCGTTGAAGGACCGGGATGAGGTCGTCGGCAACGCCACCCGCGTGAAAGTTGTCAAAAACAAGGTCGCACCGCCGTTCAAGCAGGTTGAGTTCGATATCATGTATGGTGAAGGTATCAGCAAAATGGGCGAGCTGCTCGATCTTGGCGTGAAAGCCGGTGTCGTTGAAAAGTCGGGTGCTTGGTTCAGCTACGGTGATGAGCGGATTGGACAGGGCCGGGAAAACTCAAAGACCTTCTTGCGCGACAACCCGCATATCGCCCATGCGATTGAGGATAAAATTCGTGCAGCACATGGGTTGGATTTTGACATGCCCGAGGGCAGCAAGGATCCAGAGGATGACGTCCTCGAAGGTTAATGGCTCGTACAACGAAGCATACGGAAAGGCGTGCCCTGCGGCGCGCCTTTTTGTTTGCGCTGTGGACAGTTGCGGGGCCGATGGTTATTTCAGGCTAACCTGAATGCACGCCTGAGAAAGCATCCCCCATGCCAACGCTTAATGACATCCGTTCGACTTTTCTGAGCTATTTCGAAAAACAGGGCCACGCCGTGGTCCCGTCCAGCCCGCTCGTCCCGCGCAACGACCCAACGTTGATGTTCGTCAACTCCGGCATGGTGCAGTTCAAAAATTTGTTCACGGGGCTTGAAACGCGCGATTACGCCCGTGCCACCACGGCACAAAAATGTGTGCGGGCGGGGGGCAAGCATAATGACCTCGACAATGTCGGCTATACCGCGCGCCACCACACCTTTTTTGAGATGTTGGGCAACTTCAGCTTTGGCAACTATTTCAAAGAAGAAGCGATCACCTATGCTTGGGAACTTTTGACCCAAGGGTTTGGCATTCCAAAAGAACGCCTGTTGGTAACTGTCTATCACACTGACGAAGAGGCCGCAGACCTGTGGAAAAAGATCGCAGGCCTGCGGGATGAGCGGATCATCCGCATCACGACCTCGGATAACTTTTGGCAGATGGGACCCACCGGTCCGTGTGGTCCGTGCACCGAGATTTTCTATGACCACGGCGATCATATTTGGGGCGGCCCTCCCGGCTCGCCTGAGGAAGACGGCGACCGGTTCATCGAGATCTGGAACATTGTTTTCATGCAAAACGAGCAGTTCGAGGACGGCTCTATGGTGCCTTTGGATATGCAGTCGATCGATACCGGTATGGGGCTGGAACGGATCGGGGCACTGCTGCAAGGCCAGCACGATAACTATGACACAGACCTGATGCGCAGCCTAATCGAGGCCAGTGCGGATGTCACAAGTAGCGATCCGGATGGGGCGGGTAAAACGCACCACCGCGTGATTGCGGATCACCTCCGCTCGACGTCGTTCTTGATTGCCGATGGTGTGATGCCGTCCAATGACGGGCGTGGTTATGTCCTGCGGCGGATCATGCGCCGCGCGATGCGTCACGCGCATTTGCTGGGTGCAAAAGATCCGGTGATGCACCGTTTGGTGCCGGCGTTGGTCCGGCAGATGGGCGCGGCCTATCCCGAATTGGGGCAAGCGCAAGCCTTGATCACCGAGACTTTGGACCTTGAGGAACGCCGGTTCAAACAGACGTTGGAACGGGGCCTTCGCCTGCTCGATGACGAACTGGAGGCTTTAGGCGCGGACGCTGATCTGCCGGGGGCAACAGCCTTCAAACTCTATGACACCTATGGCTTCCCCTTGGATCTGACCCAAGACGCGCTGCGCGAAAAGGGGCGCAGCGTGGACACCGCAGGTTTTGATGCGGCGATGGCAGAGCAAAAAGCCAAGGCGCGTGCGGCGTGGTCCGGTTCGGGCGATGCCTCAGATGGCGCGGTTTGGTTTGATGTTGCAGACCAGGCCGGTACGACTGATTTCTTGGGTTATGACACCGAAGTGGCCGAAGGCCAGGTTGTAGCCATTGTGGCCGAAGGCGCGCAGTTGGATCAGGCCGATGCGGGCAGCACGGTAATGATCGCGCTGAACCAGACGCCGTTCTACGCCGAAAGCGGCGGCCAGGTCGGCGATGCGGGCACTATTCGCAGCGACAGCGCATTGTTGAAGGTGACGGATACGCGCAAGGCCGCCGGCGTTTTTGTGCATGTAGCCGAGGTGGTTGAGGGGACAATCGCGCGCGGCGATGCGGTTGCATTGACCGTGGATCCTGACCGCCGCAGTGCCATTCGCGCCAACCACTCGGCCACCCACTTGCTGCACGAAGCCTTGCGTACAGCCTTGGGCGATCACGTGGGCCAGCGCGGCTCGCTCAATGCACCGGATCGGTTGCGCTTTGATTTTAGCCACGCCAAAGCGCTGAGTGCGGGGGAACTGGCACAGGTTGAGGCAGAGATGAATGCCTACATCCGGCAGAACACGCGCGTGGAAACGCGGATAATGACGCCGGATGACGCGCGGGCGATTGGCGCGCAGGCGCTCTTTGGTGAGAAATATGGCGACGAAGTGCGCGTGGTGTCGATGGGACGCGCGGATACAGGCAAGGGCAGCGATGGCCAGACC
>CBFHKQ010000056.1:0-12705 GCA_965656435.1 uncultured Pseudosulfitobacter sp. | reverse complement strand
CTGCCATGGGCCCTTTGTCAGCGATGAAGAGGTCGAAGAGGTCGTCAACCACCTCAAAGCGTATGGCGCGCCGGATTATATCCGGGGCGTGGTTGAAGGGCCGGATGAGGACCGCGAGAGCAATATCGATGCGGTTCTGGGGCTCGGTGGCAACACCGATGGTGAAGATGCACTTTATGATACGGCTGTTGCGATTGTGGTGAAGGATCGCAAATGCTCAACCTCATATATTCAACGCAAACTGGCCATTGGGTATAACAAGGCGGCGCGCTTGGTCGAGCAGATGGAAGACCAAGGCGTCGTGTCGCCGGCCAACCATGTCGGAAAGCGCGAAATTTTGGTGCCGGAGCAGTAAAGCTTCGGCCCTTCACGTCCCAACGTTCGTGACGCCGTACCTTCTAGGCGCGGCCACAGCTTTTTAGTTGCCGCGCATACATCTTGGATCTGGCATCGACTTTGGACGCCACGTTCATCAGCCACCGCTTGTTCCGATAGCTGCCGCGCGCGTAGCCCGTGTGGCCCTCGTGATAGGCAAGATATTGGTTGCTCGCATCGCTAAGTGGGATGTTGTTCCGCTGCCGCGAGGTGTTCATGTACCACCCCATGAAATCACTGGCGTCGCGAATGCGGTCGCGCCGGGCCAGCCGGCTGCCGGTATCTTTGCGGTATTCGTCCCAGGTGCCATCAAGGGCCTGCGCATATCCAAAGGCGCTGGATTGGCGTCCCATGGGAATGACGCCTGCGTAAAACCGGTAAGGCGTCCGTGCGCGGGCTTCGAATTTGCTTTCTTGATGTATGACGGCCATTTGCACATGCACTGGCACGCCCCAGCGCCGCTCGGTTGCGCGGAACGCACGTTGAAAGCTGGGGTTTTGTCGCAAAATGCTACAAGCGTTGTCCATGGTGCGAGGGGATATGGATGGGCCGCCGCTACAGGCAGCCAGTAGGCAAAATGCCATTAGGGTGCGGAAAATCTTGCTCATGTGTTTGCCTCCTTGTCGCGCGTAAATCGGCGATCTTTGGCCGCAGACTACCCGATCTAGGCGCATTTATAAATCACCTTTGCGCGAATGCTGCGGATAGTCCGCATGTTCTGGAAGCGTCTGTGCGGAAGGTATTGTACCGCCTTTGATCACAGAGTGTTTCCCGCTCAAACCATGTAAAAATTAGACTTTGCCGGGTTGAAAAGGCTAGAACGCCCCGATAGGGGTTGCCGGCTATGTTAAAACTTCGCGCGAAATACCATTTGGGCCAGGTTGTCCGTCACAAAAAGCACCCGTTTCGCGGGGTTATTTTTGACGTCGATCCGCAGTTTTCCAACACGGAGGAATGGTATGACGCCATTCCTGAGGATAGCCGCCCGCGCAAAGAACAGCCGTTTTACCACCTGCTCGCTGAAAACGATCAAAGCTATTACGTGGCTTATGTGTCGGAGCAGAACCTTGTCGCGGATTATTCAGGCGAGCCCGTGGATCACCCTGATATTCCTGACCTTTTTGGCCCGTTTGAAGACGGGGCCTATCCGCTGCACTTTCAGCTGAATTAAGCGGCCCCGCCATAACGATCTAAGCCTAATAGCCCAAGGCGATCCCATCTTTGCGAGGATCGCTCGCGCCTTCTAAAACACCGCTTGCGTGGATTTTAATCGCCTGTGCGCCGCCCAATGCGACGTCAGGAATTTTAACCTTGTGCCCCATGTCCGCGAGCGCGCGGCGGGTCTCGTCTGAATACCCGCGCTCTACCTGAAGCACGCCTTTGTCGAAAAAGCTGCGCGGCGCGTCGAATGCTGCTTGTGGGTTCATACCGAAATCCGAAATGTTAGACACAAAGCGCGCATGGCCTGTGGGCTGGTACTGTCCTCCCATAACGCCAAAGGGCATCATCGGCTTGCCCTCTTCGCATAGCATGCCCGGGATGATCGTGTGCATGGGTCGTTTGCCGCCACCCAGTTCATTTGCATGGCCAGCCTCAAGTGTGAACCCTGCGCCTCGGTTTTGCAGCAAAATACCGAATTTGTCAGACGCGATGCCGGAACCAAACCCATGGAAGATCGAATAGATCAGCGAGACGGCCATGCCATCGCGGTCCACCACGGTGATATAGATAGTGTCTTTGTGGACAGCCTCGGTAATCTCGGTGGCCGACGCCATGGCCCGTTTTGGATCAATCAGGGCTGCTAATTTGGCGGCCGTTTCCTCCGATAGCATTTCTTGGGTGCGCTGCGTATGATCTGGGTCGCCCAAGAAGCGGTTGCGCATGTCATGGGCGAGCTTGGTGGCTTCGGCCTCAATATGTGCGCGCTGGGCGCCGTGCGGGTTCATGCCTGCGATATCAAAGTGCTTCAGGATATTGAGCATCAAGATTGCGATTGCGCCGTGTCCGTTCGGTGGATGCTCAACAACCTCTAGGTCCTGATAGGTGCCGGACAGCGGCGTTGTGGCCGTGCAGGCGGCATCCGCAAAATCCTGCGCTGTGTGCACCCCGCCAAGGTGGTTCAGTGTCTCGCGCATGTCGTCGGCAATCTCACCGGTATAGAAGGCGGCGCGCCCGTCTTTTGCGACGCGGCGCAGGACTTCGGCTTGGCCCGGCGCGCGGAAGACGTCACCCACCTTAGGCGCTTTGCCGTTTATCAAATAGGCGTCGCGTGCCGCACCTTGTAGGGTCGCCGCATCCCGTTTCCAATCAAAGGCCACGCGGGGGGCGACGGGGATGCCGGCCTCTGCGTAGTGAATTGCCGGCGCAAGAACTGTATCCAGCCCTAGTTTGCCAGCCTGGTCTGACAGCGTGCAAAACGCGTCCATTGCACCCGGGATCGTAACGGCATGTGCGCTTTGCAGGGGGATTGTCTCGTGTCCCTGTGCCCGCAACATCGCCGCATCCAGACTGGCTGGCGCGCGGCCAGAACCGTTAAGCGCCTTCACCTCTGTGCTGCCCGGCATGGACCACAAGACAAAACAATCTCCGCCGATCCCGGTCATTTGTGGCTCGCACAGGCCCAACAACACGGCCCCTGCGATTGCGGCGTCCATCGCGTTGCCGCCCTGTTTTAGGATATCCACGGCGGCGCTTGCGGCGAGCGGATGGGATGTGGCGCACATGCCATTGGTTGTCAAAACAGGCGAGCGCCCGGGAAGTTGAAAATCGCGCATGTATAGCCCCTTGTATTCAGTCCTTCGGAGAACTAGCGGTACCGCGCGACAAAGCCAACGATTTGCGTCAAAGGGGGGTGTTCCTCGATGCCATGCACTGGGTGGGGGCTGTTAAACATGACACCGAGGGAAGCCAAAGAAGCTACGGTGTTAGGGTGCAATTCAATCAGGGCGAGAATGCGGAAGGCCTGCGACGATTTAAGGAAAATTGATTGAACTTCTGAGGGCGTGCTAACGCGCGTGAGCAATTGCCATACGCAGGTGCAAATGGTTTTGCGCGTCTAAGCGGCGATATGTGATGTCCTTGGCAAGGTCACGGATTAAAAACCAGCCGTATCCACCTTCCGGGATGTCGCGGGTCGCAACGCTGAGGTCTGCCGGTGTCCCAAGCGGGATGTGCTCACCGGGCAGCCGCTGGCCCGTATCAATCAGATCAAAAAGTAATCCATGTCGTGTTTGGCGACAAAAAAGCTCAATTGGGCCGTTGCTGCGCCCGGCTTGGTAGGCATGTTCCCAAATGTTGTTCAGCGCCTCGGCCATGACCAACTCAATGGTACCTAACTCTTCAAGCGTGAGGTTGAGGGGGGCCAAGGCAACCTTTAACAAGTGAAGCGCTTGCCGCGGTGCTGTGGCGCTGCTGTAAACTTGAATGCGGACGGTGCCCAAAATACTTGGGTCCAAACAAATTTTTGCATCCGATTTCGCGGCCTGCGGCGCTGACCTGCCTTGGGTCTCGTTGCGCATCACGCAGCAGCCTTGATCCGGCGGCGTGCCTCTTGGGCTGTGCTGTAGATTGGAAAAATGCTGTTCATACATGTAAGGGTAAAGACCTTATCAACCATTGGTGTCAGGCCGCAGAGCGATAGTTTCTGTTCTGGCGCCAAAAACTTCATAGCTGCCACGATTGCGCCAAGCCCGCTGGAATCCACAAATGTCACGGCTGACAAATCCAGCAATACATGTGCAGGTGCGTTTTTTGTTGCGTCCCGCAAGTGGTCTTTGAACTCAATTGCGACCACCGCATCGATGCGTGCTGCATAAACCGTCACAATGCACAACTGCTCTTCTATCTTGGCGGACAGTTCCATAAACATTGCCTCATGACTGAATTGCCTTGTGTGTAGAGCGCACATCTTACGGAAGCGTAATCATCGGGCAGAAAATTGAGGGATCACGATGAACGAAGTTTTGATTTCAGGGGCCGTGCGGACACCGATGGGCGGTTTTCAGGGCGCTTTTTCTGACACGCCAGCGTCAGAGCTGGGCGGTGCGGCGATCCGGGCGGCCTTGGCGGATGCAGATGCGACTACGGTGGATGAGGTTCTGATGGGGTGCGTGTTGCCCGCGGGGCAGGGCCAAGCACCAGCGCGTCAGGCCGGATTTGCGGGCGGTTTATCGGAGGCGGTTCCTGCCACGACACTTAATAAGATGTGCGGCTCCGGCATGAAAGCGGCGATGATGGCCTTTGATCAGATCGCGTTGGGCCATGCGGATGTGATGATTGCGGGAGGCATGGAAAGCATGTCGAACGCGCCGTATCTGCTGCCCAAAATGCGCGATGGGGCGCGGCTGGGACATGGCGCTGTCATCGATCACATGTTCCTGGACGGCCTTGAAGATGCCTATGATAAGGGCCGCCTCATGGGCACTTTTGCCGAAGACTGCGCCGAGGCTTTTCAATTCACGCGTGAAAGACAGGATGCTTATGCGCTGGCTTCCCTCAGCCGCGCGTTAGAGGCTCAGGCAAGTGGGGCTTTTGCGGATGAAATCGCCCCGATGACCCTGACCACGCGCAAAGGCAGCACGGAAGTTGCGGCCGACGAGCAGCCCGCCACAGCACGTCCTGAAAAAATTCCAACGCTGAAACCCGCTTTCCGTGCGGAAGGGACCGTTACGGCGGCAAACTCATCGTCGATATCGGACGGGGCCGCTGCCATGGTGCTTTCGTCGCAGACTGCCGCAGAGGCGCAAGGATTGAGGGTGCGTGCGCGGATCGTGGGGCATGCAAGCCACGCGCAGGCGCCCGGTTTGTTTACCACCGCTCCGGTGCCTGCGGCGCAAAAGCTTTTGGCGCGCATTGGTTGGGATGTGGCGGATGTCGATCTTTGGGAAGTGAATGAAGCCTTTGCTGTCGTGCCTTTGGCCTTCATGCATGAGATGGGCGTGGACCACAGCATTGTGAACGTCAACGGCGGCGCATGCGCCTTGGGCCACCCGATTGGCGCATCGGGCGCACGCATCATGGTCACGTTGTTGAACGCACTGGAAAAGCGCGGGCTCACGCGGGGGGTCGCCGCCATTTGTATCGGTGGGGGCGAGGGCACTGCCATCGCGATCGAGCGGGTTTAGGCTCTGATGCAAACACTCGATACGACTGAAAGCCACTTAGTTGACTATGAGGTGCTGGCGCAAACCATCGCCGCATTGACCGAAGGTGAGGACGATGCGGTCGCGCTCATGGCGACAGTGGCTTGCGAAGTGCACCATTCGGATAGCCGTTTCGATTGGACCGGGTTCTACCGGGTGACGGGGCCTGAAATGCTCAAAATTGGCCCCTACCAAGGTGGCCACGGGTGTTTGCAAATCCCGTTTTCGCGCGGTGTTTGCGGTGCTGCGGCCCGGACACAAGAGGTACAGTTGGTGGATGATGTGGATGCCTTTCCCGGCCATATCGCCTGCGCGAGCAGCACCCGATCCGAATTGGTCTTGCCGGTGATGGACGGCGCAGGCCGCTTGATCGCGGTTTTTGATATCGACAGCGACCAGCCTGAGGCATTCACCGCGCAAGATGCGCAGGCCATATCCAGCATTCTGAGCACGGTTTTTCGTGCTGTGGAAACATAGAGCGCCAGATGATCGGCAGAGAAGTTGGGGGTGCTATGAAAATAATCCTTGATTTTTCATAACGCCGGGCGCAGCGTGAAATTACGTTGATAAATTTCACGAAAGACTGTTGTGACCGCTGCCGCCGATTCTCTACCTGAAACGCTTGGTGTTGACCTGCGCGCTTTGCGCAAGGCGCGTGGGTTGACACTACAAGGCATGGCGGATGCGCTCGAGCGGTCTGTCGGATGGTTGAGCCAAGTGGAGCGGGGCTTAAGCGCGCCCACGATCACCGACCTGCGCCAGCTTGCGCGAGTACTGGATGTGCCCGTGTCCATGCTGTTTGGCCATGCCACTGGACCGCAGGATGAGGCTGGCTTTATCGTCCGCCACGATGCGCGCCGTCCCATTGGCTCGCCGATCAAGGGGCTGGCCGAAGAGTTGCTTTCGCCCGATTTGACCGATGATTTCGAGATGGTGCATTCGACATTCGACGCCTTCTCAGAAATTGTCGAACCGGTTTGCCGCCCCACACAAGAGGTCGGCTTCGTGATCTCTGGTCGCTTGGATTTGGAGATTGCTGGCGCGCGGCACACGGTCCTTCCCGGCGATAGTTTTCGAATTCGAGGCGAGCCGTTTCGTTGGATGAACCCCTATGACACCCCGGCGGTGGCCATATGGGTCATCGCGCCTCCGGTATACTGATGGATTTGCACCAATGGCTTATCTTTGTTTCCTTTTGGCTCATCTTTGTACTCACGCCGGGTCCGAATGCGCTGAATTGCCTACAGAACGGGATGCACTTGGGGCTGCGGCGCGCGCTTGTTGGCGTGGCGGCGATACTGGTCCAAGCGACTACGTTTCTCATCCTCTCTGCCGTCGGGATCAGTGCGCTGATCCTTGCGTCTCCGATGGCCTTTGGGATTGCGCAGCTGATTGGGGCGGGGTTTCTGATTTGGTTGGGTCTGCGCGGCTTGATCAATGCGGCAAGGCCTGCGCCGCAGATCCAGCGCACCTCAGGTTCAATCTTTGGGCGCGCACTCGCCATCGCTGTGATCAACCCCAAATCCGTCGCGGGATACCTCGCCGCTTTTTCACAATTTGTGGATCCCGTAGCGCCGATTGGTTCGCAAATGTGGGTCATCATGCCGACGGCTTTGACGATCACAACGCTCGTTTACACTGGCTTTACCGCCCTCGGTGTGGGGCTTGGGCGCGCTGCGCTGGGGCTCGCGTTTCATACCAATCTACGCCGCGCGGTTGCCGTCGGTTTCATCGCATTCGGCGCGATACTCGGCGTCAGTGCGCCGCAAATGCGGGGGTTCCTATGACCCGCACACCTCTTCTCATTTTATCTAGCAAGGAGCCTCTGACATGAGCGATTTCCCAACAACGGCCCGAGTGGTCATCATCGGTGGCGGCGTCGTTGGCACGTCCACGCTCTATCATTTGGCCAAGGCCGGCTGGACCGACTGTGTGCTGGTGGAAAAGAACGAATTGACCGCGGGCAGCACCTGGCACGCAGCGGGTAATTGCCCGAACTTTGCGCCCAATTGGGCGGTGATGAACATGCAACGCTTCGGCCTTGAGATGTACCGGACGCTCGCGGACGATGTGGATTATCCGATGAATTACCACGTCACAGGCTCGCTGCGTTTGGCGCATAGCAAAGAGCGGATGCAAGAGTTTGAAAAGGTCGTGGGCCAAGCGCGCCATCAAGGCCTGACGATGGAAATGTGCACTCCGACCGAGCTGAAAGAGCGCAATCCTTTCCTTGAGACCCATGACCTGATGGGTGGGCTTTGGGATCCATTAGACGGCGACATTGATCCGGCGCAGTTGACGCAAGCGATGGCCAAGGGCGCCCGGGATGCCGGCGGGCATATTGAGCGTTTCTGCTCAGTCACCGGAATCGCGCGCGAGGGGGACGAGTGGGTTGTCCAAACAGAGAAAGGCGACATCCGGGCAGAGTTCGTTGTGAATGCCGCGGGCTATTATGCCCAGAGGGTTGGCGAGATGTTCAAACCTTTCGGGGGGCGTACTGTGCCAATGGTTGTCATGTCGCACCAGTATTTCCTGACTGAGCCTATTGCGGAGCTGGAGGCTTGGACCAAAGAAGTCGGCCACAAAATGCCTTTGGTGCGCGACGTGGATATCTCATACTATCTGCGTCAAGATAAATACGGCCTGAACCTCGGCCCCTATGAGCGGAACTGCAAGGCCGCTTGGGTCACGCCGGAAGATCCGATGCCCGAGGATTTCAGCTTTCAGCTTTACCCGGACGATCTGGAGCGTCTTGAGTTTTATATCGAAGATGCGATGGCGCGGGTGCCCTTGCTGGGCACTGCGGGTGTTGGGCGAAATATCAACGGCCCGATCCCCTATGCGCCGGATGGCTTGCCGATGATCGGTCCAATGCCGGGGGTCAAGAACGCCTTTGAAGCGCACTCCTTTACCTTCGGCATCGCGCAGGGCGGGGGTGCTGGCAAGGTGATGGCTGAATGGATCATGCACGGAGAGACGGAGCAGGACATGTGGTCCGTCGATCCGCGCCGCTACACCGATTACACGGACCACGATTATTGTCTGTCCAAGGCCTTAGAAACTTATGGTCACGAATATGCGATGCATTTCCCGCACCATGAATGGCCTGCCGGTCGGGACAAAAAGCTGTCGCCGGTTCATGATCGCTTGTTGGCCGCAGGCGGGCAGATGGGGGCCTACAATGGTTGGGAACGGGCCAATTGGTTCGCCAAAGACGGCGACGATACCTCGCATGAAGTCACGCAAACATGGCAACGCTCGGGTCCATGGACGGCCCGTATCGCAGAGGAAGTTGCAGCTGTCAGAGACAGTGTCGGCGTGCTCGACCTGCCCGGTTTCTCGCGCTTTGATCTCAGCGGTGAGGGTGCGGCCGAATGGTTGCGCGGCCGCATTGCCGGCAGCCTGCCCAAAGTGGGGCGCATGAACCTTGGCTATTTCCCCGACAGTCGCGGACGGATCCTGACGGAGATGTCGATTATACGCCATAATGAGGATCACTTTACGCTGATCACAGCAGCTTCCGCCCAATGGCATGATTTTGAACTGCTGCAAAACGCCTTGCCAGCGGGGCTGGCGCTGCACGATCACACGCGCGCCTATTCTACGCTTATCGTTACGGGGCCGAAGTCGCGCGACTTGTTCGTGGCAATGGGCACCAAAGCTGACCTTGATCTGCCATGGTTGAGCCATCAGCCTGCGCAGGTCGCAGGACAGGATTGCGCCTTGGCGCGTGTCAGTTTCGCGGGTGAGCTGGGCTGGGAAATCCACGCCGCGATCGCTGACATTCCGGCCCTTTATGATGCCGTGATTGCGGCGGGGGCCACACCGTTTGGGATGTATGCCCTGAATGCGATGCGAATTGAAAAAGGCTACCGCGCGTGGAAAGGGGACCTGAGCACTGACTATACCTTGTTCGAAGGGGGCCTCGACCGGTTTGTCAAACTGGACAAACCGCAGGATTTCCCGGGCAAAGCGGCGCTGCAAAATGAACAGCAGCAAGGCCGCAAAAAGCGTTTTGTCACACTGGTCGTTGATGCCGGAGATACGGATGCGCCTTACATGTCGCCAATCTGGATGGGCGATGAAATCGTAGGTGAGACGACGAGTGGCGCGTGGGGGTACCGCGTGAATAAATCCATCGCCTTGGGCGTTGTCGCTGCGGCCTCGGCCGCGCCGGGAACACAGTTGGACGTGGAGATCTACGGCGTCCGCCGCCCTGCGGTGGTCCAACCCGATCAACCCCTATGGGATCCGGCCAACGACCGGCTGCGGGCGTGACCCACATGGCGGATATCATTTTATTGGATGGTGGGATGGGCCAAGAACTGGTGCACCGCGCCGAGGGCGTCCCGACCCCTTTGTGGTCCACCCAAGTCATGTTGGATCATCCCGGAATGGTTCGCTCCGTTCATGCTGATTTCTTGGCCGCAGGCGCGCGCGTGGCCACGACCAATACCTATGCGATCCTGCGCGACCGGCTGGAGGGGACGGGCCTTGAGGATCGTTTTACCGACCTCCACGATATGGCGTTGACGGAGGCGAAGGCGGCTGTTGCAAATCATGGCGCAGGGGCGATCGCAGGCTCTATCGGGCCGCTGCGCGCCAGCTATCGCCCCGATCTGCACCCTGAGGTTGAGGTTGCAGAGCCAATCTACCGTGAGATTGCGATGATCCTTGCGCCGCAGGTTGATTTTTTTATCTGCGAAACAGTGGCGTCGTTGCAGCATGCGCAAAGCCTGTTGGAAGCAACCCGCGGGCTGGACAGACCTGTTTGGTTGTCCTTTACCGTGAACGATCAAGAGGGCGCGCTGCTACGTTCAGGTGAGGCGCTGGCGGATGCGCATGCCCTCGCCCGAGAGGCGGATGCGGTGCTGATCAACTGCTCAACCCCCGAAGTGATCCCTGCGGCGTTGAGGGCGGTGCGCGGCTTTGGCAAGCCTTTTGGCGCCTATGCGAACGGGTTTGAACGCATCAGCGATGGTTTCCTGACGGACAAGCCAACGGTCGATGCGCTGAACCTGCGCTATGATTTCACGCCAGAGCTTTATGCCGATCATGCCTTGGCATGGGTGGCCGAAGGGGCGACGATCATCGGCGGGTGCTGCGAAGTCAGCCCGGCCCATATCGCCGAAATCGCCAAGCGCCTTGAGGCCGAAGGCCACCACATCGCTGCACCTTAATTCGTCTGCCGCTTTTCCGATCCCGTGAGGGGTCGGTACCCTTATCTCATACTGCTCACTCAGGAGGCTTTCAGATGCCCGATCTTCCTTCTCAAGCCCGTGTTGTCATTGTTGGCGGCGGCGTCATTGGCTGTTCTGTTGCCTATCACCTGACCAAATTAGGTTGGCAGGATGTTGTCCTTTTGGAGCGCAAACAGCTGACGTCAGGGACCACATGGCATGCGGCCGGTTTGATCGCGCAGCTACGGGCCACGGCTAATATGACCAAGCTCGCGAAATATAGCCAAGAGCTTTATGGAAACCTTGAGGCTGAAACAGGCGTTGCCACTGGGTTTAAGCGGGTGGGGTCCATTACTGCGGCTCTGACAGGCGAGCGGTTGGAGGAATTGCGGCGTCAGGCAGCCATGGCGCGGGCCTTTGGCGTCGAGGTGGAGGAGATTAGTCCCGCCGAGGTAAAAGCGCGTTATGAGCACCTGAACATCGATGGCGTTACGGGCGGTGTTTACCTGCCGCTCGACGGTCAAGGTGATCCGGCCAATATCGCCCTCGCGCTGGCCAAGGGTGCGCGGCAACGCGGTGTGATCATCCAAGAGCGTACCGCGGTCACCGCGTTTACCAAAACAGGCCGCCGCATCACGGGTGTCGATTGGATGGGCGAAGATGGCACATCAGGGCATATCGCCTGTGATATGGTGGTGAATTGTGCGGGCATGTGGGGCCATGAAGTTGGTAAAATGGCGGGCGTCAACGTGCCCCTGCAAGCCTGCGAGCATTTTTATATCGTGACGGAGGCCATCGCAGGGCTGACCCAAATGCCAGTGCTGCGTGTGCCGGATGAGTGCGCCTATTACAAAGAAGACGCTGGAAAAATGTTGCTGGGCGCATTTGAGCCTGTGAGTAAACCTTGGGCCGTCGGTGGCATCCCCGCAGATTTTGAATTTGACCAACTGCCCGAGGATTTTGATCATTTTGAACCTATCCTAGAGAATGCGGTAAACCGGATGCCGATGCTAGCCGATGCGGGGATCCATACGTTCTTCAATGGGCCAGAAAGCTTTACGCCGGATGACGCCTATCACCTTGGGCTGGCGCCAGAGATGGATAATGTCTGGGTCGCGGCCGGGTTCAATTCTATCGGCATCCAATCGGCGGGCGGTGCTGGTATGGCGCTGGCGCAGTGGATGGACGAAGGCGACAAACCCTTTGATCTGGGCGATGTGGACATTGCGCGCATGCAGCCTTTTCAGGGCAACAAAACCTATCTGGCCGAACGGGCATCCGAAACGCTCGGGTTGCTTTACGCCGACCACTTTCCTTTCCGGCAAAAGGCCACCTCGCGCGGGGTGCGGCGCACGCCTTTTCATCAACAGCTTTTGTCCCAAGGCGCAGTCATGGGCGAGCTGGCGGGATGGGAGCGTGCCAACTGGTTTGCCACCGCGGGCCAGACCCCAGCTTATGAATACAGCTGGGCGCGCCAAAACTTCTTCGATAATGTCGCGGCGGAACACCGGGCAGTGCGCGAAAATGTCGGCATCTATGACATGTCGTCCTTTGGTAAAATTCGCGTCGAAGGCCCGGATGCGTGCGCATTTTTGAACCACATCGCTGGGGGACAATATGACGTCCCGGTCGGCAAAATTGTCTATTCTCAATTCTTGAATAAACGCGGCGGGATTGAGGCGGACGTGACCATCACGCGGCTCTCTGAAACAGCCTATTTGGTGGTTACACCGGCGGCGACGCGCCTTGCGGATCAAACCTGGATGCGCCGGCATCAGGACGGCTTCAACGTTGTTCTGACGGATGTGACCGCGGGCGAAGGAGTGCTGGCGGTGATGGGCCCTAATGCGCGCCATTTGATGCAAAAGGTCTCGCCCGCTGATTTTTCCAACGCGGTAAACCCATTTGGTACGGCGCAAGAAATCGAAATCGGTATGGCGCTGGCTCGCGTGCACCGGGTGACATATGTCGGCGAGTTGGGTTGGGAAATCTACATCAGCGCAGACATG
>CBFHKQ010000055.1:0-13296 GCA_965656435.1 uncultured Pseudosulfitobacter sp. | reverse complement strand
AAGTGATGGGATTTGGTGGCGGACCATAGAGGATTCGAACCTCTGGCCTCTGCCTTCGGAGGGCAGCGCTCTATCCAGCTGAGCTAATGGTCCACACGGTTCGTATAGACAGGCCAGCCACGGGCTGCAAATGTTTATTGCCGCAACGCCACTGGAATGTGGCAAGGCCACACTCGACTATCCATCGAAAAGGTCATGCGCAAGTTCGAGCGCATCGACCAGCACATCCACCTCTTGTTTGGTGTTATACATGCCAAAAGACGCGCGGCAGCTGGCCGTGAGACCCAGATGCTCCATCAAAGGCCCTGTGCAATGCTGTCCCGCGCGGACGGCGACACCTTTTTTATCCAAAATCGTCGAAATATCATGCGCGTGGGCCGCGCCGTCTATGGTAAAGCTAAAGATCGCCCCTTTGTCGGCCGTCGTTCCTTGCAGGTTCAGCCAGTTCAGCCCACCCAGCCGGGACACAGCATAATCACGCAAATGGCCCTCATGCGCTGCGATCGCCTCCATGCCGTGGCGCATCATATAGTCGAGCGCCACGCCAAGGCCGATCATTTGCACGATGCCGGGTGTGCCCGCCTCGAACCGCATCGGGCCGTCATTATAGCTTACAGCGTCCTTGCTGACCTCGCGGATCATGTCACCGCCACCCAAGAACGGGCGCATTTCGGCCATCCGGTCAGGGTTTACATAAATCGCACCAGAGCCTGACGGACCATAAAGCTTATGCCCCGTAATCGCATAGAAATCCGCACCAATGTCCTGCACATCCACAGGCATGTGCACCGCCGCTTGCGAGCCATCGACCAAGACAGCCACACCCTGCGCATGGGCGCCCGCGCAGATCGCCTTGACGTCAACCCGCGTGCCCAACACGTTGGACATATGTGTCACCGCGATCAATTTGGTGCGTCGCGTGATGGCGGCCAGGACGGCCTCCGGGTCGAGTGCGCCTTGCGCATCCACATCGACCCATTTGATGACGATGCCCTGTCGCTCGCGCAGAAAATGCCAGGGCACAATGTTTGCGTGATGCTCCATCACGCTTAGGATAATTTCATCACCTGCTTCAAGCCGTGGCATGGCCCAGCCATAAGCGACCATATTGATCCCCTCGGTGGTGCCTGAATTGAAAATGATGTGATCCTCGGACGCAGCATTCAAGAACGTCGCGATCTTCTGGCGCACGCCTTCGTACTGATCTGTTGCCAGATTACTGAGATAGTGCAGCCCGCGGTGGACGTTTGCGTACTCGTGACTGTAAGCGGTTTGCACCGCATCGATCACAACCTGCGGCTTTTGCGCGGAGGCGCCATTGTCTAGGTAAACCAGTGGCTTACCGTTTACCTCACGCGATAGGATCGGGAAATCGCGGCGGACCGCTTCTACATCATACATTCGGCGCAAGCCCCCAAACCCCAAGACCAGTCACGGTCAACACTACCATCAGGCCAATCGCCAGCCCAACCACTACGGCAAACAGAACGCCTGCCGCTTGCAGCAGCGAAGTGAACTGCAACGCTTCGGCCACAAAATTCAACGTGAGCCAAATGCCAAAAATCATCACGGCGAAGGCAAAAAGCCCAGCCACTGCCGGCGACAAAATCGTCAGGACCAGCAAGATCGCCTGCGCGAGAACTCGCAGCCCTTGCAACCAGGCCAACGCCGCTGCCACATCCTCGAGCCGGCCTTCAGCGCCAAGCGATCGGCCCACCCAAAAGAGCGCATAGACCATCGCGATAAGCCCAACTGCGAGGATACCGACCATGCCAATCGGGCTTTGCATCATGCCAGGCAGCGCAAATGGCGTCGGAAAGAGCAGCTCCGTTACCCCCGCCAGCAGCGCATTTAATGTGCATACCAGAACCAACGACATCCAAATGGCCTGAGGCGGAATGCGCCAATCAATAATCTGGCGTGCCGCCTCACGCGGTGCCTGAAGCGACCGCAGAACAAGGCCCGGCCAATCAATCTGTGCAATCATTGCGACTGCCTTTCATGCGCGAGGCTTCCTGCCAGCCAAAACCAAACAAACAGCGCCAACCACAGCGCGCCAACCAGGCTATGTGCCGGGCCAGGGCCGATAAAGCCAGCCACCAGACCGTGCAGGAGAAGAACAGGGCTTGCCGCCAGAAGCGCCCAAAAAAGTGCGATCCGCGCACCAAAACCGCTGCCTTGGCCGCCCAGAATACGCGCAATCAAGCGCGCCAACAGCGCCAGCGTATACAACATCAAAGGCGCAATACACAGCCATCCCAGCAGTGCACCACCCAACAACATATTCAGCTCCACACCATCCAGATGCGCTTGACGCGCCAGGCGCGGCAGTTGTGCGACGAAGACGATGAAACAACCCGCCATGACATAAGCAAGGGCGCGGTCTTCGCGCGCGCCCTGCCCGATCAAACGGGACACAACGGCGCCGGGACCGCGGTAGGTCGCCACGATATTGCTGGAAACAGCCATCAGCTGCGGTGCCGCTCCAACCAGGCAGCCATCCGCTCTTGGATGCTGTCGCGCAGGGCTTCATCCTCGATTTCGTCTAAGGCTTCCGCGAGGAACGCGAGCGTCAACAGGTCAGTCGCCTCCGCCGCAGGCACACCGCGCGAGCGCAGATAGAACAGCCCCTCTTCGTCAATCGCACCCGATGTGGAGCCGTGTGAGCAGGCCACGTCGTCGGCATAGATTTCCAACTCTGGCTTTGCCAAGAACTGACTATCGTCGTCCAACAACAAGCTCTGGCTAATCTGATAGCCGTCAGTTTTTTGTGCACCTTCTTTGACCAAAATCTTGCCCTGGAAAACGCCCGTTGCGCCATTGCGCAGCACCTTTTTGAAAACCTGACGGCTTTCGCAGTTCACCGCGTCGTGGGTAACGAACACCGTGTCATCGTGGTGGAAATCACCGTCCCCAACGCAGGCACCTGCCACTGTGGCGTGCGCATCGTCGCCCGTCATGGTAATCACACATTCGTTGCGCGTCATGCGACCGTTGGCAGTCAGCGTGAAGCTCTTGAATTGGCTTTCACTGCCCAACTTGGCAAAGATATGCGTGGCCGCGCGCCGCTCTGGGTCGCGTCCTTGCGTGCGTACATGATGAAAAGCAGCACCATCTGCCACGTCTACTTCCATCACCGTATTTAGACGTGCAGCGCCCGGACCCGTTTCCAACAGCGTTAGAGACGCCCCGGCATCCAGCTTGACCACATGGTGCAACATTGCGTCCGCGCCCGCATCGGAACGGCGGTAGATAATGTTGATGGGTCGCGCTGCGGCGCCAGTGACATGCAACAATACCCCATCCGCTGCCGCGGCAGTGGTCAGCGCTGCAAGCGGGCGCGCCACAGGCTGCTGGCCTGCTTTCTCGAGGGTGCCGTGCACAGACTGCGCCCAATGGATGTCGCTGTCCGCCGCCGCCAAACGATCAATTGTAACGCCCGAAAGGCTTAGATCATCCGACGCGTCGGCATCGAACACACCGTCTACGAAAACGATCTGTAAACGGTCAATCGCCTCGAAAACAGGGGCGTCTTCGGTGGGGTACAATGCCGCTGGCAAAGCCTCCGCCACGGTCAGCGTGTCGGGCCGCGTGAACTTCCAATATTCATCGCGCCGCTGTGGCAAACCCATCGCCTTCACCCGCGTCAGAGCATCCGCGCGCGCAGCGGCAGACCAGCCCGTCGTTGGCACGACAAGGGCATCCAACCGCGCGTCTGATGCGGGGGCCGCCTGTGCTGGTGCGCTCATTATGCCACCTCTGCCAAAATGTCGGCATAGCCGTTGTTTTCAACCTCTAGCGCCAACTCCGGACCGCCCGTTTTCACGATGCGCCCGTTTGCCATGATGTGCACAACATCCGGTTTGATGTGGTCCAGCAGACGCTGGTAGTGAGTAATAACGAGGAACCCGCGCCCTTCCGTGCGCAGCGCGTTAACGCCTTCGGCAACCAATTTCATCGCATCCACGTCCAGGCCTGAGTCCGTCTCGTCCAAGATGCACATCTTGGGCTCCAACATCGCCATTTGCAGGATTTCGTTACGCTTCTTCTCTCCGCCGGAAAAACCGACATTAACAGGCCGCTTGAGCATGTCCGCGTTGATTTTCAGCTCAGCCGCCTTGGCACGAACAGCCTTGAGGAAGTCCGCCGCGCTCATTTCTTCTTCGCCGCGCGCTTTACGCTGGGCGTTCACTGCGGTGCGCAAGAAAGTCATGTTGCCGACACCTGGGATCTCAACGGGGTATTGGAACGCCAGAAACAGGCCCGCCGCCGCGCGTGCTTCGGGGTCGAGATCCAGCAAATCATCCTCGCCCAAATGCGCGCTGCCTTGCGTCACCTCGTAGCCATCGCGGCCCGACAAGACGTAGGACAATGTCGATTTACCCGACCCGTTTGGCCCCATGATTGCGTGTACTTTGCCCGCTTCCACTTCGAGGTTTACACCTTTGAGGATTTGCTTGTCCTCTTCTTCCAGCTGCACGTGCAGGTCGGTAATCTTCAACATGTCTTGTCTTTCTCGTTTAGGGGGCTGTGCCCCGAAATATATGTGTGGCGGCCCATAGGGGCCACGCAGGCGGTGGCGCGATTAGCCTACTGATCCTTCAAGGGAGATCGCCACAAGCTGTTGTGCTTCCATCGCAAATTCCATGGGCAAGGCCTGCAACACGTCCTTGCAGAAACCGTTCACAACCAAGGCCACAGCCTCTTCTTCGTCCATCCCGCGCGATCGGCAATAAAAAAGCTGGTCGTCATCCACCTTGGAGGTCGTCGCCTCATGCTCCACCCGGCTGGAGTTGTTCTTGACCTCAATATAGGGCACCGTATGTGCACCGCATTTATCGCCAATCAACAGGCTGTCGCACTGCGTATAGTTGCGCGATTCTTTGGCCTTAGGGTGCATCGACACCAAACCACGATAGGTGTTTTGCGCCTTGCCGGCTGAAATCCCCTTAGAGACGATGCGCGACTTGGTGCGCTTGCCGAGGTGGATCATCTTGGTGCCGGTGTCCGCCTGCTGCATGTTGTTTGCAATGGCGATGGAGTAAAATTCGCCCTGGCTGTCATCGCCGCGCAGGATGCATGAGGGGTATTTCCACGTCACGGCGGATCCGGTTTCCACTTGCGTCCACATGACCTTGGCACGGTCGCCACGGCAATCCGCGCGCTTGGTCACAAAGTTGTAGATCCCGCCTTTGCCCTCTTCATCACCGGGGTACCAGTTTTGAACGGTGGAGTATTTCACTTCAGCGTCTTCTTCGATGACAATCTCAACAACCGCTGCATGGAGCTGCGCAATGTCGCGCGCTGGCGCTGTGCATCCCTCAAGGTAGGACACGTAAGATCCCTTGTCGGCGATGATCAACGTCCGCTCAAATTGGCCGGTGTTTTCCGCATTGATCCGGAAATAGGTGCTCAGCTCCATCGGGCAGCGTACGCCCGGCGGCACATAAACAAACGAGCCATCGGAAAAGACAGCCGAATTCAGCGTCGCATAGTAGTTGTCAGACACTGGCACGACCGAGCCGAGGTATTTCTTGACCAACTCTGGGTATTCCTGGATCGCCTCAGAGATGGAGCAGAAGATCACACCCGCCTTTTTCAACTCCGCCTGAAACGTGGTGCCCACGGAAACGGAATCGAAAACCGCATCAACCGCCACTTTGCGCGGTGCATCTGTTAATTCTTCAGCGCCTTCAACTCCAGCAAGGATCATTTGTTCTTTCAGCGGAATGCCCAGCTTTTCATAGGTTGCCAGCAGCTTTGGGTCGACCTCATCCAACGACTTCGGCTTGACCTCCATGCTTTTAGGGCGCGCATAATAGTACTGGTCTTGAAAATCGATTTCAGGGTAATCGACCATCGCCCACGTTGGCTCTTCTTTCTGAAGCCAACGCTCATAGGCTGCGAGGCGCCATTCCAGCATCCATTCCGGCTCGTTATTCTTGGACGAGATCAGGCGCACGATATCCGTGTTTAACCCCTTGGGGGCATAGTCCATCTCGATCTCGGTTTCCCAGCCGTATTTATACGTGCCACCGACTTCGCGCACCGCGTCCACGGTTTCCTGATCGACACCGTCTTTGACGGTCAAATCACCTGTCGCATTGTCCATATCAGACTTCCCTCTCGCCAATTTGCCGGTCAAGCCGCGCGCATCGTGTGTTTTTCGAACCTCTCGGCCCATGCTGCCGCAAAGCGCAGGACCGCGTCCTCTGTTGTCTCTAGCCCAAGGGAGACCCGCACCGCGCAGGCCGCCTCAGCGGCGTTATATCCCATCGCCAGCAACACTTTGCTGGCGCGCACTTTACCACTAGAGCAGGCAGATCCCGCCGATATGGCAAAGCCAGCAAGGTCCATTTGCATGACCTGCGTTTCCCCCTTCCAGCCCGGCGTGATGAGGCACGACGTATTGGGCAGGCGTGGGGATTCTTTCCCGACAAAAATAGTCTTGTTTGACGCAGCCTCAAGAGCGTTTTCTAGAATATTTCTAAGTTCCGCAACCCGTGTCCACGCACTGTGTGCGACCATTTGATGGGCTGCCTCCGCTGCGGCACCAAATCCTGCGATGCCGATCACATTCTCTGTGCCCGAGCGGCGGCCCATCTCTTGGCCTCCGCCGCGCAGGATCGCCTCTGGATCTTCGGAGGTGAAATTGATCAGCGCGCCGACGCCCTTGGGACCACCCAGCTTGTGCGCCGACAGAACCATATAGGCCGGGCGCGCATCCTCCAGCAGCTCGATCTGCATCTTGCCCGCCATCTGCGTGATGTCACAGACCACATTTGCGCCGGTTTGCACGCCCGCAATGACGCCCGTCTCACTGTTCGCCGCAGACCGCGCAACCAACCCGCCGGAGGCTGCATCGCCCTCATCCCAAGCCAAGAAACAATCATGTTCGGTCGGCAACGCATGAAACGCACCACCATGCCGCGCCTTTTGCGCCACAGCCAACGCCGCAGCCTCAGTGGCTGAACCGGTAAAGATCACCTGAGTGGGGTTGCAGCCCACCAGTGTTGCAACTTGAACGCGGGCCCGCTCTACCAGCATCTTGGCGGCGCGGCCCTCTGCATGCACAGAGGACGGGTTACCAACCACATCCATGGCGTCCTGCATGGCGGCCCTCGCCTCTGCGGACAACGGCGTTGTGGCGTTGTAATCGAGGTACACGCGGCTCATGTGGAATGCCCCCTGAACTTGCGCAGCGCGTCTGGCTTAGCCATCGTCAACCACCGCAAACAGGTTCGGCACCGCCGGACAGGGGGCCAATTCGTTTGAAATGACATCAGACAGGCGCGTTTGATGCAAAAACACATACACATGCGCCGATAGCCCCTCCCACAACCGGTTGGTTAAGGACTGCGCCCGGCTTCCCGACGCGCCCCCAGAGGCGCCAGCGCCTTTGTGCATCGCGTCCACTGTTTCATCCACCGCGGCCAACACGTCGACCACCCGAATTTCGGAGGCGGGCCGCGCGAGGCGGTAACCGCCTCCCGGCCCCCGCACCGAAGCCACCAGATCGGCCCGGCGCAGTTTCACAAAAAGCTGTTCCAGATAGGGCAATGAAATCGACTGTCGCTCGGAGATATCGCCCAAGCTGACCAAAGTGCCCGCAGGCTGCAACGCAATGTCAGACAGCGCCACCATCGCATAGCGCCCCTTTGTCGAAAGCTTCACGCCAACGTCCTCAAATCCATGCGCCCTAATTGACGCGCTACCGTTTCGTCGCCAGCGATTACGCCAAACCCACCCGCAAGTCGATAATTGACGACAGCGCTGCAAGCGCCTACACCGCCTACAGCCTGCGCATCCGCGCGACACAACAGCAATTAGAACCGTTCTAAAGACGCCGCGCTACTACGTCAACAAAAGCGCCGCCTCAAAAGACGCATAAGTTTAGGATACCCATGCCCGAGGTCATCTTTCCCGGACCCGAAGGCCGCCTTGAAGGCCGCTATCACCCCCAAAAAGAGCGCGACGCCCCCATCGCCATCGTTTTGCACCCGCACCCGCAGTTCGGCGGCACGATGAACCACAAGGTCGTGCACCGCCTGCATTATGCTTTTTATAACATGGGCTTTACCGTGCTGCGGTTCAATTTCCGCGGTGTGGGCCGGAGCCAAGGTGAATATGACCAAGGCATTGGCGAGCTGTCAGACGCCGCCTCCGCGCTCGATTACCTGCAATCGATGAACAACAACTCTAAGCATTGCTGGGTTGCTGGTTTCTCTTTCGGCGCGTGGATCGGCATGCAGCTGTTGATGCGCCGGCCTGAGATTACGGGGTTCATCTCCGTCTCGCCGCCCGCCAACATGTACGACTTTTCATTCTTGGCGCCCTGCCCCTCCTCTGGCCTTGTGATCAATGGCACAGCAGATCGCGTGGCCCCGCCCGCCGATACAACATCGCTGGTCGGCAAGCTGCACGAGCAAAAAGGCATCACCATCACCCACACGGAAATCGAAGGAGCCGGTCACTTTTTTGAGGACCCGCACGCCGACACGTTGATTGACCACACAACCGATTACGTGAAGCGCCGGCTGACCGAAAACTCGCGCTGATGAGTGATCCGACCATCACCCAACTGGCCCACAAGCTGGCCGAAGACTGCATCGCGGTGCAGGAAAAAACGGGAGATGACCGACTGTTTATCCAATTGGGCGAGGTGCTTGGCGCCTCGTCCCAAACCCTCGAAGAGGCGTTCATGACCGCTGTCCGCACCCGCATGGCCGAGGCGCAGGGCCGCGCATTTCTAATGCGCAAACTCAAAGAGCATCATACGCAAAGTGGCCCAAACGTCTGAGCGAATGCGCGCTGTTTAGGCCAACGAAATCTTAAAATTTAACACTCGATGTTCGTTCCGCTGGTGTAATTCGCGAGCGTTGTCATCAAACTGCTAAAATTATTTGTATACCACTGCATACAAGCCTATGCGCACGGCCCCATCTGCGTTAGAGAGCGCCCAAGGCAAAGCCACCGACATAAAAGGACATTCCCCATGACAAAGATTAAGGTCGACAACCCCATCGTTGAGATGGACGGCGATGAAATGACCCACATCATTTGGGATTTCATCAAGAAAAAGCTGATCCAGCCCTATTTGGACGTCGATTTGCTCTATTACGACCTGGGCATCACCGCGCGCGATGAGACGTCGGACCAGATCACCATCGACGCTGCGGAAAAGACTAAAGAAGTGGGTGTCGCGGTCAAATGCGCGACGATCACACCCGATGAGGCTCGCGTCGAAGAATTCGGCCTCAAGAAAATGTGGCGCAGCCCAAACGGGACGATCCGCAACATCTTGGGTGGCGTGATTTTCCGCCAGCCGATCATCTGCAAGAACGTCCCCCGCCTTGTCCCGGGCTGGACCAAACCCATCGTGGTGGGCCGCCACGCGTTTGGCGACCAATACCGTGCCACAGATTTCAAATTCCCGGGAAAGGGCAAATTGACCCTGAAATTCGTGGGCGAAGACGGCACCGAGATCGAGCACGAGATGTTTGACGCGCCCGACGCGGGCGTCGTGATGGGCATGTACAACCTCGACAAATCCATTATCGATTTTGCGCGCGCCTCGCTCAACTACGGTCTGAACCTTGGCTGGCCTGTATATCTCTCCACAAAAAACACTATTCTGAAACAATATGATGGCCGGTTCCTCGAGCTGTTTCAGCACATCTATGAGACGGAATTCGAAGACAAATTCAAAGCCGCAGGCATAACCTATGAGCACCGCTTGATCGACGACATGGTGGCTTGCGCGATGAAATGGAACGGCGGCTATGTCTGGGCCTGCAAGAACTATGACGGCGACGTGCAATCCGACACGGTGGCACAAGGCTTTGGCTCGCTCGGGCTGATGACGTCGGTTTTGATGACGCCCGATGGAAAAACGGTCGAGGCAGAAGCCGCACACGGCACGGTCACCCGCCACTACCGTCAGCACCAGAAAGGCGAGGAAACCTCGACCAACTCTGTGGCCTCGATCTATGCTTGGACCGGTGGGCTCAAGCACCGTGCCAAACTCGACGGCAATGCCCCCCTCACCCATTTTGCAGAAACGTTGGAGCGGGTCGTGGTGCAAACCGTGGAGAGCGGCTGGATGACCAAAGACCTCGCGCTACTCGTCGGGCCTGATCAGAAATGGCTGACAACGATGGGCTTTCTGGAAAAGGTCGATGACAACCTGAACAAGGCGCTCAAAGGCTAAAGTATACGGACCGGTCCGCGTCGCCTGCGTGGCGCGGACTATTCCCGGGCGCGCATCTTCAATAGGACCCTATTCTGCAAACGCTATCCTCGCGCAGAATTTGCGGCCTATAGTGGCACAAACAACCTGCGGAGCGGCCATGCCTGTCCATTATATTTACCTCATTATTGCCGTCGCCCTGGAAACGGTGGGAACCAGCGCGCTGCAAGCCTCCGCGCAATGGACGCGGCTGATCCCCTCGCTCATTGTCATCGTGGCCTACGCTGGCGCATTCTATTTTCTGGGGCTGACGCTGAAATACATGCCGGTGGGCGTGGTCTATGCGCTCTGGTCCGGATTGGGCGTCGTAATGATCGCCTGCATTGGTTTTGTCGTCTTCGGCCAACGCCTCGATTGGCCTGCATTGCTGGGCTTGGCGCTAATTATCGCAGGCATCGTGGTCATTCAGGTCTTTTCCCGCACAGCGACACATTAGCCCCTAGTATTGCTGCGCAGCGCGGGGTATGCGCGCGGCAACTCCAGACAAAGGCAAGACATATGGACCTGCGCAATATTGCGATCATCGCCCACGTTGACCACGGCAAAACAACGCTGGTGGACGAACTGCTGAAACAATCCGGCACCTACCGCGAAAACCAAGCCACGACAGAACGGGCCATGGACAGCAACGACCTTGAGCGTGAGCGGGGCATTACAATTTTTGCCAAGCCAACATCCGTCGAATGGAAAGGGACACGGATCAACATCGTGGACACTCCCGGCCACGCCGATTTCGGCGGCGAGGTGGAGCGGATCCTGTCGATGGTGGACGGTGTCGTCCTTCTGGTGGACGCTGCCGAAGGGCCGATGCCGCAAACGAAATTTGTGACGTCTAAAGCGTTAAAACTAGGCCTGCGCCCCATCGTTGTGGTCAACAAAGTCGACAAGCCCGACGGCGAGCCAGATCGCGCGCTCGATGAATGCTTTGACCTCTTTGCCAGCCTCGATGCCAACGACGAACAGTTGGATTTCCCCTCCATGTATGCCTCGGGCCGCGCCGGTTGGGCGGATTTCGAATTGGATGGCAAGCGTGACGGCCTTGATGCACTCTTTGACTTGATCCTCGAACACGTGCCCGCACCTGCGCAGATCGCACAGGCCGAGGCGCCCTTTACGATGCTGGCCACGACGCTTGGCGGTGATCCCTTCTTGGGCCGTTTGCTGACAGGACGTGTTGAATCCGGCACTTTGAAAGCGGGCCAAACGATCAAGGCAATGTCGCGCGACGGCACCTTGATTGAAAACTTCCGCTGCACCAAAATCCTCGCTTTCCGCGGGTTGGAGCAGACCGCTATCGACCTCGCTGAGGCCGGGGACATCGTCTCCATCGCGGGCATGACAAAGGCAACCGTTGCGGACACGCTCGCCGATCAATCCGTCACCGACGCGATCCCTGCACAGCCGATCGATCCACCCACCATTACCGTGACCTTCGGCATCAACGACAGCCCACTGGCCGGTCGCGATGGCAAGAAGGTGCAATCGCGCGTCATCCGCGACCGCCTGATGAAAGAAGCCGAAAGCAACGTAGCCATCAAGATCAGCGACACCCCCGGTGGCGAAGCCTTTGAGGTTGCCGGCCGCGGCGAATTGCAGATGGGCGTTTTGATCGAAAACATGCGCCGCGAAGGCTTTGAGCTGTCAATCTCGCGCCCACAAGTGCTGTTCCAGGATATCGACGGTGCGCGCCACGAGCCCATCGAAGAAGCCACCATCGACGTGGACGACGAATATTCCGGTGCCGTGATCGAAAAGATCACCGGCGCGCGCAAAGGTGAGCTGGTTGAAATGAAACCCGCAGGGGCCGGCAAAACGCGCATTGTGGCCCACGTTCCTTCGCGTGGTTTGATCGGCTACCATGGTGAATTCCTGACCGACACGCGCGGCACAGGCGTCATCAACCGGGTGTTCCACAGCTGGGCACCGCATAAGGGCAAAATCCCGGGCCGTCGCGCGGGTGTCCTAATCTCTATGGAAAATGGCACTTCGGTGGCTTTCGCGCTGTGGAACCTCGAAGAGCGCGGCAAGATGATGATCGGCGCCCAAGCGGATGTCTACACTGGCATGATCATCGGTGAGCACAGCCGCGAAAACGATCTGGAAGTTAACCCCCTGAAGGGCAAAAAGCTCACGAACGTGCGCGCCTCCGGCACCGACGAAGCCGTGCGGTTGACCACGCCAATGACCTTGTCCCTCGAAGAAGCGATTGCCTATATCGACGATGATGAGTTGGTGGAGGTCACGCCAAATGCCATTCGTCTGCGTAAACGCTACCTCGATCCGCATGAGCGTAAGCGGATGGCGAAGGCCTCCTAAAGGCGTCATATAAAAATAAAAAAGCTCCGAAGGATCACCCTTCGGAGCTTTTTTGTTTTGGGACTGCGACGTACTTATTCCGTGGTCTCGACGATCAACAACTCACGTTCTGACGCGCCCCGCGCATGTTCAAGCGCGGCTTGGTAGGCCGCAGAATGATAGCAACGCTCCGCCGTCTCTACATCCGGGAAGCGAGCAACGACATTGCGCGGACGCTCTTTGCCCTCAAGCTGCACAAAACGCCCGCCGCGCGCGATGAATGTGCCACCATGCGCGGCAATCGCTTCTGTCGCGCCCACTGCATATTTTTTATAAGCTTCCTCGTCGGTTACCGTCACATGTGCAATCCAAAGTGCGCCCATCTTATCCTCCAATCACGGCACGCGCGGCCGCAATGGCTGCGTCGGACTTGCTGATGTCTTTGGCGCCGCCCTGCGCCATATCCGGACGGCCCCCACCGCCTTTGCCGTCCATTGCGGCAACCGCCGCCTTGACGATGTCCACCGCGCTGACAGCATCGGTTTTATCGGTGCTGACACCGGCTGCTACGGCAACCTTGCCGTCCGCATCAGCGATGAGCAACACTGCACCCGACCCCATCCGTTCTTTGTGCGCATCAATCAGCGCGGGCAGGTCTTTGCCGCTGACACCGCTCAGCACCTGCGCCAAAAAGGCGGTGCCGGCGATCGTTTCTGTTTCAGGTGCTGCTGATCCGCCGCCCGACATGGCCA
>CBFHKQ010000054.1:6787-13296 GCA_965656435.1 uncultured Pseudosulfitobacter sp. | reverse complement strand
CCCGCGCCTTGGCTGCGGGCGCGTTGATGGCGGCGTCGTTGTGTCTTTTGCCCATGTTGGCTGTAGCCATCGCTGCTTTTGGCGGCGGCGTAGAAACTGTGGCGCATTTGATGCAAACCGTACTGGCGCGCTATGCCGCAACCACATTGGCGTTGGTTATTCTGGTGAGCGTGGGGACCTTTTGCATCGGCGTTGGAGCCGCATGGTTGGTCACGATGACCCGTTTTCCAGGCGTGCGCCTGTTTGAAATCGCCCTTGTTCTGCCGCTGGCCTTTCCGGCCTACGTGTTGGCCTATGCCTATACGAATGTGCTCGACCATCCGGGGATCGTGCAAGCATCACTGCGCGCTGTGATGGGCTGGGGGCCGCGCGATTATTGGTTTCCGGAAATCCGCAGTCTTGGCGGCGCTGCGATGATGCTCGTTCTGGTTCTTTATCCTTACGTGTACCTGCTGGCCCGCGCGTCGTTTTTGCAGCAATCGGGCACGACATTCTTGGCCGCGCGCGCATTGGGCAGCTCTTTTTGGGGCGCGTTTTTCAGGGTGAGCCTGCCGCTTGCGCGACCTGCGATTGCGGCGGGCGTTTTGCTGGCCGTGATGGAGACAATCGCCGACTTTGGAACGGTTGCCTATTTTGGCGTGCAAACCTTTGCGACTGGGATCTACACCAGTTGGTTTTCTTTGGGCGACAGGGTTGGTGCTGCGCAACTGGCGTTGTGTTTGCTGAGTTTTGCGCTGCTGCTTGCGATGTTGGAACGGGTCCAGCGGGGGCGCGCCAAATACCATGATCCTGCGCGGGGCGGCGACGGGCCGGCGCGTTTGGAGTTGCATGGAACGCGCGCAGTCATGGCGATGATCGGCTGCGGGATCCCTGTTGTCTTGGGTGCTGTTTTACCTATCATTATTTTGCTCAGCATGGGGTTTAATTCAGGACAGGATTTAACCAGCGCGCGCTATTTGGGCTTTTTGCGAAACTCGTTGATGTTGGCGAGCATTGCAGCCGGCGTCACCGTTGCTGCTGCGGTTGTGCTCGGGTTTTACATGCGCATGTCGCCGGGACGGCTGTCCTTTGCAGCCGGATATGCCGCACGGCTCGGTTATGCGGTACCTGGGGGCGTGATTGCCGTTGGTCTAATCGTGCCATTTGCGGCCTTTGATAATGCTTTGGATGCTTGGATGCGCACACAATTTGACATCCGTACGGGGCTTTTGATTACAGGCTCCATTTGGCTGCTGATCTTCGCTTATTTGGTGCGGTTTTTGGCGGCTGCGTTGGGGGCTTATGAGGGTGGGCAAACCCTTGTGCATGCCAATATGGATGCTGCGAGCCGAAGTTTGGGCCAGGGGCCGATGACCACGCTGCGGCGAGTTCATTTGCCCATTCTCACGCCAAGCCTGCTGACGGCGGCGCTGATCGTTTTTGTCGATGTGATGAAAGAACTGCCGGCCACATTGATCATGCGACCCTTCAATTACGACACGCTTGCGGTGCAGGCCTACCGGCTTGCCAGTGACGAGCGCTTGAATGGGGCTGCGGTGCCCAGCCTTGTGATTGTGGCAGTTGGTCTTTTACCGGTGATCTTAATCTGCCGGCAGGTGGGGCGCTCAGGATAGCGCCCCAACGATAATGGGTCGATCGGCGCAGGAGCGTTACGTATCGTCGCCGATTTTATCCCAAGTTTGGGTGTCAAAATCAGAGGCATCGTGCCGCTCGCGCAGCTGCGACGCAGGATCGCCAAACGCGCGGTTGACCATGCGTCCACGCTGCACCGCGGGGCGCGCGTCAATTTTCTTGGCCCAAGCCATGACGTGCTCATAGCTTTCAACATCCAGGAACGTTGCCGCGCTATAAAGACGACCAAGCACCAGTTGCCCGTACCATGGCCAGATGGCCATATCGGCGATTGTATAGTTCTCGCCCGCGACAAAATCATGGTCGGCCAGTTGTCGGTCCAGCACATCGAGCTGGCGCTTGGTTTCCATCGCAAAGCGATTGATTGGGTATTCCCATTTCTCAGGCGCATAGGCGTAGAAATGGCCAAAACCGCCGCCTAAGTAAGGCGCGCTGCCCATTTGCCACATCAGCCAGTTCATTACTTCTGCCCGCTCGGGTCCGCTTTCAGGCAGGAAGGCGTTAAATTTCTCGGCCAAGTGGAACAGGATCGCGCCACTTTCAAACACCCGTACAGGCGTTTCACCGGAATGATCCATCAGTGCTGGAATTTTTGAGTTCGGGTTAATGTCGACAAAGCCAGAGCCGAATTGGTCGCCTTCGCCGATGTTGATGAGATAGGCGTCATATTCGGCACCGCTGTGCCCGAGCGCCAGCAGCTCTTCCAACATTACGGTGACCTTAACGCCGTTGGGTGTTGCGAGGCTGTGCAATTGCAGGGGGTGTTTGCCGCGCGGCAATTCGGCCTCACGTGTGGCACCCGCGATGGGTCGGTTGATGTTGGCGAACTTTCCGCCGGATTGGCTATCCCATGTCCAAACTTCAGGGGGGGTATAGGTATCAGTCATGGGATTATCCTCACGCGTTTCATTGACCCTAACCTATGCCACCGGAGTTGTTGTGCAAGGCTGACAGTGCCCGGAGGCCTATTTGTGTTTGCGCAGAAAATACCCCACGCGCAGCGCGGCGGCATGGCCAATCCGGGTGCGGGTCTGCATCACGGGTGTGGTGTTGGAGCTGCCAGAGGCCTCGCGTTTTAGAATATAAAGCCCCGATGCTGCGATGATTGCGGTGCCCACATAGGTCATCACGCCGGGACTTTCGTTGAAAATAAAAATACCAAAAATGGTGGCCCAGATCATCTGGCTATACTGCATTGGGGCCATGACGACGGCATCGGCGCGCAGGTAGGCGCCTACCAACAGGCCCATTGCAGCGAGGACCAGCATGGAATCTAGCGCCAAGATGCCCAAATCCACGAGACTGACCGGGACATACACAAAGGGCATCATCGCGGCGGTGAAGGCTAGATTGGCCATCATGGGGTAGAGGATCATGAGCACACTGCGTTCTTCCTTGCCGATTTTGCGGACGATGATGGATACCATCGCGCCGGCAAAAGCGGAGCATAGCGCCGCGATATGGCCCCAAGTCAGCGGCGCTGTGCCCGGTTGCAGCACAACCAAAACGCCGATCAGCCCCACGCCAACGGCGATGCCGCGGCGCAAACGTACCGTCTCGCCCAGGATCGGGATGGCCAGAAGGGTAATCAGCAGCGGTGCGGTAAAGATGAACGCATAGACCTGCGCGAGTGGTAGCTCACCGATGGCGTAGAATGCGCACAGTCCGGCAGCGACGCTTGCGACACTGCGCACGGCCATCCAATAGGGGTGCCGCGGGCGCAAGGTGTCGGGCCGGGGGTCTTGGATTAGCACCAGCGTCAACACAGGCATCGCAAAAAGCGAGGTGAAAAAGACGATCTGAAAGGCAGTGTAGGTCGTGCTGAGTTGTTTGATCAGGACGTCATGTGCTGAAAACGTCGCGAACGCAGCCAAGGCAAGCAGCGCCCCTTTAAGCGGGTTTGTGGCTGGGGAAGATGTGGACATGGGCGGCGAGCGTCCTGTGATGGCTGCAACCACATCACATGGGAAATGCTGATAAACGTCAACCGTTCAGACATAATGGAATGGCGTGTCTTGCCGGGTGCTTCTCTGGCGCGGAATCCAACCGGAAAAACAGAAGGGCGCAACGAAAAAGGCCGCCCCTATGGGACGGCCCTAATTCAGCATTTGCAGCGGTTTAACCCTGGCGGGCTTTGAACCGGCGTTGCGTTTTATTGATCACGTAAACGCGGCCTTTGCGACGCACAACGCGGCAATCACGGTGCCGGTTTTTGAGCGAGCGGAGCGAGTTGCGAACTTTCATGGCGCTTCTTCCTCTTGTTCGTGGCGGCAAGCAGCGCCGGGGTTACGGGTGCCCGAGCATCTGCTCGAACAATGAATTAGATGGTGGGCGATACAAGGATCGAACTTGTGACCCCTTCGATGTCAACGAAGTGCTCTACCGCTGAGCTAATCGCCCACTGTTACCTTCACAAAACCCGTTGCCCCAAGAAAAAAGGGGCGCGAGATCACGCGCCGGTAGAGGGGCGTATAAAAGGAGTCGCGGGCGGGATCAAGAGGGGTTTTGGCGAATGTCTGTCATGCGCTATATCATTGGTCAGAAGGAGCTTGCATGCCCAGATTAGCCTATGAAGTGTTGCAACCCCAGCGGGACTTATCCTGCGTTGTTTTCGCGTCGCCACATAGCGGGTGCGACTATCCGGCGTCGTTTTTGCATACAACGGTTTTAGATGCGCATTCCATTCGGTCGTCTGAGGATGCCTTCGTGGACCAGCTGTTTGAATGTGCGCCGCTGTTTGGGGCGTGGTTCCTAAAAGCGGGCGCGCCGCGCGCGTTTGTGGATTTGAACCGAGCCGCAGATGAGTTGGACCCAGCCTTGGTTGAAGGGATCCGCCCGCAGGGGCATAATCCCCGTATCGCTTCTGGTTTGGGGGTGATCCCGCGCGTTGTGGCCAATGGCCGTTCAATCTACCGTGGCAAGATAAGCCTGTCAGAGGCCGAGCGTCGGATCGAGCGGTATTGGCGGCCCTATCATAAAATTCTGGCGGGCCTTCTTGCCCATGCCCATAAAACTCATGGGCAGGCTGTGCTTATCGATTGTCATTCGATGCCGCATGAAGCGATGGATCATGTCGCGCGTGCCGGTGCGCGCCGTCCTGACGTTGTCCTCGGGGATCGTTTCGGCGCAGCCGCGCGCGGTAATGTGGTGGACAAGGTGGAGGCTGCCTTTGCAGCCGCAGGTTTTGTCGTCGCGCGCAACACGCCTTTTGCAGGGGCTTATATTACCCAAGCCTACGGGCGACCGTCGCGCGGGCAACACGCCATTCAGGTGGAAATTGACCGCTCGATTTACATGGATGAGGCGCGCGTTGTGCCAAATGCGGAATTTCAGGATGTAAAAAGCAGACTTGCGGCCGTGATCGCGGAGATTGCGCAGATAGGTCAGGGCCAGATACCGCTGGCGGCGGAATAGGTCGAACCCTAGCGTAGCGCGCGCCCTTTTAGGATTGCATCGGGTCCAAATCGGGCGCGGATGGCATCTATGGCTTTTTCTGCCTCTTGGCGGCGGCCTGCATCGGGATCCAGCAAATCAGGCGCGTCATCAGCCGCGGAGGCTGTCACAAGATCTGATATACCACATCCCAGCAGCCGGTATGGCCCTTCGCGCCCGACCTGTTCGAACATCTGGCGGGCCGTGCGATAGATTGTATCGGCCAGCTGCGTCGGCGCATGTAGAGTTATGCGCCTGCTGAGGCTGCTGTGGTTCGCGCGCTTGAGCTTCAGGACAACCACGCGGCCTGCGAGTTCTTTTGCCTTTGCGCGGGCGCTGACTTTTTCGGCCATGCGCCAAAGGTGACCGTCCAGCAGCTCAGGATCGGCGGTGTCTTCTGAAAATGTCGTCTCATTCGAGATCGATTTGACGGGCTCATGCGCGCTCACGCTGCGGTCGTCTTCGCCCTGTGCAAGGTGGTAGAGCCTGTTGCCCATCGAGCCGAACCGCGCGATCAAATCCTGTTTTTCCCAGCGGAGTAGATCTGAAAATGTACGAATGCCAGCTTTGTCGAGGGTGGCTTGGCCGGCTTGGCCCACCCCCCAAATCATGCGCACCGGTTTATCGTGCAGAAAGGTGGCGGTCTCGGCTTTTCCGATGATGGAAAACCCATTTGGTTTATCCAGGTCCGAGGCGATTTTGGCGAGGAATTTGTTGTGGCTCAGTCCAATTGAGCCGGTAAGTCCGACCTCGTCGCGCATACGTTTGATCAGGCGTGCCAGCATCACCGCGGGCGGCGCGCCATGCAGGCGTTCGGTGCCTGTGAGGTCCATGAACGCTTCGTCCAGCGAAAGAGGCTGGATGGCGGGGGTAAGGTCTTCCATCATTGCGCGGATGGCGCGGGACGCCTCGGCATAGGCTTCCATTTGGGGCCGAACGATAACAGCATCGGGGCAAAGCTTGAGGGCTTGAAACATCGGCATGGCGGAACGCACACCGCGGATGCGCGCGATATAGCAGGCGGTTGAGACGACCCCGCGCCTGCCGCCGCCGATAATGACCGGCTTACCCTCAAGGCTGGGATCGTCGCGCTTTTCAACCGAAGCATAGAAAGCATCGCAATCCATATGTGCGATGCTAAGGCTGCGTAATTCGGCATGAGATATCATTCGCGGGCTGCCACACTGCGCACAGCGCGGGGTGCCATGGTCAAATTCGGTAAGGCAATCGCGACAAAGAGCGGGCATGGGCCAAAACGTCTGTTGGAACATGCGTAGGCTACCCTGAACGCATGTGAAAGAAAACGTTGTTTTGGGTCGCGGTGTTGCTCTAAATCTCCGCGGTTGTTCACTGAAACTGAACTGGCAGAAGGCCCCCCGCAGCGTGCGGGGGGAGGTGGCGCGCCGCAGGAAGAACCAGCGCGCCGGGAGTATCACCTATGTCAA
>CBFHKQ010000054.1:0-6777 GCA_965656435.1 uncultured Pseudosulfitobacter sp. | reverse complement strand
TATCAGAAAAAGACCCAACGGACGAATATGGTATTCCACACCATCGCTAGATCGTGTTGCAGCGCGTAACATTGTCTCAAAACTTAGCGTTTTGCATAGCGCTCAGTCTGCTGAATCAAGCTCCGCCAAGATTGCGCGCGCGGCTGCTGCGGGGTCTTTTGCTTGCCAAATTGGTCGCCCCACAACGATGTGGTTTGCGCCATCGGCGATGGCGCGGACGGGTGTCGCCACGCGCTTTTGATCGCCAAGGTCTGCCCCGCTTGGCCGCACACCCGGTGTGACGATTAGACGGCCTGCGGCTTCTGGTAAGGCGCGGATGCGGGCAGCCTCTTGCGGCGATGCAATTACGCCATCGGCACCTGCCTCTAATGCCCGCGCGGCGCGGGTTTCCACGATCTCGTGGATATCGCCCGGTTGGATCAAGCAGGCATCCAGATCAGCGCGGTCCAGAGAGGTCAAAACTGTCACGGCAAGAATTTTCAAATCGCTGCCCGCGGCGCCTTCTTTGGCGGCGGCAACCACGTGCGGATCACCGTGGACGGTGAGGAAATCCAGATCGAATTGCGCGAGCCCACGCACTGCCGCTTCAACTGTCGCCCCAATGTCAAAGAGCTTCATATCCAAGAAAATACGCTTGCCATGTTCGGATTTCAGCTCATTCGCGAGGGCCAAGCCACCGCCGGTCAACATGCCCAAGCCGATTTTATAAAAGCTGACAGCATCGCCCAATTGCCCGGCCAGTCTGAGGCCGGCGAGCGCATTGGGCACATCCATGGCAACGATCAAACGATCAGACGGGGCGGAATAGGTCATCGTGTGGCTCCTTGCGTCGAATTTGCGCCTCTTTAGGGGCAATTCACGCAAAGCGATAGGGTGTTACCCGCCTTTTGGTGCGGGGCTGAGCAACAGAAGCGCCCCGAACAGGCACATCGTGGCACCCGACGTACGCTGCATAAGTGAGATGCGCTGGCCTGTCAGCCCGATCGCGAAGCGGCCTGCCACGGCATAGGCCAGCACCGCCATCACCTCGAGCGCGAGGAACGCCGCTCCCAACATCGCATAACTGGTCCAATAGGCGGTGATGTCGGCAAACTGCGGGAAAAAGGCGGCAAAGATCAAAATGGCCTTCGGATTGGTCAACGCACTGAACAGTTCTGCTCGAAAGGCTGATGTAGCAGTGGCTTTGCTCAGGGTGACGTGGGCGTCTGTTGCTTCGCCTGCCTTGCGCCAAAGGGATATGCCCAGCCAAATCAGATAGGCCGCACCAATAATTTTTACGGCGTTAAAAATAAGCGCTGAGGTTGTCAGGATCACGCCCAATCCCAGCGCGCTGATGGCGATCATGGGCGCAAAGGCCAAAAGCCGGCCGACGGAAGCGCGTAGGGCGAAACCCACGCCGGTTTGAGCACCGTGGGTCATGGCCAGCAAATTGTTAGGGCCAAATGCAAGGTTCAGCACAAAACAGGTCGGAATAAATACAATCCAGTCGATCATGATGGCGCTTTGCTCTTGTGTGGTTCGGGGCGATGTCGCCTGAAACCATCGGCACGCGCAAGAGGGTGTTATCTGCTGGTTGCATACGGCGCGCTTGAAAGGTTTTGAATGGGCCACCATCTTATTCGGAGAGGCTCAAAACCCCTAAGGCGTGCTGCATGTTAGGCGTCGGGGACATGGGCGCTTTGACAAAGGAGAAAACCATGGACTTGAGTAAGTTCACGGAGCGGTCGCGCGGTTTTGTGCAAGCCGCCCAAACAATTGCCACACGGGAAAACCATCAACGGTTGACCCCGGAGCACCTGCTCCACGCATTAATGGATGACGAGCAAGGGCTTGCCAGTAATCTAATCGCGCGCGCAGGCGGCCATCCGGCGCAGGTGGTCCGATCGCTGCGCCTAAGCCTGGCCAAGATCGCGAAAGTGACGGGCGATACTGGGCAAGTGTACCTCGACAATTCCGCTGCTCGCGTCTTGGCCGAGGCGGAGGCTTTGGCCAAAAAAGCCGGCGATAGCTTTGTTCCGGCCGAGCGAATTCTAATGGCACTTTGCATGGTGAAATCCGCCGCTAAGGATGCGCTGGATACAGGTAAAGTCACAGCGCAGGCGCTGAACTCTGCGATCAATGATATCCGTAAGGGGCGCACAGCGGATACTGCGAGCGCCGAAGACGGTTATGATGCGCTCAAGAAATATGCGGCAGACCTGACGGAGCGGGCTGAGCAAGGCAAGATCGATCCGATCATTGGCCGAGATGAAGAGATCCGCCGCACGATGCAGGTACTGAGCCGCCGGACAAAGAATAATCCGGTTTTGATTGGCGAGCCGGGCGTCGGCAAAACGGCGATTGCCGAAGGCCTCGCGCTGCGGATCATCAACCGCGATGTGCCCGAAAGTCTGCGCAACAAGCGGCTTTTGTCATTGGATATGGGCGCGCTGATTGCTGGTGCGAAATACCGCGGCGAATTCGAAGAGCGTTTGAAGGCGGTCCTCACCGAAGTGATGGAAGCTGCAGGCCAGGTCATTTTGTTCATCGACGAGATGCACACGTTGGTAGGTGCGGGGAAAAGCGATGGCGCTATGGATGCGGCGAACCTGATTAAGCCAGCTTTGGCGCGGGGCGAGCTGCACTGCGTTGGTGCGACGACATTGGATGAATACCGCAAATACGTTGAAAAAGACGCAGCCCTCGCGCGGCGGTTCCAGCCTGTCATGGTGCAAGAGCCGACCGTCGAGGACACCATAAGTATCCTGCGCGGCATCAAGGAAAAATACGAAATGCATCACGGGGTGCGGGTGTCAGACAGTGCGCTGGTTGCGGCTTCGACCCTCAGTTACCGTTATATCACCGACCGCTTTTTGCCCGATAAGGCGATTGACCTTGTGGACGAGGCTGCGAGCCGGTTGCGGATGGAGGTCGATAGCAAACCGGAAGCGCTTGATGCGCTTGATCGTCAAATCCTACAATCGCAGATTGAGGCAGAAGCCCTGCGTGCAGAGGATGATGCCGCGAGCGTAGACCGCCTTGCGACGCTAGAAAAGGATTTGGCCGAGTTACAGCAGCGTAGCGCGGAAATGACGGCGCAGTGGCAGACGGGCCGCGATGCAATCGCTTCGGCGACGGGACTGAAGGAACAGTTGGACCGTGCACGAGCCGAGTTGGACATCGCCAAGCGCGCCGGCAACCTCGCCCGGGCAGGTGAGCTGTCTTACGGTGTGATCCCGGATTTGGAGCGTCAGTTGGCAGAGTTGGATGCCGCAGAGGGCCAGCTGGAGGTCGCTGATACGGTTCGGCCTGAACAGATCGCGAGCGTCGTGGAGCGGTGGACTGGCATCCCGACCTCCAAGATGCTGGAAGGAGAACGCGATAAGCTGCTGCGCATGGAAGACCAGCTACACGCGCGCGTCATCGGCCAAGACAGCGCGGTACGCGCTGTGTCCAATGCGGTGCGTCGGGCGCGGGCGGGCCTGAATGATGAAAACCGCCCTCTGGGGTCGTTCTTGTTTCTCGGGCCAACGGGCGTGGGAAAGACTGAGCTAACCAAAGCAGTGGCCGAATTTATGTTTGACGATGATGCCGCGATGGTGCGGGTCGATATGTCGGAGTTCATGGAAAAGCACAGCGTCGCGCGTTTGATCGGGGCGCCGCCCGGATATGTGGGATATGACGAGGGCGGAGTTCTGACCGAAGCGGTACGGCGCAGACCCTATCAAGTTGTGCTGTTCGATGAGGTGGAAAAAGCGCACCCAGATGTGTTTAACGTTCTGCTCCAAGTTCTTGACGATGGTATGTTAACCGACGGGCAAGGGCGGACGGTCGATTTTAAGCAAACGCTGATTATTTTGACCTCCAACCTTGGCGCTCAGGCGCTCAGCCGATTGCCCGAGGGCGCGGACGCCGGGGATGCTAAACGCGATGTCATGGATGCAGTGCGCGCACATTTCCGGCCGGAGTTCCTAAACCGTTTAGACGAGACGATCATTTTCGACAGGCTCAAGCGCGCTGATATGGACGGGATCGTCGACATTCAAATGGCGCGTCTGCTGCGCAGGCTGGCGGGTCGCAAGATTACGCTGTATCTTGATGCGGATGCGCAGACATGGCTTGCGGACGAAGGCTATGATCCGGTGTTTGGCGCGCGGCCTCTGAAGCGTGTGTTGCAAAATGCTTTGCAGAACCCGTTGGCAGAGATGCTGCTGGCTGGCGATGTGCGGGATGGCGATACAGTTGCAGTGCGAGCAGGTCCCGAAGGTCTCATCATCGGGGACCGGATAAGCACAACCCAGCGGCCCAAGCCGGATGATGCGGTGCTTCATTGATAATGATCTGGGCGGCGGAAATCCCGCCGCCCAGATTTAAACGCCTCAGGCCTTAGCTGTCTACGCCCGGCAGTATGACCGCGTCGATGATGTGGATCACGCCGTTTGTCGCTTCGACATCCGCGGTCATGATTTTTGCGCCATCAACCATTGGGCCGTTGTCTAGATCGATCAGCACCTTTGCCCCGTTTACCGTCGCGACCATTGCGTCATCGGTCAGGTCCGTTGACATGATTTTACCTGGCACGACGTGATATGTCAGGATCGCTGTCAGTTGGTCCAAGTTTTCTGGCTTCAACAGGTTTTCTACAGTGCCCTCTGGCAGCGCGGCAAAAGCAGCGTCAGTGGGGGCAAACACGGTCAACGGGCCGTCACCCTTCAAGGTATCAACCAAACCTGCGGCAGTGGCGGCTGCGAGCAGGGTGCCAAATTGGCCTGCGGATGCTGCGGTATCTACGATGTCCTCTTTCATGCCTGCAAAGGCGGAAGTGGCAACGGTGGCCGCAGCAGCGGCGGCGAGCAAAGTGTTACGAAACATAAATTTCTCCAATCCAGAGTAAAATGGCCGCCCGTTTTGGGAGGCATGTACCGGATACGGGGGTGTGCACCCCGCAGTTCACCACAAAGCGGCCTGATCACGGCAACGTAATACTGTCGCTGCATATGCTCGCTTTTTCGTGATGCTGCGCGCCTCAGACACGTTTGTTACAATGATCAAACTTCGCGTGAAAATACGCGCACTCTAGGAATTGCTCCCTAACTATAGGGGGCAACACATGAACGCAGGGAGAGTACGCATGGCTTATCGTTGGAAAAATAAACTGCGCGACGTGGACGTAACACCCGAAGCCGTCTTTTTGAACCGACGACACCTTTTGGCTGGTATGGCGGGCGTTGGCCTTGCGGGTATTGCACAACAAAGTGCTGCGCAGGAGGCGTTAGAGCCCAACCCGTGGGAAGATATCACGCAGTACAATAATTTTTACGAGTTCGGGACCGGTAAAGATGATCCAGTTAAATACGCTAAGGACCTGACCACTTCGCCGTGGTCCGTCCAGATCAATGGGCTAGTGGATCGTCCCGGCCAATATGACTTCGCGGATATCATGGCGAAGATGACGATCGAGGAGCGGATCTATCGTTTTCGCTGTGTCGAAGCATGGTCGATGGTCATCCCGTGGAATGGGTTCGAGCTTGCAGATTTGCTGAATATAGCCGGTGTGCAACCCAGCGCGCGCTATGTGGCCTTTGAAACGGTGATGCGTCCTGATGAAATGCCGGGGCTTCGCTATCCGGTGTTGGAGTGGCCCTATGTTGAGGGGTTGCGCCTCGACGAGGCACTACATCCGCTGACGATTATGGCCACGGGCATATACGGGAAGGACATCCCCAATCAGAACGGCGCGCCATTGCGATTGGTTGTTCCATGGAAATACGGGTTTAAGTCGATCAAATCTGTTGTTCGGATCACATTGACGGACCAAGAACCACCCACCAGTTGGAACCGGGCCAATCCGCGGGAGTATGGCTTTTATAGTAACGTAAACCCGGAGGTGTCGCACCCGCGGTGGTCACAAGCCACAGAGCGCCAGGTGGGCGGTGGTCTTTTCGCTCGGCGCCAACCCACGCTCATGTTCAATGGATACCAAGAAGAGGTTGCTGCCCTGTATGACGGTATGAACCTGCGCAAGTTCTTCTGAAGTGTCTTGGGTATGGGTCAGAGAAAATCGAGGTGAGCCATGATTGTCTCGGTTGATGCTGTCAACAAAGGCTTGCGCCGCGTCCCTGTTTGGGCGGTCTACATGTTGTGTGCATTTCCGCTCTTTTGGTTGGTCGTGCTGGTGGTCGGCGATGGGTTGGGCCGTGATCCCGTGAAGGCGCTGGAACATAAGCTGGGCAAGACCGCGCTACAGTTACTGATCGTCGGGCTCGCGATAACGCCGATACAGAGGCACCTGCGCGTGAACCTGATCCGCTTTCGCCGGGCCATTGGCGTGAGTGCATTTGCTTACGTCCTCCTCCACCTTCTAGTGTGGCTGTTCCTAGATGTTCAGATCTGGGCACAGGTTTGGGACGACATTGTAAAGCGTCCCTACGTGACCTTGGGGATGGTGGGTTTCTTGGCGCTGGTCCCACTGGCGATGACATCTAACAATTGGTCGGTGCGCCGCATGGGCCCGATCGCGTGGCGTCGCCTGCACAATCTAACCTATGCAGCGGTTCTGCTGGGCGGGCTGCATTATGTGTGGCTGGTGAAGGGCATTCAATTGACGCCGATCATTTATATGGCTGCGATCGTGTTTCTGTTGGCGCTTCGCGTTGTGGTGTCCATGGGATCTAATCGACGCGTCTACGCAGGAAATGATTCCCAGAGGTTGGGCTGATTCCGAGTGACTCGAGTTCCAGAATGGTCGAAAACTGATCCTCTTGGGGGCAAGTCTGTGGATAACCCAATATATTGATA
>CBFHKQ010000053.1:0-13409 GCA_965656435.1 uncultured Pseudosulfitobacter sp. | reverse complement strand
TGGCCCAGCACGGCTTGGGCCTCCGCGCGGGCGCGGTCTTGCACGTCTTGGTCGAAAGCTACCAAATACATCGACCACGCGAGGGTCAGCGCCGTCGTTTCATGCCCCGCCACAAGGAATGTGAGTAGGTTGTCGCGCAGTTCCGCTGTGGTCATGGTGCGCCCCGTCTTGGGGTCTTCACCGGCCAGCAGCAGATCGAGCAGGTCCGGCACCGCAGAAGTGCCACGCGCGGCGCGATCATCGATCGCCTCGTCTGCGACGGTTTTCATTTCCTTGAGGGCTTTGCCCGACATCACCCGCCCCGGCCGCGGCACCCAATCCGGCGCGCCTAAAATGTCAAAAAGGGATATTTTCCCCGCTTCTGAAATATAGTCGTCAATCGCCCGGTGCACGGCGTCGCGGTCAAAGGCTTCGCCACCCGAAAAGGTAACATCTGCGATCACGTCGAAGGTGGTGGTAACCATTTCATCGAGCAGGTTGACGGCCCTTGGTCCGGCATCTGCGATGCGGGCCGCCGCCCGCTCCGCCGCGGCGGACATGATGGGGGCCAGAGCGGTGACGTTCCGGTGCGAAAAGACAGGCGCGGCGGTGCGCCGTTGCCAACGCCAATGCGCGCCCTCTGCGATAAAAAGCGAGTCGCCAATGGCGGGCTTCAGTAGGTTCTTGGTCACTTCGGATTTGGGGTATTGGTCCAACCGGTCGAGCAACATCTCGCGGATTGCGTCTGGGTCCATGACCATATGCCAGCGTTTGCCCGTTTTGCCGGAGACCATCGGTTGACGTGTTGCGATCTCGGGGATGATCGAGAGGACGTTCTTGCGCGCCATTTGCAGGCTTTTCAAAATGCCCCAGGGTTCTGTTACCAAAGGCACCCGAACGGGCAGGGTGATGTTTGGGTCTTGCGGACGTAGGGTTGGGTGTTCGCCGTGGGACATGCCATTCTCCTTGCGCTGCGGCAGATATAAGCCTGCGATGCCCGGTGGCAATTGCGCCTTGTTCCGGCATCCGGTACTTCGGAAGTGCAGGAGCAATGAATTTTGGGCGCACGGGTGGGACATACGACGATGCGGTTTATGGCGAAGATGCTGGTGGTGCTGCTCTGTGTGGCCGGGTGCAGCAGCACGGCGGATCTGGACGACGCGCCGGTACCGCTGGGGGATTTTAACCTCGTGCACAATATCGCCGTTGCTCCCAAAGCCCAAAAAGGTCCGTTTAGCCGCGACGCAACAGAGGCGGAATTGGTCGATGCCCTGACGAAGGCAGCTGATGCGCGATTTGGCCGGTATAGTGGCGCACGAAACTATCACTTTGGCATGTCGGTCGAAGGCTATGTCCTCGCTGCTCCGGGCATCCCGTTGGTGTTGGCGCCGAAATCAGCGTTGATCATCAACCTGACCGTCTGGGACGACGCCAAAGGCACCAAATTGAACGCAAGCCCGCAGACAATCACAGTTCTAGAAAGCTTTGGCACCGGGGCGATTGTCGGATCCGGTTACACGCTGAGCGCGGAGGAACAATTGACCCAGCTCAGCCAGAACGCAGCCAAAGCGATTGAGCGCTATTTACGCAAGCAAATGTTAGAAGAGGGTTGGTTTACGCCCGAAGGACTTGCGCCTGAAAATCCCGCGCCGGAGGCACCAAGTCAGGGTCTTCCGCAAACCGCGCCTGACGCGGGTGTCGTAGCGCGCAGCGGGCTGACACCGCTCTAGCAGATCAGGGAGCTTCACGCGCCCTCATATCGCGGCTCTCTTCGCTGGGCAAAGACACCATCACCGCTTGATTTTCCCTGCCATCCGCAATAGGTGGCGCGCAGAACACATCTGGGTTTGCGTGAATTGGTCGCGCGGCCCCCAAAATACAAAGGGCGCCATCATGGCTAAGGAAAAGTTTGAACGTAATAAGCCGCACGTGAACATCGGCACGATTGGTCACGTTGACCACGGTAAGACGACGCTGACGGCGGCGATCACAAAGTATTTTGGCGACTTCCGCGCGTATGACCAGATTGACGGCGCGCCCGAAGAGAAAGCCCGCGGCATTACGATCTCGACGGCACACGTTGAGTACGAGACAGAGACACGCCACTACGCGCACGTCGACTGCCCCGGCCACGCGGACTACGTTAAGAACATGATCACCGGTGCGGCGCAGATGGACGGCGCGATCTTGGTTGTGAACGCAGCTGACGGCCCCATGCCACAGACGCGCGAGCACATCCTGCTGGGCCGCCAGGTTGGCATCCCGCACATGGTTGTCTACATGAACAAAGTTGACCAAGTGGACGACGAAGAGCTGTTGGAACTCGTTGAGATGGAAATCCGCGAATTGCTGAGCTCCTACGACTACCCAGGCGACGACATCCCAATCATCCCCGGTTCGGCGCTGGCCGCGATGGAAGGCAAGACGCCAGAGATCGGCGAAGAGTCGATCAAAAAGCTGATGGAAGCCGTTGACAGCTATATCCCCACGCCAGAGCGCGCTGTAGACCAGCCGTTCCTGATGCCAGTTGAGGACGTGTTCTCGATCTCCGGCCGTGGTACAGTTGTGACCGGTCGTGTTGAGCGCGGCGTGATCAACGTGGGCGACAGCATCGAAATCGTGGGCATCCGCGACACGCAAACAACGACCTGCACAGGCGTTGAAATGTTCCGCAAGTTGCTGGACCGCGGTGAAGCGGGCGACAACATCGGCGCGTTGCTGCGCGGCATCGACCGTGAAGGCGTTGAGCGCGGTCAGGTTCTGTGTAAGCCAAGCTCGGTGACACCGCACACGAAGTTTGAGGCGGAAGCCTACATCCTGACCAAAGATGAGGGTGGCCGTCACACGCCGTTCTTCGCGAACTACCGCCCACAGTTCTACTTCCGGACAACGGACGTGACAGGCACGGTTCAGCTGGCTGAAGGCACTGAGATGGTTATGCCCGGCGACAACGTGTCGTTCGGCGTTGAGCTGATCGCACCGATCGCGATGGAGCAGGGCCTGCGCTTTGCGATCCGCGAAGGCGGCCGCACGGTTGGCGCGGGCGTTGTTGCGAAGATCACCGAGTAATCGGGTCGACGCGTAGCGATCCGGTGCCGCGCCGCTGAGGCGGGGCACCACGCCAGACAAAAAGAAAGGCCGCGCTGGTGAATAACAGCGCGGCCTTTTTGTATCCGCGGGAGGGGCGGCATGAAGCCCTTTTTCTGTTTTTGGCCGGCGTTTTCGGTCCAACCTTTCATGAGTACTGCAAAAAAATGCGTCTCGCCGCGGGTGCAGCATCCAGCAGGTCATCGCGTTGAAAACACGCGCTTCCAATTGAAGGTGCAAATGCAGCATTATGCATTTGTATACAGCGGCATTCTGTTAAATCATTAAAATTACTTGATTATTATCCCTTTCCGGCCAAGTTTGAATGAAAGACTAGGGAGGCTGTACATGGACCAGATGAACCTTAAGGCCTGGGAGGGCCGGGTTGTGGCGGAGGCGGGTGCCGTATCACGGGAGGCGGCGGTGGCATTCCATGCCACGCTGGGCGATGCGCGCGCGTCTGCGCCAAAGCTGGGTGATCCGATACCGGCGCTTGCGCATTGGTGCGCCTTTCCGCCAGATGTGCATCAGACGGAGTTGGGCGCAGACGGTCATCCCGGTGGCGGTGGTCTTTTGCCGCCTGTGCGATTGCAGCGCAGGATGTGGGTCGGTGGCGCGTTGCGGTTCGGCGCGCCCCTGCATGTGGGAGAGCCATTAGAGCGGCGCACCTCCATCCGTAACGTCACAGAGAAAGAAGGCCGCAGCGGGCCGATGGTTTTTGTTACGTTGGACCATGCCATCTACGGGGAGCGCGGCCTCGCAATCTCGGAGCGGCAAGACATCGTCTATCTAGAGATCCCAGACCAATTCCGCCCGCCGCCGAAACAGGCGATGCCGTCTGAGCCGCTCTTCTCACAGCGGGTGGCGATGTCGGAAACCTTGCTGTTTCGCTATTCTGCGCTGACGTTCAATGCGCATAGGATTCATTATGACGCGGCCTATACACGCGAGGTTGAACATTATCCTGGCCTCGTTGTGCACGGGCCGTTGCAAGCGACGCTTTTGATGAAAGCCGCGGTGGCGCGGATGGGGCGGGTGCCGGATCATTTTCAGTTCCGCGGTGTGCATCCCCTGTTTGTTGGCACTGATCTCGATATTTCCGCAGTGCCCGAAGTGGGTGGCCTTGCCCTGTTCGCTGGGGCCGAGGGCCATCAAGGCATGCAAGCAAATGCGATCTGGGAGGGCACGCAATGACAGCATCTGGCATTTTAGCGGGCATGCGCGTTGTCGAAGGATCGGCCTTCGTGGCCGTTCCCCTCGCTGGCATGACCCTCGCGCAAATGGGCGCCGAGGTCATCCGCTTTGACCGCATCTGCGGCGGGCTAGACGCCGGACGCTGGCCCATCGCGCCATCTGGGCAAAGCCTATTTTGGTCCGGCATGAACAAGGGCAAGAAATCTATTGCTGTTGACATGAAAAGCCCACGTGGCCGCGAGTTGATCACCCAAGTCATCACTGCCCCCGGGCCCGATGCGGGGCTGTTTCTGACCAATCTGCGGGTGCGCGGCTGGATGGATTACGAGACGCTCTCACAATATCGCAGAGATCTGATTATGGTCACGCTGACCGGGGATCGTCGCGGTCGCCCGCAAGTGGATTACACGGTGAACCCCGCCTTGGGCATTCCGGACATCACGGGGCCTGAGGGCACTGATGCACCGGTCGCGTCGGCGCTGCCGGCGTGGGATTTGGTGGCAGGTAACCTCTGCGTCTCGGCCCTTCTGGCGGCAGAGCGCCAGCGGTTGCGTCACGGTATCGGACAGGACGTTGAATTAGCCCTGAAGGACGTGGCCGCCGCCGCGGTCGGTCATTTGGGGATGATCGGGGATGCTGCGCTCAACACCGAAGAGCGTGGCAAAGCCGGCAACGGGCTTTATGGGGCCTACGGTCAGGATTTTATTTGCGCAGATGGGCGGCGGGTGATGGTCATCGGTTTGACGGACCGTCAGTGGCAAGGCTTGGTGCGCGTCACGGGAACTGAAAACCAGATGGATGCTTTGGCGCAACGCCTTGGCGTTGATCTGCGCAATGAAGGCGCGCGGTGGCAGCACCGTCACGAGATTACCGCGGTCCTTGCGCCGTGGTTCGCGTTGCGCGCTGTCTCTGCCTTTGCCGAAGAGTTCAACGCCGCGGGCCTCACATGGTCTGAGTTCCGGACAACGGCCCAAGCGCTGCGCGAGGATCCGGACCTTAGCCCCGATAACCCGATGTTTACCGCGCTGGACCAGCCCGGTCTTGGACAGTTTCCCGTGCCGGGCAGCCCTGTGCAATTCTCTGCCCATCCGCGCCGCGCGCCAGAGCCAGCGCCCACCTTGGGTCTGAACACCGAAGAAATCCTTGGTGATGTAGTTGGCCTGCCGGATACGGAAATTGCGCAGCTCTTTGATCAAGGTGTTGTGCAAAGTCCCTCATATCAATCGGCGCGCACTGCGGCCTAAAGCGCAGAAGTTCGAGATGATGGGTCAAAGCCCCTTGATCTTAGCCGGCGGGCTGCGTATTCGGGTGCGCGATAGGGGTATAGCTCAGTTGGTAGAGCGACGGTCTCCAAAACCGTAGGTCCCGGGTTCGAGCCCTGGTGCCCCTGCCATTCTCTCGTTACAGCATAGTGTTGAGCTCGGTCAGCCGTCATTCGGGTTGGTTCATGTTGCGGGTGGCGATCTGCACTGCTGCTGCTTGAATTCAAACGCATGTCCCGTTACATGCGGTCCACACAGTCTTTGCAGGAGCCGGATATGGCCACGACCAACCCATTGCAGTTCATTCAGCAAGTCCGCACCGAAGTGGCCAAAGTCGTTTGGCCGACCCGCCGCGAAGTTATGCTGACCACGGTGATGGTGTTCATCATGGCGGCCCTGACAGCCGTCTTTTTCGCACTGGTCGATTTGGGCATCCGCAGCGGCATTCAGGCCGTGCTGGGGATGTTCGGATAAGCGATCACAGCCCTGTGCGTTTCGTTAAATTTCTATGTTGACGCCTTGAAACTTTGAAGCCTTGCGCGTAACAGGCAGGTCTGATCACAGGATGGGCGTGCGGCGATTCGAGTTGCGCGCCGATTATTTGATTCGGCGGGCCGCGCCAAGGCTCTGAATAACAAGACTAATTCGGCGCTTTTGCGCTGTGCTATGAAAGGCAGACAGACTTATGGCAATGCGGTGGTATTCGGTCAGCGTTCTTTCCAACTTTGAAAAGAAGATTGCTGAACAGATCCGGACCTCCGTGGCGGAACATGAGCTGGAGGCCGAAATTGACGAGGTTTTGGTGCCGACCGAAGAGGTCATCGAGGTGCGCCGCGGCAAGAAGGTCACGACCGAGCGTCGCTTTATGCCGGGCTATGTCCTTGTGCACATGGAAATGTCGGACCGTGGCTATCACCTGATTAATTCGATCAACCGGGTCACCGGCTTTTTGGGCCCGCAAGGCCGCCCGATGCCGATGCGCGACGCAGAAGTGAATCAAATCCTGAACCGCGTTAGCGAAGGCGAGGCCGCACCACGGACCCTCATCCACTTTGAAGTGGGCGAGAAGGTCAAAGTGAACGACGGTCCGTTTGAAGATTTCGATGGCATGGTCGAAGAGGTGGATGATGAAAATCAGCGCCTTAAAGTAACCGTGTCGATTTTCGGGCGTGAAACGCCCGTGGAACTGGAATTCCTGCAAGTCACCAAACAGGTGTAAGGCAGGCGTCGGCCGCGCACAGTGGGGCCGTTCATTTGTGGGAGGCGAGGGCGCGCGCGTCCGGACCGGACCACACTCACCAACCGAGGCTGACGCGTCAACTTTGGGTAGGGCGGATTTTCCGCCGATGACATAGGAGAAGGCCAATGGCCAAGAAACTCGTTGGCAGCATGAAGCTGCAAGTGCCCGCTGGGCAAGCTAACCCATCCCCACCCGTGGGCCCGGCCTTGGGTCAGCGCGGAATCAACATCATGGAATTCTGCAAGGCGTTCAACGCCAAGACCGCAGATTTGGAGCCTGGTGCGCCATGCCCGACTGTGATCAGCTATTTCCAGGACAAGTCCTTTACCATGGACATCAAGACACCACCTGCGTCTTACTTCCTGAAAAAAGCAGCCAAGGTAACGTCCGGTGCGAAGACACCATCGCGTGAAACCGTTGGCACCGTGACATCCAAGCAGGTGCGCGAGATCGCCGAAGCGAAGATGAAAGACTTGAATGCGAACTCCATCGAGGCCGCAATGCAGATCATCCTGGGCTCTGCCCGCTCTATGGGCATCGAGGTTAAGTAATATGGCAAAGCTTGGAAAACGTACCGTCGCGGCACGTGCCGCTGTTGCTGGCAAAGAAAATCTGTCGGTCGAAGAAGCGGTTGCGCTGATCAAAGAAAGCGCGAAAGCAAAGTTTGACGAGACAATTGAAATCTCCCTGAATTTGGGCGTTGATCCACGTCACGCGGACCAAATGGTCCGCGGCGTTGTGGGCCTGCCAAATGGCACAGGTAAAGACGTACGCGTCGCTGTGTTCGCGCGCGGCCCAAAGGCTGAAGAAGCTCAGGCCGCTGGTGCTGATATCGTGGGCGCTGAGGACCTGATGGAAATCGTGCAAGGCGGCAAGATCGAATTCGATCGCTGCATCGCGACACCAGACATGATGCCTGTCGTGGGCCGTTTGGGTAAAGTCTTGGGTCCGCGGAACCTGATGCCGAACCCCAAGGTTGGCACCGTGACCATGGACGTGGCCGACGCTGTGAAAGCAGCAAAAGGCGGCGAAGTGCAGTTCAAGGCCGAAAAAGCCGGTGTTGTACACGCAGGTGTTGGTAAAGCGTCTTTTGACGCGGCCAAGCTGGTTGAAAACATTCGCGCCTTTGTGGGCGCGGTTGCTAAGGCCAAGCCAACAGGCGCCAAAGGCACGTATATGAAAAAAGTATCGCTTAGCTCTACCATGGGCCCGGGCGTGTCGGTTGACGTGGAAAACGCGGTCGCCGAATAAGAATTCTGCGCAAGCAGAATGGCACGGCCACGCATGTGGCCTTGTCACTGTCCGAGACGGAGGGTGCGGCATCCGCTGCATAATTCCTTCCTGAGATGGGAAACGAGATTTAATTGATCCCTTTTGGGTGATTTTGGCCTCGGTCCCGGAAACGGACCTAAGTGGCGGTCTTTCGGGGCCGCTTGATTGAGCCGGGGGAAACCCCATACTTGGAGTGAAACTGTGGATAGAGCCCAGAAAGAGAAAGTGGTCGAGGAACTCGGCCAAATCTTCGAAAGCTCTGGCGTCGTTGTGGTTGCCCACTACGCCGGTCTGACAGTTGCAAACATGCAAGATTTGCGCGCCCGTGCTGCTGAAGCCGGAAGCGCTGTGCGTGTTGCCAAAAACAGGCTCGCCAAAATCGCCCTTGATGGAAAGCCATGCGAAAGCATTGGTGAACTCCTGACGGGTATGACCGTTCTCACCTATTCCGAAGATCCCGTGGCTGCGGCCAAGGTGTCCGAAGAGTTCGCCAAAGAAAACGATAAGTTCGTGATCTTGGGCGGCGCAATGGGGGATAACGCTCTGGACCGGGCCGGTGTTACGGCTGTGTCGAAAATGCCTTCGCGCGAAGAACTTATCGCGACAATCGCTGGCATGCTGGGCGCACCTGCATCGAATATCGCCGGGGCCATTGGCGCACCTGCAAGCAACATCGCTTCCATCTTGTCCACAATCGAGGACAAGGCGGCTGCATAAAGCAACGTCATACTGGCGTGTGAGTGACCTCGCACGTTGGAACACACATATCGTAACGGAAAGAGCTGAACATGGCTGATCTGAAGAAACTGGCAGAAGACATTGTTGGTCTGACACTGTTGGAAGCACAAGAACTGAAAACAATCCTCAAGGACGAATACGGCATCGAGCCCGCTGCTGGCGGCGCTGTCATGATGGCGGGTCCTGCGGACGCTGGTGGCGCTGCTGAGGAAGAGAAGACAGAATTTGACGTCGTTCTGAAGAACGCAGGCGCGTCCAAAATCAACGTCATCAAAGAGGTGCGCGGCATCACAGGTCTCGGCCTGAAAGAAGCCAAAGACCTGGTCGAAGCCGGTGGCAAGCTCAAAGAAGGCGTCGACAAAGCAGAAGCCGAAGACATCAAAGCGAAGCTGGAAGCAGCTGGCGCCGAGATCGAGCTGGCCTAAGCTGGACGCGCGTCTGCTTTCCTTGTCGGAAAGTGAGCCGCACCTGCATGTCAGGTCGGAGACGCATCAGAAAAAGAGCAGGACTAGGGGCATCCTTGGTCCTGCTTAACCTGTCTTAGCAAGGGCTTTTGCTGTGAAAGCCTTTTCTAAGGTGCGGTTCAATGGTCGGGAGGTGCGCTGTGGGACGCGCACCACGAATTGGCCGAAACGTATCGTCTCAATGAGTGCGCCTGCCGTGGCCCGACGGCATGTGCGTTCGCAGAGAAGCTGAAAGGTGACAGTTCACATGGCGCAATCGTTCCTTGGCCAGAAACGTCTTCGTAAATATTACGGCAAAATCCGCGAAGTGCTGGATATGCCGAACCTCATCGAGGTTCAAAAATCTTCATATGATCTCTTTTTAAACTCCGGCGATGCCGATGTGCCCACAGATGGCGACGGCATCCAAGCTGTGTTCCAATCGGTTTTCCCGATCAAAGACTTTAACGAAACATCCGTTCTCGAGTACGTCAAATACGAGCTGGAAAAGCCGAAGTATGACGTTGAGGAATGCCAACAGCGTGACATGACCTACAGCGCGCCGTTGAAAGTCACGCTCCGCCTGATCGTGTTTGATGTCGATGAAGACACCGGTGCGAAATCCGTCAAGGACATCAAAGAGCAAGACGTGTTCATGGGCGACATGCCTCTGATGACGCCTAACGGCACCTTCATCGTGAATGGCACCGAGCGTGTCATCGTAAGCCAGATGCACCGATCGCCGGGTGTGTTCTTTGACCACGACAAAGGCAAAACGCACTCTTCTGGCAAACTTCTTTTTGCCTGCCGCATTATCCCCTACCGCGGCAGCTGGTTGGACTTTGAGTTCGACGCCAAAGACATCGTGTTCGCCCGCATTGACCGCCGTCGCAAGTTGCCAGTGACGACTTTGCTGTACTCCTTGGGCCTCGACCAAGAAGACATCATGAACGCCTATTACAACAGCGTTACCTACAAGCTGGAAAAGAACAAAGGTTGGGTCACCCCGTTCTTCCCAGAGCGTGTGCGCAGCACTCGCCCCACCTATGATCTGATCGACGCCAAATCTGGCGAAGTGATCGCAGAGGCGGGCAAGAAAGTGACACCGCGCGCGGTGAAACAGTTGATCGACGCCGGCACCGTAACCGAGCTGTTGGTGCCCTTCGACCATATTGTCGGCAAATTCGTTGCCAAGGACATCATCAACGAAGAAACTGGTGCAATCTATGTCGAGGCCGGTGATGAGCTGACGCTGGAATACGATAAAGACGGCGATTTGATCGGCGGCACAGCCAAAGATCTGATCGATGCGGGCATCACCGAGATCCCCGTTCTGGACATCGATAACGTCAATGTCGGCCCATACATGCGCAACACCATGGCGGCGGATAAGAACATGAACCGCGAAACTGCGCTCATGGACATCTACCGCGTGATGCGCCCGGGCGAGCCACCCACCGTTGAGGCCGCATCGAACCTCTTTGACACATTGTTCTTTGACAGCGAACGCTACGACCTGTCTGCCGTTGGCCGTGTGAAAATGAACATGCGCCTTGATCTGGACGCCGAAGACACCCAGCGTACGCTGCGCCGCGAAGACATCGTGGCCTGCATCAAGGCCTTGGTGGATCTGCGCGACGGCCGCGGTGACATCGACGACATTGACCACTTGGGCAACCGTCGCGTGCGCTCTGTTGGTGAGTTGATGGAGAACCAGTACCGTGTCGGTCTGTTGCGGATGGAGCGCGCGATCAAAGAGCGGATGAGCAGTGTTGAGATTGACACCGTCATGCCGCAGGACTTGATCAACGCGAAACCTGCCGCGGCTGCTGTGCGCGAATTCTTCGGCTCTTCGCAGCTGTCGCAGTTCATGGACCAAACCAACCCCTTGTCGGAAGTGACGCACAAGCGTCGTTTGTCTGCACTTGGGCCAGGTGGTTTGACCCGCGAACGTGCCGGCTTTGAAGTGCGTGACGTGCACGCCACGCACTATGGCCGGATGTGCCCGATTGAGACGCCGGAAGGGCCAAACATTGGTCTGATCAACAGTCTTGCGACCTTCGCGAAGGTCAACAAATACGGCTTTATCGAAACGCCTTATCGTGTCGTAAAAGACGGTACCGTGACCGACGAAGTTCACTACATGTCCGCAACAGAGGAAATGCGTCACACCGTGGCGCAGGCGAACGCCAACCTCGACGAGAACATGAAATTCGTGAACGATCTGGTCTCTACGCGTAAATCTGGGGACTATACACTGTCGCCAAATGAAAACGTGGACCTGATTGACGTCTCACCCAAACAGTTGGTGTCGGTTGCGGCCTCGTTGATCCCCTTCTTGGAAAACGACGACGCGAACCGCGCTTTGATGGGTTCGAACATGCAACGTCAGGCTGTGCCTCTGTTGCAGGCCGAGGCGCCGCTCGTCGGCACCGGGATTGAAGAGGTTGTGGCCCGCGATTCAGGTGCGGCCATCATGGCAAAGCGTGCCGGCATCATTGACCAAGTGGATGCGACCCGTATCGTGATCCGCGCCACCTCCGACCTGGAGTTGGGCGACGCGGGCGTGGACATCTACCGCATGCGCAAGTTCCAGCGGTCGAACCAAAACACCTGCATCAACCAGCGTCCGCTGGTGAAGGTGGGCGACACCGTCGGCAAAGGCGAAGTCATTGCAGATGGTCCATCCACGGACATGGGCGAATTGGCTTTGGGTAAAAACGTGGTCGTCGCGTTTATGCCTTGGAACGGCTACAACTATGAGGACTCGATCCTGATCTCGGAGCGGGTTAGCCGCGATGACGTGTTCACCTCGATCCACATCGAAGAATTCGAAGTGGCCGCGCGCGACACGAAATTGGGACCAGAAGAGATCACCCGCGACATCCCGAACGTTGGCGAAGAAGCGCTGCGTAATCTGGACGAAGCGGGCATCGTCTATATCGGTGCCGACGTAGAGCCGGGCGACATTCTTGTGGGTAAAATCACTCCCAAAGGCGAAAGCCCCATGACACCCGAAGAAAAATTGCTCCGTGCGATTTTCGGTGAGAAGGCCTCCGACGTGCGTGACACTTCGTTGCGCGTCAAGCCAGGCGATTTCGGGACCGTCGTTGAGGTACGCGTGTTTAACCGCCACGGCGTGGAAAAAGACGAACGTGCTTTGCAAATCGAGCGGGAAGAGGTCGAGAGCCTTGCCCGTGACCGCGACGATGAGCTGACCATTCTGGACCGCAACATCTATGCCCGTTTGGGTGACATGCTGTTGGGTAAAGAGATCGCCAAAGGTCCTAAAGGGATCAAAGCGGGCAGCGTCGTCGATGCCGATCTGCTGGAGGCCTATCCGCGTCAAGCATGGTGGCAGATTGCCCTGAAAGACGAAGCGAGCGCGCAAGTGGTCGAGGCGTTGAACGAGCAATACGAAGTGCAAAAGCGCACTTTGGATGCCCGTTTTGAGGACAAGGTTGAAAAAGTCCGCCGCGGCGACGATCTGCCACCCGGCGTCATGAAAATGGTCAAAGTCTTTGTGGCGGTGAAGCGCAAGCTGCAACCGGGCGACAAAATGGCGGGCCGTCACGGCAACAAAGGCGTCATCTCCAAAGTGGTGCCGATGGAAGACATGCCGTTTCTCGCAGATGGGACGCCAGTAGACTTCTGTTTGAACCCCTTGGGCGTGCCGTCGCGGATGAACGTCGGTCAGATCCTTGAAACACACATGGGCTGGGCTGCGCGCAATCTGGGCCTGAACGTGGACGAAGCGTTGCAGGAATATCGCCGCTCCGGTGATTTGACGCCGGTGCGCGAAGCGATGCAAATCGCTTATGGCGAGGATGTCTATGCCGAAGGCCTTGAGGGTCTGTCGGAAGAGGCATTGCTTGAAACCGCCGGAAACGTGACCCGCGGTGTGCCAATCGCTACGCCTGTTTTCGATGGTGCCAAAGAGGCGGATGTGAACAACGCGCTTGAGCGTGCGGGTTTCTCCACCTCTGGTCAGTCGGTCCTCTTTGACGGCCGAACAGGCGAGCAGTTTGCCCGTCCTGTCACCGTCGGGATCAAGTACCTGCTGAAACTGCACCACCTCGTCGACGACAAAATTCACGCCCGTTCAACCGGACCGTACAGCTTGGTCACGCAGCAGCCGCTGGGTGGTAAGGCACAGTTCGGGGGCCAGCGCTTTGGTGAGATGGAAGTCTGGGC
>CBFHKQ010000052.1:0-14077 GCA_965656435.1 uncultured Pseudosulfitobacter sp. | reverse complement strand
CGCGCCGCTGAGGCGGGGCACCACGCCAGACAAAAAGAAAGGCCGCGCTGGTGAATAACAGCGCGGCCTTTTTGTATGTGAAATGTCGATCTGACTGAGGAAAGCGAGGGGACAGCGGTCTCTTTATAGGGCTAATGATTGTTCCCATTTAACCGACGCGTTTGTATTGCCTTATGCGAGATGGTGTTACTTGCCGTCGCGCGCTGCTTTCTCTTCTTTCGTCAGCTTATTGTTCCATTGGTTGTTGCTGAGGCCCAACTCCGCTTTTGGGGGTTTGGTCTTGCCCTTTTTTATGGTGCCGCCGTTTGCCAAAAATTCGGCGATCAACGCGTCGTCCGTCTTGTCTTTGGGTACGTGTTTCATGGCCGGGGCCTCCTTTTGGTCCGATTGGGAGTATTGAACCGCTAAAATGTGAAAAGGGCGCGACAACTGCCACGCCCTTTTACAATAGATTGACTGAACGCTCTGGAACAGAGCGGAAAGCTTATGCCAACGCGATGTTGGCGGCGCTTTCGCGGCCGTCACGGCCAGCTTCGATGTCGAATGTCACTTTTTGGTTATCTGCGAGACCTGTCAGGCCGGCACGCTCAACGGCAGAGATGTGCACGAACACGTCTTTGCTGCCGCCATCGGGCGCGATAAAGCCGAAGCCTTTAGTTGCATTAAACCATTTGACGGTGCCAGTAGCCATCGTCGTTCTCCTAATTTTAAAAAACTGCCCACGGAATGTCGCAGCTGAGGCTAAGTCAAAGCAAGATCGAGAGACTGAGCCCATAGGAGCAGAGTGCCGATAGTGGTAACGTCGCTTGCGTGTCCTGCGCTATTTTTGAACAAAATGCCAGTAGATTCGTGCAATCAAGATTTTAAACCTTGTGAATTATGCAACTTTGCCGTGTGATCTCTACATGTGGTAGGCTGCGCCGCATACCCCATAGAATTTAGGCGGATAAAGCGCTTGCTCCTTGTCTTGGCCTGTCCTATACGCGCCGAGATCACGATAGGTCTGTGCGTTGCATAGGGCCGTGATGAAGATCTAAGACGCGAAGAGGCGGGTCGATGAGCGGTCCCTCTCCAATCCGTTAAAATCCCAAATAAGGGATATGCACATGGCTCAGAGCCAGAACATCCGTATTCGCCTCAAGGCGTTTGACTACCGGGTGCTTGACACGTCCACACAGGAAATTGTCAACACAGCGAAGCGCACAGGCGCAAGCGTACGCGGCCCGATTCCGTTGCCAAACAAAATCGAAAAGTTCACTGTTTTGCGGGGTCCACACGTGGACAAGAAATCTCGTGACCAGTTTGAGATCCGGACGCACAAGCGTTTGCTCGACATCGTTGATCCGACCCCCCAGACCGTGGACGCGCTGATGAAGCTCGACCTGGCCGCTGGTGTGGACGTCGAGATCAAGTTGCAATCGTAAAAGGGGGTTACGTTTATGTTGCGCTCTGGCGTTATTGCGAAAAAAGTCGGGATGACCCGGCTGTTCATGGAAGACGGCAAGCAGATCCCTGTAACCGTTCTTCAGCTCGATAATCTACAAGTTGTGGCTCAGCGCACCATCGAAAAGGACGGCTATGTGGCTGTTCAATTGGGTGCCGGCTCCGCAAAAGTGAAGCGGACCAGCCAAGCGATGCGTGGTCACTTTGCGGCTGCAAAGGTTGAACCCAAGCGCAAAGTCGCTGAATTCCGTGTTGATGCGGATGCGATGTTGTCGGTGGGTGAAGAGATCATTGCCGACCATTACTTTGAGGGTCAGTACGTTGACGTGGCGGGCACATCCATTGGTAAAGGTTTTGCCGGTGCGATGAAGCGTCACAACTTCGGTGGTCTACGCGCCTCTCACGGTGTTTCGATCAGTCACCGTTCGCACGGCTCCACAGGCCAGTGTCAGGACCCTGGTAAGGTTTTCAAAGGCAAGAAAATGGCCGGTCACATGGGTGCTGCCCGCGTGACAACGCAAAACCTGCAAGTGGTCCGCACCGACACCGACCGTGGTTTGATCATGGTCAAAGGTGCTGTTCCTGGTTCCAAAGGCGGTTGGGTTACAGTCAAGGATGCGGTGAAAAAGCCGTTCCCTGAGAATGCGCCTATGCCAGCAGCCCTGAAATCTAACGCTGCGCCAGCAGCTGAAGCACCCGCAGAAGCGCCTGCGGAAGGTGGTGAAGCATGAAACTAGACGTCATCAAAATGGACGGCGGCAAAGCCGGTTCCGTTGACCTCGATGAGGCTCTGTTTGGTTTGGAGCCGCGGGCCGACATTCTGCACCGTGTGGTGCGCTGGCAGCGTAACAACGCGCAAGCCGGCACACACAAGGTCAAGACGCGGTCCGAAGTGAAATACTCGACCAAGAAGATCTATCGCCAAAAAGGTACCGGTGGCGCACGCCACGGCGCCCGCTCGGCACCGATCTTCCGCGGTGGTGGTGTGTACAAAGGTCCCGTTGTGCGCAGCCACGGTCACGATCTGACCAAAAAGTTCCGCAAGCTGGGTCTGCGTCACGCGTTGAGCGCGAAGATGAAGGCTGGCGAATTGGTCATCATCGATGAGGCTACGTCGAACGGTAAAACCGCAGCCTTGGCCAAGCAGGTCAAAGACCTCGGTTGGAAGCGTGCCTTGGTTGTCGATGGCGCGTCCGTGAACGAAGAGTTCCTCGTTGCCGCGCGCAACATCGATGGTCTGGACATCCTGCCGTCGATGGGCGCCAACGTTTATGACATCCTGAAAAGCGACACATTGGTGTTGACCAAAGCAGGTGTCGAAGCCCTGGAGGCCCGTTTGAAATGAGTGCATCAGCAAACCACTATGATGTGATCCGCAAGCCGATCATCACCGAAAAAGCGACTATGGCTTCTGAAGCCAACGCAGTTGTTTTCGAAGTGGCGATGGACAGCAACAAGCCGATGATCAAAGAGGCTGTCGAGGCTGTCTTTGGTGTGAAGGTCAAAGCCGTCAATACGACGATCACAAAAGGTAAAGCCAAGCGTTTCCGCGGTCAGCTGGGACGTCGTAAAGATGTCAAGAAGGCCTATGTGACGCTTGAAGAAGGCAACACAATAGACGTGTCTTCCGGCCTCTAAGCGCAGGCCTTTAGAAGAATTGAAAAGCCCCAGATGCATGCGCGTCTGGGGCTTTTTTCTGGCTCGAAGCGCGGTGGACGCTTGTAGCATGGGGTGAGGGGCCAGCGGATCGCCTTTGGCGTGCGGAATAATACTGCGGACCGCTTGACCCACGTCACGTCAGCACATAATAAGCGCCATCGACTGTACCCCGGATTCGTCCGGGGTGTTGTCTTTGTGCGGGGCCAATATGTCCCGCCACACCAAACTGGGCACCTACGGGGGCCTATAACCAGAGGGGGGCGACCCTCTCGATACATAGCTAACGGAAGACAGTAACATGGCACTCAAGTCGTATAAACCGACGACGCCGGGCCAGCGTGGGCTGGTGCTGATCGACCGTTCGGAGCTTTGGAAAGGCCGCCCGGTCAAAGCCCTCACAGAGGGTCTGACCAAACATGGCGGACGGAACAACACCGGACGGATCACAATGCGCCGCAAAGGCGGCGGGGCCAAGCGCCTCTACCGGATCGTTGACTTTAAGCGGAACAAATTTGACGTCGCAGCGACGGTTGAGCGGATCGAATATGACCCCAACCGGACAGCCTTCATTGCGCTGGTAAAGTATGAGGATGGCGAACAGGCCTATGTCCTCGCGCCGCAGCGTCTGGCAGTCGGTGACACGATCATCGCCAGCCAAAAAGCGGACATCAAGCCCGGTAACGCCATGCCTTTCTCGGGCATGCCTATCGGTACGATCGTCCACAACATCGAGATGAAGCCAGGCAAAGGCGGTCAGATCGCCCGTGCGGCTGGCACCTACGCCCAGTTTGTGGGCCGGGACGGTGGCTATGCGCAGATCCGCCTCAGCAGCGGTGAATTGCGTCTGGTCCGTCAGGAATGCATGGCAACCGTTGGTGCTGTCAGCAACCCCGACAACTCGAACCAGAACTTCGGTAAAGCGGGCCGTATGCGTCACAAGGGCGTGCGTCCTTCGGTACGTGGTGTCGTAATGAACCCGATCGACCACCCGCACGGTGGTGGTGAAGGCCGGACCTCTGGTGGTCGTCACCCTGTGTCCCCATGGGGCAAGCCGACAAAGGGTGCGCGGACTCGCAACAAAAACAAAGCGTCGCAAAAGCTGATCATCCGCTCGCGTCACGCCAAGAAGAAGGGACGCTAATAGATGTCTCGTTCCGTATGGAAAGGTCCATTCGTCGACGCCTATGTCTTGAAAAAGGCAGAAGCGACGCGCGAAAGTGGCCGCAACGAAGTGATCAAGATCTGGTCGCGTCGCTCGACAATTTTGCCCCAATTCGTGGGCCTCACATTTGGCGTGTACAACGGCCGCAAGCATATCCCGGTCAATGTGACCGAAGAAATGATTGGCCAGAAGTTCGGTGAATATTCCCCGACGCGTACCTACTACGGTCACGCCGCTGACAAGAAGGCGAAACGCAAATGAGCAAGGATAAAAATCCCCGCCGCGTTGCCGACAATGAAGCGATGGCTAAGACGCGTATGCTGCGCACCAGCCCGCAAAAGCTGAACCTCGTTGCACAATTGATCCGCGGCAAGAAAGTCGACAAGGCCCTCACGGACCTGACGTTTTCTAAAAAGCGCATCGCCCAAGACGTGAAAAAGTGCCTGCAATCGGCCATCGCCAATGCAGAAAACAATCACAACCTCGACGTGGACGAGCTGATCGTGGCGGAAGCCTGGGTTGGCAAGAACATGACGCTGAAGCGCGGTCGCCCACGGGCACGTGGACGTTTCGGGAAAATCCTGAAGCCGTTTGCAGAGATCACAATTAAAGTGCGTCAAGTCGAAGAAGCTTCGGGGGAGCAAGCCTGATGGGAAATAAAGTCAATCCAATCGGCATGCGTCTACAGGTCAACCGCACCTGGGACAGCCGCTGGTACGCCGACACGAAAGACTATGGGAACCTTCTGCTTGAAGACCTGAAAATTCGTGATTTCATCAAGGAAGAGTGCAAGCAGGCCGGCGTGGCCCGTGTGATCATCGAACGTCCGCACAAAAAGTGCCGCGTGACGATCCACACTGCCCGCCCCGGTGTCATCATCGGCAAGAAGGGGGCAGACATCGAAGGTCTGCGTCGCAAGCTTGCCGCGCTGACCGAGAGCGAATTGCACTTGAACATCGTCGAAGTGCGCAAGCCAGAGCTGGATGCGGCCCTCGTCGGGGACAGCATTGCACAACAGCTTGAGCGTCGTGTGTCTTTCCGTCGTGCCATGAAGCGCGCCGTACAAAACGCGATGCGCATGGGTGCCTTGGGCATTCGTGTAAACGTTGCGGGTCGTTTGGGCGGTGCAGAGATTGCGCGGACTGAATGGTACCGTGAGGGCCGTGTGCCTTTGCACACCCTGCGCGCCGACATCGATTACGCACACGTTGAGGCTTTGACGGCCTACGGGATCATCGGGATCAAGACCTGGATCTTTAAAGGCGAGATCATGGAACATGATCCTCAAGCGCGTGACCGTAAAGCACAAGAACTCCAAGACGGCCCAACACCTCGCGGTGCTGGCGGTCGTCGCTGATAGGGGGGCGAAACGATGCTTCAACCTAAGCGTACCAAATTCCGCAAGCAGTTTAAGGGCTCGATCAAGGGTCTGGCTAAGGGCGGTTCCGATCTGAACTTTGGCACTTTTGGCCTGAAAGCCCTGGAGCCCGAGCGGGTAACAGCGCGTCAGATCGAAGCTGCACGTCGTGCCATGACGCGTCACATGAAACGTCAGGGCCGTGTCTGGATCCGGATTTTCCCAGATGTACCGGTCACAGCCAAGCCGATCGAAGTTCGGATGGGTAAAGGTAAAGGCTCGGTCGACCGTTGGGCGGCCAAGGTCAAGCCCGGCCGTGTGATGTTCGAAATCGACGGTGTGGGCGAAGACATTGCACGCGAGGCTCTGCGTCTTGCTGCGATGAAACTGCCGATCAAAACACGCGTGGTTGTCCGCGAGGACTGGTAAGCCGCGGGCCTCATCCGAGGCGTTTAAGAACAAAAACACCCGCTGAGTGGTCAGCGGGTGTTTTTTTGTCCGGTGTCAGGGGATTTGCCGTAGGCTGAGGTGTTGGCTAGGCCCACTTATAGTTGAATGAAATGGACACCCGCTCATCCTCGGCCATGTTCATCGGCACTTCGTGGCGCAGCCAGCTTTCCCACAGAACGACATCACCAACCGCAGGTTTGACATACACAAAGGTGCGCCGGTCCTCGTCGATGTCTGATGTGCGGGGCGGGGCGGCCATCATCATGGCGTGGCGGGGATCTTCGAGTTTCAGCGCTGAGGTACCTTCGGGCATCGCGACATAGGTCGTGCCGGAGACAACTGAATGGGGATGCAGGTGACCGGAATGTGTGCCGCCTTCGGGCAGGATGTTGATCCAGATGTCTTCCAGCACAATTTGCCCGTCGCCCAGTTCAAAACCGGCGTCTTTGACGAAGGCCGCCACATGGGCATCCAACACTTTCACAAGGTCCGCAAAGATGGGTGACCGCCACGGGAGATCCGTCAGCGAGGCATAGGACGTGTAGCCGGGAAAGCCCTCGGTCTCGCACCAGTCTTGCCCGGCCTCATCGTCCTCTGCGATGCCGTAACAGGAGGCCAACAGCTCATCTTGATTAATCTCGCCATGTTCCGCCAAAGCGGCATGGTACAGTCGGGTCACAAAGAGGGATTTTATATCTGCCATATGTCCTGTTAGCGCAGCGCGCATGGGGCATGCAAATCAATCTGCTATGAAGGGTTGCCAGTCGCGCCCATCCCCCCTATACGCCACACTTCACTGACCTCCACCGGGGAATCGGGTGACGCGTGCGTGCGGCCTGCCGGTGATGTTGACAAAGGAGATGGCGCATGAACGCCAAAGAACTAACCGACCTGACACCAGACCAGCTGCGTGAAAAGCTGGCTGAGATCAAAAAAGAGAGCTTCAATTTGCGCTTCCAAGCGGCCACTGGCCAGCTTGAAAACCCTGCGCAGATTCGCACGGCGCGCCGTAATGCTGCCCGTGTTAAAACAATTCTGAACCAGAAGGCCGCTGCCGCGGCCGCCGAATAAGGAGAGCCATTATGCCCAAGCGTATCCTGTCAGGCGTCGTGACCTCCGATGCAAACGCACAAACAATCACCGTGTCCGTCGAGCGTCGCTTTACGCACCCGGTTTTGAAAAAGACCGTTCGTAAGTCCAAAAAGTACCGGGCGCACGACGAGAACAACACCTTTAAGGTTGGCGATAGCGTTCGTATCATCGAATGCCCGCCACGTTCAAAGACGAAACGTTGGGAAGTGTACACGGCCGCTGACGCCTAAGCACGGACCGAAATTAATCGAAACCACGGGGACAAGGCACGCATCGCCCCCCAAAGGTCGGGAGAAACCAAATGATCCAGATGCAAACCAACCTGGATGTTGCTGACAACAGCGGCGCTCGCCGTGTTCAGTGCATCAAGGTCTTGGGGGGTTCCAAGCGTAAATACGCATCCGTCGGCGACGTCATTGTCGTCTCGGTCAAGGAAGCCATCCCCCGCGGCCGTGTGAAAAAAGGCGACGTTCGGAAAGCTGTTGTCGTACGGACGGCGAAAGAAGTGCGTCGCGAAGATGGCACCGCCATCCGCTTCGACCGCAACGCCGCTGTCATCCTCAACAACAACAACGAGCCAATCGGCACCCGGATTTTTGGGCCAGTTGTGCGTGAGTTGCGTGGCAAAAACTTCATGAAAATCATCTCGCTTGCGCCGGAGGTGCTCTGATGGCTGCGAAACTGAAAAAAGGCGACAAGGTCGTCATGCTCGCGGGTAAGGACAAGGGCAAAGAGGGCGTCATCGCCTCCGTTGATCCCAGCGCCAACAAAGCTGTTGTGGACGGCCTGAACATTGCGATCCGCGCCACCCGCCAATCCCAAACCAGCCAAGGCGGCCGTATTCCAAAGGCGATGCCGGTGGATCTCAGCAACCTTGCGTTGTTGGACGCCAATGGCAAGGCCACCCGCGTCGGCTTCAAAATGGATGGTGACCAGAAAGTGCGTTACGCCAAGACAACAGGGGATGTGATCTGATGCTTGATGATGCGAACTACACGCCCCGTCTCAAGACATTGTATGCGGACACGATCCGCGCTGCGATGAAAGAGCAGTTTGGCTACAAAAACGACATGCAGATCCCGCGTTTGGACAAGATTGTTCTGAACATCGGTTGTGGCGCAGAAGCTGTCCGTGACAGCAAGAAAGCCAAATCCGCTCAGGAAGATCTGACATTGATCGCCGGTCAGAAGGCATTGACCACCACAGCCAAGAAATCCATCGCGGGTTTCCGGGTGCGTGAGGACATGCCTTTGGGTGCGAAAGTGACCCTGCGTGGCGACCGTATGTATGAATTCCTCGATCGTTTGACCACGATTGCGATGCCCCGTATCCGCGACTTCCGCGGCATTTCGGGTAAGTCCTTTGATGGCCGCGGCAACTATGCCATGGGCATGAAAGAGCACATCGTATTCCCCGAAATCAACTTTGATAAAGTTGACGAGACATGGGGTATGGACATCGTGATCGCGACCACTGCGAAAACCGACGACGAAGCCAAGGCGCTGTTGAAAGCTTTCAACATGCCCTTCAATTCGTAAGCGCGGGAAGGAAAAACTATGGCTAAGAAATCCATGATCGCGCGCGAAGTGAAGCGCGAAACTCTGGTGAAGAAGTACGCTGCGAAGCGCGCTGCTTTGAAAGAGATCATCAACGACGAAAGCAAGCCGATGGAAGAGCGTTTCCGCGCCTCCCTGAAGCTGGCAAAAATGCCGCGCAACAGCTCGGCCACACGCCTGCACAACCGTTGCCAACTGACCGGTCGTCCGCACGCGTACTACCGTAAATTGAAAATTTCGCGGATCGCGCTGCGGGACCTCGGCTCTTCGGGCCAGATCCCCGGTATGGTCAAGTCGAGCTGGTAAGGGAGGGTATTGCAATGAACGATCCAATCGCAGACATGCTGACCCGTATCCGCAACAGCCAGATGCGCGGCAAATCCACCGTCATGACACCAGCTTCCAAGCTGCGTGCGTGGGTGTTGGATGTGCTGGCAGACGAAGGCTACATCCGCGGCTATGAAAAGTTGACGGGGTCCGACGGACATCCGGCCATCGAAATCAGCCTGAAGTATTACGAAGGTGAGCCGGTCATCCGCGAAGTTAAGCGTGTGTCCAAGCCTGGTCGTCGCGTCTATATGGGCGTGAATGACATTCCTGTGGTCCGTCAGGGCCTGGGCGTGTCGATTGTCTCCACCCCCAAGGGTGTGATGTCGGATGCAAATGCACGCGCGGCCAACGTTGGCGGTGAAGTGCTCTGCACCGTATTCTAAGGAGAACACGATGTCTCGTATCGGTAAAAAACCTGTGGCCATGCCGGCTGGTGTTTCCGCCACCGTCAGCGGTCAGACCATCGAAGTTAAAGGCCCCAAGGGTACGCGTTCGTTCAAGGCAACGGATGATGTGACCTTTGCGGTTGAAGACAACGCTGTGACCGTCACACCGCGTGGCAAGTCCAAGCGCGCACGCCAGCAGTGGGGCATGAGCCGCACAATGGTGGCGAACCTTGTGACGGGCGTGTCCGAGGGCTTCAAGAAAGAGCTGGAAATCCAGGGTGTTGGTTATCGTGCTCAAATGCAGGGCACGACCCTCAAGCTGAACCTCGGTCTGAGCCACGATGTCGATTACGTAGCACCTGAGGGTGTGACCGTGACGGCGCCAAAGCAGACTGAAATTGTTGTGGAAGGTATTGACGAACAGTTGGTTGGTCAGGTTGCTGCGAACATTCGCGCATGGCGTAAGCCCGAGCCCTACAAGGGCAAAGGCATTCGCTATAAAGGCGAGTTCATCTTCCGCAAAGAAGGCAAGAAGAAGTAAGGACGCATCATGGCAAACAGCAAACGTACACTGTTCCTCAAGCGCCGCTTGCGCGTCCGGAACAAACTTCGCCGTGTGAACTCAGGCCGTATGCGCCTGTCCATTCACCGTTCCAACAAAAACATCTCGGTCCAGTTGATCGACGATGTGGCTGGCGTCACGCTGGCCGCGGCGTCGACCTTGGAAAAAGATCTTGGTGTTGTTGGCACAAACAACATCGCAGCAGCCACCAAGGTGGGTACAGCGATCGCAGAGCGTGCCAAAAAAGCAGGTGTTGAAGAAGCATATTTTGACCGCGGTGGTTTCTTGTTCCACGGCAAGGTCAAGGCTTTGGCTGACGCAGCCCGCGAAGGCGGTCTGAAAATTTAAAACCTTGTGGGTCGCGCCCGATCTTGGGCGCGGCCTCGATGATCCGGGGGCCGGGACGCGTTTTGGCCCACCAAGGATCGACATGAACCGGCGCAAGCCACCTATGAAAGGTATGTTCTCATGGCAGAACGTGAAAACCGCCGCGGCCCCCGTCGCGAGCGTGAAGAAACTCCCGAATTTGCGGACCGTTTGGTCGCAATCAACCGGGTCTCCAAAACTGTAAAAGGTGGTAAGCGTTTTGGCTTCGCCGCACTTGTTGTTGTGGGGGACCAAAAAGGCCGCGTCGGTTTCGGCAAAGGTAAAGCCAAAGAGGTGCCCGAGGCGATCCGCAAGGCCACTGAGCAAGCCAAGCGTCAAATGATCCGCGTCCAGTTGCGCGAAGGCCGCACCCTGCACCACGACATGGAAGGTCGTCACGGTGCCGGTAAGGTCGTCATGCGCACGGCACCAGAGGGTACCGGGATCATCGCCGGTGGTCCAATGCGTGCCGTTTTTGAGATGCTGGGTGTCAAGGACGTTGTGTCGAAATCGATCGGTTCGCAGAACCCATACAACATGATCCGTGCCACGATGGACGGTCTCCGCAAAGAGTCCTCCCCCCGCGCTGTCGCACAGCGTCGTGGCAAGAAAGTGGCAGATATTTTGCCCAAGCGGGATGAAGCACCCGCCACTGAGGAGGCCTAAACCATGGCGAAAACCATTGTGATCAAACAGGTGGGTTCGCCCATCCGTCGCCCCGCGAAACAGCGCGCAACGCTGATTGGTTTGGGCCTGAACAAAATGCACCGTGTGCGCGAGTTGGAAGACACACCTTCTGTGCGCGGCATGATTAACTCGATCAGCCACATGGTCGAGATCATCGAAGAAAAGGGTTAAGCGCCCCTCCACAACTTAGTTGTGTTGAATTGTAACGCCGCGTTGGAACCAACGCGGCGTTTTCCGTTTTATACTTGGCTTGGGTGAAGGGCCTCGTGTGGTGATCTGTGACTTGATCCGCCTCTGCATCTCGCCTATACGCGCCCAGTGGTCCATATGGGTGGATCAGAATCGAAACGCCGCGTTTGTCCGCTCCCGTCGCTGGGGGACATTTCCGGCAGAAGGAGAAGCGACATGAAACTGAATGAACTGCACGATAACGAAGGCGCCACCAAAAAACGCAAGCGCGTTGGCCGTGGCCCGGGTTCCGGCACTGGTAAAATGGGTGGCCGTGGTATCAAAGGTCAGAAATCCCGTTCGGGTGTGGCGATCAATGGCTACGAAGGCGGCCAGATGCCCCTCTACCAACGTCTGCCAAAGCGTGGCTTTAATAAGCCAAACCGCAAAGAGTTCGCTGTTGTGAACCTCGGTATGATCCAGAAATTCGTAGACGCAGGCAAGCTCGACGCCAAAGCGGCCATTACCGAGGACGCAATGATCGCCTCCGGCTTGGTGCGCCGTAAACTGGACGGCATTCGCGTGCTGGCCAAGGGTGATGTCACGGCCAAGCTGACCATTGAAGTTACAGGCGCGTCTAAGTCCGCCGTTGCTGCTGTGGAAAAAGCGGGCGGTGCCCTGACGGTCCAAGCGGCCCCTGCGGACGCATAAAGACGGCCTTTGTCTTGTGGCCGGGGTAAACCCAGCCTACATAGTAAAGAGTTTTCATTGGGACGCCGCCCGCCGGAAAACGGCTTTGGGCGGCGTTTGTATAAGAAGAGAGCCTTCATATGGTATCCGCCGTCGAGAACATGGCCGCAAACACGAGCTGGTCTGCATTGGGCAAGGCCACCGATTTGCGCAACCGCATTTTGTTTACCTTGGGTCTGTTGATCGTTTACCGGTTGGGCACGTTTATCCCCGTGCCGGGGATTGATGGTGCCGCGCTGCGTGAGTTCATGGAAGACGCGGGTCAGGGCATTGGCGGTATGGTGTCGATGTTCACAGGCGGCGCATTGGGCCGGATGGGCATTTTTGCTCTCGGCATCATGCCCTACATCTCGGCTTCGATTATCGTGCAGCTGATGACCTCTATGGTGCCGAAATTGGAGGCGCTGAAAAAAGAGGGCGAGCAGGGCCGCAAGAAGATCAACCAGTATACTCGGTACGGGACGGTGGCGCTTGCAACGTTGCAGGCCTATGGCCTTGCTGTCAGCCTGGAGAGTGGCGACCTGGTCACCGAGCCGGGCCTTTATTTCCGCATGGCCTGCCTGATTACCCTCGTTGGTGGCACGATGTTCCTGATGTGGCTGGGTGAGCAGATCACAGCCCGCGGCATCGGCAACGGCATTTCGTTGATTATCTTTGTGGGCATTATCGCGGAAGTGCCCGCCGCTTTGGCACAGTTCTTTGCCTCTGGCCGTTCCGGCGCCATCAGCCCAGCGGTGATTGTCGCTGTTATTGCAATGGTGATCCTGACGATTATGTTTGTGGTGTTCATGGAGCGGGCCCTGCGCAAAATTCACATCCAGTACCCGCGCCGCAATGTTGGCATGAAGGTCTATGATGGCGGCTCGTCGCACCTGCCCGTTAAAGTCAATCCAGCGGGCGTGATCCCCGCGATTTTCGCTTCTTCGCTGCTATTGTTGCCCATCACGGTAAGCACCTTTTCGGGTGACAGCACCTCGCCGATCATGAGCTGGGCCTTGGCGAACTTTGGACCGGGCCAGCCGCTTTATTTGCTCTTCTTTGTGGCGATGATTGTAGTCTTTGCGTATTTCTACACCTTCAACGTTAGCTTTAAGCCAGACGATGTGGCGGACAACCTAAAGAACCAAAACGGCTTTGTGCCGGGCATTCGTCCGGGTCCAAAGACCGCAGAATACCTTGAGTATGTCGTGAACCGTATCTTGGTGTTGGGCTCAGCCTATCTGGCGGCAGTCTGTCTGCTGCCTGAAATCCTGCGGGGGCAGTTTGCCATTCCGTTCTACTTTGGCGGCACATCTGTGCTGATTGTGGTGTCGGTGACGATGGACACGATCCAGCAGGTGCAAAGCCATTTGTTAGCCCATCAATATGAAGGTTTGATTGAAAAATCGAACCTGCGCGGCAAAGGCGGCAAGCCGCGCAAAAAGCGGAGCCCGGTACGTCGATGAACATCATTCTTCTCGGGCCTCCGGGCGCCGGCAAAGGAACACAGGCTCGGTTTTTGGTTGAAGAGCGCGGCATGGTTCAACTCTCGACAGGTGACATGTTGCGCGCCGCCAAAGAAAGCGGCACCGAAATGGGTCAGATCGTTGCGGATGTGATGGCGCGTGGTGCGTTGGTCACAGATGAGATTGTGATCGGTTTGATCCGTGAACAGATCGAGACAGTGCAGGCATCGGGTTTCATCTTTGATGGTTTCCCCCGGACGCTACCACAGGCCGATGCGTTGGCGAAATTGCTCGAAGAGCAGGGGCAGCGCCTTGATGCCGTGATCGAAATGGAAGTCGATGATGACGCGCTGGTTGCGCGTATCACCGCACGGTCCACCTGTGGCGATTGCGGTGAGGTCTATAATGACCTGACCAAGCCGCAGCCCACCGACGGTAAATGCACCAACTGCGGTGGGTCAAATTTCCAGCGCCGGGCGGACGACAATGAGCACAGTCTGCGCACGCGATTGATGGAATATTATAAGAAAACGTCGCCGCTCATCGGGTATTACTACGCCAAGGACATGCTGAACAAAGTGAACGGCCTCGGTGAGATTGCAGATGTGAAAGCGGCGATCGGCAAGGTTCTCTCTTAATACTGATGGAGCGGGGCTGACATGGC
>CBFHKQ010000051.1:0-14358 GCA_965656435.1 uncultured Pseudosulfitobacter sp. | reverse complement strand
CAACCAATCTTGTATTTCAAGGGCTATCAGGCAGTGCAGGCCTACCGCGTAGGCCATCACCTGTGGCGCGAAGGGCACCGCGATCTGGCCTATTTTGTCCAGATGCGGGTGAGCGAGATCTTTGGCGTGGACATTCATCCTGCGGCCCGTATCGGGCAGGGGATTATGATCGACCACGCCCATTCTATCGTTATTGGGGAGACGGCCGTGGTAGGCGACAATGTGTCGATGCTGCATTCCGTGACGCTGGGCGGGACCGGCAAGCAAGAAGAGGACCGCCACCCCAAGATCGGGGACGGCGTGTTGATCGGGGCCGGCGCCAAGGTTTTGGGCAACATCACAGTGGGTAATTGCAGCCGAATTGCAGCAGGGTCTGTAGTGTTGGAAGAGGTGCCGCCCTGCAAAACGGTGGCGGGCATTCCGGCGCGGATTGTGGGCGAGGCGGGCTGTGATCAGCCGTCGGTGTCAATGAACCACATGTTGGGCAAGAACCAATAGTCGCCTTTGCCGTTTGTCTGATGTAAAAAAGGCCGCGGATCATACCGCGGCCTTTTTTATATGCTTAACAGCGCCTTAGGGTCAGGCGAGCATCGCCATCGGGTTTTCCAGATGGGATTTGATCGCGTTCAACAGCTGCGCGCCCAGAGCGCCGTCGATGACCCGGTGATCGACAGATAGAGTCACGGACATAACTGTGGCCACTGATAGATTGCCCTCGGCGTCGACCACAGGCTTTTTCACACCAGCGCCCACGGCCAGAATAGCGCCGTGCGGCGGGTTGATCACCGCGTCAAAGTTGTCGATCCCGAACATCCCAAGGTTTGAGATCGCAAAGCTGCCGCCCTGGTATTCATGCGGCGCGAGCTTGCGGTCGCGGGCGCGGTTGGCGAGGTCTTTCATCTCGGTCGACAGCGCTGACAATGATTTTTGATCGGCGTCCTGCAACACGGGCGTAAACAGCCCGCCTTCGATGGCCACGGCCACGGCTACATCGGATGGGGTCAGTTTGAACACACGGTCGCCGGCCCAGACCGCATTGGCGTCTGGCACGTCTTGGAGTGCGAGCGCGCTGGCCTTAATGATGAAATCATTGACCGAAAGTTTGATGTCCCGCGCGGCCAATTGCGCATTCAGCGCGCTGCGGAAGCTGAGCAGCGCGTCGAGGTGAATGTCGCGGCGCAGATAAAAATGCGGCACGGTCTGCTTGGCCTCTGTGAGGCGCGCGGCAATCGTTTTGCGCATCCCGTCGAGGGCCACTTCGGTATAAGGCCGGTCGGCATAGATTTTTGCGATGGCCGCGGCATCTGGACCCGCGGGTGCGGACGCGGCGGGGGCTGCACTTGGTGCGGCTTTGACCGTTGCAGGGGTGGCCGACAGGCCCTCCACATCGGCTTTCACAATGCGGCCGCGCGGGCCGGAGCCGGTAACCTCCGCCAGATCCAGCCCTTTGGCCGCGGCGATGCGCCGGGCGAGGGGGGAGGCGAAAACGCGCTGGCCGTCTGCGGCCACCGGGGCAGCGGGAGCAGGGGTTTTTTCCGTGGCTGTGTCAGCGGCAGGTGCTGCGGCGGGCGTGGCCTCTGGCGCTGTGGCCGCTGCGGGAGCGGCGCTGCCGATGTCGCCGACGCTTTCGCCCTCGTCCAAGAGCACGGCAATCGCGGTGTTGACCTTGACGCCTTCGCTGCCCTCAGGGACCAAAATCTTGCCGATGGTCCCTTCGTCGACAGCCTCAAATTCCATCGTGGCTTTGTCCGTTTCAATTTCCGCCAGCAGATCGCCGGACGACACGGTATCGCCTTCGGCGACCAGCCATTTGGCCAATGTGCCCTCTTCCATCGTGGGGCTGAGCGCGGGCATGAGGATTTCTGTGGGCATGGCGCGTTCCTTAGCGGTAGGTGACTTGTTTCACGGCGGCAATGACTTCGTCAGTGGTCACCAGCGCGTGTTTTTCCAGGTTCGCCGCATAGGGCATGGGCACGTCTTTGCCGGTCACGTTAATCACGGGCGCGTCGAGGTAATCAAACGCCTCCTGCATCACGACCGAGCTGATGTAGTTGCCAACGGAGCCTTGCGGCCAGCCTTCTTCGACGGTCACGAGGCGGTTGGTTTTCATCACAGAGGCGATGATGGCAGGCGTGTCCATCGGGCGCAGCGTGCGCAGGTCAAGGACCTCGGCGCTGATCCCCTCTTCGGCCAGTTTGTCCGCCGCCTCCAGCGTATAGCTCATGCCGATGCCAAAGCTGACCAGCGTCACGTCGGTGCCGCTGCGCCAGATGCGGGCCTTGCCGAAGGGCACGGTATAATCCTCAATCTCTGGCACGTCGAAGGTGCGGCCATAGAGGATTTCGTTTTCCAAGAAGATCACGGGGTTGTCGTCGCGGATCGCTGTTTTCATCAAGCCTTTGTAATCGCTGGCCGAATAGGGCATTGCGACCTTCAGGCCGGGGATCTGCATATACCAAGCGGCATAGTCCTGGCTGTGCTGCGCGCCCACGCGGGCAGCAGCGCCATTGGGGCCGCGAAAGACCATGGGCGCGCCCATTTGCCCGCCCGACATATAAAGGGTTTTCGCGGCAGAGTTGATGATCTGGTCGATCGCCTGCATGGCGAAGTTGAAGGTCATAAACTCCACAATGGGGCGCAGACCGCCGAAAGATGCGCCAACCCCGATCCCGGCAAAGCCGTGTTCGGTGATCGGTGTGTCGATCACGCGCTTGGGACCAAATTCGTCCAACATGCCTTGGGAAATCTTATAGGCGCCTTGGTATTCGGCCACTTCTTCGCCCATCAAAAAGACGTTGTCGTCGCGGCGCATCTCTTCGGACATGCCGTCGCGCAGGGCCTCGCGGACCGTCTGTTGCTTGACGGGGGTGCCTTCGGGCCAGTCGGGGGTAGGGGCCTCTGCCACGGGCGTGTTCGCCACTGGGGCAGGTGTTGCGAGCGGTGCTGCGCTGGCAGCGGCCTCTGGTGCGGCTGCGGGCGCAGGCGCTTCGGCAGGTGCGGTGCCGGCCTCTTCGCCGTCTTCCAGCAGCACGGCAATGGCGCTGTTCACAGCCACGCCTTCGGTACCTTCGGGCACGAGGATTTTTCCCATCACGCCTTCGTCCACGGCTTCGAATTCCATCGTCGCCTTGTCGGTTTCGATCTCAGCCAAAATGTCGCCGGATTTCACTGTATCGCCTTCTTTGACCAACCATTTGGCCAAGGTGCCTTCTTCCATCGTGGGGCTGAGGGCGGGCATCAAAATTTCAGTAGCCATTGGGTCCGCTCCTTACGCGTAGATATCTGTCCAAAGTTCTTCCAAGGCCGGCTCGGGGCTTGTCTTAGAGAATTCGGCACTGGCGTTCACGATTTCTTTGATCTCTTTGTCGATGCTTTTCAGGTCGTCTTCGCTGGCGTGTTTGCCGGTCAAAAGCATCGTGCGCACGGCCTCGATCGGGTCGCGCTCGTCGCGCATTTTCTGGACCTCTTCGCGGGTGCGGTATTTGGCAGGATCAGACATGGAGTGGCCGCGGTAGCGGTATGTCTTGATCTCCAGAATATACGGGCCTTTGCCGGCGCGGCAGTGCGCCACGGCCGTCTCGCCGGCGGCCTTGACGGCCAGCACGTCCATGCCGTCCACCGCTTCGCCGGGGATCCCAAAGGCCCGGCCGCGTTCCCAGATCTCTGCGCTGGAGGTGGAGCGCTGCTGCGAGGTGCCCATAGCGTATTGGTTGTTTTCAATGACAAAAATACACGGCAGATCCCAGAGGGCGGCCATGTTGAAGGTCTCATAGACCTGACCTTGGTTCGCGGCGCCATCGCCGAAATAGGTGAAGGTCACGCGCCCGCTGTCTTTGTATTTATCCGCAAAAGCGAGGCCCGCGCCCAGGGGCACTTGGGCGGCGACGATGCCGTGCCCGCCATAGAAATGCTTCTCCTTGGAGAACATGTGCATGGAGCCGCCTTTGCCCTTGGAATAGCCGCCCTCGCGGCCTGTCAGCTCGGCCATCACGCCGTTGGGGTCCATCCCGCAGGCCAGCATGTGCCCGTGATCGCGGTAGGAAGTGATGCGCTTGTCGCCTTCTTCGGCCGCAGCCTCCAGCCCCACAACAACCGCTTCTTGACCAATATAGAGGTGACAAAAGCCGCCAATAAGACCCATGCCATAGAGCTGGCCTGCTTTTTCTTCAAAGCGGCGGATCAACAGCATGTCGCGGTAATAGGCCTTCAACTCCTCTGCCGAAGCATTGGGTTTGGCGGTGGTTTTCTTGGTGGCCATGGGCGCCCCCTCCCGAAACGTAAAAATAGTTTAGCGTTAAACTATCTCTTATCGCATCCAAGTGCAATGTGCGAGAGGCAATCTGGAACGGGGTAAAACGGGCGGTACTGCGGGCAGGAATTTGCTAAAGGTACAGGGCCGCTGGTGATCAGTGCAGTGCAGGGTTAGCGAATGACAATCTCGTCGCTGCGCACCATGCCCAAGACGTCGCGTGCTTGTTCGTCCAGCAGGTCCAGATCAAGGTAGCCGTCAGACAGCCGCTGGGTCAGGTTTTCCATCCGCGCCACGTCAGTCGATACGGTGTCCAGCTTTTCGCGCAGGTCGCGCGCCTCTGCGGTAATCTTGGCACGCTCAAAAACGCCGAAATCGCCTTGGATCGCCGCGAATGTGAAATAGACGCACAATGCGAAAGCCACTGTGAAAAAGATAAAGGACCCGATCATGGGTCGCGCGGTTCTGCTCATGTCTCTGCCTTTTGTCCGCCTCTTTGATGGACGGTACGGGCAGTATGACACAGGTGATTCGCTCTGTGAATCCCCCGCGTGCGGGGAATGTTGGATTTCTGAATTCACACGGCGGATCGCAGCCGATGCGCCGTGTGATCCGCTTTAGTTTAGCCGCCTAAGGCCGCCACGCCAGGCAGGGTCTTGCCCTCCATCCATTCAAGGAATGCGCCGCCTGCGGTGGAGATGTAGGTGAAATCATTCGCCACGCCTGCGCGGTTCAGGGCCGCCACCGTGTCACCGCCGCCCGCCACGGTGCGCAAGGTGCCTGCGCGGGTTAGCTCTGCGGCCAGTTGCGCAGCACCAACGGTCGCGGTGTCAAAGGGAGCGATTTCAAAGGCGCCCAGAGGGCCGTTCCAGATCAACGTCTTAAGCGCGCGCAGCTCCGTCGTGATTTCGCCCAAGGCTGCATCGCCTGCATCCAGCACCATTTGGTCGGCCTCCAGCACCGTCTCGCTGTTAAGCGCCACGCTGTCGTAGGGCGCGCCTGCTTCAAAAGCGCGGGCAACGCGGCCGTCCTGCGGCAACACGATACGGCAGCCGTGTGCCTTGGCGGCGGTCATGATATCGCGCGCCGTTTCCATCAGGTCGTCTTCGCGCAGGGATTTGCCCAAATCGGCGCCCATCGCCGCCAAAAACGTGTTGGCCATGCCGCCGCCGATCACCAGCACGTCGAGCCGTGCCACAAGGTTCTGCAGCAGTGCAATTTTGGTGGAAACTTTGGCCCCGCCAACCACTGCGCCCACGGGACGCTCTGGCTGGGAGAGGGCCTGCTCCAAGGCTTCTAGTTCTGCCTGCATCAAGCGGCCGGCGCAGGCGGGCAGGAGATGGGCAAGGCGTTCGGTGCTCGCATGTGCGCGGTGGGCGGCGGAAAACGCATCGTTGCAATAAATATCGCCAAGCCGCGCGAGGCGGGCGGCGAAGCTGGGGTCGTTCGCCTCTTCGCCGGGATAGAAGCGGATGTTTTCCAGCAAGATCACATCGGCGCCGTGCAGCTCGTCCGTGCCTGCCTCGGCGGCCTCCAACGTCTCGGCCAGAGCCACTTTGCACCCCAAAGCGCGCGAGAGCGCGGGCAGGATGACGCGCAGGCTCAGATCAAGCGCGATCTTGCCTTTGGGGCGGCCGAAATGCGCCAGCAGGATGGGTTTGCCGCCTCGCGCGCGGATGTCGGAGATCGTGGGTACGATCCGCTCAATGCGGGTGGCGTCTGTGACGCGGCCGTCCTCAACGGGGACGTTAATGTCGACGCGGACCAAGACCCGTGCGCCGTCCAATGTCATGTCATCCAGTGTTTTCCAGCCCATCGCCTCGTCATCCTTGCCTGTCATCCACGTCCTGGCCTGCGCTGCGGCCGGCCCCTGATGCGCGGTGTTTCGCGGGATTTGGCGCGCAGGTCAATCCGGTGGCTTGGCATTTGGCGGTTGCGGGCATAGGTATCACGCAATCAACGCAAAAGGAGCCGACGATGGCCGAGATTAAAGATCCCGAAAACACCATTTTGATGGAGCTGAAAGGCGGCACCGTCACAATCGAACTGCTGCCCGATGTTGCACCAAAGCATGTGGCCCGCATGAAAGAGCTGGCCCGCGCCGGCGAATATGACAACGTAGCCTTTCACCGGGTGATCCCAGACTTTATGGCGCAAACAGGCGACGTGCAGCATGGCGATATGGAAGACGGCTTTAACCTGCGTATGGCGGGCACGGGCGGGTCGGCCCTGCCGGATTTACCTGCGGAGTTTTCCAAGCTGCCCCACGCGCGCGGCACGCTCGGTGCGGCCCGTTCGGCCAACCCCGACAGCGCCAATTCGCAGTTCTTTATCAACTTTAAAGACAATGATTTCCTGAACGGGCAATATACGGTCTACGGTCAGGTGATCTCGGGCATGGAGCATGTGGACGCGATCACCGTGGGTGAGCCACCGGCAACGCCAGATCGCATGATCTCGGTGAAAGTGGCTGCCGATGTTGCGTAAGCTGGCTGCCACGTTGATGCTGTTGGCGGGGCCTGCCCTGTCCAGCGGCATCGCGATCGAGGTCGCAGGCGAGGGCGCGAACGGGACGATCACAATCGACCTGCTGGAGGACGTGGCCCCGGGTCACGTCGCGCGCATCACGGATTTGGCCGCAGCCGGTGCCTATGATGGTGTGGTGTTTCACCGCGTGATCGAAGGGTTCATGGCACAGACGGGCGATGTGCAATTCGGCCGCATGGGCGGTGATCTGCGTCGTGCCGGTATGGGCGGCTCTGATGCGCCAGACCTGGCCGCAGAATTCTCGGCCGAACCGTTTGAGCGCGGTGTGGTTGGCATGGCCCGCTCGCAGAATGTGAACAGTGCGAATTCGCAGTTCTTCATCATGTTCACCGCCAGCCCGCATTTGAACGGTCAATATACCGTGGTGGGCCGCGTGACGGATGGTTTGGACGTGTTGGATGCGATCAAACGCGGCAACCCGCGCACGGGGGCCATTTCGGGACAACCCGATGTGATGAAATCGGTGACAGTGATTACCGACTAGGCCGCGATCACACCACGATCTGATAAATAAAAAACAGGCGCCTCGGACATCCGGGCGCCTGTTTTTCTATTAGAATATCCCCACCCGCACTGCGGCCTGCGGGGCACGGGTTAACCTTGCGCCGCTGGGGCTGCCTTGGGGGCTGTTTTGCCGTTTGAAGACAGCGGATCGTCCTGACGCTGCACCGAACCTTCGAAATGCGCGCCGCTTTCGATCGCGATTGTCTTGTGGATGATGTCACCCTCAACACGGGCCGTCGATGTCAGGCGCACCTTCAGGCCGCGCACGCGGCCGATGATCCGGCCATTGATGACCACATCGTCTGCCACAACTTCGCCTTTGATCGTCGCACTCTCGCCGATGGTCAGCAGGTGCGCGCGGATGTCGCCTTCCACGGTGCCTTCGACTTGGATGTCGCCCGTTGTTTTAATGTTACCTTTGACATGCAGATCCGCCGATAGGACAGAGGCCGGTGGCTTTGCCTTGGGCGCGCTGGCTTTGAATTCGTTGGTGCCTGCGCTGGTTGCCGCCGGAGCCGGGGCAGGGGGCGCGGGCTTTGTCGCCTCAGCAGAGGCACCGGGTTCGTTGATTTTGCTTTTAGAAAACATCGTTTGCAGCCTTGATATAGATCATCGGGTTTACGGATTTGCCGCCCACGCGAACTTCGTAGTGCAGGTGCACGCCGGTTACCCGTCCGGTTGCTCCCATATCACCAATTCGGTCCCCGCGCGAGACCCTTTGTCCAACTTTTACGCGCAGCCGGGACAGGTGGGCATAGCGGGTTTCAATGCCAAAATCATGTTTGATTTTGACGAGGCGGCCATAGGCACCGGACCAGCTCGCGTGGGTCACAACACCGTCTGCGGTGGCATATAGAGCCGTGCCGTTGGGGGCCGCGAAGTCCACCCCGTGGTGCATCCGACGCCCGCCCGTTTTGGGGTCGCGGCGGAACCCATAGCCGGAGGTAAAGCGGTAGCTGTTGCGCACTGGATTGGCGAAAGGCGCCTTTTGTGCGGCTATCCGGTAGAGGTTCAACTGGTCCATTTGCGCAAGCAAGCGGTTGGCGCGCAGGGTCTCGGCGCTGGCCTCTTCGTCCTCTGGTCCGAACGACAGGGGCGTGAGTGGGCCACCCTGGCCGGAGTAGGCGCGGCGGACTTGTTCGATGATGCGTTTGGTGGGCATACCAGCGGCGCGGAACATCTTATCCAGCGGCGCCATAGAGACGGTCATTGCCTCTTCGAGCTGGCGGAAAATGACGTCATTTTGATCCTGCATATTGGCGATCTGGGCGGCCAATTCATCAGCGGTGCGCAGGGCTTCTTCGGCGTCGTGCGCGATTTGGTCGCGCTCGGCGGCAGTCTCGGCCAGTGCGGCGGCGACAAAATCCATCGGCGCGCCGTCCGTGCCCGCGAGCGGAGCGGGTGCAGCAGCATTGTCGGCGTTCAACGCATCGAGTTGCGCGCGTGCGCTTTCGCGGGCCTTCATCGTGTCGCGTAGCGTCGATTGAATGACTTCGATGCCGGTTTCCAGCTCGCGGCGGCGGGTTTCACTGGCCAGCAGTTCCGATTGCATCACCGAAATTTGTGACAGGGCCGCATTAAAGCGTTCTTGGGCGGCCAAAGCCTCGCGGGTGCGCATGTCACGCTGGCCTGCCAGCAGGTTTAGCCGTTCCTGATAGGTCGCTTGATCGCGCTTGGCTTGTTCGCGGAAATTGCCGGACCCGATGCTATCCATCAACAAAATCGCTGTGGCCACAATGGTCCACGCCACCAGAACAGAAGCACCAGAAAAGGCAACCAGCTGGGTCATCGGGCGCAACCGGATAAAGCGCGTGTCGCTGTCGGATTTCAAAAATACCCGGCGTTCCGGGAACCAGCGTTCCAATGTGGCATCCAGTTTTATCGCAAGCCGTGTGCGCACAAAAATTGCCCTTTTCGTATCGGGTGCAGCGAACCGATCCCCCCGTGGCCGGCCCTCGGGTTAGGGTCTAGTAGGCTGCTCCGCCGGCGGCAACTGCTTTGCGCCACGATTGACGCAAGGATGCGCAAGGGCGCGCGGCAGATTTGGTAAATTGGCAAAAAACCGCCCATTTCTGAGGGTTGGTCGCTGAACCTCAGGTAGAAACCGCAAGCGGCCAGTAGAAATCTGGGGGGATTCCAGCGTCAGCGCGCTTTTCTTCGTTGAAGGGTGGTTTCAACGCGCCGTGGAAATAGCGTTGCACCAGCCCGTGAAAGGCCTCCTTTGGGTCGCGGTCCTCGCGGCCACAGAGGAAGTGGAACCATTTGGAGCCGTAGGCCACATGCGCGACCTCTTCGGCATAGATCGTCTCAAGTGCTGCGACCGCGTCGGTCAGCTTGGCTTGTTTAAAAATCTTGATCATGCCGGGCGTCACATCCAGCCCGCGTGCTTCAAGCACCATGGGCACCACGGCCAAGCGGCCCATTAGGTCGTCGGCAGTTTGCTCTGCGGCGCGCCACATTCCTGCGTGGGCTGGTAGGGCGCCATAGCTGCTGCCTGCTGCTTCAAGACAGTCTGCCATCAGATTGAAATGTTTGGATTCCTCGTCCGCAGCCTTGACCCAATCATCATAGAATCCCATTGGCAGCGGCACATGGGAAAAGCGGGCGATAATGTCCCAATGCAGGTCCACGGCGTTCAATTCAATATGCGCAACCGCGTGCATCAGGGCGAGGCGCCCAGCCTCGGACCCCGGTTTGCGGTGTGGCACATCGCGGGGGTGCAGCAGTTCGGGGCGTTCGGGCCGCGCCGGTTTATCGGGCGGGCTGGCAAGGCCCACCTCGGGCGTAAGACCAGCCGCGCGCGCCGCCTGCCACTGCGCTGCATAGCGCCGCGAGAGTGCCGTTTTTTCCCGCCCGTCCGCGCAGCGCAGCACCGCGTCCGCCATCTGCGCAAGGGGCAGGTCGGGCAGTGCCGCGGGGGTGTTTGCGCCCTCGGCAGGCGTGATTTCGCTCATGCGGACAGGCCGCGCACAGCCTCAAGCACCGCCTCGGCGTGGCCCGGCACTTTGACCTTGGGCCAGACCTGCGCCACGCGCCCTTCGGCATCAATCAGCACGGTCGTCCGCTCGATCCCAAAGTATGTTTTGCCGTACATGTTTTTTTCTTTCCACACGCCATAGTCTTCGCAGGTGGTGCCATGCTCGTCCGACAAAAGCGGCACAGTGAGGTTGTGTTTGGTGGTGAATTTGCCGTGCTTGGTCACACTGTCCTTCGAGATGCCAAAGACACGCGCATTTGCGGCTTCAAAATCGCTCAGCTGTTCTGAAAAGGCGATGGATTCCTTGGTGCAGCCCGGAGTGTCGTCACGCGGATAGAAATAAAGGACGACCGCCTGCCCGCGTAGGGCCGACAGTGTGATGTCGTCGCCGTCCGTCTGGGGCAGGGTGAAATCGGGGGCCATTGTGCCTATTTCCATGGTCATCTCTCCATCTTTGGTCGTGGTGGTGGGGCAAGCCCGAATGTATTGTGGCACGTGGGCTCTGTGCAGGCCCTGCGGCCCGTGACATAGTAGGGGGCAATCCGCTTTGGTAAAGCTTATAACCCGCGAAGAAATGACAAAGCCAGCCGATCCCTCTTCTGCGCCGGATGCATCGCCTGCCTCACCAGTGCGGCGGGGCCTGCGCTGGCTGTGGTGGAGCATGGGCTTGGGTCTGGGCGCTGCGGTGCTGGTGCTGGCGGTCTGGATCGCAGTGGTGCGTATGGTGGGCCAGCCGGTGGATGTGCCGGAAAGCATCCAAGCGCGCGTGGCCGACGCAGTGGCCGCACAAGTACCTGGCATTGCAATAGAATTTGATGATATGCAGTTGGTTGTGAATGCCGGCTGGCAGCCGCGCCTGCGCCTGCGCGGTGTGCAAATTGCGGCTCTTGCAGAGCAAGATACCTCGCCCGCGCCGACGACAGAACAATCCGCGGCACAAGTTGTGGGGGCCGAGGCTTCGCCTGCCGAGGGCCTGCCGCTCATCGGCTTTGGTGAAATCGAGGGCAGCGTTGATCTGCGCGCGCTTTTGCAAGGTCAGGCGGTCCCGAAAGAGGTGGAGATTACGGGCGTGTTTCTGTCGGTGCGCCGGGGTCCGGAGGGGCGCATCACCCTATCAAGCGGCGCCGAGCTGGGTGCCGCCGATGCCCCTGCGGTCACGGTGCCGGATTTGATCAATGGCGTGGACCGGCTGTTGCAGCGCCCACAACTTGCGGCCCTGACGCAAGTTGAGGTCTACGGTGTCACGCTGCGCTATGAGGACCTGCGCGCCGAGCGGGCCTGGACCGCCGATGGCGGCCGGATGCGCCTTACCCGCGAAGGGGATGCGTTGGCGCTGTCGGGCGATTTGGCGCTCTTGGGCGGGGACGCGGGCGTGGCGACGATTGCCGCAAATTACACCAGCCAGATCGGCAGCCCGGTGGCCGAATTTGGCGCGCGGCTGGAGGATGTGCGCGCCACCGATATCGCAACGCAAAGCCCTGCTTTTGCTTGGCTGACGGCTTTGCGCGCGCCGATCACGGGGGCGCTGCGTTCTGGCATCGACGCGGACGGTGTTTTCGCCCCCATCTCGGCCAGTTTGCAAATCGGCGCAGGTGTGGTGCAGCCCACAGCCGAGACGCGGCCAATTCCGTTTCAGTCCATGCGCAGTTATTTCAATTATGACCCAGCCAGCGGTGTGATGCGCTTTGATGATCTAAGCGTCGAGAGCCAGTGGATTACCGCGCGCATCGAAGGGCAGGCCATTGTGGGCGGCGTCAAAGTGCAAGGGTCTGCGCGCGATTTCAACACGCTTGTGGGGCAGTTTTCGGCAACAGATGTGGCGTTCAATCCGGCGGGCCTCTACCGCGAGGCGGTTGTGCTGGAGAACGCGGACATGGACTTCCGCCTGCAACTTGATCCGTTTGACCTGACACTAGGCGGATTGCGCGTGACGGATCAGGGCCAAGCGTTGCGGGCGCAAGGCTCGTTGCAGGCGCGCCCGGACGGCTGGGGGCTGGCCCTCGACGGGCAGGTGGATCAGATCACGCCTGCGCGGCTGCTCGCGCTCTGGCCTCAAGACCTCGCGCCCCGCACGCGCGGTTGGCTGTTGGAAAACATGCGCGGGGGGATGATTTCGGGGGCGGAGTTGAGCCTGCGCGCGGCACCTGATGCGCGGCCAGTGCAGGCGTTTAGCTTTGATTTTGCTGATACTGAGGTGCAGTTTTTGCCTGAAATGCCGCCGCTGCAAAGCGCGGTAGGCCATGCGAGCCTGATGGATGATCGCTTTGTAATCTCGCTGGATAAAGGGTCAGTGGAGCCGCCGCAGGGTGGCGCGCTAGACCTTGCGGGCAGCGCCTTTATTCTGCCGGATGTGACGGTCAAAGAAGGGGCGCCCGCTGTGCTGCGACTGGAGGCGGAGGGGACGATTAGCGCCGCCCTTTCCCTCGCGGATCAGCCGCCCTTGCAGGTAATGACCCGTGCGGGCCGCGCGCCGGACGTGGCGCAAGGGCGCGCGCAGTTGTCAGGGCAAGTGGCGCTGCCGCTGCGAAAACGGGCGGGCCAAACTGGCGGGGTGCAGGACGAGGTGACGTTCAACCTGACGGGTCGTTTGCAAGATGTTATCAGCGACAGCCTTGTACCCGGGCGGGAGCTGCGCGCGCCGGCGCTACGGCTGCGAGCGAACAACAGTGGCGTGCGGTTGAGCGGTGGCGGCACGCTGGATGGGGTGCCGTTTGAGGCAGCATGGGACCAACCGCTGGGCGGTGCGGAACCACAGGCGAGCACGCTGCGTGTGGCCGTGGACATCACGCCCGAGGGGCTGCGCCGGTTTGGTTTGGACTTGCCAGAAAATGTCGTGTCGGGCGCAGGACAGGCTGAGGTTGTCTTGACGCTGCCACCTGTGGCGACGGCAGCTGTGCCAAGCCTTACCTTGCGCAGTGATTTAGCCGGATTGGAACTGGCGCTCGCGCCGCTGAGTTGGCGCAAACCGGCAGAAGAGCCAGGCACATTCGCGCTGGATGTGGCGCTGGGGCCACTCCCTGAAATAACCGCCTTTTCGGTGGAAACAGCAGGTCTGGAGGCGGCGGGAAACGTGGCCCTTGCAGAGGGGGGCGCGGTGGAGCGGGTGCGGTTTGACGCGTTGCGCGTGGGGCGTTGGCTGGACGCGCCGGTGGATATTGTCGGCCAAGGTGCAGGCGCGCTTGCCCGGATTGTGCTGCGCGGTGGCGTGTTGGACCTGCGCCGCGCGCCATTTCAGCGCAGCGGTCTGTCAGGCGGCACAAGCAACGGCGCAGAGGCGACTTTCGGCCCGCTAGAAGGGCGCTTGTCGCGGGTGCAGCTGAACAACCGGCTGGCGTTGACCGATGTGGTGGCGAACTTTGACGTGCGGCAGGGGCTGGATGGCACGTTCACCGCGCGCCTGAACGGGGCGGTGGATCTGAGGGGGCGGGTGATGCCGCAGGCAGGCCGGAGCGCGCTGCGCATTCAATCGGCCGATGCAGGGCGGCTTTTTGCCGAAGCTGGATTGCTGCGCCAAGCGCGTGGCGGCGATTTGGATCTGGCGCTCGTGCCGGGCGCGGCGGCAGGGACCTATGACGGCAGCCTGCGCGTGACCAATACGCGGATCAAGGACGCGCCGGTGTTTGCCGATTTGCTGTCGGCGATTTCGATCGTGGGACTGTTGGAACAGCTCTCGGGCGATGGGATCCTTTTTACCGAAGTGGATAGTGCGTTTGAGGTCACGCCGGACGCTGTGATCGTCCGCCGCGCCTCGGCCACGGGGCCCAGCATCGGGATCAGCATGGATGGCACCTATGATCTGGACCAAACCACGCTGGCGATGCAGGGCGTGATCTCGCCCGTTTATTTGCTCAACGGGTTGGGGTCGATTTTCACCCGCAAGGGTGAGGGGCTGATCGGGTTCAACTACCGCCTCGATGGGCCGGCGGCGGCCCCGCTGGTTCAGGTTAATCCGCTGTCGGCGCTCACACCTGGGCTGTTCCGAGAGATTTTTCGCAGGCCCGTTCCCTAGGCCTCTTTCAAAGATCCAAAGCCGTACGAGGCGGATCGGCGGGTTGTCGCTTGCGCGATGTCATATCGCAGT
>CBFHKQ010000050.1:0-15304 GCA_965656435.1 uncultured Pseudosulfitobacter sp. | reverse complement strand
TGGCGCGCGCCAAAATAAAACGACACCACGACCCCACGCAGCCACCACAGCGGCTCTGGCACGAGGGCAATGCCCTGCATCCGCTCGGCAAACCATAGCGGGTTAACCATCGCGGCCACGAACATTCCCAAGGTGCCGAGTGCCATGGCAGGGCGCGGCAGCCGGTTGATACCGTCCAGAACCTTGTCAAAGGTGCTGCGCTGCGTGCGTTGATATTCCGCACCAAACTGCTGCATTGCTTGGGTTTGCAAGCTGACGGCACGGCCGGCGCCCGCCTCCGCGTTTTCGCGAAAGACCTCAACCGTGTCTTTGACCACGCCCGCCTGCGGACCAAAAAGCAGCCCCAAGATACGCTCAATTACCTCCATGATGCTGTCCTTTGCTGGAATTCAACCGCACTCAGGTGATAGCGGGCCGCCATGAATTCTTCGGCCCGGCGGATTCAACCGCCTTTGCCACCTGCACGGGTCCGGGCGTATTTACGGCTGGCGGGACGCTTGTCTGCGAGGCGGAAATAATAATTGCGCCGCGCCACACCGTAGGCGTCGATCATTTCTTGCGGCGCGGTGCGAAAGGCGGCCTGCGTAGCAGCAATGCTTTGTGGGCCCAAAACACCGTCCACGGTGACCGTCTTGCCCATTTGGCCCAAGAGCCGCTGGAGGATGCGCACTGCATTGGCACCGGCATTGACATACATGTCGAACACGCTTGACTGAAGGCCTTTGGGGAGCTCGGCAATCCGTGGGCGTTCGAAATAGTACTGAATAAAAATCTCGGTTGCCGCTGCACGGGTCAAAAGCCGCACATCGGCGGCATCCACATCGCCGCTGTCATCCAGATCAAGGCCAAGCGCACGCATCGTGTGAATGGTCACACCAAATTTGGTGGCACCGCCCGGATCATCGGGATCGTTCACATAGCCGCCTTCGCGGGCAATAATCTCTGCTGCGATGTCCTCAACACGACGCATGGCCGCCCCCTCACTGCGATAACAATGCGCAGGAAGGTGGCGGGACGGCGGTTAAAAAAGGGAAATGACGGCGGTCGCAGGTGTTGCGCGCCCTAATTGGTGCCTTGGTACACACCCTGCTCTTTGAGCGCGTCAACGACCTCTTTTGGCATATAGGTCTCATCGTGTTTTGCAAAGATTTCAGAGGCTTCGAAGATGCCGTTCACGTAGGATCCGGTGCCGACCATACCTTGGTTTTCCTCAAACAAGTCCGGCAAAACCCCGGTGTAGACCACTGGCACCGTTGCGCCGCCATCGGTCACGGCAAAGCGGATCGCCTCTCCCTGCCCGCGCTGGAGCGAGCCTTCGGCAACCAGTCCGCCAATGCGAAACACTTCCGTGGGTGCTGGCGGCTCGGCGATCACTTGGCTTGGCGCGCGGAAAAAGTTGATGCCGTCACGCATGGCATATCCGATCAAGGCGGTGCTCAATGCCAAAGCTACAATCGTCACACCGATGATCTGAATGCGCCGCTGCTTTTTGAGTGACTTCATCGCCACAGCCTCCCTACCGTCCCTGAATTCAGTCCCTGTCGGGCAACCTAAGCGCGCGCCCGCATCGCTTCAAGCATTTACGGAAAGACCGGCGGCATCATCAAGCCAGCCGTTTCCGGCAGCCCAAGCATGAGGTTGGCATTTTGGATGGCCTGACCGCTTGAACCCTTAGTCAGGTTATCAAGCGCGGCGACCACAATCGCGCGCCCATCAATCCGGTCGCCCACAACACCGATATGGCAGAAATTGCTGCCTCTGATGTGTCGCGTGCTTGGCGCCTCGCCCATGGGCAGGACGTGAATGAAAGGCTCGGACGCATAGGCTGCGGCAAGGGTCGCATGCACCGTCGCAGCATCGCCCGACACATAGCAAGTCGCCAGAATTCCACGGTTTGCCGGTACCAAATGCGGTGTGAATTGTACCTGCACAGGACGGCCCGCGAGGGTGGAGAACTCTTGGTCAAACTCGCCCAAATGCCGGTGCGTGCCCCCCAGCGCATAAGCGTGATAGCCTTCGCTCAGCTCTGCATGCAGTAGGTTTTCCTTTAACGCGCGCCCGGCGCCGGACACGGCGCATTTCAGATCGAGGATGATATCATTCAGACCAATCACGCCCTTTGAAATCAGCGGGCGCAGTGCAAATTGCCCTGTGGCCGCGTTGCAGCCAGTGCCCGCCACAAGGCGCGCAACCGAAATCTCAGAGCGGTAGAATTCGGTCAATCCGTAGACCGCCTCCGCCTGCAAATCGACCGCTGAATGGCTGTTGCCATACCATGCGGCATAAGCCTCCGGATCGCGCAGCCGAAAGTCAGCGCTCAGATCCACAATCTTGAGCGTTTTAGGCAGGCCGGCGATCACCTCTTGCGAGGTTTTATGCGGCAGCGCGCAAAAGCATAGGTCAATCCCGGACCAATCAATCTTATCGAAGGCCACCATCGGCGGCAGGTCCAAATGGCGCAGGTGCGGAAAAACCTGCGCAACGCTTTGTCCCGCCTTGCTATAGGCCCCAAGGGCCGCGACCCGCATTTGCGGGTGCTCCGCAATCAGGCGGATCAACTCCGCGCCTGTGTATCCGCTGGCACCAAGGATCGCGATGGAACGGAAATCCGTTGTGGGGCTGTGCTGGGTCATCTTCGACCTCTTCTTTGTTTCATTTTGAGGGGGTTAGGCGGCGACAAAGCTAATGGGACGGCGCAAAAACTGTGTGGCGCGCGCGCTGACGCGCGCGGGATCACCTGTCGTCAAATAACAAGGCGCGCCGCGCCCAACCTTATCAGGATGGCGTTGCAAGTAATCGGCAAGGCTTTCGGCCACAAGGTTGGCTTGCGAATAGACCGTCACCCCGTCGCCAAGTGCGGCCTGAAAGGTTTCCTGCATCAGCGGGTAGTGCGTGCAGCCCAGAATAGCGGCTTGCGGTGTGGGCATTTTGCGCTGCAACGCGTCCACATGGCTGCGCACCAGCGCTTCTGCGAGGATGAAATCTCCGTCCTCAATCGCATCTACAACACCGCCGCAGGCCTGCGCCTCAACGTCCACACCGATGGCGCGAAAGGCCAGCTCGCGCTGGAACGCGCGGCTGCTGACCGTGGCGGGCGTGGCAAAGAGGGCGACATGCTGTACGTCTACCTCGCGCGGTGGGCTGTTATCGCCCCACTGCCGCTTGGTTAGTGCCTCAATCAGCGGAACAAAAACGCCAAGCAACCGTTTGTCATCCGGCACCCAGCCTTCTTGCATCCGCCGCAAAGCAGCCGCCGAGGCAGTATTACAGGCAAGGATCACCAGATCACATCCCGCATCAAAAAGGCGCTGCACCGCGGCGCAAGTCAGCTCAAAAATATCGTCGGCCGTGCGCACGCCATAGGGCGCGTGGGCGCTGTCGGCAAGATAGATGAAATCCATCTCGGGCAGACGCTTTTGTACCGCGTCTAGCACCGTCAAGCCGCCCAGCCCACTGTCAAAAATACCAATCGCCATGACCGCTTAGCCCGCACTTCCCAGGCATCACGTCAGTTCGAGCGATGCCGTTCCTCAAATTCATACCCCAGCGCAAAGGACTTACGCGGGCTTGGGTTAAGGTCATACGTCGCTTTGCGCAGGAAATCCATCATCTGTTTGCTATCACGCGCCATGGGGTCCAAGGCATCGCGGCCTATGGGGTTACCGATCGCTACGCGTACGGGCGTGTCGACACGCTTGCGGAACTCTTTAATCATGAAACCCATGCGCAAGGTGTAATGCAGCCGGCTTGCCACTTGGAACAGCTTGCTGGTGTGACCATCGAAATAGACCGGCACCACAGTCGCATCCGATTTGGCGATCATGCGTGCGGTAAAGCCGCGCCAGCCTGGATCCATAGGCCGCGAGAAGAGCGGATTAACTGCCGTGCTGACCGTGCCGCCCGGAAAAATACCGATAGCACCGCCCTCGCCCAGATAATTCAACGCCGTCTTGCGGGTGTTGATGTTCAGCTGTGCCGCCTCTTTCGTCTCATCGAATGAGATGGGCAGGATGATCCGGTTCAGCTCGTCGGCTTTGCGAAACACCCGGTGCGCAAGAATGCGGAAATCGCCGCGCGTCTCACTGAGGATGTGGCCCATCATGAGGCCATCTAGGATGCCGTAGGGGTGGTTCGCGATCAGCACCAAGGGCCCTTCGCGTGGAATGTTATCCAGTGATCCGCCCACCACCTCAAGGCTCAGGCCGTACCGCTCCACCATAACGGCCCAGAAATCGCGACCCGCCGCCACTTCGTCCTGATAGCCATCGGCGCGCTTTATCAGGCGCAGCCGTCCGGTCGAATTTTCCATGAGGCGGATAACGGCCCGCCCCCCCTTTGTTGCCGCCGAATGGGCATAGCTTATGTCCCGAGCGATCTCACGTTTACTTTGACCCATGGCCCTCAAAACCTGTCGTTGGTATCTGCAAACATCAAAAATATATGACAGCGTCGTGACAAATCGTCTATTCCGCTGCTTGTGCGCTCCTTCCACCACCAGATCGGATCGCAGTCAACAACTCTTCGCGTCGTTTGGCTGCTTTGGCCTCATTCGCGGCCTTTACCGGACCAAAGCCTTTGATTTCATTGGGCAGGGCCGCGAGCGCAAGGATCGGTGCCCGCGTGTCCTCAGTCAAAAGCGGCAACGACTCGCGCATGTCCGCTTCATATTGCGTGATCAATGCACGCTCCATGCGCCGCTCCGCTGTGTAGCCGAAGGGATCAAGCGGCGTTCCGCGCAACACCTTAAGGCGCGCCAAGAGGCGCAGCGGCCGCTCCAACCAATCACCAAAGGCGCGCTTCATCGGGCGCCCGTCTGGACCTGTTTTGGACAGCATAGGTGGCGCGAGATGGAAGGTCATTTTAAAATCCCCCTCAAATTCTGCTGCGGCCTTGTCACGCGACCGCAAGAGCAAGCGCGCCACCTCGTATTCGTCTTTATAAGCCAGCAGCTTAGCGTAGCCCTCGGCCACTGCCAGCTTCAGCTCTGGGTCCGCGATGCTGTCCACCAACTTGCTGAAACGCTTGGCCAGCCGCTTGCCCTGGTAGGCGATCAAATGATCGCGGCGCAGCGCAATACGCGCGGCATCAGATTGTGGCATGGTGACAACCTTCGGGGTCGACAAGTTTGCTGCGTCCTCCGGATACAGCACCGCCCAACGCCCAATTTCAAAGGCACGCAGGTTGCCTGCCACCGCCGCACCGTTCAGCGTGACAGCCTGTGTAATCGCCGCGTGGCTAAGTGGCAGGAGGCCCCGCTGCCACGCGGCACCCATCAGGATCATGTTGGAAAAGATCGAATTGCCCAGCACGGCCTTGGCAAGATCCGAGGCGTCAAAAAGGTCCACCCGATCGCGCAACCGCGCCTCAAGCGCGAGGGCCAGCCGGTCATTGGGCAGCGCAAATTCGGTGTTGCGGGTGAAATCACCGGTGATGATTTCGTGGCTGTTGACCACGGCGCCCGTACGCCCTGCCGCCGTCAGCCCGAGGGTTTTGGCACCAGCGGACACGACTAAATCCCCGCCGATCAAGGCATCTGCCTCGCCTGTGGCGACCCGGATCGCTGAGATGTCTGCCGGATCATTGGCCAAGCGACAGTGGATGTGCACCGCACCCCCCTTTTGCGCGAGGCCTGCCATCTCCATCATGCCCGCACCCTTGCCATCGATATGCGCGGCTTGCGCCATGACGGCGCCGACGGTGACAACGCCTGTGCCGCCAACGCCCGTGATCACCACGTTCCATGTGCCGTTAATCATCGGGATTTCAGGGTCCGGCAGATCAGGCAGCGCCACATCCGCCGTGGCCTCTTTGCGCACCTTGGCGCCTTCGAGCGTCACAAAGGAGGGGCAGAAGCCCTTGATGCAGGAAAAGTCCTTGTTGCAGGACGATTGGTCGATCTTGCGCTTGCGCCCCAGTGGGGTTTCCTTGGGCACGATCGAGACGCAATTCGACTGCACCCCGCAATCGCCGCAGCCCTCACAGACGTCCGAATTGATGAAAACGCGCTTGTCCGGATCAGGGAAGGTGCCGCGCTTGCGGCGGCGGCGCTTTTCTGCGGCACAGGTCTGAATATAGACGATGGCACTGACGCCGCTGCGTTTTGCAAAATCCGTCTGCACAGTTTGCAACTGCGCGCGCTCGTGCACTTCTACGCTCCGCTTTGCAAACTCAGCCGGGTCCACATCCTCTTTTTCATCGTAGACAACGGCCAAATGGACGATGCCCATCGCCTTCAGCTCGTCTACAATACGCTCCGCGGACAACTCACCTTCGTTACCCTGCCCACCGGTCATTGCAACGGCGTCATTATAAAGGATTTTGTAGGTGATATTGGTGCCCGCGGCGACCGCCGCGCGGATCGCTTGGATGCCCGAATGGTTGTAAGTGCCGTCGCCCAAGTTCTGGAACACGTGGTCCCGCGTGGAAAATGGCGCCTCGCCAATCCAATTCGCCCCTTCCGCGCCCATATGGGTAAAGCCGAGCGTGTCGCGGTCCATCCACTGCGCCATAAAGTGACAGCCGATGCCCGCATAGGCTCGGCTGCCCTCCGGCACTTTGGTGGAGGAGTTGTGCGGACAACCCGAACAGAAATACGGCAGGCGCGCAGCAATGTCTTCGGCGTTATCTGCGCGCCGCGCCTCGTCTAAGGTCGCAAGGCCTGCCAAAATACCGTCGGTGTTGCGGCCCTCATCGACCAAGACCTGGCCTAGCTTTTCCGCGATCTCAACCGGGTCGAGCGCCCAACGGGCGCTAAAGAATTCGCCCCCTTCGCGTGTGCCCCCCACAACGCGCACCCGCTCGGCCGCATCAAAGAGCGCCTCTTTGATCTGCACCTCGATTAGTTTGCGCTTTTCCTCAACCACCACAATCAAGTCCAGACCGTCGGCCCAGGCCTTGAAGCTGCGCATGTCCAGCGGCCAAGCTTGCGCGACCTTATAGGTCGTCAGACCCAAGCGCTCGGCCTCATTGGCATCGATATTTAACAGCGATAGCGCATGTGCGAGATCAAGCCAGTTCTTGCCCGCCGCCACAAAACCGATTTTTGCACCGGGCTTGCCCCAGACACGCTTGTCGATCCCGTTGGCATGCGCAAAGGCTTCGGCAGCCTGACGTTTATAGTCGATCAGGCGCGCCTCTTGGTCGATCCGGTCATCCACCAGCCGAATGTTAAGCCCGCCTTGCGGCATCTCAAATTCTGGGGTCACGAATTGCATCCGGTCCGGCGTACCGTCCACGACGGAGGTCACTTCGATCGTGTCTTTCATCGTTTTGAGGCCAACCCACAGGCCGGAAAAGCGGCTGAGTGCGAAGCCGTAAAGGCCGTAATCCAGCACTTCCTGCACACCGGCAGGTGAGATCACCGGCATATACGCGTCAACCATCGCAAAATCAGATTGGTGCAGCACGGTCGAGCTTTCGCCCGTATGGTCGTCGCCCATCGCCATCAGAACGCCGCCGTGTTTCGCACTTCCTGCCATATTGGCGTGGCGCATCACATCGCCCGAACGGTCCACCCCCGGCCCCTTGCCGTACCAAAGACCGAACACCCCGTCATAACGCCCCTCGCCGCGCAATTCGGCCTGCTGCGCGCCCCACAGGGCGGTGGCGGCCAAATCTTCGTTCAGGCCCGGTTGGAACGTAACGTCATGTGCGCCCAACTCTTTCAGCGCACGGCTCATTTGCATGTCCACCGCCCCTAAGGGCGAGCCACGGTAGCCTGTCACCAGACCTGCGGTGTTCAAGCCAGCGGCGCGGTCGCGCACCTTTTGCATCAACATCAAACGGACCAAAGCCTGCGTTCCGTTCAACAATACAGGGCTTTGTGCCAAGTCGTACCGATCGTTCAGTGAAATTTTGCTTTTGGTCATTTCGGTGCCTCCCCGCCGTGAACATGCGCTGCTTCTCAATGTAGGTCACTAAAACTGACCTGTATAGAAAAATATGCGTTTTCCAAAAGCAGAGGCTGCGTTAGCGCCCCAACTGCTGTAGACTTTGCGCAAACGAACTTTGGGCAGTAGCTATGGACTGGGATAAGCTCAGAATTTTTCACGCAGTGGCCGATGCCGGCAGCCTGACCCATGCGGGTGATCGGTTGAACCTCAGCCAATCAGCGGTTTCGCGACAAATCCGCGGGCTAGAGGAGGCGTTGGACACGACGCTGTTCCACCGGCATGCGCGTGGACTGATCCTAACCGAACAGGGCGAATTGCTGTTTGATGCGACCACTGCGATGACCAAACGCCTTGATGCCGCCGCAGCACGTATCCGCGACAGCGAGGATGAGGTGTTTGGCGATCTGCGCGTAACCACAACGCTCGGCTTTGGTACACTATGGCTCGCACCGCGCTTGCCGAAACTCTATGAACAATACCCCGATTTGCGGGTGGATCTGATGCTTGAAGAGCGGGTTTTGGACCTGCCGATGCGCGAAGCCGACGTGGCCATCCGAATGAAAGAGCCATCGCAAGCTGACCTGATCCGCAAACGCCTGATGACGGTCAAAATGAAGCTCTTTGCAAGCCACGAATACATCCAGAAACAAGGCCGGCCCGAGAGGATGGAGGATTTGGCAAAGCATCGGTTGATTTGCCAGAATACCGAAAGCGCACAGGTCGGCGCCTCCGTGAGCCTCGTGCAGCGCCTGCTCACACACGAGTTTTCATCTTTGCTGACGGTGAACAACTATTTTGGTGTGTTACAGGGCGTGCTGCATAATTTGGGTCTGGGCGTGCTGCCTGACTATGTTGTGAATGACTTTCCGGATCTGATCCATGTTCTGCCCGAAGTCGAAAGCGCGGATGTGCCGGTGTTTTTGGCGTACCCAGAAGAGCTGCGCCATTCCCAGCGCATCGCAGCTTTTCGTGATTTCGTGCAGGACGAAATCATGGCCTATCGCAAGAACATCAAGGCACGCGCCGCTTTGTAATCACGGCGCGTGGGGCGCAACGATTCTGCCTTTTGTCGTCTCAAAATGGGGGCAAATTACGCACATTATGTCGCAGTTGCAGCATTACACGCGACCTTGACCAATAGCCCCATTGATTTTCCGTTGTTTTACAAAATGTTAGCGCCTTAGGTATGCAATTTACGCATATCGGCAATGCACATCATCGTTAACATTTTGCCTTGTTTCAAAGCAGCCTGCCGCCTAAACGAGCGCCTGAGACAACATCGCATGGCGGCATTTGCCCCGGCACCGTTGTTTCACCTCCCTGTTGGACTTGGCCGAGCCTTTGTGCTCGGCCTTTTTTTTGGCTCCGTGCCCGCTCGCACCTCACCGCAAGCCCACGCTTTACATGCCAAACATACAGACCCTAGACGGCCCCATACCCCCTACATATTGCGTTCTGGCTGGTAATTTGCGCTTATCCTCTTCCCCCGCGAGACGTGCTGGCGTAAAGACAACGCAATATTCGCCACCGCGAGGGACACGCATGACCGATCCAGAAATTACAACCGACCTGATTGCCAGTCACGGCCTCAGTGCGGATGAATACGAAAACCTTCTGGACATCATCGGACGCACACCGACCTTCACCGAGCTGGGTATTTTCTCGGCCATGTGGAACGAACACTGTTCCTACAAATCTTCCAAAAAATGGCTGCGCACCCTGCCCACGGAAGGCCCGCAGGTCATTTGTGGTCCAGGCGAAAACGCAGGGATCGTGGACATCGGGGACGGCCAATGCGTGGTCTTCAAAATGGAGAGTCACAATCACCCCTCGTATATTGAGCCCTACCAAGGTGCTGCCACCGGCGTAGGCGGCATCTTGCGCGATGTCTTTACCATGGGAGCCCGTCCGATCGCGTCGATGAACGCGCTCAGCTTTGGCGAACCTGATCATTGGAAAACCCGCCAATTGGTGAACGGCGTGGTGGCGGGCATCGGCGGCTATGGCAACTGCTTTGGTGTGCCTTGCGTGGGCGGCGAAGTCCGCTTTGACCCTGCTTATAACGGCAACTGCCTTGTGAACGCTTTTGCAGCCGGCCTCGCGGACACGGACAAGATTTTTTATTCCGCGGCCTCCGGTGTCGGAATGCCGGTCGTGTATCTTGGTGCCAAAACGGGACGCGACGGCGTGGGCGGCGCGACCATGGCCTCGGCAGAGTTTGACGACACCATCGAGGAAAAGCGCCCAACCGTACAGGTCGGGGATCCTTTCACTGAAAAGCGCCTGATGGAGGCGACGTTGGAGTTGATGGCCACCGGTGCCGTGATTTCCATTCAGGATATGGGGGCCGCTGGGCTGACCTGTTCGGCCGTGGAAATGGGCGATAAAGGCGGCTTGGGCATTCGCCTTACGCTTGAGGATGTGCCGCAGCGCGAACCCAACATGACCGCCTATGAAATGATGCTCTCCGAGAGCCAAGAGCGGATGTTGATGGTGCTCAAGCCCGAGCTTGAGGCGGAGGCCCGCGCGGTCTTTACCAAATGGGATCTGGATTTTGCCATTGTGGGCGAAACGATTGCGGAGGATCGCTTTCACATCCTGCTGAACGGCGAAACAATGGCAGACCTGCCCCTGTCGAAACTGGCAAGCTCTGCGCCGGAATATGACCGCCCATGGGTCGAAACGCCCGCGCCTGCGCCCTTGGGCGATGTGCCGGGGATTGACCCCATCGACGGGCTGCACGCGCTGATCTCTTCACCGAATTACGCCGCAAAAAACTGGGTGTTTGAGCAATATGACACCATGGTCATGGCCGACAGCGCCCGCACGCCGGGCACAGGGTCGGGCATCATCCGTGTGCACGGCACCGACAAGGCGCTGGCCTTCACATCGGATGTGACGCCGCGCTATGTCAAAGCAGACCCCGAAATGGGCGGTAAACAAGCCGTGGCAGAGGCCTACCGCAACCTCTGCGCCACAGGTGCGCAACCGCTGGCCACCACGGACAATATGAACTTCGGCAACCCCGAAAAACCAGAAATTATGGGCCAATTTGTGGGCGCCATCAAAGGCATCGGAGCGGCAGTAAAAGCGCTCGACATGCCTATCGTGTCTGGCAACGTCTCGCTCTATAATGAGACCGACGGGACCGCGATCCTGCCCACGCCGACCATCGGCGCCGTGGGCCTGATTGCGCATACGGACGACATCATCGGTTGCGATGTACGCGAAGGGCATGTGGCCTTGGTCATCGGCGAAACCCTGGGGCATTTGGGTCAATCGGCCCTCCTTGCGGAGGTTTTCGGCCGCAATGACGGCGATGTTCCACCTGTGGACTTGGACGCAGAGGCCAAGCACGGCCAGTTCATCCGCGACAACCGCAGCTTCATCACGGCCTGCACAGACCTGTCGGACGGCGGCCTTGCGCTCGCCGCATTCGAGCTGGCACAGGCCACCAATGTGGGCGTCACCTTGGATGTTGGCGACACGCCCACGCTCTTTGGAGAGGACCAAGCGCGCTATTTGGTGGCCTGTAATTTTGACAAGGCCGAGGCGCTGATGATGGCCGCCGGCGCCGCGGGCGTGCCTGTGGCCTATGTGGGCAAATTTGGCGGTGATCAGATCAGCTTCGGTGGTGTGAGCGCCCCGCTGAGCGATCTGTCCGCGACCTATCACAGCAGCTTTGCCGCCGCGGTCGCTTAAGCAGAAAACACGTTAAAGCGCCGCCATCAGGCGGGCTTTTTCGCCCTGATCGTGTTGGTTCGAGATAACTTGCGCCAGCGCCTCAAGCGAGGCGATATTATGTCCTGCGCGAAAGCTGTCTACATGCGGCAGCATCGCCGCAATCCCTTGGGCCTTTGGCGCAAACTGGTCCCAGCGCAGCAAAGGGTTCAGCCAAATCAACCGCTTAGATGAGAGTTGTAGGCGCTGCATCTGCTTGGCCAACACCTCTGGCGCGCCACGATCAAGGCCGTCTGTGATCACCAAGACGACCGCCCCCTGCCCCAACACCCTGCGCGACCAATCGCGGTTGAAGGCCTCCAGACAATCGCCGATGCGCGTGCCGCCCTCCCAATCCTGCGCCTTGGCCCCCGCGGCGGCCAAGGCGGCATCGACATCGCGGTGGTTCAAGTGACGCGTGATGTTGGTCAAGCGAGTGCCAAAGGTAAAGGCGTGCACCTTGGACCAACCAGCCCCTTTGGCGTTGCTGACCGCGTGCAGAAAATGCAGCACGACGCGGCTGTATTGGCTCATAGAGCCCGAAATATCGCAGAGCACCACCAGATTGGGCCACCTTAACCGCGGGCTGCGCCGGGCGATGCGGTTGAAATCGCCAGCCGTGCGCAGCGTCGCACGCAGCGTTTTAGCGGGGTCCACCTGCCCGCGCAGAGCCGCCGCCTTGCGCCGGGTGAGCAACGGCGCGACAGGCAAACGCAACCGGGCCAGCATCCTTTTCGCTTCAGCCATTTCGGATGTGCTCATCTGTTCAAAATCAAGGGTCTTTAGCTTTTCTTCGGCAGAGGTTGTAAAGCTCGCGTCAATCTCAATCTCGGTCTCATCTGCGCTATCGTTTTCATCCGCATCAGGGCCAAAATCTGGCGCCTCAGCTCCATCGAGCAACGCTTCGGCTGCGCGTTTTTCGCCTGCCTGACCCGCGCGCTCTTCTTGCACTCCGCGAATAGCAGGCACCATCGCAGCCATCATATGTTCCAGATATCGCGGGTCGCGCCAATAAAGCCGAAAGATTTGGCGGAAGATCACACGGTGCTCGGGCCGGCGCACAAAAACCGCGTGCAGCGTCCAATAGAAATCCCGCTTTTCACTAAATCCAACCGCCTGTACCGCGCGAATTGCATCAATCACTGCCCCCGGCCCCAGCGGCAATCCCGCCCGCCGCAATGCGCGCGCGAAATGCGTGATGTTGCCCGCAAGGCGTGGATTATCAGGCAGTTCCAGTGGCGCGTATTCAGGCATGTTGTGCGCGCCTGTTCGGCTGTTCAAAAAGGGTCTGCGTTTCAAACATTTTAGACTGGCGCAAGGCTGGCTTTGGCCTGATCAAGGATGCGCTTGGCCTCTGATCCGTGCAGCTTGGCAATGTCGTCCTGATACTTAAGGATCGCGCCTAACGTGTCTGCGATCACCTCAGGGGACAGGGTCAAAACGTCCAACGCCAACAAGCATTTCGCCCAGTCAATCGTCTCTGCAACGCCCGGTTTCTTAAACAGATCCTCGGTCCGCAACTGCTGAACAAAGGCCACAACCTCGCGGCTTAGTGCCTCCGCGGCCTCCGGCGCTTGCGCGGTGAGGATGTCCATCTCACGCTCAAAATCAGGGTAATCGACCCAATGGTAGAGACAGCGCCGCTTGAGCGCATCATGCACCTCGCGGGTGCGGTTCGACGTGACGATCACGATAGGGGGCTCCGGGGCTGCAATTGTTCCCATCTCCGGAATGGTGACCTGAAAATCGCTCAACGCCTCTAATAAAAAGGCTTCAAAAGGCTCATCCGTACGGTCCAACTCGTCGATCAACAGCACAGGTGGGCCGTTTTCAACGCCGCGCATGGCCTGCAACAAGGGCCGCTCAATCAGGTATTCAGGGCTGAAAAGTTCCGTTTGCAGGTCTTTGCGGTTCGCGCCACCTGCCGCCTCCGCGGTGCGGATCGCCACCATCTGTGCGGCAAAGTTCCACTCATAGACAGCGCTTGCCGCATCCAGCCCCTCGTAGCACTGCAACCGGATCAGCTTGCGTCCGAGGCTTTGGGCAAGCGCCTTGGCGATCTGCGTCTTGCCGACACCCGCCTCGCCTTCAAGAAAAAGCGGCCGGCCAAGTGTCAAGCTGAGGAAGACCACCGTGCCCAATGCGCGGTCGCAAACATAGTCCGCTGACCCCAACATTTCCTGCACAGCCTCGATTGATCGTGGCGTCTCCATCATCGCTCCCTCCCCCATCCTGTTGCATTCAAACTGCACCCTGGGTGGCCAAGGTCAAGTCCCGCTTGCCGCCTGCGTTGACGCTTTGGTCTGCAAATGCCATCTTATTAACGCATTGAAAGAAGTTTTTCGGCACAATTACGGTGCAAACCCCGTGCAAACACGGAATAGGCGAAATTTTCCCGGCCACAATTATGGCCGCAATAGGGACGTATAAATGCATATTACAGCGGTGACCTGCGTGAAAAACGAGGGTCCGTTTATATTGGAATGGATTACCTTTCATAAGTTATTGGGCGTCACGGATTTCCTATTTTACTCCAATGATTGCACGGATGGCACGGACAGGCTGCTAGATGCTTTGGCCGCACGTGGGGGCCTCACGCATTTGCCCAACCCCGCGCAAGGGCGCAATTACCAGATGGAGGCGCTCAAACACGCCAAAGACCAGCCAAATGTGACCGAGGCCGATTGGGTCTGGGTGGCGGATGTTGACGAATTTTTAAACATTCACGCGGGCGACGGCCGTATCCCCGATCTAATCGCCGCCTGCGGGGCCCCCCAAGCGATCAGCGTCCATTTTCAGTTCTTTGCCAATGACGGCGTCGAGGCGTTTCGCGACCAGCCGGTCATCAGCCAATTCACCCGATCACACAATCCAGACCTGTGGTGCGGCGATACCGCAATTGAGGTCAAGACATTGACCCGCCGTGATTTTCCCCTGCAATATTTTGGCGCACACCGCCCGTTTTTCCGCAAAAATTTGCCGAGTGGGCAACGGCCACGGTGGACGGATGCTGCGGGGCGCGATGTGCCGCATCGGTTCTTGGTCGCGGCACATCCGCGCCGGATGCGCAGGTTTCCCGCGAAGGGGGCACGGCTGCATGCCACACTCAACCATTACGCTTTGCGCAGTTTGGACAGCTATTTGGTCAAAAATGACCGCGGCGATGTGAACCGCCAAAACCGCGCCTTTGATGACACGTATTGGCGCGAGCGAAATGATGCGGCATGGCAGGACACCTCAATCCGCAAATACCTCAAACCGCTGCGCGCAGAGGTTGCAGCGCTAAAATCGGATCCGGAAATTGCCCGCCTGCACCGCGCGTGCGTCAGCAAACATAGGGCGCGGCGCGATGCGCTATTGGCCCAAGGCGTGTACCAATCAATGCAAGCACACCTGCGTCAGGCAGATCCTTTACCCCCACAAGAAGCCGCCCTTCTCGCGCGCCTCGGGCTGGAGGACGCGGTATGAGCCTGCGCGTGGTGAACCTCGGCCTGCCCAAGACCGGCACAACCACCCTCGCGCGCGCGCTGCGGAAGGCGGGTTTTCGCGTGGCGGATCAGCGCATTCGGCCGAAACAAATCTCAGACAAGGAATTGCACAACCAACATGTCGCTAACCTTTTGTACCGCGGCTATTTTGAGACGGGTGACCCCGGCGCCTTTCTAGCCCCTTTCACAGCGCTAACCGAGATT
>CBFHKQ010000049.1:0-15579 GCA_965656435.1 uncultured Pseudosulfitobacter sp. | reverse complement strand
GCGTTTTTTTTGAGCATACGTTGGCGTTTTAGACCATCCAAAGAGTGTCGCGTTTCATGCCGCGCAGAGCCATTTAGGCGATTCTTTATCTTAACAGATCGCGACTTTCGCGCATGCAGCATTCAGGATAAATAAGCAGCACTCTTAACCTATTCGGAGACGCGCCATGGCTCATATCACCGATCTTTCTGGTAAATCCGCCCTCATCACAGGGTCCAATTCTGGCATCGGCTTGGGTCTTGCTTGGGCATTGGCCCGTGCCGGCGCGGATGTGGTTTTAAACAGCTTTACCGATACAGACGCCGATCATGCGCTCGCCGCAGAGATCGCGAGTGAGACGGGGGTCAAGGCCCGCTACATGCAGGCGGATATGTCCCAAGGGGCGGCATGCCGCGGTTTGGTCGAAGCGGCAGGTGGCTGTGATATCCTCGTGAACAACGCAGGCATTCAGCATGTCGCAGCGCTGGAAAGCTTTCCGACTGACAAATGGGACGCGATCATCGCGATCAACCTTAGCTCGGCTTTTCACACGACGGCAGTTGCCTTGCCCGAGATGCGCGCGCGCGGCTGGGGTCGGGTCATCAACATCGCCTCTGCACATGGCCTGACGGCATCGCCCTATAAATCCGCCTATATCGCGGCAAAACACGGGATTGTCGGCCTGTCGAAGACCACAGCGCTTGAGACGGCGACGGACCCGATTACCTGCAATGCGATTTGCCCCGGCTATGTCCTGACGCCCATCGTGGAAAACCAAATTCCCGACACGATGAAGGAATATGACATGAGCCGCGAGGACGTGATCCAGAACATCATGCTGACGCGCCAGCCCAGCAAAGCCTTTGCCACCACCGACCAGTTGGGCGGCACGGCGGTATTTCTATGCTCGGACAGCGCCGATCAGATCACGGGTACAACGATCAGCGTGGATGGCGGCTGGACGGCCCTTTAGCGCCTATTGTGCGGCCTCTGGCGCCGTGCTAGGGTCTTTGCCGTTGGGATAGACCAGGCCCGCCGAGATCACCAGTTTAGCGGCATCCTCCACCGACATATCGAGCATAATCACGTCTTGCTGCGGCACAAACAGCAAGAAACCAGAGGTCGGATTAGGCGTCGTTGGCAAGAAGATCGACAGCATTTCAGGCGCCGTCTCGGACCCCATCGCGGCACTTGCATTTGTGCCGGCGCGTGCGCGGATTTCACCCTTAGCGGGGGTGGAGACAAAGCCGATCGCCCAGATCCCTTTGCGCGGGTATTCGATCAAACAGGCGTTCTCAAAGCTGCGCTCAGATTGTGCGAAGACCGTTTCGGAGATTTGTTTGATACCAGAATAGATGGACCGAACAACGGGCGTCCGCTCGACCAGACTTTCGGCAAAGCGCAGGATTGAGCGGCCGATTAGCCCCTTTGCCATCCAGCCGATCACAATGGTGAAGATCAAAAAGATCACCACGCCAATGCCACGCACGTTGATCTGGGCGGAACGGTCAAGCCCAAGCAGGTCTTGGATCAGGTGGTCTGGTTGATAGGGACCGGGCACCAGCGGAAGGACAAAGCCGTCAATCCAGCCCACCACGGACCAGATCAACCAGACCGTCAGGCCAACCGGCGCAATGACTACCAACCCCGTTAGAAATGCCGCGCGCAGCCGCGCAAATAGGCCGGGCCGGCGCGGCGCTTGCTCGTCAAAGGGTGTGTTCATGTGATCTCTGGTCCGGCGCGCAAGGATGATTTGGCGCAGAGATAAGCGTTTCGGCCTCCCCCTACAACTGTCATTGCGCGCCAGAGGCTGTGCCTAGGCCAGTTTGTTCAATTCGCAGGCAATTTCACCGGCAAGCCGCGCATTGTTGCGCACCAAGGCGATGTTGGCATCGAGGGATTTGCCCTGTGTCAGAGTAAATATCCGCGCCAACAAAAAGGGAGTGACGGCCTTGCCTGTGATGCCTTGCTCTGTCGCCTCCTGTTGCGCCTGCGCGATGATCGGGGCGAGGGCTTTGCTGGGTATTTCGTCAGCTTCGGGCACCGGGTTTGCGACGAGCTGCCCACCGGGCAGGCCGAGCGTGGCGCGCATCTGGTGGGCGCGTGCGATCTCTGCCGCGCTATCAAGGCGCAGGGGGGCCTTTAGCGCGCTGCTGCGCGACCAGAACGCGGGCAAATTGTCTTGGCCATAGGCGATGACAGGCACGCCTTGGGTTTCCAACACTTCTAGAGTTTTGGGGATGTCCAGAATGGCCTTGGCTCCGGCCGCGACCACGGTGACCGGAGTTTGCGCCAGCTCCATAAGGTCGGCCGAGATGTCAAAGCTTTCGCTTGCCCCTTGGTGGACCCCGCCGATGCCGCCGGTGGCAAAAACGGCGATGCCTGCATAGTTTGCGGCGATCATCGTTGCGGCGACGGTGGTCGCACCGGTGCCGCCTGTGGCCATCGTCACAGCCAGATCGGCGCGGCTCAGCTTGGCGACGGGCACGCCTTTATCGGGCATTTCGGCCAGCTTGCGCAGCGCATCTGCGTCGAGGCCGATGTGCAAAATGCCGTCGATAACAGCGATGGTTGCGGGCACGGCACCCGCGGCGCGCACGTCCGCTTCTACTTGCAGCGCGACCTCCAGGTTTTGCGGATAGGGCATGCCGTGGGTGATAATCGTGCTCTCAAGCGCCACGATTGGGGTGCCGTTTTGCTGCGCTTCGGCGACGTCCTTTGAGGTCTGGTAAATCATGCGTTTGATGTCTCTCCTGACACATAGGTGGCGGCGGCCTCCAGTGCGTGGGCAAGTGCTGCATCGGCCTCTGCACCGCGCAGTTCGGCGGCAATATGGGCCGCCATAAAGGTATCACCTGCGCCAGTGATCTGGCGGGCGGTGATTTGGCGCGGTTTGGCGGTGCGCAGACCGTCCTGCGCGCTGCCTTCAGTGGCAGCCTCCGCGCCATTTGTGACAAGGACGCGCGCTGCGCCGTGGTCGAGCAAGGCACGGGCCGCTTTGGCCGCATCCGTAAAGGGCTCAGGCGCACTGTCCGCGCCGTTTAAGGCGGCGCAGATCAAACCGGCCTCTTCGCAGTTCACATAAAGCGTGCCGCGCCCGGCTTGGACAAAAGGCACCAGCCGTGTCGCCTTGCCGGGTGAAGCAGGTGCCACACGCAAATCGGCAGCCGCGAAATCTGCACCGGTTGCGATCTGGGACAGCAGCGCGGGTGTCAGGTTGCCATCCAAGGCCACAGCCGCGGGGTAGGGGCTTGGTAACTGCCCATCACGCAAAGGCGCAAGGATCGCGTCGCCGGCAGCCTCTAGTGAATGGGCGTCTGCGATGGCGGCAATCAGGCCATTGGCCCCTTCTATCGCCATATATTGATCGGTGGGCAGATCGCGGAGCCGGTGCAAAAAACGTGTCTCAATTCCGCGCATCGCGCAGGCCGCAATCAATGCGTCACCCTCTGCATCTTGTCCCACGGCGGACAGGAGCGCAGGCCGCAGCCCGTCGCGCGCAAGCCTCATGGCGATATTCAGCGCCACCCCGCCGGGCAGGCGCGTGATCCGCCCCGGCATTTCCGCACCCTGATGCATTGTCCGCGCACTGCGCCCAATCACGTCCCAAAGGACCGACCCAATACAAAGGATATCCGGCAGGCCCGGCGTTGTGTCATGCGCGTGAGAAGTCATAGGCATCTGTTGCCCTGTCGCGCCCCTCTGCGCAAGCGGGGATGGCGCCTTTAGGGGCGGGTTTTGAACGTCAGCGCCGCCCAAAGCGTTTCCCACACAGCGGTTTTGGGTCCCTCATAGGGGCGGAGAACCACGGCATCGAGCAGGTATTCCGTGTCTGGATCGGTCTCAATATCTGCGATCCCGCCTCCGTCCGTGCGGGTTAGCGTGACATTCACCCTGCCATCCGGTGCACGGGCAAAGACTTCAACCTGCGCATCCGAACGGGGTTGCCCTTGATAGAGGACCTGAACCCGCATCGTGCCGTCAAATTCATCCACGTAGGGATTTGTGAGCGCCACAAACTCCGTCTCTAGCCCCGATGGCGCATCGCGGCCCGCACCATCACCTATTGCAATCAGGCTTTTGATATACCGCGCATAGGCTTCGCGAAACCCAGTCTCGGGCCAGCCGGCGGCGCGGTGATCGCGCGCGGCATTGGTGAAATCCTTGTGCGCTGCGAAGGCCATGAACTTGTCCCATTCGCGGTAGGTGAGCGTGGTCACAGTCGATTGATAGGTCAGCACCAACAGGCCTTGTGCGTCTGGGGCCGTGGTCTGCATCGCCGGCACATCGCCCAAGCGCCCTTCATAGGCCTTGGTCTCGGGCCCCATCGTCGTTTCAAATCGCAGGAACGAGTTCGGAAAATAGCCCAGTGTGTTGCCCGCAAACATCTCTCCGTTCATAAGATCAATGGCAAGTGGCATTGAGGGTTCAACTTGATATCGGTTGGGGGCGAGCCAACTCTCATGTGCAAGGGCTGTGCCCGCCGTCAAAGACAACAGAACCGCTGCGCGCGCAGCGGTCGACACAGCAAGGAGCGATAGAATGCGCAGCAAGAACATAGAGGCACCTTTGGTTAGGGTAGGCAACAAGCTGCGCTTTCTCGGCGTGATGTCAACCGCGTGGATGGTAATGCTTGCCGGTGTGATCGCGCTGACAAGTGCCCAGCGTGCCGCGGCTCATGAGGTGATGCCGACGATCGCTGATTTGACGGTGGTCGAGGGGCGCGCGCAGTTGGAGCTGCGCCTGAACCTTGAGGCTTTCCTGACGGGCATTGATCTGGATGTCGTCACCGACACCGATGATGCCCCGCAAGCGGCCGCCTATGACGCGCTGCGCGCCCAGCCCCAAGAGGCGGTGGAAGCGCAGCTGCCAGATTTGCTGTCATCGTGGAACGCACTGCCGCTGTTGGCGGGCGACCAGGAGGCCATCACGCTCACGCTTGACGGATTGGAAATGGTCGCGCCACCCGACGCCGAACAGCCGCGTCAAAGCCTGCTGCGCCTCAGCGGACCCGCCGAGGGCCTGCGCAACATAACAATGGCTTGGCCCACCGGCGCCGGGGCGCTGGTCCTGCGCCAACAGGGCGTGGCCGACCCCTTCACCGGCTATGTCGAGAGCGGCAGCACCAGTGATCCTATTCAAGTGGGCGGCGGCGATGCGCCGACGGCGTGGCAGGCCTTTGTCAGCTATATTCCCGTGGGCTTCGATCACATCGTGCCGCAAGGACTGGACCACATCCTGTTCGTCTTGGGCCTCTTTTTGCTAAGCACATCGCTCGGCCCGCTCATCTGGCAAATCTCGGCCTTCACGTTGGCGCATACGGTGACGCTGGCCATGGGCGCGTTGGGCATTGTGAATATCCCTGGCAGCATTGTGGAGCCGCTAATTGCGGCCTCCATCGTCTATGTCGCTGTGGAAAATATCTTTTTCCGGCGCATGGGGGCGTGGCGTCCAGCGGTAATCTTTGGCTTTGGCCTGCTGCACGGGTTGGGCTTTGCCTCGGTTCTGGGCGACTTTGGCCTGCCGGCAGGACAGTTTGTGCCGGCGCTGATTGGCTTTAACGTCGGCGTGGAGGTCGGGCAGCTGGTCGTGGTGGCTGTGGCCGCGGTGCTGGTCTGGCTTGCGGTGCAGGTCTGCCGCATGGCGCCATATTCCGGCGATGAGGTGTTCTTGCAAGACCACGGTGTCATGTTCCGCGGCGTGTCCGTGACAGGCTCGCTGACGATTGCGCTGATCGGCGCATGGTGGGTAGTGGAGCGCACGCTGCTGTAGCCTGCGGCGTACACCACGACCGCATAAAAAGCGCGCACCCGTAAAACGGTGCGCGTTTTCTTTTTTAGCGTGTGTTGTCGATGAATTGGCCCAAGGTCGCCACTGGATCGGCCGTATCCCAGATTTCTGGCCCAAGACCAAAGAAGTCGGTGTATGGCGCCAAGGCGCGGACGCGCTCGTGGCTCAGCGCACCTTCGGCGACGACCGGCACCTCAACCATTTCGGACCACCACTGAAAAAGATCCATGGGCGCAGCACTTCCACCGGTCAGCGGGTCATCGATGCTGGGGCCAAAGCTGATGTAGTCGGCACCTGCTTCACCTGCCTCCATGCCCGCATGGCGCGAGGCACCGCAATACGTACCCACAATCGCATCCGCGCCCAGCACGTCACGCGCATCGCGTACCGGTGCATGACCGCCCAAATGCACGCCATCGAGGCCCAGCTTTTCCACCAAAGGTACATAGTCGGCAAGCACCAGCGCTACATCACGGGCATGAGCTACTTCGCGGATCGCATCGGCGAGCCGGGCAATCGTGCTCTCGTCCTTTGTGCTTGGGGCAAAGCGCAAGCAGGCCACCGGATGCGCGTCCAAAACCTGCGCAAGCTGAGTAGGAAATTGTGACAATTCCGGCGCGGGCGGACAGATCAGATAGATTTGGGGAAAGTCTTGGTCTGCCATCGCGGCCTCCGTTGTCGTGCGTGTTGTCGTGCTAACGCACCTGCGCGGGAAAGGAAATGTGAAAGCGCGCCCGTGTACTGGGGCACGCTGGGCACCGACGTTGAAGTCGCAGACGGCACCATCATTTGCCTTTTATCGCCGCATGTTGCGGGGTAAAGAATGCGCATGAGTGATATCCCCTTTTTCGTTTTGGTCCGCCCGCAGATGGGCGAGAATATCGGCGCTGCTGCGCGTGCGATGTGGAATTTTGGCCTGGATCACATGCGCATTGTGGCCCCACGCGATGGGTGGCCGAACCCGGCCGCGGTGGTGCTGGCCTCCGGAGCGGGGCGGCTCTTGGACAGTGCGCAGGTCCAGCCGGATGTGGCGCAGGCCTTGGGCGATTGCACCTATACCTATGCCACAACAGCGCGCAGCCGCGATTTGACCAAACCGGTTCTGTCGCCGGAGGCTGCGATGCGGGACGCGGCCGCGCGTATTCACGCGGGACAGAAGGTGGCAGTCATGTTTGGTCCAGAGCGCGCGGGACTTGAGAATGACGACATTGCGCAGGCCAATGCGATTATCTCCGTGCCGGTGAACCCCAAATTTCCGTCCCTCAACCTCGCGCAATGTGTCTTGTTGGTGGGCTATGAGTGGATGCGGGCGCAGGGCGAGGTGGCGCACGCAGATCCGGGCCTTGCCGGAACAGATTGGGCCGAGGCAGCCGAAATTGAGCATCTTGCGCGCCATTACGAGGACCAGTTGGACACCGCTGGCTTCTTCTTTCCCGCTCACAAAGCCGCCAGCATGCGCACCAACCTGCGCAATATGTGGAGCCGGATGCCCATGACGCGCGCGGACGTACAGATGATGCACGGGGTGCTGCGGCAGATGGTCCGCTGGGCGCAAAAGGACCAAGCCGACCGCTAGACGCACGCGGCCCTGCGGCCTAAGTTGGGCCCCATCAAAGATGTTCGGCGGCACGACGCAACGTCCGCGTTACCGAACGCATCACGTCACAAAAAAACGACAGATCTATGAGGGATCGGGATGAGCGCACAGCGCAGTATTTTTGAAGAAGTCACGGCGGATGCCGCCCAAGCCATTGCACGCCCCGGCGCGATTGATCAGGGCCGCGGCGCGGGACGGACGGCCATTCGTATTTGGTTGATGATGCTCTTTGGCCTTGTCGTCGTGATGATCGCGGTAGGCGGGCTAACGCGATTAACCGATAGCGGTCTGAGCATTACTGAATGGCGCCCTTTCACCGGTGCAATCCCGCCGCTCAACGCCGCGGATTGGGCGTCCGAGTTTGCCAAGTACCAAGAGATTGATGAATTTCGCATCCAGAACCAATGGATGACGCTGGCTGATTTCAAGGTGATCTATTGGTGGGAATGGGGTCACCGGCAGCTGGGTCGGGTGATCGGCCTCGTCTGGGCGCTAGGGTTCGTGTATTTCGCCGTCCGCCGCCAAATCCCCACGGGCTGGACGCCGCGGTTGTTGCTGCTGGGCGCTTTGGGCGGCACGCAAGGCGCAATCGGCTGGTGGATGGTGGCCTCTGGCGTCACACAGGGCGAGGGGATGGTTGATGTCGCCTCCTACCGCTTGGCGACGCACCTTGGTCTAGCTTTTGTAATCTTGGGCTTTATCGCGTGGTACGCCATGCTGCTGGGCCGGCCGGAGCGGGACCTGATGCAGGCGCGGCGTGGCAAAGAAGCCAAGCTTTTTGGTCTGTCGACGGGCCTGTTGCACTTTGCCTTTCTGCAAATCCTAATAGGGGCCTTGGTGGCGGGCATTGACGCCGGGCGCAGCTATACCGACTGGCCGCTCATGGGCGGCAATTGGTTTCCGACCACCGCCTTCGCGTTTGAGCCGTTTTGGCGCAACTTTTTCGAAAGCCCGGGCCTGGTGCAGTTCATCCACCGCGTGACAGGTTATGCGCTGGCGGCTTTTGCAGTGGTGGTTTGGTTGCGCGGGCGGCGCTCGGCGCACAAGCGGACGGCGGCGGCTTTTCATGCGGCGTTCTTGGCGCTGGCCGCACAGATCGTGCTGGGCATTGCAACTGTACTCTACGGCGCGCCCTGGCAAATCGCCATCCTGCATCAATTCCTGGCCGTTGTCCTGTGGGTGTTGATCCTGCGCGCGCGGTTCCTGTCGGCCTATCCGATCCAATCCACCATTCGAGAGGGGTGACCCATGTCCCAGACTGCCGCATTTGACGCCCTGATGGCCTATGACCGCGATACCCAAGCGCTTGGCCAAGTGGCGGGGCGTTTGGGATGGGACCAAGAAACGGTTATGCCACGCGGGGCTGCGGCGCAACGTGGCGCGGAAATGGGCGCGATGGAGGCGATGCTTCACGCCCGGCGCACGGACCCGCGCGTGGCCGATTGGCTTGCGGGCATTGACGATATGACCCTCGATCCTGTCGGGCAGGCCAAGATGCGCGAAATTCGCCGTGCGTTTACCCGTGCCCAAAAAGTTCCGGCCGCCTTGGCCGCCCGTTTGGCGCAGATCACATCGGAGGCGCAGGGTGCTTGGGCTGAGGCGCGCAGCGCGGATGATTTCGCAGCCTTCGCGCCAGTCCTGTCGGAAGTGGTCACACTGAAACGCGAAGAGGGCGCAGCCCTTGCGGCAGGCGGCGATCTTTATGATGCGATGCTTCAAGACTATGAACCCGGGGCCACGGGCGCAGGGCTTGAGGCGCTTTTTGCCGATATGCGTCCGGCGCTGACCGAATTGCGCGCCGCGGTGTTGGACGCACCCGCACCGCAGGCGCTGTCAGGTACCTTTGATGAAGCCGCACAGATGAAGCTGAGCCGCCATTTGGCACGCAGTTTCGGTTATGACATGTCGCGCGGCCGCGTGGACAAGGCCGTGCACCCGTTCTCTTCCGGCAGTGGCAATGACGTGCGCATCACCACGCGCACCAACGCTGAGGATCCGTTCAACTGCTTTTATTCCACCATCCACGAGGTCGGCCATGCCGCCTATGAGCAGAACATCGACCAAGCCTATGCGCTGACCGCAATCGGGGGCGGCGTGTCTATGGGTGTGCACGAAAGCCAAAGCCGCATTTATGAGAACCAACTGGGGCGCAGCCGCGCCTTTACCGGCTGGCTTTATGGTCAGATGCGCGACGCTTTTGGCGATTTTGGCATTGCTGATGAGGATGCGTTTTACGGCACGGTAAACCGGGTGGGCCGCGGCTATATCCGCACTGAGGCCGACGAGGTGCAATATAACCTGCATGTCATGTTGCGCTTTGATCTGGAGCGGGCGCTGATGTCGGGGGACCTCGCGGTGCGCGACCTCGAAGAGGCGTGGAACGCGCGTTTTGCGGCAGATTTCGGATACGCGGTGGACCGTGCGAGCAACGGCGTGTTGCAGGATGTGCATTGGTCCGTGGGGCTGTTTGGTTATTTCCCGACGTATTCATTGGGCAATGTCTATGCGGGGTGCCTCTATCAGGCGCTTCGGTCAGCGCTGCCGGATTTGGACGGCCAATTGGCGCAGGGCGATACCAGCGGTGCGACTGCATGGCTGCGCGAGACGGTTCAACAACACGGCGGGCTTTATGCGCCGCAAGAGACCATCATGCGCGCCAGCGGTATGACCCCGACAGCGGTACCACTGCTCACCTATCTTCAAGAAAAGTTCAGCGCGATTTACGCGCTCTAACCCTTAGATAAGCGCCATGCGCTCGGACCTTTCCGGATCTGGAAAGGGTCGGTACAGGCCAAAATCCGCAGCCTCAATATGGCTATGCACCGCACGGTAGAGGGCTGCGACCTCATCATTTTCCTGACCGGTGTGGCGGAAGGCGGCGTCAAGTTGTGCCATATCGCGCAGCTCAATCTCCAACAGGAAATCGCGGTGCCCACCCGATGCGAGGTTCAATTTGCGGCGCAGCAACCGCCACTGTCCAATGGTGCCTGCGGCCTGCAAATGGGCCATCCATTCGCTCAAGGCATGGGCAAAGCTGAGCGCTTTGGCGTCTTCTTTGAGGTCAATTAAGCAGTGATAGAGGTTCATGGCGCGCCCCGGTTGATGCGTGTGGCACATCTTGGGAGCAGTCACCTTGATATTGTGTTAAGCGAGCTCTTAGAAATCTGGCGCAGCGCTTTAGCAAAGGCAGGGGCACGCAGCGCGCGCCCCTGTTGTCGAATTACGCCGGATCAGCGTCCGCGTCGTTTTCGTTCTGGTCTGCGATCCATGCGACGCTCACGACTTCTTCGCCGCTGCCCGTGTTAAACACCTTCACGCCACCGGCACTGCGCGAGCGGAAGGAAATCCCCTCCACCGGGACGCGGATCGATTGACCTTTTGAGGTGGCCAGCATGATCTGGTCATCCAACTCCACTGAGAAGGAGGCCACGATCTCACCGCCGCGCATGGCTTTGTCCATCGCTTGGACGCCCATGCCGCCGCGTCCGCGCACGGGATAGTCGTGGCTGGAGCTTAGCTTGCCCGCGCCATTTGCGGTGATGGTCAGGATCAGGTTTTCGGCCGCCGACATCTCCGCGTAACGGGCTTGATCGATGGTGGCATTGGCGTTGACCTCTGCCGCGTCGTCGTCCGTGCTCTCTGCGTCATCGGCGAGGCCCGCAACCGCGCGGCGCATCTTGAGGTAAGCGGTCCGCTCGTCTGATGTTGCCTCAAAATGCCGGATGATCGACATAGAGACCAATTGGTCCCCTGCGCCGAGCTTGATCCCCCGCACCCCAACCGAGGCGCGCGAATTAAAGACGCGCACATCTGTGGCCGGAAAGCGGATCGCGCGGCCCGAGTTTGTGATCAGCATCACATCATCCTCATTTGAGGCAATGCGTGCGTTGATAAGGGTGGTGCCCTCGTGCTCGCCCTCAAACTTCATAGCGATTTTGCCGTTGCGCATCACGTTCGTGAAATCGCTCAGCTTGTTGCGGCGCACAGTCCCCGCGGAGGTGGCGAACACCACCTGAAGGTCGTCCCACTCAGCCTCGTCTCGGTCCACTGGCATAATGGCCGCGATCGATACGCCCGCGGGGATCGGCAGAATATTCACGATGGCCTTGCCTTTGGATGTGCGCCCGCCTTGCGGCAAACGCCACGTCTTCAGCTTGTAGACCATCCCGTCGGTCGTAAAGAACAACAGCTGCGTGTGCGTGTTGGCCACAAAGAGGGTGGTGATCACGTCCTCTTCTTTGGTGGCCATGCCTGACACACCTTTACCGCCGCGCTTTTGAGCGCGGAAATCGGCCAGCGGGGTGCGCTTGATGTAGCCTCCGGAGGTCACGGTGACGACCATATCCTCGCGCTCAATCAGGTCTTCGTCTTCCATGTCGCCGGACCAATCTACGATCTCGGTGCGGCGGGGGACAGCGAATTGTTCGCGTACTTCGCGCAGTTCATCGGCGATGATGCCCATGATCCGCTCGCGCGAGCCCAAAATCTCAAGGTACTCTTTGATTTTGCCTGCGAGCTCTTCCAACTCGTCTGTAACTTCTTTCACGCCGATCTGGGTCAGACGTTGCAGGCGCAGCTCCAGAATGGCGCGGGCTTGGGTTTCCGACAGGTTATAGGACCCGTCTTCATTGGCGGTGTGGGTCGGATCATCGATCAGCGCGATATATTGCAGGATTGGCTGGGCAGGCCACCGGCGCGTCATCAACTTTTCGCGCGCCTCGGCTGCATCCGCTGAGGCGCGGATGGTGGCAACAATCTCGTCGATGTTTGTGACCGCCACGGCCAGACCGCATAGGATGTGACTGCGCTCGCGTGCTTTGCGCAGCAGATATGCGGTGCGACGTGCCACGACATCTTCGCGGAAATCAATGAAGGATGTCAGGAACCGGCGCAGGGTCAACTGCTCGGGTCGCCCGCCATTCAGTGCCAACATGTTGCAGCCGAAATAGACCTGCATCGGTGTGAACCGGAACAGCTGGTTTAACACGACCTCGGCGGTGGCATCCCGCTTCAGCTCGACCACCACGCGCACGCCATTGCGGTCGCTCTCATCCTGAACATGCGCGATGCCTTCGATGCGTTTTTCGCGCGCAGCCTCGGCAATCCGCTCAATCATGGTGGCTTTGTTTACCTGATAGGGGATTTCGTCGATGACGATGGCAAAGCGGTCTTTGCGGATCTCTTCGACCCGCGTTTTGGAACGTACGATAACGGAGCCGCGCCCCTCCAGATAGGCTTTGCGCGCGCCGGAATGGCCCAGCATGATGCCGCCCGTCGGGAAATCAGGTCCCGGTACGTATTCAATCAGCTGCTCGGAGGTCAGGTCCGGCTCTTCGATTAACGCTAGCGTGGCGTCTACCACTTCGCCCAAGTTGTGCGGTGGAATATTGGTCGCCATGCCGACAGCGATGCCGCCCGCGCCATTGACCAGCATGTTGGGAAAGCGCGCAGGCAGGACGGTTGGCTCTTTTTGCTTGCCGTCATAGTTATCCTGAAAATCGACGGTATCTTTGTCGATGTCGGCCAGCAGGAACGCGGCAGGTTTGTCCATGCGCACCTCGGTATAACGCATGGCAGCGGCGTTATCGCCGTCCATGGAGCCGAAGTTGCCTTGCCCGTCGAGCAGCGGCAAGGACATGGAGAAGTCCTGCGCCATCCGCACAAGGGCGTCATAGATCGCAGAGTCGCCATGCGGGTGATACTGGCCCATCACATCGCCCACAGGCCGGGCGGATTTGCGGTAGGATTTGTCATGCGTGTTGCCGGTCTCATGCATCGCATAGAGGATACGGCGGTGCACAGGCTTTAGCCCATCGCGCAAATCGGGAATGGCCCGGCTGACGATGACCGACATGGCATAGTCCAGGTAGGACGTGCGCATCTCGTGCTCGATAGAGACAGCAGGGCCATCATATACCGGCCGCTCGGGGCGGTTTTCATCATCGTTTTCAGGGGATTGGATATCATCGCTCACGAGGGTGCCTGTGCTCTTTATTGTGCATCTATATCTTGCGATTTAGTTTAGCAGCAAGCGTATATCAGGTGCAATGGGCGCGGGCCGGCTTCTGCCGTTGTAGCGCGCGCGCAGGTGTAAAGCGTTGATCTAAATGTAAATTAATTATGACGTGTGCGGTGTGAGACTGGTGCGAATTGCGCCCATCTACGGCCTACGCCGTTGTGCAGCTTAGGCTGAGCAGCTCGCACCGCCCAAGACGCAGAATTTGGCGCAATGCGGATGGTTGAGCGCAATGGCCCCTTCGGCCTCTGCCAGCGTGCTCCCCAACTCAAATTCCGGCGCATAGGGCAGCAGTGTGCAGGCCAGAACGGCAGGCTGCGCCGCTCCCTTGCGTTTGACCACCATGCGGGATGAAGCGCACATGACAGAGCGGGGGGATTTACCCAAGATATCCCAGCAAGCACTTGTGATTTCAGGCACATCGACGCGCATGTCCATTTCAGGGAAAATGACCGTCTGCGCAGGATCTTGCGCATCGATATTAAAGTCGTTTTGCGCCATCAAATCAGCGTATCCGGCGCGGGCGGCGGCCTCATCTTCTTCAAAAATGGCACGGCCTGCGACGGCCATGTGGAAGCCGTGATCGCGCAACCACGCCATGCCTTCTAAGGTCTTTGCAAAACTGCCCGCGCCGCGCTCTTGATCGTGAGAGACTGCACTGTGATGGTCCACTGATATCCGCAGGGTGAGTTGGTCTGGGTAATCTTCGTTCAGCGCCAATAGCCCCGCTTGCACATGCTTGCGCATCATGGGCTGCATCGCATTTGTCAGGATCAACACCTCATACCCGCGCGCAAGGGCGGCGCGCGCCATGTCGATCATGTCGGGGTTCATAAACGGCTCGCCGCCGGTAAAGCCGATTTCGCGCACAGGCCAGCCGCGGACGTCAAGTTGGTCCAGATAGGACACGACCTCGTCCGTGCGCAGATAGACCAGCGCGTCATTGGTTGGGCTAGAGGCGATGTAGCAATTTGCGCATTCGATGTTGCAAAGTGTGCCGGTATTGAACCACAGCGTTTGCGGGTCCTCTAAGGCGACCGTGGCGCGAGGAGATCCGTCGGCTGTCACAGCCGGATTGCGAAATTTGCCCTGATTGGCGGACTGTTCACTGCGCGGGTCGGGGGCGTGATCCGCGGACATTGCTTGTGTGGCCATATCTTCCATGAAAACCGGTCCTCTCACTCTTTGCGTGGCCTACATTTCTGTTAAACTATGCGCAAGGCAAGCGCGCGGTTTAATGCTGTGCAAACGCAGTTGTGATTGTGGTCAAATTAGGCCATGTTTGCGCTAACATTTTTGGCAGGCAGCGACATAGGGCGCTGCAAAGACAAGGCAGGCCCATGGTTTCACGCATTATTCCCGTCGATCCCTTTGATTTGGTGATTTTCGGCGGCACCGGTGATTTGGCCCGGCGCAAAATTTTGCCGGGGCTGTTTCGCCGCTTTTGCGCCGGCCAAATGCCGGAGGGGGCGCGTATCATCGGGGCTGCGCGTGGCGAGATGGACACCGAAGGCTACCGCACGTTTGTCGCAGAGGCGGTGCAGGAATTTGGCGGCGCGGACGCGGTGCCTGCCGATAAGCTTTCAGCCTTTCGGGCGCGCATTTCTTATGTGGCAATCGATGCGCGCGGCACAGATGGATGGGATGCGCTGGCGGAACTTATGGCTGGGCGTGACGTGGTGCGCGCGTTTTATTTCTCTGTCGCTCCCAGCCTTTTCGGCGATCTGGCCGAACGTCTGCGTAAATATGGCCTGACCCATGAAAAAACCCGCATCGTCGTGGAAAAACCTTTTGGTCGCGACCTTGCTACCGCGCGGGATTTGAACGCAGCGCTTGCAGCGCATTTCGACGAAAGCCAGATCTACCGCATCGATCACTATCTTGGCAAAGAGACGGTGCAAAACCTGATGGCGGTGCGCTTTGGCAATATGCTGTTTGAGCCACTGTGGAACGCGCAATACGTCGATCACATCCAGATCACGGTGGCCGAAACCGTGGGCGTTGGCGGGCGCGGCGAATATTATGACACCTCTGGGGCGATGCGCGACATGGTGCAAAACCACCTGATGCAGCTGTTGTGCCTCATTGCGATGGAGCCGCCCTCCAAGTTTGATCCAGACGCCGTACGGGATGAAAAGCTCAAGGTGATCCGCGCCCTTGATCCGGTGGCGCCGCACCATCTGGTGCGCGGCCAATA
>CBFHKQ010000048.1:0-15600 GCA_965656435.1 uncultured Pseudosulfitobacter sp. | reverse complement strand
AGAAAAAGGGTTCCGCCATTTCGGCCATGACATCACTGCCGAAGACCATGTGCTCGAGGCTGGGCTAGGGTTTGCGGTTAAAACGGATAAGCCTGATTTTATCGGCCGCGATGCCGTCCTGCGCAAAAAAGAGGCCGGCCTGTCCATGCGTTTGGTGCAATTCAAGCTGATGGATCCAGAGCCGCTTTTGTACCACGCAGAGCCAATTTTGCGGGATGGCAAAATCGTTGGGTATCTGTCTTCAGGCAGCTATGGGCACCACCTTGGGGCAGCCATGGGGATGGGATATGTGCCATGTGAAGGCGAAAGTGCGGCAGACGTTCTAGCCTCTTCCTATGAGATTGACGTGGCTGGACAGCGGGTACGGGCCGAGGCCTCGCTGCGTCCGTTTTATGACCCGACAGGTGTACGCGCCAAGGCCTAGGCTCTGGCACCGTGGCGGGGTCGGTGATAGGCGAGGCGCAAAGAGGGCGCAGCATGACTTCACCAAACAACGACAACACCGATATGCCGCAAGGCCTTGCCTTTGCTGTAGGCGCCTATTTCTTGTGGGGTTTTTTGCCTCTTTACCTTAAGGCCGTGTCGTATATTCCGCCGGCAGAGGTCGTGGCGCACCGCATCATTTGGTCGGTGCCAATTGCTGGAATTCTGCTGATCCTGCTGGGACGGACTGGCGACATCGGCCGCGCGCTGCGCGATCCTCGAATGCTATTTATGGGAGTGGTGACGGCCGTCTTGATTTCGATTAATTGGGGCATCTACGTCTGGGCAATTACGGCGGAGCGGACGCTGGACGCGGCACTTGGGTATTATATCAACCCGCTTTTTAGTGTCGCAGTGGGTGCGTTTTTTCTGGGAGAACGCCTAAGCCGTGCGCAATGGGCTGCCGTCGCATTAGCCGTCTTGGCGGTGGTGGTTCTGACGGTGGCGCAGGGCGCGCTGCCATGGGCCGCGATTGGTCTGACCATAAGTTGGGCGCTTTATGCGCTGTGTAAAAAGCAGTTGCCGATTGGTCCGAACCAAGGGTTCCTGCTCGAGGTTTTGATCCTGTTGGTGCCCGCCTTAGGCTATGTGCTGTGGCTGAGTTTCACGGGCACAGGCCATTTTGGCCGCGCGCTGGAAGATACTTGGTTGCTGCTTGGCTGCGGTGTGGTGACGGCGGTGCCGCTTTTGCTCTACGCCAATGGCGCCAAACGGCTGCGCCTGACAACCATCGGTATTTTACAATATCTGGCACCAACGATGATTTTTCTCGTCGCAGTCTTTGTGTTCGGCGAGGAGTTTGGCACACCGCGCATGATTGCATTCCCACTCATTTGGGTGGCGGTTTTGATCTATTCGGTATCGATGTTCCGCCAAATGCGAGGTCGTGATGCAAACGCCCTATGATCCGCCGATGACACCTTTGCAAATCTTGCACGAGGATGCCGACATCGTCGTGGTGGACAAACCCGCAGGCCTATTGAGCGTGCCGGGGCGTGGCCCACATCTGGCCGATTGTCTGAGCGCGCGGGTCGAGGCGGTTTTCCCAACAGCACTGGTTGTTCACCGGTTGGACCGCGACACGAGCGGGGTGCTGATCTTTGCTCTTACGCCTCATGCGCAGCGCACCCTGCAAGGGCAGTTCGCAACACGGCGCACACAAAAACGCTATCTCGCGCGGGTGTGGGGGCAACCGTCTGAGGATAGTGGTACCGTAGACCTGCCGCTCATAGTGGATTGGCCCAACCGGCCGCTGCAAAAGATTTGTCATGAGACCGGTAAACCCGCTGTGACGGATTGGAAGGTGGTGAAGCGAGAAGGCACAACAGCGCGCTTGCATCTTGTCCCGCACACCGGCCGGACGCATCAGCTGCGCGTGCACGCTCAGGCCTTGGGGCACCCGATTTTGGGCGACCCGTTTTATGCGGAGGGGGAAGGTGCCGAATTTCCCCGCATGATGCTGCACGCAGAAGAGCTGCGTGTGAAGCACCCGCAAACAGAAAAATCGATCAAGTTCAGAGCTGCTGCGCCTTTCTAAGGCCAGTAGCTTACACGCCGATGCGTAACCAGCGATCCGGCAGAATATCGGGATTTGACAGCTTTGGGTCGGCAAACCAACGCGCGGGTCCAGTCACAATCGCGCCCGGCGTTTCGCCTAACCACGCACCCCACCAGCTGAAAGAAGAGTTCGCCAGAATGTTGTGTTGGCACAGCCCCATCAAGCGTAAGTCTTCGTAATCCGCTTCTGGCCCGTTGAAATCCACCACGATTTTTTCAAAGGGCAGAGGCAGGTTTTCCTTGGCCCAAGCGGGGTCGTCGGAAAAGACGAAAACTGTCGGATCTCTGTCTAGTCGTGCACGCACTGCCGCGACCGCCTGATCGTAATAGGCTTGATCACAAAGCGCCATGGCTCCGTTCCCCACATAATCGCCACGCCGCACATGCAGCGAGACAGAGCATGTTTCGCCAATGCGCGCGGCCATCTCAGCGTTTTGGGGTGACATGGCCGTGTGAAAGGTCAGGTCCGATCGCAGCGCTTCGGCGATAGGTGTAAAATACCGCTCTGATTGCCAATACCCATGCAGATAAGTGTCGTCTGAGAGGGCTTCAAACGCGGGATCAAAGCCCAAAGACTTTTCCCGAAACAGCTGCGGCGCCTGCCTCAAAGCGCGCCATGCCGCATAGCGCAGCGGTGCGTCATGCTTGCCGGGCGGCAATGGGGCATGTGCCGTTTGGTTCAGATTAAAAACGCGGCTGAGGGTCCCTTCACCTTTGCGCAGTGAGGTGCGGTCGTCGATGACAACTTTTGTACCGCGCCGCGCGGCAAGCGCGCGGGCGGCAGCAAATTGAAAAAGCTGATTGCCAAGCCGCCCGTGCAACCGTGTGAAGATCATGCGCCGCGTGCCTTACTTATACAGTCCAACCCGACACGGCCTTGACCTCAAGGAAATCTTCGATCCCCCATGTGCCGCCTTCGCGTCCGTTTCCGGATTGTTTCATGCCCCCAAAAGGAGCACCCGCCGCGCGTGACTTGCCGTTCATTTCGACCATGCCGGAGCGAAGCTGGCGTGCCAGCCGGTTGGCACGCGCGCCATCTTGGGTCTGAACATAGTTGGTCAGGCCGTACACGGTGTCATTGGCGATGTGCACGGCTTCTTCTTCCGTGTCGAAGGGGATGATCGACAGGACGGGGCCAAAAATCTCTTCGCGCCCGATGGTCATGTCATTGGTGACATCGGCAAAAACGGTTGGCTTCACAAAATATCCGCGGTTCATGCCATCCGGCCGGCCCGTTCCGCCGGCGACAAGGCGCGCACCTTCGTCGATGCCTTTTTGGATTAGGTCCTGAATTTTGCCCCATTGGGTGGCGTTGACCACGGGACCGATGTGATTTCCAGGCTCATGTGCGGGGCCCACTTTGACGGCGGCGGCGACAGTGGCGGCTTCGTCTACGACCCTGTCGTAAATGCTGCGCTGCACCAACATCCGGCTGGGCGCATTGCACGACTGGCCAGTGTTGTTCATCATGTGCAGCACGCCGCGTTTGACGGCCCTTTCATCGGCGTCTTCAAAGATCAAGTTGGCACCTTTGCCGCCAAGCTCAAGGTGCACGCGCTTCAACGTGTCGGCCGCATTCTTGGAGATCAGACGCCCAGCGCGGGAGGAGCCGGTAAAGCTCACCATGTCCACGTCTTCATGACCCGACAGTACGGTGCCCACACCCGGACCATCGCCGTTCACCATGTTGTAGACGCCCGGCGGAAAGCCTGCCTCATGCATCATCTCGCTGAAAATAATGGCGTTCAATGGGCTCTCTTCCGAGGGTTTGAGCACCATTGTGCAGCCTGCAATCGCCGCTGCACCAACCTTGAGTGTGATCTGGTTCATCGGCCAGTTCCACGGCGTAATAAGTGCAGCCACCCCTACGGCCTCGTGTATCAAACGGTCGTTGGGCGCATGATCGCCAAGCGGTTCGTCAAAGGCAAAATCCTTGGCGGCAGCGACAAAGTTTTCCAGATGCCAGCTGCCTGCGCCAGCTTGGGCGTTTTGTGCCATATCGATGGGGGCGCCCATCTCGAGGCTCATGGCATCGCCTAGATCGCCTGCGCGGCTTTTATAAACCTCGATCAGTTTTTCAACCAATGCGATCCGTTCGGCAGGGGGCGTGGCCATCCAACCCGGAAGGGCTGCTTTGGCGGCGGCAATGGCGGCGTTCGCATCCTCAGAACCACCAAGCGAAATCGTTGCACAGGGCTCTTCGGTTGAGGGATTGATAACCGGATGATCCGTACCGTTAATCGGAGCAACCCATTGGCCATCTATATAAAATTCGCGCTTCTCGATCATGCTGCAAGCTCCCCTTCTGCAGTGTTTGCGGGCACATTGTCACTGCCTTGCGTGCGGCGCAAGACGGGGGGTGTAATGCGCTGTGCCGTGGCATACATTAATCCGTGATAACATCGATAGGAGACCATCATGGCTTTGCGTATCAACGATACAATCCCCGATTTGACCGTAGAAACAGATCACGGCCCCTTAAGCCTTCACAATTTTATTGGTGATAGCTGGGCGATTATGTTTTCGCATCCCAAAGATTTCACGCCCGTGTGCACCACCGAATTTGGTGCGGTCGCACAGTTGGCAGAGGAATGGGAAAAACGCGGCACAAAGGTGATCGGCGTCAGCGTAGACGGCGTTGAGGATCACAAGAAATGGAAGGGCGATATTGAAACCGTCGCCGGTGCGCCTGCACACTTCCCGATTATTGCGGATATCGACCTCGCGGTCAGCAAAGCTTTCGATATGCTGCCAGCAGAGGCTTATTTGCCCGACGGGCGCACCCCCGCTGACAGTGCGACGGTTCGCTCTGTCTTTATCATCGGGCCAGATAAACAGCTCAAACTGTCGATGACCTATCCGATGACGGTCGGTCGTAACTTTGCCGAAGTGTTGCGCGCGCTTGACGGGCTGCAAATGTCGACGGGTAACGGGGTTGCCACGCCCGCCAACTGGAACGTGGGCGATGATGTGATCATCCCCGCCACGGTGTCCGACGCGGATGCAACGGAAAAGTTCGGCAGCTTTGAAAAAGTGCTGCCCTATCTGCGCACAACCAAGGCGCCGGCCTAGGTGGCGTCGTTCAAACGTTGGCTGGAGGGCAGGCGCCATCCGTGGAAGCGGGAGGCACTTGCCGCCATGTCGCGCTGGAAACGCGATGGCGCACATTTGGGGCGGATGCTGCAATACGGCGATCTGCCAGAGGCGCCGGTCGTCTGGGACGTGGGCGGCTATGAGGGGGAGTGGACGGATACAGTTCTTGCCGTTCGGCCCGCTGCTACCGTCCACATATTCGAGCCGCATCCTCGTTTTGCCGCCGCCTTGAGGTCTAAGTTTGCCGACGCATCCGGCGTATCGGTGCATCCTTTTGCGGTTGGCTCGGCACAGGGTACACTTTCGCTGGACGATACGGGGGATGCGTCCTCGGCTTTTGGTCACACGCAAGGCAGTGTTCCCGCAGAGGTGCGAGCTGTTTCAGATTTCTGGGATGGCGCGCCGGTAGACCTTGTGAAGATGAACATAGAGGGTGGAGAATATGATCTCCTGCCTGCCATGCGTGCGGCGGGCATGATGGCGCAGGTCCGGAGACTGCAAGTGCAGTTTCACCTCTATGAAGAGCCACTCATTTCAGCCCGTGCGGCAATTCGGGATGGTTTGCTGCAAACCCACGACTGTGCTTGGGACTATCCCTTCGTCTGGGAAGAATGGCGTCTTCGTTAGGTTTGTCGGCGCGCGGACACCGCGCGGCGATAGCAAAACCGCTTCCATTCGCGCGCCAGTACCGAGCTGGCGCGCTTTTTCTTTTGGATCGTCGAGCCACCCAACTCTGCGGTTAGCTCGCTCACCCCGTTCGGTAGGATCGTGTGAATAGGTTGGCCGTGGACCCAATGCATTTGCAAGAAGGTATCGACTGGGCGGTCGAGCTCAGCCGAAGAAGCAAGCAATCGCCTCGCAGCGTCGCGACCGACATATTGAAACACTGTTTGCAGGCCGATGACCCGCGGTAGGATCAGCCGCGCCTTGCCCCTTGTGGCAATCTGTGGGCCCTCTTCACGCGCCTTTGCGGGGAGGCGGACGAAATGAGCGGGGCTTGCGACGCTCTCCAGTAGAGCGCGGGCATCATCCCAAAGGGGCGAGAGGCTCAGATCATCCTCGGCGATTAACGCTCCGGGCAGGTCGCGATCTATAATGGTCTGCCAGCAGGCGCGGTGGGATAGGAAACAACCAATTTCGCCAGTGCCAATTTGGAACGGGTAATGCGGTGTATGAACGTCTCCGGGTCGCGCTGCCCCTCCCGCCCCTCGCGCGGCTTCCATTACCTCGGCACCTGGAAGATCACGCAGTAATTTGTCAACGTTTGGGCGGCGCGCTGTGGCAATGGACATGTGGATAATCAAAGAATGCATTGTCGTCTTTTTACATCGTCCGTTGCTATGCGCGTATCAACGCAAGGGTTCATACAAAAAGGCCCCAGCTTTTCAACCGGGGCCTTCGTTATTCATGTGAAGCTCTTAATCTTCAGCTTCTTCTTTTACTTCTTCGCCGGTCTCTTGGTCGACGACCTTCATGGACAGGCGGACTTTGCCGCGGTCATCAAAGCCGAGCAGCTTGACCTTGACCTCTTGGCCTTCCTTCAGAACATCTGATGGGTGGTTCAAGCGGCGGTTTTCGATCTGAGAGACGTGGACCAGACCGTCGCGCTTGCCAAAGAAGTTCACAAAGGCGCCGAAGTCGACGATTTTCACGACGGTCCCGGTGTAGACTTTGCCCTCTTCGGGTTCGGCCACGATGGAATAGATCATGTCGTAGGCTTTTTTGATCGCTTCGCCGTTCGGCGATGCAATCTTGATGATGCCTTCGTCGTTGATGTCGACCTTTGCGCCGGACACTTCGACGATTTCACGGATGACCTTACCGCCAGAGCCGATCACTTCGCGGATTTTATCCGTGGGGACCTGCATCGTTTCGATGCGCGGTGCGTGCACAGAGAAGTCCGACGCGCCGGTCAGAGCTTTGTTCATTTCACCCAGGATGTGCAGACGGCCAGCGCGAGCTTGTTCCAACGCTTTTTCCATGATCTCAGGCGTGATGCCTGCGATCTTGATGTCCATCTGCAACGACGTGATGCCGTTTTCAGTGCCTGCAACTTTGAAGTCCATATCGCCGAGGTGGTCTTCGTCACCCAAGATGTCGGACAAGATTGCGTATTCACCGTTTTCCTCAAGGATGAGGCCCATGGCAACACCGGCAACCGCGCTCTTGAGCGGGACACCTGCGTCCATCATCGACAAGGAGCCACCGCAAACCGACGCCATGGAGCTTGAGCCGTTTGACTCTGTGATCTCGGACACAACACGCACCGTGTAGGGGAAGTCTGTTGCCGCCGGCAGAACCGCTTGCAACGCGCGCCACGCGAGTTTTCCGTGGCCGATTTCACGACGTCCAGGAGGGCCCACACGACCCGCTTCGCCAACCGAATAGGGTGGGAAGTTATAGTGCAGCAAGAAGTTGGATTTGAAGTTTCCATGCAAAGCATCGATGAACTGCTCATCATCGCCGGTGCCCAAAGTCGTGACGACCAAGCCTTGCGTCTCGCCGCGTGTGAAGAGAGCAGACCCGTGCGTCCGCGGCAAAAAGCCTGTTTCGCACACGATGTCACGGATTTCATCCGTGGCACGGCCGTCGATCCGCTTGCCGGTTTTGACAACGTCACCGCGCAAAATCGACGCCTCGAGGCCCTTCATTGCTGAGCCTAGGTTTGGATTTTCTTTTTCTTCGTCGCTGAGCGCTTCGAGGATCGCGTCGCGCGCAGCAGCTACGGCTGCGGTCCGCTCTTGCTTGTCGCTGATGGCGAAAGCTGCGCGCATGGCATCTTGGCCTGCTTTCGCAACTGCCGCTGACAGCTCCGAATAATCGGCAGGTTGGAAATCAAACGGCTCTTTCGCGGCATCTTCGGCCAGATCAATGATCAGGTCGATGACGGGGCGATACTGTTCGTGCGCGAACTTCACAGCGTCCAGCATTTCTTCTTCTGTTAGCTCATAGGCTTCTGATTCCACCATCATTACGGCGTCTTTGGTGCCTGCGACAACCAGGTCCAAACGCTGGTCCGGGTTCAAGCGCAGGTCCTGCATGTCGTCAACGGTGGGGTTAAGGATGTACTCGCCATCCTCATAACCGACGCGGCAACCTGCGATCGGGCCCATGAAGGGCGCGCCCGAGATTGTCAGCGCCGCGGATGCCGCGATCATTGCAACCATATCGGGGTCATTGACCAAGTCGTGGCTGAGCACGGTGCACATCACCAAAACTTCGTTTTTGAACCCAGGCACAAACAAGGGGCGCAAGGGGCGGTCGATCAAACGCGCTGTCAGCGTTTCTTTTTCAGTCGGGCGCGCTTCACGCTTAAAGAAACCGCCGGGTACTTTACCCGCGGCATAGTATTTCTCTTGGTAATGAACGGTCAAAGGAAAGAAGTCCTGACCGGGTTTCTGCTTTTTCGCAAAGGTGACGTTTGCCATCACCGATGTTTCGCCCAAAGTGGCGATGACCGAACCGTCGGCCTGACGAGCAACCTTGCCCGTTTCCAGTGTGAGCGTTTCTTCGCCCCACTGCATTGATTTCGTCGTTACGTTAAACATCTACGTTTCCTAGTGTCGGCCCGCTGGGAGCCATTGCATAGGGGCCGTATTGCCCCTGACCTCGGCGCCGATCCTATGGCACCATCTAATTATGGGGCGCTGAGGTCCGGGCGCCCACGTCCAGATAGGCGCGCAATACAGGGTTTTGTCCTTTAATGAAAGGGTGCGTGCGTTGTGGCGGTTTAGGCCGTCCGGGCAGCTAGCGGTGGCCCAGGGTGCGCGGCTGTATTAGCCTATGCGCAACAAAAAACCGCGCCGAGATGCGGCGCGGTTTTCTGAAAATCTTTAAAATCGGATTGATTTAACGACGGATGCCGAGGCGCTTGATCAAATCCTGATAGCGCGCAACATCCTTGGCTTTGGTGTAGTCCAAAAGCTTGCGGCGCTGAGCAACCATTTTCAACAGACCACGGCGGCCGTGGTTGTCTTTTTTGTGCGTTTTAAAGTGCTCTGTCAGCGTTGTGATCCGCGATGTCAGGATTGCGACCTGCACTTCGGGGGAGCCTGTATCGCCTTCGGATGTGGCGAACTCTGTCATCAGGCGTTGCTTTTCTTCAGCAGTAATCGACATCGGTGTCTCCTTTTCAAAAAGGTTGAGGGGACGGCGCAAGCCGGGATGTCGTCCAGCAAGGCCCATGGAACGCCGCATCGGCCTTGATCACAAAGCTTCTTTGGCGATTGTGGGCGTATAAAAGGATTCTGTGCGGATGCAAAGTATTATTCGCGCGCCCTCAGCTTGGCGATTATAGTTGCGCAAGCCCGCTGGTCGCCGCAGCACTCAGGGGTAGCAGTGCGATATCGCCCATCGTCAGCGTTGTCCCGTTTCGGACATGGGCCACGATCACGCCGTCCATCAACACATGCACTGTCTTCGGGTCACTGTAATCATTCGTGAGAGCTACCTGCGGCTCCTTGCCCGCGCTGTCATCCCAGATCAGCAATAGGTTTTCGTCGTTATGGTCAAACCCGTTGATCTGTACAGTCTTGTTTAAATGCGTTTTTGCCGGATTGGACATGGCGCCGCCTTTTTCGCATGGGACTATTTCAGGGGTATTTTGCGGCAACGCAATGTGGCGTGCCGTCTTGTCCTTATACAACAGGATGCGGCGCGTTATTTCAAAGCCATTTCGCTGATACGGTTAAGCACCTCTTACCCGCATTTACCCTGTGGGCGCCCAAAGTTCGGGCTTTTGCGTGTACGGTAAATAGAGCGGATGCCGCGGATGGCCGTGCTTTGATAGGCCCAGATGAAAGACCGGCTTGGCCTGCTGGTGCAGGAGTGTTGCCACAGCCGCGCCGCGCTCCAGATGTGCGCCATGTGTTCCCCACGCCGCGATTACCATGTCAGCCCACTCAGCAGCATTCAGGATCGCACTATCATTTTCGGGGCCAATGGGATCTTTTGCCGCGCGCATCTTCTTAGGGTCCGTGTCCCGCCATGCAAAAATATTCGTCACGCAAAAACCGCCAAACCCCAGTGCGCGCGCGCGCCGCTCGCAGCGTTCAACCGTAGGGTCGTTCTGCACTTCGGTCGCTGTAGACGGATTTAGCATCACGAAATTCACGCGGGTCGAAGCGGTGTCCCAAACCCGCGTGAGACGATAGCGATAGCGCTCGCACTCTGAATAAACCGCGACAGAGGCCGCGTCGCCTTTGGTATGGGTGCGCGTAATCATGTGTCAGGTATGCTGTGCCGATCGACGGGGCGCAAGATGGAGGTTATTCGACGATCCGGCGCAGGCAGGCTAGAGGTTAAACACACGGCTCGGGTGCAATTCGCCTGACTTGAAGCGGCCGACAGCGACGGCTTGCCCCTCAAATGAGGCCCATGCTTCATCCCCGTATTCAACGTCGCCGCCCAACACGAGGCCAGGATTGCCGTTGCGCAGGCGCGTGGCACCTTCGGCGGTGGCTTTGACCTCCGGCAGATCGGCCAAACCAACTTCTAGCGGCAATAGATGGGCATCAAGGGCCGGATCCTGCGCGAGCCCTTCGATCTCTTCCATGCTCAGGCCATCTGCGGCATCAAAGGGCCCCGACCAAATCCGGCGCAATTCGCGTACATGGGCAAAGCAGCCTAATGCTTCCCCCAAATCCCGTGCGATGGAGCGGACGTAGCCGCCCTTCCCGCAGGTCATTTCAAGTGTGACATGGTCCGCATCGGGGCGATCTGTCAGCACCAACTCCTCTACCCATAAAGGGCGGGCGGCAAGCGTCATTTCTTCGCCGTCCCGGGCTTTTTTATAGGCGCGCTCGCCGTCGATTTTGACGGCGGAAAACTGGGGTGGAACCTGTTCGATATCACCGACAAAGGCACCTAACGCTGCCTTGATGTCCCCATCCGTAGGACGTTCATCTGATTGTGCTGTAATCTCGCCCAAAGCATCATCCGTGTTGGTAGCTTGGCCCAGCCGCGCGGTGAAGGTGTAGGCTTTGAGCGCTTCGGTGATGTAGGGGATGGTTTTGGTCGCCTCGCCAAGTGCGATGGCCAAAACACCTGTGGCTTCTGGATCCAAAGTGCCGGCGTGACCTGCTTTCTTAGCGCCCAAAGCCCAGCGGACTTTGTTGACCACAGCTGTTGAAGTCGGCCCCGCAGGTTTGTCTACGATCAACCACCCCGAAATATCGCGTCCTTTGGATTTGCGACCCATGACCGTCCTTATCTTTGCCTAGCCTGCCAGAGCGCGCGGCCTATCGGAGCCGCAGTTGCCTGTCAATTCACCGCTTCGATGACACCCACCATTGGTCCGATCGGACGCCCAGGATCGTGCCGTCCAAGTGCGGGCGCGTAGAAGCGCGACGCGCTGCCCCCATCCAGATAGAGCGCTTGGGGCAGCTGCAAGGCATCGCGGAAAAAGCTGCCGAAAGCGTGCAGGGTCACGGGCGTGTCGGCGATCACAAACACGGCCCGCTGTCCCGACGCACCGGTGCCTACGCCGTTGCGAATTTTGCGCGAGGTGCTGTTGACCAGAAACCGCGGATGTAATGCGCCGTCGATCACCAACATCGGCCCTGACTGTGTTGCATCCCGGCAAGCTGGCTTCTCGCGTTGGAAGCGACGGGTTTCGATGACATCTGCACGCCGATCCGACAGGCACAGGACCCCATTGGGCAAGAGGCCAAAGTTGCCGGGTCCTGCATTTGCGATCACCCGCATCGTTTCGCGACCGCCCTCCACATAATGCCCAACGGGCGCAAGGTCTGCGTGAAACATGCCTGCGTTCATAGCAAAGCGCAGCGCAAAGCCTTGAGTGTCCAAATGCTGGCGCAGGGCGTTAAACTGTCCGAAGGCCCGCCCGTCAGCGTCTTTGCGAAACAGGCGCAGATCATCATCAGCCATGTTGACCTCGCACACGGTATACCTCGCGCCTAAGTAAGCCTCTTGGTTACACTCTAGGGCTGCCAAAGGTCCCGCCCAAAGCCATAGCGATATGACCCAGAGCGCGCCGCGCATCAGGTGTCGGTATCCCTGCGCACTGCGTCTTGGGACAGCATGCGCCGCGTCTCGTCCATCTGGTCAAAGGTTTGGTCCAGTTGAAACCGTAGGTCTGGCGCGAATTTCAGTGCGAGCTTTTTGCCCACCGCCCGGCGTAATTCGGCTTTGTTGCGCGCCAAAAGCTTTAGCACTTCGTCCTGGCCGCGCCCCGCAAGCGGCAAAACATAGGCTGTCGCAATCTTAAGATCGGGGGAGGTACGCACCTCGCCCACTGTGATCGACATGCGGTTGAGGTCCGGATCGTGCACGTCGCCGCGTGCCAGCACCTCCGACAGGGCGCGCCGGATCAATTCGCCCACGCGCAACTGACGCTGGGAAGGACCGGGACCATCATGAAATTTGTTCTTTGCCATAGGCCCCGTCTAAGTCAGACAGCCCCCTTTGCCAAGGCGGGCGATGCAGGCTAGGACTGTAGAAAAGGCGGAAATGATCCAATATTGAGGACCGGCATGGCGGAAACGACAAAAATAGCAATCACAGGCATCTCGGGCCGGATGGGGCGTATGTTGATGTCCTGCGTTGCGGAACACGAAGGCCTCACGCTGGTTGGTGCGATTGAACGGTCGGGCCATGATTGGGTCGGGCAGGATGCGGGCATCGCCGCGGGTGGGCCTGCAAATGGGGTGAAGGTCACAGATGATCCGATTGAGGCTATTGTCTCCGCCCAAGCCGTAATCGATTTTACCACGCCTGAGGCCACGTTGGCGTTTTCCGCGCTCTGCGCCCAAGCACGTGCGGCGCATATCATCGGTACAACCGGCATGACTGATGACCAGATTGCCGCGTTAGAACCTGCTGCCCGCCATTGCGCGATCGTCCGTGCGGGCAACATGAGCCTGGGGGTGAACTTGCTCGTTCAGCTCACCAAACAGGTTGCGGCAGCTTTGGGGGATGATTTTGATATCGAAGTCGTCGAGGCGCACCATCACCACAAGGTTGACGCTCCGTCGGGAACAGCGCTCATGTTAGGCGAAGCTGCTGCTGCGGGCCGCGGCATAGATTTGAACGCAGTGCGCGATGCGGGCCGTGACGGGATCACAGGTGTGCGCAAACAAGGCGATATTGGATTTAGCGCCATTCGCGGTGGCGATGTCGTGGGCGAGCATGACGTTATGTTCTTGGGTCAGGGCGAGCGCATTGTACTGCGCCACATGGCTACCGACCGCGCCCTTTTTGCACGCGGGGCGTTGCGCGCGGCACTCTGGGCGCAGGGCCGTACGCCAGGACAATATGATATGTTGGACGTTCTGGGCTTATCGGGCCTTGGTGCGCCTTCTGCGACCTAAAAAACGCAGAATTGCGGCGCAAAAGATAAACCAGTCGCAACGCGCACCCGTATACCTTGCATAAGTCAAAGCGCTCTGCGGGGGCATAATGCGTTTCTTTGGTATCGGTACGATTATTTTTAGCGTTTGGATGCTTGCATCACCGGCATGGGCCGAGCAGCCGGTGTCATCACAGTCTGAATTCCTGAGCCTGGTGTCAGGCAAAACACTTACGCGCCCTCTTGTCAGGCTGGAAGTGAAACCAACAGGGCAAATCGAAGGGCGTGGTTTGCGTTGGGATGTGTCTGGCACATGGACCTGGCGCGATGGGTATTTCTGCCGCGATTTGTTTTGGGGTGGTGACCCGTTGGGTTACAACTGCCAGCAAGTGACGGTGGCGGATGATCGCATTCGTTTCACGTCAGACCGCGGTGCAGGCATGAGTGCGGCGTTCCGCTTGAATTGATCGCAAAAATCGCAAGGCACTGATCGCTGGTGCCTAGAAATCGATCGCAATACCCTTTTTTTCCCAATCGCCAAATCGTACGGGCTCCGGACCATCGCGCCCGCCCAATTCGGGTGGCAGTTCCAAATCTTTTGCCGCTTGACGCCGTGCCTCCGCCTCAGCGAGTGCGCGTTTGGCTGCCTCTGGTAATGCGTCGGTTTGGTTTTCGGTTTCGTCCGTCACAAGCTTGGCTTTCACTAAGGCGTTTGCGTTGATATACGCGCGCTCTGTCATGCGACAACCCCGAAGGATGTGAAATGAAGAGTGAGACCCCACAAAAAGGCGGCATTCCAGCGCGGCGCCGCGCGGTGCATTTGCTCGATCAGATCCTAGGTGAAGGGCGACTGATGGCGGAGTTGGTGGGAGCGGGGGTGCTTGAGAGCCTCGATCCGCCGGACCGGGCCCGGGCGCAGCGCCTTGCGTTTGATACCTTGCGCGGTTTGGAGCGGGCAGACCGCGTGTTGCAAAAATATTTGAAAAAAGTGCCGCCGCTGATGGTGCAAAATGCTCTGCGGATGGGAACGGTTGAGTTGTGTCAAGGCGGCGCGGCCCACGGCGTGGTCAATGATCTGGTAAATATCGTGGGGCAGCACAAACGCTACGCGCGGCACAAAGGATTGGTAAACGCGGTCTTGCGCAAGGTGAGTGACACGGGCCTTGCTCATTGGCAAAGTCTGCGCGTGCCGAGATTGCCAAAATGGTTGCGTGCGCCCTTGGTCGATGCGTGGGGGGCAGAGGCGGTCACCGCGATGGAGGCCGCGCAATTTGCAGGTGCTCCGCTGGATTTGTGCGCGAAGGCGGACCCAGCGGCTGTGGCCGCCATGGTCGGTGGGACCGTGCTGCCTACAGGGTCGGTGCGGGTGTCTGAGGTGGGGCAAGTTTCCGGCTTGCCGGGTTTTGAGGTGGGGGATTGGTGGGTCCAAGACGCGGCCGCAGCCTTGCCCGCGCGGCTATTGGATGTGCAAGAGGGGCAGGCGGTCCTCGATTTGTGTGCAGCACCCGGTGGCAAGACCCTACAACTGGCGGCGCGCGGAGCTGCGGTAACAGCCGTTGATGTGTCGCACGCACGATTGCGGCGGCTAGAGGAAAACCTGACGCGCACCGGCTTGCGAGCAACAGTTAAGGCCACGGATGTGATGGAGTTAACGGGGGAGTGGGACCGCATTTTGCTTGACGCGCCTTGTTCTGCCACTGGTACCATGCGCCGCCATCCGGATTTGCCACACGCCAAAGACGGCTCTGAATTCGGCGACCTCATCGCGTTGCAAACCCAGATGCTGGACCATGCTTGGAGCTTGCTTCGTGCTGGCGGGCAGATGGTGTTCTGCACCTGTAGCCTTTTGCCCGATGAGGGCGAAGTGCAGATCCTCGAGGCGCTGGGCCGGCACGCAGATATGACCGTAGACCGGGGCGCCTTGGATCAGCCTTGGGTGGAGGCCACGTGGATCACCACAGAAGGCGGATTGCGACTGCGGCCGGATTACTGGTCTGAGCGGGGCGGCATGGATGGTTTTTATATCGCGGTGCTGCGCAAAGAGCGGTGACTCGTGACCTGATTGCCGCTAGGCTCAACATACCCGTCGCCAACGTGTGACCGGGCAATGGGCAGGCGGCAATGGCAAAGCATCTCCATGACTAAATATCCGGGATTGG
>CBFHKQ010000047.1:0-16179 GCA_965656435.1 uncultured Pseudosulfitobacter sp. | reverse complement strand
ATCGCGGCTTCGACCAGCCCGCCCATTTTCATGATTTGGGCCTGGATCGTTTCCAAGTCGCGGTCGAAGACCGATGCGATATGTTGTTGTTCTGTCGACATTTTTAAAATCCTTAGCCGATGCGGCCGGTAATATAGCTTTCTGTGCGCGGGTCTGTTGGATTGGTAAAAATGGTGCCCGTTTCGCCGTATTCCACCAAGTTGCCGAGGTGGAAGAATGCTGTTTTCTGCGAGACGCGCGCAGCCTGCTGCATGGAGTGAGTGACGATCACCACAGAGTAGTTCTGGCGCAGCTCATCAATCAATTCTTCGACCTGTGCGGTGGCGATAGGATCAAGCGCGGAGCATGGCTCGTCCATCAACAACACTTCCGGCTCGGTCGCCACGGCGCGCGCGATGCACAAACGCTGTTGTTGGCCGCCCGACAGACCTGTGCCCGGTGCGTGCAAACGATCTTTGACCTCATCCCAGATCGCGCCGCGGCGCAGGGAGCGTTCAACAATATCGTCCAATTCAGACTTGCTGTTGGCCAAGCCGTGGATGCGCGGGCCGTATGCGACATTGTCGTAGATTGATTTTGGAAACGGGTTTGGCTTTTGGAACACCATCCCAACCTTGGCGCGCAACTGCACCGGGTCCACGCGGCGATCATAGATATCTTCGCCGTCGATCAAGATGTCGCCTTCGACGCGGCATACATCAATTGTGTCGTTCATCCGGTTGATACAGCGCAGAAAAGTGGATTTGCCGCAGCCTGATGGGCCGATGAAGGCCGTCACGGTTTTGTCTTCGATCTCCACGTTCACATCTTTGATTGCGTGGTTTTGACCGTAATATACCTGTACGGCGCGGGCCGTGATTTTTGTGTTTTCTTTGGCCACAACTCTCTCCGAAATCATGTCTTTCATTGTATCGTCCTTTCGATCTACCAGCGGCGCTCAAAGCGGCGGCGTAGAATGATGGCGATGATGTTCATGCTGAGCAGGAAGATCAGAAGTATAATGATACCCCCCCACGCTTTTTCATAAAAGCCCGCATCCGCACGCGCCGCCCAAGTGTAGATCTGCGCGGGCATGGCCGAGTTTGGCTCGGTAAAGCCTTGGATAAAGCCCTCTGGATAGCCGCGTGCCACGAAACCCACCATTCCGATGAGCAGCAGCGGCGCCGTCTCGCCTAGGGCCTGTGCCAAGCCGATAATTGTGCCCGTCAGGATGCCCGGTGCCGCAAGGGGCAGAACGTGGTGGAACACCGCCTGCATTTTGGAGGCCCCTACCCCAAGGGCTGCATCACGGATCGACGGCGGCACCGCCTGAAGCGAAGCGCGGGTTGAGATAATGATTGTTGGTAGCGTCATGAGTGTCAGCACAAGACCACCGACCAGAGGCGCAGACTGTGGCAGGTGCATAAACTGAATGAACACCGACAGGCCTAAGATGCCGAATACGATCGACGGCACAGCGGCGAGGTTTGAGATGTTCACCTCAATCAGGTCTGTAAACCGGTTCTTTGGTGCGAATTCCTCAAGGTAGATCGATGCGCCAACACCAATCGGCAATGACAGAACCAGAACGACCAGCATCATGAAGAAAGAGCCGATCACCGACGCACCGATGCCAGCACCACCTGGGTTGTCGACGCCTGAGTCTGCGCCTGTCACAAAGTTCCAGTTGAACGTCTGTTTGATAATGTCCGCGTCCACTAGTGCGTCAATCAGGTCCAAGTCACCCAACATCAAAAAGCGGCTGTCGACAAAGCCTTCGCGCTGAACGCGGCCTTTGAAGTAGCCATCGACTCGAGAAGAGGCTGACAGTTCAAACTTCACCGGTGTGCCGATTTTATCCGTATTCGCACGGTAAAACTCGCGGATCGTGCCGCCTGCCTTGCCCATGATACGCTCGGCCGCGGCCTCGTCAAAATCAATCTGAAGGCCGCGTTGCTCAAGCTTGGCAACCAGTGCCGTATTGAAATAGTCCGCATAGGCGCGGGTTTTGAACAGCGTCGCCTCTGCCGTGTCAAACTCTTCCTGAGTAATCGTGAATTCCACCGACACCACTGTCTGCGTGAACGCAGGCAGGCCGGAGCGGATGATCGACACGGCCAGAACGACCAAGAAGAACAGGCCCATTGCAATCGCGGCCATGCCGTAAAACCGGAAACGCTTTTCCGCGGCATTACGGCGCTTGGTCTGTGCGCCTTGAACGGTAAGGGATGATTTCGCGCGCTTGGGCTCTGTGGCCTCTGCGCCTGCGCTGATATCAGACATCAGTCGTATTGCTCCCGATATTTACGCACGATGTAGAGTGCGAAGACGTTTAGGCCGAGGGTGATGACAAAGAGTGTGATGCCGAGGGCAAAGGCCACCAACGCCTCGGGCGAGGCAAAGTCACTGTCACCGGTCAACTGGGACACGATCTTGGCGGTCACTGTCGTCATGGCCTCAAAAGGGTTCAGGCTCAGGCGGGCCGCAGCACCCGCGCCGAGCACCACGATCATCGTTTCACCGATGGCGCGCGACGCGGCCAGCAGGATTGCGCCAACGATCCCCGGCAGCGCGGCGGGCAGAACTACCTGGCGGATGGTTTCAGACTGAGTAGCACCCAAGCCATAAGAGCCGTCACGCATCGCTTGAGGCACCGCGTTGATGATGTCATCCGACAACGAACTGACGAAGGGGATCAGCATGATGCCCATGACCAAGCCCGCTGTAATGACCGCACGGCCACCCCCCTGCCAGCTGACACCCAACAGACCGCCCTCGCCAAAGACACTGACCAAAAGTGGACCCACAGTCAGCAAAGCAAAAAGGCCGTAAACAATGGTTGGGATACCCGCGAGGATCTCAAGCAGCGGCTTGGCAAAAGAACGTGCGCGCGGCGAGGCGTATTCCGACAAATAGATCGCAGAGAATAGGCCAATCGGCACAGCCACCATCAAAGCCACGATGGAGATATAGAGCGTCCCCCACAGCAGCGGCAGCACGCCCAGAGAAGATGCACCGCCCCGTCCGGAGAAGCTTGGCGCCCATTCCAGCAAGAAGAAGAATTCGCTTGCAGGGTACAGGCGGAAGAATTCCATCGTGTTAAACACAAGCGACAGCACAATCCCAATCGTTGTGAAAATCGCAATCGACGCGGAGGCGATGAGCAAACCGCGGACGCCCTGCTCCACCACGTTGCGCGCACGGAATTCGGGGTTGGTTTCGCGCACAGCCCAGCCAAGGCCCGCCAGTGCGACCAGAATGACCGCGATGGTCATCATCAGATTGCCGTTGCTGCGCAGCACGTTGTAGCGCTGTGCCGCACCTACGATGGTTTGGGTCAAATCATTGGTAACGATCTGGCCTGCGTCTTTGAGGTATTTGGTGAAGTTATTGAAATCGACGCGGCCGCCTTCGGCCATCTCGCGCGGCATGGCCCCCAAGGCCACAGCATTGTTGATCCCGTCGGCAGTGCGGCGCACTTCGGACATCACGAGACCCATAGAGGAGCCTTCGCTTACTTCGGTCGCTGGGATCGTCTGCGAGACCAAACGGTCAATCACGAAAGGCTGCACCAGCAACCAAACGATGAGCAAACCGAAGGCCGGTACGACGACTTTTAGAAAAACGTTTGAGCCATAATAGCTCGGTAAGGAATGCAGATTGCGCAACTGACCGCCAACACCGGCTAAGGCGCGCTGGCGACCCAACACGTAGCCCGCAGCGGCAATCATCGATGTTGCTATGACCAGCCAAATCAGGGGCATGCGTACCTCACAGGGAGTGTTTGGAAAAATAACCTAAAAGGGTATGGGGCGGCAATCTATGCCGCCCCGCGACCAACAGCCTCTTAGTTCATTGTGTTTTCAGCTGCAACTGCCGCTTGCGTCGCGGACAGCTCAGGATCGGACACGAGGCCGTAGTTGGCGAGTGGGCCTGTTGGGCCTGCCAGCTCGTTGGAAACGAAGAACTGAGCGTACTCTTTCAGGCCTGGGATCACGCCGATGTGCGCTTTCTTCACGTAGAAGAACAGCGGACGCGACACAGGGTATGTGCCTGTCGCGATTGTCTGTGTGGACGGTGCCACGCCAGCCATTGTCGCAACTTTCAGCTTGTCTGTGTTGTTCTCGTAGAACGCCAGACCGAACACGCCGATGCCGTTGGAGTTTGCGTCGATGGATGCCAGTGTTTCTGTGTAGTCACCGTCGATGTCCACGGAACGGCCGTCGGTGCGGACTTCCAAGCATGCATCTTCTGCATCGTCTTCGGACATGCCAGCTGCCATCATGGCCGCCATTGCGCCTGTTTCTTCACAGCCAACTGCGATCACTTTTTCTTCGAACACTTCGCGTGTGCCGTGCTTTGTACCTGGAATGAAGGCCAGGATGTCAGCCGCTGGCAAGTCAGCGTTGAAGTCAGCCCACTGTGTGTGTGGGTTGTCGACCAACTGACCGTCAACCATGACTTTTGGAGCCAAAGCGTTGAAGATGTCGGACTGAGTGAAGGCTGTGTATGCTGGGCCGTCGATTTGCGACGCGAACACGATGCCATCATAGCCGATGCGGACTTCGATGATGTCGGTCACACCGTTTTCGGCGCAAGCTTTGATTTCTTTGTCGCGGATTTTGCGCGAAGCGTTCGCAACGTCTGTGTGCTCTGTACCAACGCCTTGGCAGAAGCGCTTGAGGCCAGCGGAGGAGCCACCGGATTCAACAACGGGTGTTGGGAAGTCTGTGTTTGCACCGAAAGCTTCAGCAACGATGGAAGCGTAAGGCAGAACTGTGGAGGAACCAGCAACCTGAACCTGATCACGAGCGGCGGCAGCAGTGGCGGACACTGCGGCCATTGCGATGGCGGAAGTGGCGAGTTTCACAAAGGACATTTAAGTCTCCTGTTTAGGAAATGTACAGATCACCCCCATTGGCGATCACGCGGCCTCCGTATGGGGCCAACACGATGCTTTTGTGACGTGTATGTAACGGTTTTATGACAACCACCTTTTTTAACAAAATTAATGAAAATTTACGGGCTCGGATCTTCAAAAACGCAAAATACGCGAGGACTGTGAGGTCCACGCGCTATATTTAGCGATGATGTCAGGCGTTAAGCGAAGGGATCATCGACATCGAGTGGCAAGACAACCGTGATTTTGGTCCCCTCGCCCACCACAGAATCAATGCGCATGCGCCCTCTGTGACGGCTGACGATATGCTTTACAATCGCAAGGCCAAGCCCCGTGCCCCCCAACTCGCGGCTGCGGTGGTTGTCGGCACGATAAAAACGCTCCGTCAGGCGCGGCAAGTGCACGGGGTCAATGCCAGGGCCCTTATCAGTCACGACAATGCGCACCCCTTCGGCCCGCAGCAGCGGATCACGTTCCGAGATGCTGACATCCACATCGATCTCTTCCCCCGAGGCGCCGTACTTAATGGCGTTCTCGATGAGGTTGGTGATGACTTGAGTAATCTGGTCGCGGTCCCCGCGAATTTGAACATCCTCATGATCGGAGCGGTAATGCAGCACCGCCCCCTCTTCTTGCGCCATCGGCCGCATCAACGCGATCACGGCCTCAACACCTTCGCTGAGGTTGATAATGCCCTTTGGCCGCACGCGCGCAGTCTCCTCGACGCGGCTCAGTGACAGCAAGTCACCGACAAGGCGGTTCATCCGCTCGGCTTGGGTCTGCATAATGTTAAGGAAACGGTCTTGCGCCGCAGGGTCATTACGCGCCGGGCCTTGCAGCGTCTCGATAAAGCCCATGAGCGCCGTTAGCGGCGTCCGCAGCTCGTGACTTACGTTGGCCACAAAATCGCGGCGCATCTGTTCGGCGGCGTTCACTTGAGTAATGTCCTCAAAGGTTAGCATCACCGGCGTGCCCGCTATTGCCGTTGCGGCCTCAACGGCGCGCACATGCACGCGAAACGTGATCGCCTCTGCACCATCATTGCTGAAATAATGCGCGTGACGTGGGGTGCGCTCCCGCAAGCAGGCTTCAATCGCCTCCAGCAGCGCAGGCTGGCGCAGCATTGCAACGTAGGACCGGTCCACCACCCGCTGTCCAATGAGCCGACGCGCCGCGGCATTCGCGGCCTCAATGCGTTCGACGTCGTTGATTACGAGGACCGGCCCAGGCATCGCCTCGATAATCGCGCTCAATGCTTCTTGTTTCATGTCGATGTGGCCTCTGCTGCGGCGGCAACGGCATTTTTCATGACGGCGATCAAGGCGTCCGGATCCTCTAGGCCGACAGAAACGCGAAAAAACCCCTCGGACATGCCCAAAGCGCTGCGCTGATCCGCGCTTAGCGCGCGGTGCGAGGAAGACGCCGGATGGCTAAGCGTGGTGCCGACGTCGCCTAGCGTGGGCGCAAAACTGAGCCCTTCGGCAGCTTTGGTAAACGCATTGGCCGCCGCACGCCCGCCGGACATCTCAAAGCTGACCATATTGCAATACTGTCCGCGCAGCAGGTCCGCCGCGCGCGCGTGATCCGGATGATCGGCGCGTGCTGGATAGATCACGCGCGCGACACCCGGTAGGGACGACAAAGCATCGGCCAAAGCCACGGCCGTTGACTGGGCCCTGTCAAAGCGTAACTCAAAGCTGAGCATGCCGCGTTCGGCCATCCAGCAGTCAAAGGGGCTGGGCGTCATGCCCGTGGTCACCGCAAAAACGCGTAACCGCGCGGCAAGCTCTGCATCCTTGGCCGCCACATAGCCCAGCATCACGTCCGAATGCCCCGCCAACAGCTTGGTCACGGAATGGATCACCACATCGGCCCCGTGATGAAACGGTTGATAGGCGCGCGGCGTGGTAAAGGTATTGTCCACGACCAGAAGAATGCCGCGCTCCTGCGCCAAGGCTGCCAAACCTTTCATATCGGCGACACGCAAGGTGGGGTTCGACACGACCTCCACGAGGATCATCTTTGTCTCAGGCCGGATGGCCGCGGCGACCGCATGCACATCGCCGGGATCGGCCAGGGTGGTAGCGATGCCGAGGCGGGGCAAATCCTCCGTCATCATGCGCAGGGACCGACCGTAAAGCTGGTTCCCGCCCACCACGTGATCCCCGGACTGACATAGGCCCAATAGAACTGCCGACACCGCGGCCATACCGCTGGAGACAACCACGCCGGGCTGAGGCGCGTCTTCCATCCGGTCGAGAATGCCCGCCACCACATCGGCGTTGGGATGCCCTTCGCGGCTATAGGTATAACCGTGCAGCCCGCCCTCATATTGCGCATCGAGCATATCGGGGGTGTCGGAGGCATAGACAACCGAGGGCGACAGCGGCGTGACCACTGGACGCGAGGCTGAGTGTGACAAGGGCACTGGCCGGACAAGGGAACCTTTTTCGTTGCGCATGATGTGTTCCCTATCCAACAACCGTCAGCGTGTCGCGAAACCGCCGCATGTTCTCTTGATAATGCAGAGCGGAGGCCGTGAGGCTATCGATCGCGGCGGCGTCTAATTCGCGCACCACACGGCCGGGTGCGCCCATGACAAGGCTGCCGTCCGGGATCTCTTTGCCTTCGGTAATCAGCGCCCCCGCCCCGATCAAACAATTCTTGCCGATGCGCGCGCCGTTTAGCACTGTGGCCCCCATGCCGATCAACGTGTTGTCGCCGATGGTGCACCCGTGCAGCATCGCCTTGTGCCCAATCGTGCAGTTTTCCCCGATCCGCAGCGGATAGCCACGGTCAATATGCATGATTGAATTTTCCTGCACATTACTGCCTTTGCCGATGCGGATTTCTTCGTGATCGGCGCGAATGGTGACGCCGAACCATACCGATGCCCCGGCCTCAAGGACCACCTGCCCAATGAGTTTGGCATCAGCAGCCACCCAAGTGTCGTCGTGAATTTCGGGGCGGTGCGCCCCCAACGCGTAAAGGGTCATGGCAGCTCCTCAAATTCGGCCTGTAACTGGCGGACATGATCGCTCAACCGCGGCTGTTGCGTGAACTTCAACCGCTCGGCCGATACGATGGTTTTCAGCTTGGCTTCCGTCGCCTCCAGATCCTCGTTGACGAGGACATAATCATAGCCATCCCAATGGCTGATCTCATCCCAGCTTTTGCGCATCCGCTTGGCGATCACCTCGGCGTCGTCCTGTGCGCGGTCCACAAGGCGACGGTGTAATTCGGGGATCGAGGGCGGTAAGATAAAGATCGACAGCGCATAGAGCCCTAGTGCAGAATTGCGCAATTGCTGTGCGCCCTGCCAGTCGATGTCAAAGAGGACATCGCGGCCCGCATTGATCGCAGCCTCCACAGGGGTCCGGGGCGAGCCATAGGAGTTGCCGAACACATGCGCATGCTCCAACATCTCCCCTTCAGCGACCCACGCGCGAAACCGGCTCTGGTCGATGAAATGATAGTCTTTTCCGTCCACCTCACCGGGGCGCGGCGCGCGCGTGGTGGCCGAAACCGAAAAGGTCAGCGTTGTATCCCAGGCCATCAGCTTTTTCGCCAAGGTGCTTTTGCCCGCGCCCGATGGCGAGGACAGGATTATCAACAGCCCGCGTCGGTCTGTCATGTCATTACTCCACATTTTGCACCTGTTCGCGCAGTTGATCGATCACCGCTTTTAGCGCCAGTCCTGTCGCCGTCAGCGCTTTGTTTTGCGCTTTGGCACAAAGCGTATTGGCCTCGCGGTTGAATTCTTGCGTCAGGAAATCAAGCTTGCGCCCAATGGGCCCGCCTGCACCTATCAAATCGCGCGCCGCAGCGACGTGGGCGGTCAGTCGGTCAATCTCTTCTGTGATGTCCGCCTTTACGGCGATCAAGGCCAATTCCTGCGCGACACGTTCTGGTGCCATGTTGTCGGTGTTGTCTATCACACGCGCGAGGTTGCGGTGCAGGGCCTCCGCCATTTCCGCTTGGCGGACCTCAGCTTCTTGTGTGGCAGTCAGGGTCAGCGCCTCTATCTCGTCCACATGATCGCGCAGCACAGCAGCCAGTGCGCGGCCTTCGCTTGCACGCATGTCGCAGAACGCCTCCACCAGCGGGCCAAGGTCATCTTGGATGGCCTGCCCCAGCGCGGCAAGGCTTTCGGGTGTGTCCAGAGTGCCCGCATTTTGATCCAGCACACCGCGCAGGCCTGCGATGTCGGTGGCTGTGCTGGGGGCCAGCGAGATGCCCCGCGCCATGGCTTGCGCCTCAATCTCTTCTAATGCGGTCAGGACCGCGTCCAATTGCGCGGGGTTCAGGGCCGTTGTTGCCGCCGTTGCGCCCTCTTCGCGGGTCAGTTTGATATGCAGACTGACATTGCCGCGCCCCACATGCGGAGCAACAGTCGCGCGGGCCTTAGCTTCTAGGCCAACAATCCATTCCGGCGCACGGACGCGCAGATCAAGGCCTTTGCCGTTGACGCTGCGCAGCTCCGCCGTCCAGCGGTGCGGGCCATGGCTGCCAGAGCGCACGGCAAAGGCGGTCATGGACATGATTCCATCGCCGGCTTCGGGCTGCGCAAGATCAGGCGCTTTGGGGGGCTGAACACTCATGACGCGCACTATGAGAAATCTCAGCGGGCGCGCAACCCTTGTGACCGGCAAATCTTTGACCATTGCGCGCAGGGCAGCACGGGCACCCGCGTGGCGCTTTAACCCTGTCATTGGGTTCCCCACGCGCATCAAAACCGCCTCGACTATAGACATTGCACGCGGGCGTGGCGTCGGCCCCACTTGCCCGGTGCCGGCATTAACCAATCACCGCAGTTTCCCATGCGGACGCCTTCTTTTTCGCTATTAAGGTTTTGGTAACTTTTTGACGATGGGCGCGTGCAAGCCCCCCAAACGCCGAGACGGTTTCAATGGACACAGACGAGCAAAAAACGCAGAATGTGGTGATTATGACAGGTCACCAGCGAGATACAGGCTACTCGGCGCTTTCACAGGTTGAAGCCTACTGGAACGCTTTGCGCGGCCCCCGCCTTTTGCCAGCGCGTGCGGAGATTGACCCGCGCGGCATCGAAGCAGCGCTGGAATATACCTTTATTCTGGAACGGATTGCCCCCGGCATGGCGCGGCTGCGCATTGCGGGCAGCCACCTGAGCGATCTGATGGGCATGGAGGTCCGCGGGATGCCGCTGTCGTCTTTTGTGGCAAGCGAAGGGCGGCGCGAGTTGGCCGATACGCTGGAAGAAGTGTTCCAGCGCCCTGCGGTGGCCGAACTGCGCCTGACCTCGGAGGGGGGCTTTGACAAGCCTGCAATGGATGCGCGCCTGTTGTTGATGCCGTTAAAGTCCGATCTGGGCGATGTCAGTCGGGTCTTGGGCTGTCTGGTGGCGCGCGGCACGATAGGAAGGGCCCCACGCCGGTTTGATATTGCGGGTATCCAAGTGCGCCCCATCGCGACCCCTGCTGCTGCACCTCAGGTCACTGATGAAGGCGCCGAAACGGCCCCCAAACCGGGCGGATTTTCAGAAGATGCCGCAGAGTTGAAGCCGCGCCGTCGCACCGGCGATGTGCCCTATCTGCGTCTCGTCGAAGGCAACGACGATTAAAAAAACGCGCCTCCGTGAGGGGCGCGTTTTAATATTATTTAGCGTTAGTTTCGCAGCGTAACCTGACGCCGTCAGACCGCTTTACGCTCGGCCCGCTCAACCCGTGCCGTTGACAGCTCTTCCGCCACCAAGAATGCCAATTCCAACGACTGGCTTGCGTTCAGGCGTGGATCGCACGCGGTGTGATACCGGTCCGACAGATCCTCATCCGAGACGGCGCGCACGCCGCCAGTGCATTCGGTCACGTCTTGGCCCGTCATCTCAAAATGCACACCGCCGGGGATTGTGCCCTCTGACTGGTGCACGCCGAAGAATTCGCGCACTTCGCGGAGCACACTGTCGAAGGGCCGTGTTTTATAGCCAGTCGAGGACTTGATCGTGTTGCCGTGCATCGGATCGCAGGTCCAAAGGACGTTTGCGCCTTCTTCCTTTACGGCTTGGATCAAGCGCGGCAAGTGATCGCCCACAGCGCCCGCACCAAAGCGAGAGATCAGTGTCAAACGGCCCGCTTCGTTTTCTGGGTTCAGTTTGGCCATCAACACCTTGAGGTCATCTGCCGTGGTCGAGGGGCCGCATTTCAACCCGATGGGGTTTTGCACACCGCGGGCAAACTCCACATGCGCGCCGTCCGGCTGGCGTGTGCGGTCACCGATCCACAGCATGTGCGCGGAACCTGCGATCCACTTACCGGTTGTGCTGTCCACGCGGGTCAATGCCTCTTCGTATTCCAGCAGCAATCCTTCATGCGAGGTGTAGAATTCCACGGTGGAAAATTCATGCGTTGTGTCACCGTCAATGCCTGCGGCGCGCATGAAATCCATCGAATCTTGAATGCGCTCGGCAAAGCGGCTGTATTTTTCCACCTCTTGGCCGTCGGTAAAGCCCAACGTCCAGGCGTGCACCTGGTTCATATCGGCAAAACCACCGGTGGAGAATGCGCGCAGAAGGTTCAACGTCGCGGCCGCCTGGGTGTAGGCGCGCAGCATGTTGTTGGGGTTCGGAATGCGCGCCTCTGGCGTAAAGTCCAACCCGTTGATGATGTCACCGCGGTAGCTAGGCAGCTCGACGCCATCCACAACCTCGGTTGGGGCGCTGCGCGGTTTGGCGAACTGACCCGCCATGCGGCCCACTTTGACCACTGGCACTTTGGCGCCATAGGTCAACACCATCGCCATTTGCAGCATCACACGAAAGGTGTCGCGGATACCATCCGAGCTGAATTGCTCGAAGCTCTCGGCGCAATCGCCCCCCTGAAGCAGGAAAGCCTCGCCACGGCTGGCAGCCGCCAAGTGCGCTTTTAGCCGGCGCGCTTCACCTGCAAAAACCAAAAGTGGAAAGCGGCTCAGTTGTTCTTCTACCGCTTTGAGCGCGGCGGGATCGGTATAATCGGGCATCTGGACCCGTGGCTTTTTGCGCCAATCCGACTTCATCCAATCTGCCATGTCTTTTCTCCTGCGGCGGGAACATTCCCGAGACTTAACGACCTCAGGCCACAGCGTGACCCGTTTTCTCGGGTCACTCTATACAAAAGCGACCCTCAAGTGACCATATCCCATTTGCGACCACTTGACGCCGCCCATCACCCGTGAGCAATGTCCGTGTCAGGTTTGCAAACGCCTGCATCTTGGCCTTGTTCTCTTACTTATCCTTCAATCGGTTCTGGCGCTGGTTTTTGCGCCTGCGCCCCCTGAGAAAGAAGACGCGATGTCGCAACCGCGCACGACTACGGCCCGCCCCGGCAGCATCCGCCCCCCGCAGGCCCGGCCTACGGGCGATGCGCCAAAGCGTTTCATCTTTGTGTTGTTGGAGGATTTCACCCTGCTGTCGTTTTCGGCGGCGGTCGAATCGTTGCGGATTGCGAACCGGATGGCCGGGCGGACCCTGTATGAATGGCGGATTATTGGCGAAGGCGGCGATGTGATCCGCTCCTCGTCCGAGACGATGTTCCAGGTGGATGCCGACCTCGAAGAGGTCAATCGTGATGATATTATCATGATCTGCGGCGGCATTAATGTGCAAGCTGCCACGACCAAGCGGCTGCTTGGCTGGCTGCGGCGCGAATCGCGCAAAGGTGTAACCGTGGCGGGCCTCTGTACGGCGGCCTACACGCTCGCGCGCGCCGGTCTGCTGGATGGCCGCAAGGCCACGACCCATTGGGAAAACCAAGACAGCTTTTCCGAAGAGTTTCAGGAAGTTGAGCTGACCAAATCCGTCTTTGTTGTGGACGGCACGCGGATCACGACCGCGGGCGGGACCTCCTCGATTGATTTGATGCTCAAGATGATTGCAGACGCACAGGGCGAAGAGCTGGCCAATGCGGTGGCGGATCAGTTGATTTATTCCTCTATCCGGACCGATCAGGACACCCAACGCTTGTCGGTGCCAACCCGCATCGGCGTGCGTCACCCCAAGCTCAGCCAGGTCATTCAGATCATGGAAAGCAACATCGAAGAGCCGATCAGCCCATCGATCCTCGCCAAGGACGTGGGTATGAGCACACGCCAGTTGGAGCGGCTGTTCCGCCGCTATCTCAACCGCTCGCCCAAGCGCTATTACATGGAATTGCGCCTGCAAAAGGCGCGCAATTTGCTGATGCAAACGGATATGAGCGTGATCAACGTGGCACTGGCCTGCGGCTTTGCTTCGCCCTCGCACTTTTCCAAATGCTACCGCGCGCATTACGACACCACGCCATACCGCGAGCGTGGCTCACATGCGGCGCGTCTGTCGATTTAGTACTGAAAACCTGTGCGCTGCGCCTAGTCGCGCGCCATACGGTAAAGCGAACCGTCTGCGACGCTTAAAAACCAAATGCTGCCGTCCTTAGCCACTTGAATGTCACGCACGCGGCCCGTCGTGGCACCTGAAATTTGTTCCACTTCGGCCATGCGCGTCCCGCTGGGACGCAACCGGCTGATGTAGTCGAATTTGAGCGAGCCAATCAGCGCATCACCGCGCCAGTCTGGGAACATCTCGCCGTCGTAAAATACCATGCCAGAGGGCGCGATGGAGGGGTCCCAATAATGGGCGGGCTGCGCGAGGCCGGGGGCGGAGGTGCCTAGCCCCACCTTGGCTCCGCTATAATGGCGACCATAGCCGATCAGCGGCCAACCGTAATTTGTACCCGGTGTCACAAGATTTACCTCATCCCCGCCGCGTGGCCCGTGCTCCACCACCCACAACTGCCCCCGCGTATCAAAGGCAGCACCCTGCGGGTTTCGGTGGCCATAGCTGTAAATCTCGGGCAGCGCGCCTTCGGTGGCAACGAACGGATTGTCATCCGGCACCTCACCGCCCGACGCGATGCGCACGACGCTGCCGGCGTGGTGCGCAAGGTCTTGGGCCAACATGCGCGTGCCGCGATCACCAATCGTCACATAAAGCGCGCCATCTGCGTCTTCTACAACCCGCGATCCAAAGTGAAAGCCGCCAGTGGCGGCAGGCGTCATCACGAAAAGATCCCGCAGGTTCTCCAGGGCTGTGCCATCCCTTGACAGGTTCGCCGCGGCAAGCGCCGTGCTCGCACCACCCGATTGACGCTTGGAATAAGTGAGAAAAAGGCGTCGAGATTGAGCAAAATCATTGGCCAGCGTAACGTCCAGCAGGCCACCCTGCCCGCGGTCAAAGACTTCTGGGACACCCTTTACGGGCATCGCTTGGCCATCTGTCACATATAACAATTGCCCCTCACGCTCGGTTATGAGGATCGCACCATCAGGCGTCTCTGCAAAAGCCCAGGGCGTCTTGAGGCCCGTGACCAAGGGGCGCACGGAAGCGGTCCCATGGCTGGTATCGAGCGTCTTCGCAGACAACATCGGTGCAATGATGGTCGCGATCAATCCTGCGATAAGATAGGAAATTGCCGAAAATCTATGCGCCATGTCGGTCCCAGCTTCGTATGAAATACGTTTCTTGAAAATAGGAACATACATTCGATTTTCCAGAGCTTGCTTGCCGTAGCGAAAACGCTGCGCAATTTGCTTTTCATTTCCGCGCCCCAGTCATAATGTGCCCGCCAAACTGCGTCAGGGCGGGCTTTGGCGCCGCCGAAACTCTGGGAAATGGCTAAGGAAACCGATCACGCCACCGGCACATGGGTAAGTTACACTTCTTACAACGCGCTGGCCCCAAAACTTCATGTGATTTTTGCGTAAGAGGCCCCCATGATCGTCGTCGACGACATCCACAAACACTTCGGCGGTTTTCGGGCCGTTGATGGCGCAAGCCTGACCATTGAGAAAGGCTCAATCACTGGTCTTATTGGTCCAAATGGCGCAGGAAAAACCACACTTTTCAATGTGATTGCGGGCGTTCTTAAACCTACGTCTGGGTCCGTGCAAATGGCGGGCGACGATATCACAGGTCTGCCGCCGCATCAGTTGTTTCACAAAGGGCTCTTGCGCACCTTCCAAATCGCGCATGAGTTTTCATCCATGACCTGCCGCGAAAACCTGATGATGGTGCCGGGCAATCAATCGGGTGAAACACTGTGGAACACGTGGTTTGGCCGCAAGCGCATCGCGGATCAAGAACGCGCTTTGGCGGCCAAAGCGGATGAGGTGCTAGAATTCCTTACGATCAGCCACCTCGCGGATCAGAAGGCCGGCCAAGTCTCAGGTGGTCAGAAAAAGCTGTTGGAATTGGGGCGCACCATGATGGTTGACGCGCGGATCGTCTTTTTGGACGAGGTCGGCGCCGGCGTAAACCGCACGCTTTTGAATACCATCGGGGATGCAATCCTGCGTCTAAATACCGAACGGAACTATACTTTCGTCGTGATCGAACATGACATGGATTTCATCGGCCGCATCTGTGATCCCGTGATCTGTATGGCTGAGGGACGCGTGTTGGCCCAAGGCACCTTGGACGAGATCAAAGCCAACGACCAAGTGATCGAAGCCTACTTGGGAACGGGCCTGAAAAACAAAGAGAAGGTGGTCAAATGACGCAAATAAACGCGCCTGACGCCTTTCTTAGCGGCGTCAACATGACAGGCGGCTACGGCGCCGGTCCAGACATCCTGCATGACTGCGACATCGCGGTGAACCGCGGTGAGATCGCTGTGATCGTCGGCCCAAATGGCGCGGGCAAATCCACCGCGATGAAGGCAATCTTTGGCATGTTGGCCCTGAGCACAGGCCGCGTAACGCTCGACGGGCACGATATCACAGCGCTGAGCCCGCAAGACCGCGTGGCGGCCGGCATGGGGTTTGTGCCGCAGACCTCAAACATTTTCACCTCCATGACGGTGACCGAAAACCTAGAAATGGGCGCCTTTATCCGCCGCGATGATTTCTCGGACACGATGGCGCAGGTCTATGACCTGTTTCCAATCCTGAAAGAGAAGCGCAATCAGGCCGCAGGCGAGCTGTCTGGAGGGCAGCGACAACAGGTCGCCGTGGGGCGCGCTTTGATGACCCAACCCAAGGTTTTGATGCTCGACGAACCCACAGCCGGCGTGTCACCCATTGTGATGGATGAATTATTCGACCGCATTATCGAGGTTGCCCGCACCGGCATTCCGATTTTGATGGTTGAACAAAACGCCCGCCAAGCCCTTGAAATTGCGGATAAAGGCTATGTCATGGTGCAAGGGCGTAATGCCTACACGGGGTCTGGTCAAACGCTGTTGGCAGATCCCGAAGTGCGTAAATCTTTCTTGGGAGGCTGAGCATGACCCCGTCCCTCACTTGTGCTG
>CBFHKQ010000046.1:274-16250 GCA_965656435.1 uncultured Pseudosulfitobacter sp. | reverse complement strand
TGGCACCGATGAAAACGGTCCAATCGGCCATGGCTGGACCTATTCGGCGCATCCGATTGGGGCGGCGGCGGGTGTGGCGAACCTTGCGTTGATCGACACGCTCGGCTTGGTCAACAATGCGGGCGATGTGGGGGCTTATTTGAACACCCAGATGCGCGCAGCACTGGCCGATCATCCCCATGTCGGAGACGTGCGCGGCGAGGGTATGATTTGCGCCGTGGAGTTTGTGGCCGACAAAGACAGTCGCACATTTTATGACCCGGCGGACAAAATTGGACCGCAGATTGCCGCGGCCCTGCTGGCGCAAAGCAGCGTGATCGCACGGGCCATGCCGCAGGGGGATATCCTTGGCTTCGCTCCCCCATTCTGCCTGACCCGCGCTGAGGCGGATGAAATTGTCTCCGCGACGGCGCGGGCCGTCACGTCTGTCTTGGGCTAGTCCCCTTTTTTGAAGGAAACGCATATGTCCCCCCAGAACGCAGCCTTTGCACAGCCTGAATATGACCGCCGTATCGCCAAGACCCGCGCCGCTATGGCGCGGGCAGGTCTTGACGCGATATTTGTGACTGACCCGTCGAACCAAGCCTGGCTCACTGGCTATGACGGGTGGTCTTTTTATGTGCACCAGGGCGTCATTTTGACCATGGACGGCGCGCCGATCTGGTGGGGCCGTTATATGGACATGATGGGGGGGCGGCGCACCTGTTGGATGTCGTATGACAACATCCTTGGTTACGGCGACCACTTTGTCCAATCGACCGAAGTGCACCCGATGCAGGATCTGGCCGAACACCTCACGGCGCGTGGTCTGGCCAAGGCGCGCATCGGTGTGGAGATGGAAAACTACTACTATTCGGCCAAGGCGCATGCGGTGCTGACCGCAGAGATGGGGGAGGCGACCTTCGTGGATGCCACGGCCCTCGTGAACTGGCAGCGGTTGGTAAAATCGGACGCAGAAATCGGCTTCATCCGCAAGGCGGCGCGGATCTCGGAAAAGGTGATGACCACCGCGATTGAGCGTGCGGATGTGGGTGTGCGCAAGAACGATTTGGTGGCCGATATCATGCACGCGGGGATTACGGGCGTGGATGATGACTGGGGCGATTACCCCGCGATTGTGCCCCTTACCCCGTCTGGGCTGGACGCGACGGCGGCGCATTTGACATGGAACGGCGCGCCCATGCGCGAGAATGAGGCGACATTCTTTGAGCTGTCAGGCTGTTATCGCCGCTATCACGCGCCGCTCTGCCGGACGGTATTTTTGGGCACGCCTTCGGATGCGATGCTGCGCGCCGAGGAAGCGCAAATTGAGGGCATCGCCGCAGGCTTGAAAGCTGCGCGTGCGGGCAATCGGACTTGCGATATTGCCAACGCGTTTATGGAGGTGCTGGCAAAGCACGGGATCGAACGCTCGGGTCGTATGGGGTATCCTATTGGACTGAGCTATCCTCCCGATTGGGGCGAGCGTACAGCCTCGATCCGCGCCGAAGATACGACGGTGTTGGAGCCCGGCATGGTGTTCCATTTCATGCCCGCGCTCTGGATGGATACCTGGGGGTTGGAGACGACCGAAACGCTGTTGATCCAAGAAGATGGCGCCGCAGAGCCGCTGTGCAATATTGAACGCCGGCTTTTTGTGAAAAGTTAAAGCGGGCGCATCGGCGCAAGGTATTATCCGAATGTAGAGAGGCGGAAGCCGATGTAAGGATGCTGCGCACCCGCGCTGCCCATTTCGCAATCATATGTGCACCGGCCAAAGCGTAAATTCCTGATCCAGTTGAGAAAGTTCAAACCGGCACTTTACCAATGTCATTTCTGTAGTAAGGTCCTCCTCCAAGGGCGCTATGTTCAGGTTGACGAGATGCCCACATATTCAAGGAGGAAGAAATGCAATTCACCAAATTGCTTACCGTTTCGACCCTGGCGCTGACGGTCGCCGGTTCTGCTATGGCAGAAAACGTGTTGCGCTGGACCAGCCAAGGCGACGCGCTGACCTTGGACCCGCATTCGCAGAACGAAAGCCCAACGATTGCGATGAACGGTCAGATCTACGAATCCCTGATCACCCGCGACGCGGACCTGGTGCTTCAACCAGAGTTGGCGACCAGCTGGGAAGCTGGCGCGGATGGTTGGACGTTCAAACTGCGCGAAGGTGTGAAGTTCCACGATGGGTCTGACTTCACAGCCGAGGACGTCGTCTTTTCGTTTGAACGTGCCAAGCACGAGGCCTCCGACTATAAAGAGCAGGCCAAAAACGTAGCGTCTGTTGAGGTGATTGACGATTATACCGTCAAGCTGAAAACCGATGGGCCAAACCCCATTCTGCCGAACCAGCTGACGTCCATCTATATCATGGACAAGGACTGGTCCGAAGCAAACAATGTGACCAGCCCTCAGGACTTTAAGGCCAAGGAAGAAACATACGCCGTGCGTAACACCAACGGCACGGGCCCGTTTTCTGTCGTGAGCCGCGCGCCAGATGAGCTGACCGTATTGGCTGCAAACCCAAATTGGTGGGGTGCGGACCTCTTCCCCGGTAACCTTGATCGCATTGAATATCGACCCATCACGAATGCAGCAACGCGCGTGGCGGCCCTGTTGTCTGGCGAAGTTGACTTTGTGCTCGACCCGCCGTTGCAAGACGTCAAGCGTATCGAAAGCACAGATGGCCTGAAGGTTCAGACCGTAGCCCAAATCCGCTCGATCTTCTTTGGGATGGACCAAGGCGCTGACAAGCTGCGTTCGTCTGATGCCGAAGGTAACCCGTTCAAAGACGCACGCGTGCGCGAAGCGTTCAACCTAGCGATCGACAAAAAAGCGATCCAACGTGTTGTGATGGAAGGCTTTTCCTTCCCAACAGGGTTGATCACCCCGCCGGGCGTTTTGGGTAACACACCGGAAAATGACGTGTCTTACGGGTTTGACGCGGCAAAAGCCAAGTCGTTGATGGAAGAGGCCGGATATCCAAACGGCTTTACCGTGCAGTTGGATTGCCCCAACAACCGCTACAACAATGACGAAAAAATCTGTCAGGCAGCTGTGGCGATGTTGGCCAAAATTGGCGTGACCGTGAACCTCGACGCGATCCCAAAGGCACAGCACTTCCCCAAAATCCAGAAGCGTGAAACCGACTTCTACATGCTGGGATGGGGTGTACCAACGCTCGACAGCCACTACGTCTTCTCGTACCTGCTGGACAGCGAAGGCTCGTGGAATGCGACCGGTTACAGCAACCCACGGGTGGATGAAATCTCGCGCGCAATTCCGACAGAGATTGATATCGACAAGCGGACAGCGATGATTGATGAGGCCTGGACTCTGATCAAGAACGAAATGCCCTATGTGCCGATCCATCACCAAGTGCTCGCATGGGGTTCGACCCAAGATGTCGACATTCCAATCGCGGCCGATGATGCATTGCGTCCACGTTTCGTCGTCATGAAATAAGCAATGTACCGGGGCGGGCGAGTTCCGCCCCGGTATCAAAGGCCTATATATGTTCTTCTTCATTCTTAAGCGGCTTGCCCAATCCATCCTTGTGATGGCCATCGTTTCGGCGGTCAGCTTTTCGCTGTTCAATTTTGTCGGCGACCCGGTCAATAACATGGTCGGTCAGGACGCCACACGCGAACAGCGTATCGAAATTCGCCAACAGCTTGGCTTGGATGACCCGATCCTGACGCAATATGTGCGGTTTTTGGGAAATACGCTTCAGGGTGATTTCGGGCTCAGCTATCGGATCAAACGACCTGTCGATCAGCTCATCCTTGAACGGTTGCCCGCGACGCTGGAGCTTGTGTTTGTCAGTGCGATTATCGCCCTAGTGGTTGGCATCGGTTTGGGCGTCTATACTGGTATCCGGCGAAATTCATGGATCAGTCGGGGGATCCTGTCGGTGTCCTTGGTGGGTGTGAGCCTGCCCACGTTTATCATCGGTATCGCTCTCATCTATGTATTTGCCGTGCACCTGCGGTGGTTGCCGTCCTCCGGGCGCAGCGGCACCGTTGATTTCGGCTGGTGGAAGACGTCTCTTCTGACTGCTGATGGCTGGCGCGCGATTATTTTGCCTGCGATCACGCTGTCACTGTTTCAGTTGACGCTGATTTTGCGGCTGGTGCGGGCAGAAATGCTCGAAGTGATGCAGACGGATTATATCAAATTTGCCCGGGCAAGGGGCCTCGCGGAGCGGGCGATTAATTTCCGCCATGCGCTGCGCAATACGCTTGTGCCCGTAATTACGATCATCGGTCTGAATATCGGCGGGCTGATCGCCTTTTCAGTGATCACAGAAACCGTTTTTCAGTGGCCTGGTACCGGCTTGATGTTCATCCAAGCTGTTGATTTCGTGGATGTTCCCATCATGGCAGCATATCTTGTGTTCGTTGCCTTATTGTTCGTCTTGATCAACCTTATCGTCGACATCCTCTACTTTGTTATTGATCCACGCATCCGGCTGGGAGAGTAAGTTTCATGAGCCATAACCTCCCTGGGGACGGTCCAGCCACGCGGTGGGAACGTTTCAAAGACAACGACGTTGTCTGGTCGTTCATCAATTCACCCGGTGCCATGATCGCCGCAGCGGTCACGGTGTTTTGCATTTTGGCGTGCCTTCTGGCCCCGATTATTGCCCCATTTGATCCCTTTGACCCGAGCCAATTTCTCTTTGGGATGGCAAGCTTCCGCCCGCTTGGAGCGAAGGGGGGCAAAGCCAATATCTGCTTGGGACCGACAATCAAGGCCGCGATATGCTGTCCACAATTCTCTATGGCGGGCGTCTGTCTGTGCTGGTGGGGTTGGCGGCCGTCTGCCTCGGTATGGTGTTGGGTGTCACGCTGGGTGTAATCTCAGGCTATGTTGGCGGCGTAACGGATGCTGTGATCATGCGGATCGCCGATGTTCAGCTGACAATTCCCGGCATTCTGCTTGCCATCCTGATCAACGGGGTAGGGCGTGCCTTTCTGCCGTTGGACTTGCGTCAAGAGTTTGCCGTCTACGTGGTGATTATCGCCATTGGCCTAACGGATTGGCCGCAGTTTGCGCGCGTTGCCCGCGGCGCCACAATGGTGGAGGCAAACAAAGAATACGTGCAAGCCGCGCGTATTATTGGGCTGCCGACTTGGTTAATCATGATCCGCCACGTGTTGCCGAACACGTTGCGTCCAGTGTTGGTGATTGCCACAATTGGTCTGGCTCTGGCAATTATTGCGGAAGCCACGCTGTCCTTCCTTGGTCAAGGCATTCCGCCGACCACACCGTCGCTTGGGACCTTGATCCGTGTTGGGAACGAATACCTCTTTTCTGGCCTGTGGTGGATCACGCTGTTCCCGGCCATCGCATTGGTCGTGCTGGTCTTTGCCGTCAACCTTTTGGGGGATTGGATGCGTGATGCGCTCAATCCAAAGCTACGATGACTGAACTTCTTAAAATCACCGACCTTGATGTCGAATTTCCAACGCGCCGGGGCCGATTTCAGGCCGCGCGCGGTGTCAACCTGACGGTGACGGCTGGTGAAGTGCTGGGCCTTGTTGGGGAATCTGGCGCCGGTAAATCAACCATCGGTAACGCCATCATCGATCTGCTTGAGGCTCCGGGGCAGATTAGCGGCGGGTCGATCCTGTTTGAGGGTGAAGAGCTGCGCGGGCGCGGCGAGATTGAGATGCGCGGGTTACGCGGTAACCGGATCGGTATGATCTTTCAGGACCCGCAAACCTCGCTGAACCCGCTGATGACGGTCGGGGCGCAGCTTGTTGAAACGATCGAAAAGACCAATGATTTGCGTGGTTCGGACGCCGATGCGCGTGCGATCGAATTGTTGGAACAGGTGGGCATCACCGAGGCAAAAGCGCGGCTCTCTGCCTATCCGCACCAATTCTCGGGCGGAATGCGCCAACGTGTTGTGATTGCGCTGGCCCTCGCGGGTGATCCAGATCTGATCATCGCGGACGAGCCGACAACCGCTTTGGACGTGTCCATTCAGGCGCAGATCTTGGACCTGATAAAGCAACTTTGTCGCGAACGGGCGCTTGGCGTGATCATCGTCACCCATGACATCGGCGTTATTGCGAATATCGCGGACCGGGTTGCAGTCATGTACCGTGGCGAGGTGGTTGAAACGGGTGAGGTGGCCCAAATCCTTGGCGCGCCGCAGCATGAGTATACCAAGTCCCTCATTGCCGCCGTACCACGCGCAGATCGGAAGTTGGGCCGCTTTTCCTCAGTAGACTACATCGAGGGCGGCGACACCGCGACGCGGCGCATTGATATTCAGACCCATTGGCTTGGGCAATCGCTGCGTGAACGGGGCGAAGGCAAGGCCATCGAGGTTGAGAACCTTGGGCTGTCGTTTACCCTTCAAAAATCTATTTTGAAACGAAACCGCCGCATGTTGAAGGCCGTAGATGATGTGTCCTTTACGGTGAATGAGGGGGAAACATTTGGTCTGGTGGGCGAGTCCGGTTCCGGTAAGTCCACGGTCGCGCGCCTGATTGCTGGGCTCTACCGCCCAGACGCGGGGCAGGTGAGAGTCATTGGTCAAGATGTTGTGTCCCAACCGCGCAGCAAAGCCGCACGCGAGGCGCGGCGGGCGTTGCAAATGATTTTCCAAGATCCCTATTCATCGCTGAACGCGCGGATGCGGGTGCTGGATATCGTGGCCGAACCGATCCGGTTCTACGGTCTGACCAGCAGTGAGGCGGAGACCCGCAAGATCGTTGGCGATTTGTTGGATCACGTTGGTTTAGGCGCGCGCGCGGCACTTCGCTATCCGCATGAGTTTTCGGGCGGGCAACGGCAGCGCATCTCAATTGCGCGTGCTTTGGCGTCTCGTCCGCGGATCCTGATTTGTGATGAGCCGACTTCGGCACTTGATGTTTCAGTACAGGCGACGATCCTCAACTTGCTCAAGGATCTACAGCAAGAGCTGGGCCTAACGATGCTGTTTATCAGCCATGATTTGCCTGTTGTGCGCCAAATGTGCGACCAGATTGCAGTTATGCGGCATGGTGCGATTTGTGAGGTTTCGGAGACAGAAAAGCTGTTTAGCGCGCCCTCGCACGAATATTCCCGCCATTTGTTGAACCTGATGCCGCGGATGGACCTGTTGGGCTAGGCGCGCTTACGTTTGCGCGCCCAAGTCCCAATATAGCCCCGCCATCAGGCCGAGCGCTTGGCGTGCAACGGGCAGTAGCATGTGTTCGTCCGGAGCGTGTTGGTTACAGCCACCATAGGAATGGGGGATCCACACTGTGGGCAGACCGAGCGCATCCATAAAGACGTGATTGGGCAACGATCCGCCAAGGTTTGGCGCGATATGTGGGTCTGCCCCAAGCGTCTCGCGCAGCGATGCAGTGACTTGGGCGACCCAAGGGTTGTTGGGGTCAGAGCGGGTTGCGGGGAAAAAACCGCTCTCTGATTTCTCAATATGTACCTGCGCAAACCCTGCGCGGTCGAGGTGGCGGCGCAGCGCAGGCAGGATGTCATCGGCATCTGTGCCCGTGACAAAGCGTAACTGACAGGTGGCCTGCGCGGTTCCCGCAATGGCGTTCACAGGTGCGGTGGGAACCCCACTCTCCATGGCAAGGACAGCAAAGGCGTTCCAGCCGTATACGCGTTCTTGCGGGCTGAGGGCTGCATCGCCCCAATCACTGTTGATCGTTGGTCCCACCGGAAGGGGCAGTTTTGCGATCAGCGCGCGGATATCCGCTGTGAGGCTTGTGGGGCGCCATTCGGGCACTTGAATTTGGCCGCGCGGGTCGGTGATTGTGCTCAACGCATGGGCCAAAATGACCGACGGATCCGCGAGCAACCCGCCCCAGTTACCGGAGTGATGGGCACCGTCGCGCAAGTCCACGGACAGCGTGAAATTGATCGCGCCGCGCGCGCCCAGAAACACCAACGGCACCTCCGGCGACAGTCGTGGCCCGTCCGAAGCGATCAGCACGTCTGCCGACAAGAGGTCTTGGTTCTCTTGGCAAAACGCCTCTAATCCGGGCGAGCCGGTTTCTTCGCCCATTTCAATCAGCCAGGTCGCATTAAACCCCAGTTTGCCCCGCGCAGCGATCACGCATTCCTGCGCTTGAATATTGATCAAATGCTGGCCTTTGTTGTCCGCAGTGCCGCGCCCATAAAGCTTGTCTTGGTCTTGGCGCAGCACAAACGGAGCACCGTCTGCGCGCCATGCCCGTTCTTGTCCTCGGGTGACATCACCGTGGCCATACCCAAGGATGGTTGGCAGGCCTGGGTCTTCGATCCGGCGGGCTACCAGAAACGGGTTGCCATATCGGTTGGGGTGGACCGAACAGTCAAAGCCAGCGGCGGCGAGGCGTGGCACAAGCAGCTCCGCCAAATAGAGCGGCATTTCATTGGCGCGCGCGGGGGCTTGGCTTTCAGTAGGGCGGGCCACAAGTTCCGCAAGCTCCGAGATAAAGCGCCCGTCATCGGCAAGGGCTTGCGCCGCTTGGATCGCCTGATCGCGTGTGGACATGGTCTTCTCCTGCGCTGTCTTTCGGGTCGTCGTTTGCCTTTGGGATTAGGCTGCGGTCAACCGCCGCTCAACAATGCGGGCCATCACAGATGCACCGACAGGCAGCACCTCGGGATCGAGGAAAAAGCTGGGGTTGTGTAGGCCCGTCGTGCCAGAATGGCCGATCCGGCAGTAGGCGCCGGGGACCACCTGCAACATGTCGGCGAAATCTTCGGAGCCTGTTGCAGGCTCTTCAGTACCGCTGATGTTTTCTTTGCCCACGATGTCTGCTGCGGCTTCTAGGTAGGCTTCGGACAGGTCGTGGTCATTCATGAGCACATCAAAAATGTTGCGATGATCGAGGGAAATCTCAACCCCGTAGGCGGTGGCATAGCCCGCGCACAGGTCGCGCATCCGCTGTTCGATCATATCGCTTACCTCTTGTTTGAAATAGCGCACCGTGCCGGCCAGCGTCGCGGTATCTGGCACCACGTTATAGGCAGACCCCGCGTGCAGCTGCGTCACGGAGAGAACGCAGGTATCGAGGGGAGCCACATTACGGCTGAGGATGGTTTGGATCGCGCCGACCAGCTCTGCGGCGATGACCAAGGGGTCGCGCGATTGTTGTGGCATCGCTGCATGGCTGCCTTTGCCTTGAACCTTGATGTCAAAAAAGGCCGCACCGGCCATTGCAGGGCCTTTACAAATGCCAATGGTGCCGGGTTCCCCGTTGGGTGAATTGTGCATGCCGTAGATTTCATCCACAGGAAAGCGGTCGAACAGCCCCTCGGCGAGCATGCCACGCGCGCCGCCCAAACCTTCTTCGGCGGGTTGGAAGATCAGCACCGCGGTGCCTTCAAAATTGCGGGTCGCGGCCAGATGCTTTGCCGCACCGAGCAACATTGTTGTGTGACTGTCGTGTCCGCAGGCGTGCATGACACCGGGTGTTTTGGACGCATAATCAAGGTTGGTCAGCTCATCGATAGGCAGGGCGTCCATGTCGGCGCGCAATCCAACTCGGCGCGGCCCGTCATGACCCTTGATAATCCCCACAACTCCCGTTTTCGCGATGCCCTCGTGCACTTCATCCACACCGTATTCACGCAGCTTATCGGCAACCACTTTGGCCGTGCGTACCTCGGTAAACCCAATTTCAGGATGGGCGTGCAGATCCTTGAAAATCGCTGTCAGCTCGTCTTTGGCTTCTTGAATGATGGGCAGAATGGTCATGATCGTCTCCTCGTGTTGCGGCACTGGCAAAGGGATTTGTGAGCGTCGCTGTTTTGAAAACCAGGGGCGTGCGGGGGGCAAAAAGCTCAGACGCTCGGCGTGTTTAGCAACACTATGAGCCTCGCGCGTGATGATGCAAGCGTATGTGTTGAGTGTCTTTATAAAACGTAACGGAGATTGCATGTCTCGGTTTGGAAGTGGCGTGGCATGTTCGCATAGCGTGCTGTCATAAAAGCTTCGCAAAAACGTCACTGGATTACGTTAATTATTTCCAATATTCATGAAGTATGGAAAATACGATTTCATCCCGCCTGTCGACCCTTGGCCATCCGCAAAGGTTGGCGGTCTTTCGCCTGCTCATGCGGCGCTATCCGGATCGGGTACCAGCGTCCGAGTTGGCGCATGCTTTGGGGCTGAAGGCCAACACGCTGTCTGCTTATGTCGGCGCGCTGTTGCAGGCCGGACTGGTCACGCAAGAACGGGTGGGCACATCACTGCGCTATGGCGCTGACATAGGCGCGGCGCATCATACGATTGATTATTTGATGAACGATTGCTGCCGGGGTCGGCCTGAGATTTGCGCCACAGAGCCAGCAGGGTCACAACAGGAGGCCACGGCAATGCAGCCTTATTCCGTGCTTTTCATCTGTTCCGGCAATTCTGCTCGCTCCATTTTTGCGGAGGCACTGTTGCGCAGCTTGGGCGGCGCGCGTTTTGTAGCCCATTCCGCCGGCACGCAGCCGCGCAGCGCGCTGAACTCCTTTGCTCTCGATGTCCTGACCCAAAAAGGCCACGACATCGCGGAGCTGCGCGCCAAGCACATTTCAGAATTTCAGGGGGCAGGCGCGCCGCGGTTCGATTTCGTTTTTACCGTCTGTGATGCCGCCGCCAATGAGGAATGCCCCGCATGGAGCGGGCAGCCCATCAGCGCGCATTGGGGCCTGCCAGATCCGGTGCGGGTCACCGGCACGGATGCTGAAAAGAGCCTTGCTTTTCAACAAACCTACGGTGCGCTGCGCAACAGGTTAACCGCTTTCACCAATCTGCCCTTTGGATCACTTGACCGGCTTTCCTTGCAAAAAGCAGTCGATGATTTGGGCCAAATGAACGACGAAGGACCCCTCACATGACTGTATATGCCGTTAATGGCCTTGGGCGTATTGGCAAACTGGCGCTGAAGCCGTTGCTGGCGCGCGGTGCGAAAATCGCATGGATCAATGATGCGGTGGGGGATGCTGAAATGCACGCGCACCTGCTGGAATTTGATACGGTCCATGGCCGCTGGCAGGCCGAGTTTGGTCACGACGCGGATAGCGTGACGATCGACGGCACGCGTCTGCCGTTCATAGGTACCCGTGATCTGGGTGACCTGCCGCTTGAGGGCGTGGACGTGGTGATTGATTGCACGGGCGTTTACAAGACCGCCGAAAAGCTGGCGCCATATTTTGCGGCAGGAGTGAAAAAAGTGGTCGTCTCTGCGCCCGTCAAGGACGGCGATGCAGCAAACATCGTGTACGGTGTGAACGACGAAATCTATGACGCGGACCGCCACCAGATTGTCACGGCGGCTAGCTGCACGACCAATTGTTTAGCGCCCGTAGTAAAGGTGATCCACGAGAACCTCGGGATCAAACACGGCTCCATCACCACGATCCACGATGTGACCAATACACAAACCATTGTGGACCGGCCCGCCAAGGATCTGCGCCGTGCGCGGTCTGCGCTCAACTCACTGATCCCGACGACAACGGGGAGTGCGACGGCGATTACGCTCATTTACCCAGAGCTGAAGGGCCGTTTGAACGGACATGCGGTGCGGGTGCCGTTGTTGAACGCATCGCTGACAGATTGTGTGTTTGAAGTGGCGCGTGAGACGACAGCGGAGGAAGTAAACGCGCTCTTCAAGGCGGCGGCGGAAGGTCCCTTGAACGGGATCTTGGGATATGAAACGCGCCCATTGGTGTCGACGGATTACACCAACGACGAACGTTCCAGCATCATCGACGCGCCCTCGACTATGGTCATCAACGGCACGCAGGTGAAAATCTATGCTTGGTACGACAATGAAATGGGCTATGCGCACCGCTTGGTGGACGTGGCCCTCATGGTGGGAGCGTCCTTGTGACCAAGCCTGATGCGGCCGCCCGTCTCGAGGGACTATCGGCCTATATCGCGGTGACGGCGGCCTATTGGGCTTTTATGTTGACCGATGGTGCGCTGCGCATGTTGGTGCTGTTGCACTTTCACACGCTGGGCTTTTCGCCGGTGCAGTTGGCTTATCTCTTTGTGCTCTATGAGATTGCGGGTGTCATTACGAACCTGTGCGCGGGTTGGATCGCCGCGCGTTTTGGTTTGACATCGACGCTCTATGCGGGGCTGGGGTTGCAGGTTGCGGCGCTTTTGGCGCTCGCGATGCTAGATCCAACCTGGGCCATTAGCGCGTCGGTCGTGTTTGTGATGCTTGTTCAAGGCGTGAGCGGTGTGGCCAAGGATCTGGCCAAGATGTCGTCCAAATCCGCCGTCAAACTGCTAGCACCTACCCATGCGGGCGGCCTTTTTGGTTGGGTGGCCCTGTTGACTGGATCCAAAAACGTGGTGAAGGGCGTTGGCTTTTTGCTGGGTGCAGGGTTGCTCGCGTGGTTCGGGTTTATCTGGGCTGTCTTGGGAATGGCCGTGATTTTGGCGGTTATTTTGGTGGCGGTGTTGATCGCGATGCCACCCGGTCTGCCACAGGGGCGCAAGGGGGCCAAATTCTCTGAGGTCTTCTCCAAATCGCGCAATGTGAATTGGCTGTCGCTGGCGCGGGTATTCCTTTTTGGCGCGCGCGATGTTTGGTTCGTGGTCGGTATTCCCATCTATTTCTACGCGGTTTTGTCTGATGGCACGACGGCGGGCAACCGGTCTGCGTTCTTCATGATCGGTACGTTTATGGCGTGCTGGATCGTACTTTATGGTATCGTGCAGGCCAATGCACCCAAGGTGCTGCGCGCAGGCACGTGCGGTGATGCGGACCTGATCGCGAGCGCACAGCGGTGGGCTTGGGCGCTGGCGGTGGTGCCTGTATTGCTGACGGCGGCGGCGTTGGTCGCGGGCGGGCCTGAGCCTTGGATGACCGCAAGCTTGGTGGCGGGCCTTCTGGTATTCGGCGCGATCTTTGCGGTGAATTCTTCGCTTCATTCCTATCTAATCCTCGCGTTTACAAAGGCAGAGCGGGTGACGATGGACGTTGGGTTTTACTATATGGCCAATGCTGCGGGCCGCTTGGCGGGCACCTTGCTCTCGGGGCTCACCTATCAAATGGGCGGATTGCCCCTGATGCTGGGCACGGCCGCTGTGATGGTCTCAGGGTCCGCTGTGGTGGTGGCGTTCTTGCGCCCTGAAGAGGCGCCCGCGGCGGCGTAAACGATTTTGGGTTTGCTTCACCGAATGCGCGCCACTCTCAAAATTATGCCGTCTTTGCGATATCTATAGACAGCTTCGTCAAGCCGTGATCCTGTCCCTAAAACCTTTGGGAGGAGGGGGCGAAAATGAAATCGCATTACCGTGCCGTCATCATCGGCGGGGGCGTCGTAGGCACGTCCGTATTGTACCATCTGGCCAAATTCGGATGGAAAGACGTTTTGCTGATCGAACGCTCGGTGCTGACGGCTGGATCCAGCTGGCACGCGGCAGGTGGCATTCATGCGCTGAACGCGGATCCGAATATTGCCGCCCTCCAAGCCTATACCATTGATTTGCTGCCGGAAATCGAGGCAGAATCCGGCCAAAGCATCGGCCTGCACATGACGGGCGGAATGACCCTTGCGGGCACGCCGGATCGGTGGGAATGGCTACAATCGGCCTACCGCACGTTTCAATCCATCGGCATTGACGATTGCCGGTTGATTACACCGCAAGAGGCGGGCGAATTGTGCCCGATCATGTCCACCGATGGCATTTTGGGTGGGCTGTGGGCCGACCGCGAAGGCTATGTCGACACCACAGGCACGGTGCACGCCTATGCGGGTGCTGCCAAAAAACATGGTGCCGAGATTGTCGAACATAACCGCGTGATTGCGCTGAACCAGACCGCCAACGGCTGGGAAGTGGTCACAGAGCAGGGTACGATCCAAACCGAACATGTGGTCAATGCCGCGGGCCTGTGGGCCAAGCAGGTCGGGGGCATGGCGGGCATTGAGCTGCCGGTGTCGCCCCTTAACCACCACTATCTGATCTCTGATACCATCCCGGAATTGGAGGCCCTTGATTTTGAGGTGCCGATGACCGTCGATCTGGAAGGGTTCACCTACATGCGGCAGGATCAAAAGGGCATCCTGTTGGGCATTTACGAGGTGGATCATGAGCATTGGATGGTCGATGGCGCGCCTTGGGAATACGGGTTCGAGCTGCAACAAGAAGACACCGACCGGATTGAGAAAGAGTTGATCCTCGGCTTTGAGCGTTATCCTGCGTTGCAGAATGTGGGTGTCAAGACGTGGGTCAACGGCGCGTTCACCTTCTCGCCGGATGGCAACCCGCTGGTGGGGCCGGTGCAGGGCAAGCCCGGCTATTGGTGCGCCTGTGCGGTGATGGCAGGCTTTTTACAGGGCGGCGGCGTCGGTAAATCGCTGGCTGAATGGATGATCCACGGCGAGCCGGAGGCGGATGTGTTCGGTATGGATGTCGCGCGCTACGGTGATTTTGCGCATAACAAACGCTTTATCAAGGAAACGACAGGCCAGTTCTATTCGCGCCGGTTTATCATGACCTATCCGAACGAGCAGTTGCCAGCGGGTCGGCCGCTCAAAATGGCGCCCGCTTACAGCGATATGAGTGCGGCGGGATGCCGATGGGGCGCGTCTTACGGCCTTGAGGTGCCGCTTTACTTTGCCCCCGAAGGTTTCACCGAAGCCCCGTCGCTGCGCCGCTCTAACGCCTTTGACATCGTCGCGGAGGAATGCCGCGCGGTGCGCGAGAAAGCAGGTCTGTTGGACATATCGGGCTTTAGCCGGTTCGAGGTCTCAGGCGCGGGGGCGGAGGCGTGGTTGGATTATGTGATGGCTTCCAAACTGCCGGCACCGGGACGTGCGCGCCTTGCACCGATGCTGTCGGCAGAAGGTAAGCTGAAGGGCGATCTCACGGTCTTTAACTGGGGCGACGGCACATGGTGGATCATGGGCTCATACTACCTGCGCGATTGGCACAAACGCTGGTTTGCTGATCACATGAGGGCGGATGTGACAGTGCGGGATCTGTCTGACGATGTGGTCGGGTTCTCGCTATCGGGGCCAAACAGCGCGCAGGTATTGGCGCGCGTGACAGAGCAGCCGTTGGACCTGCCCTTTATGGGATGTGGTGAGTTTGACGTGGGCCTGATCTGCGCCAAAGTTGGGCGTTTGTCGGTGACGGGCGAGCTGGGATATGAAATCCATTGCCGCGCGTCCGAACACATCGGGTTGCGCAAGCTGCTGCTGGAGGCGGGCGCAGATCTGGGCCTGCGCGAGGTTGGGTTTAACGCGCTGTTGTCACTGCGGCTGGAAAAAAGCTTTGGCATCTGGAGCGCGGAATTCACGCAAGGCTATACGGCAGCCGAGACCGGCATGGACCGATGGATTGATTGGTCGAAGCCTAATTTTGTCGGGCGTGACGCGGCCTTGGCGGAGCGGGACGGCCCGGGCCCGGGGCGCCGCTTGGTCATGCTCGAGGTGGCTGCGGAAGGTGCCGATGCCAGTGGATTTGAGCCGGTCTGGGACGGGAATAAACGCATCGGCTTTGTGACCTCCGGGGGCTATGGCCACACGATGCAAGCCTCTTATGCGATGGCTTTGATAGACGCGGAATACGCCGCTGAGGGTACGAATTTGCAGTTGCACATCGTGGGTGTGGCCCGCGCGGCAAAGGTGATCGCGCCCTCTCCTTATGACCCTTCAGGACGGAGCATGCGCACATAATGGCACGGCGTAGTCGCACAAAACCGAATATCACCCGCGATGTGGATTACCGCAATCTGCGCAATCCCTTTCCGCCGATGGAGATCTTTTCACATGATGAGATCACCAACATGCACGAGACCGCGTTGCGCGGGCTCGAAGAGTTGGGGATGAAAGTCCTGTTGCCGGAGGCACGCGCGATTTTCGCTAAAGGCGGGGCGCGTGTTGACGACGACGACATGGTCTATATCGGGCGCGATATGGTGGAGGCGGCATTGGCTGCTGCGCCCAAATCCATCGCATGCCGGTCCGGCAACGCCGCGCGGGATTTCGTGCTAGAGTTGGGGGCGCTGACCTTTCAGCCGGGCGCGGGTGC
>CBFHKQ010000046.1:0-264 GCA_965656435.1 uncultured Pseudosulfitobacter sp. | reverse complement strand
CGGCCCGGCACGGGGCAGGATTTCACCGAACTGGTGCGTCTGACGCAGGCGTTCGATGTTTTTCAAATGGTGGCGCCGCTGGTCGAGCCTCAGGATATTCCGACCCATGTACGCCACTATTTCACCACCGAGACGCAGATGGCGCATTCGGATAAATTCCCCTTTGTCTTTGCGCGAGGCACACCGCAAGTCGTCGAAAGCTTTGAGATGCTTTGCGATTTCCGCGCAGGGTCTGAGGCGGAGTTTGCGGCCGCACCGCATTGT
>CBFHKQ010000045.1:0-16409 GCA_965656435.1 uncultured Pseudosulfitobacter sp. | reverse complement strand
TGGCTCGCACCAGGGGACCGTTTGGTGTTGAACGACACACGGGTGATCCCGGCGCGCCTGTCGGGCGTGCGCGCCCGCACCTCGGCCCAAGGCGACACCGAAGCCCGCATCGAAGTCACTTTGCTGGAGCCGCGCGCCGACGGTGGGTGGAGCGCGCTGATCAAACCGCTCAAGAAGGTCAAAGAGGGCGAGGTCATCACCTTTTCTAGCGCTTTGTCAGCCACTTTGACGGGCACAGGCGAGGGCATGGGCTATCTCGCGTTCAACCTGTCGGGCGATGATTTCGACGCGGCGCTGGCGGAGGCCGGCGCGATGCCGCTACCGCCCTATATTGCCGCCAAACGGCCCGCCGATGCGCAGGACAAAACGGATTACCAAACCATCTGGGCGCGCAACGCGGGCGCTGTGGCGGCCCCGACCGCTTCGCTGCACTTTGACGCGGCGCTGATGGCGGCGCTGGAGGCGCGCGGCGTCACGTTTAGTTATGTCACCCTACACGTGGGTGCCGGCACCTTTTTGCCGGTCAAAGTGGACGACATCACCACCCATAAAATGCACGCCGAATGGGGCTGCGTCAGCGCGCAAGCTGCCGCCGAAATCACCGCCACCAAGGCTGCGGGGGGGCGGATCATTCCGGTGGGCACCACCGCCTTGCGCCTGATTGAAAGTGCGGCGCGCAGCGGCGCGGTTATGCCTTGGGAAGGCGAGACCGACATCTTTATTTATCCCGGCTTTGCCTTTCAGGCGGCGGACGGGTTGATGACCAATTTCCACCTGCCTAAATCCACCCTCATGATGCTCGTCTCTGCCCTGATGGGGGCCGAACGGGTGCGCGAGATCTATGCCCATGCTGTCGCGGAACGTTATCGCTTTTTCAGCTACGGTGACGCGTCGCTGTTACTTCCCACCGCTAGGGAAGCGTAAAACGACGACACTGGGTCGTAATTAACACCGACAGGGCTGTACCTTGCGTGTCATGTCGAAACCGAACCAACCGCGCGGAGACCACCATGTTTTCAGTACTCTCAAGCGCGTGGGCGCTGCTTTTTGGTATGGGCCTGCTGATGATCGGCAACGGGATGCAAGGCACGCTCTTGGGCATCCGAGGTGAGATCGAAGGCTTTAGCACCCTCGAGATGTCGATCGTGATGTCGGCCTATTTCGCAGGCTTTCTGGGCGGCAGCCGCATGGCGCCGAACATGATCCGGCGGGTGGGGCATGTGCGGGTCTTTGCGGCACTGGCCTCGCTTATTTCGGCGGTGATGATCCTCTATCCAACCTTTGCCGATCCGTGGGTCTGGACCGCGGGGCGGGTGCTGATCGGGTTCTGTTTCTCGGCCGTGTATGTGACGGCAGAGAGCTGGTTGAACAATGCCGCGACCAATGAAAACCGCGGACAAGCGCTGTCGCTTTATATGATCGTGATGACCTTGGGCATTGTCGCAAGCCAAGCCTTGTTGGTCACCGCCGATCCGTCAGGCTTTATCCTCTTTATCATTCCCTCGGTGCTGGTGAGTGTGGCGATCACGCCGATCCTGCTGTCGATCAGCCCAACGCCCGCCTTTGAGGCCACCAAGCCCATGACCCTGCGCGAGCTTGTGCGTGTGTCGCCGCTAGGATGCGTCGGCATGTTCCTGTTGGGCGGTGTCTTTTCGGCACAGTTCGGGATGGCGTCGGTTTACGGCGCGCAGGCGGGGCTGTCTATTCCGCAAATTTCGACCTTCGTGGCGACTTTCTTTGTGGGGGCTGTGATCCTGCAATATCCCATCGGCTGGCTGTCGGACCGGATGGACCGGCGCCTTCTGATCATTGCGGTGAGCGCGATTGGCGTCGCAGGCTCGGTCTTGGGCGGCATGTTGGGCGGGCAGTTCACCTTTTTGCTCGTCTCGGCCTTCACGGTGGGGGGGATGTCGAACCCGCTGTATTCACTGCTGATCGCACATGCGAACGACTTTTTGGATCATGACGATATGGCTGCGGCTTCTGGCGGGATGGTGTTCATCAACGGTCTGGGTGCCGTGGCGGGCCCGATCATCACCGGTTGGCTGATGGACCAGGTGGGGCCTTGGGGTTTTTACCTTTTCACTGCGACATTGTTTGCCGCGCTGGTCATCTATGCGGGCTGGCGGGCAACGCAGCGCGCGCCGATCCCCTCGGACGAGACCGGCAGCTATATCGCGATGTCACAGACCGGCACACCCGTGGCGATGGAGATCGCGCAGGAATTGGCCATCGAGAGCGACCTCGAAGAGGAAGCAGACGGCGACGCGGCCGCTTAACTGTGCACATCTGCAACAATTTTGTGACGCGACGTAATTCATGCTTTTCAACGCCCTGCAAACGCGTAACAGTTTCGTAACAAGTTTCGGGGTTAGAGAGGATCCACCATGACGCAGCCGCAGGATGTGCTGAGCTTTTGGCTCGATGAGGTCAAGCCAGAGCAATGGTATGTGGAGGACACAGCCTTTGACGACGAGGTGCGCCGCCGCTTTGAAGCCCCGCTGGAACAGCTGTGCGAGGGGCGCTTTTCGCTCTGGTTGACACATGCAAGCGGCGCCTTGGCCTATATTATTCTGTCGGACCAGCTGTCGCGGAACATGTACCGCGGCACAGCACGGGCCTTTGCTACGGATAAGATCGCGCTGGCGGCGGCGAAAGCTGCTATCGACAAGGGCTGGGACATGAAGATCGACGTGCCTGCGCGGCAGTTTTTCTATTTGCCACTGATGCATTCAGAGAATTTGGTGGATCAGGACCGCTCTGTGCGCCTGATCTGCGAGCGGATGGGGGAGGGCAACGCCAACCTTTTGCACGCCCGTGCGCACCGCGAAGTGATCCGGCAGTTCGGCCGCTTTCCGTACCGCAACACCGCGCTGTCGCGCAAAACCACATCCGCTGAGCAACGATATCTCGATGGCGGCAGCTACGGGTTGACCGTGCGCGAGTTGGAAGCTGCGGCGGCTTAAGCGCGGTCTGCGTTTACTGTGCGCTCGCGCCTATTGCGCGCATGCGACCTGATTGCAGATGCAGCGCGAATAGTTTAACGTTAAACTATTCGCGCGATGCACTGCAATGAGGGACGCATTATGGCACAGACTTCCTTTGATCTGATCGTTGTGGGGGCCGGCCCTGGGGGCTATGTGGCGGCCATTCGTGCGGCACAGCACGGCCAGTCTGTCGCGATCATCGAGCGGGAAAATCTGGGCGGCATTTGCCTCAACTGGGGCTGTATCCCGACCAAAGCGATGCTGCGTTCCTCTGAGGTGTTCCACCTGATGCACCGGGCTAAAGAGTTTGGCCTAAAAGCCGACAACATCGACTATGATCTGGATGCGGTGGTCAAACGCTCGCGCGCGGTGGCGGGACAGCTGTCGGGCGGCATCGGCCATTTGATGAAAAAAAACAAGATCACTGTCTTCATGGGTACGGCCACGCTGCCCGCGGCGGGCAAAGTTCAGGTCAAAACGGCGGATGCCGTGGTTGATCTGACGGCACCGAATGTGATCCTGGCCACGGGCGCGCGGGCACGCGAGTTGCCAGGGCTGGAGGCCGACGGCGATCTGGTCTGGACCTACCGCCATGCACTGGAGCCGAAACGGATGCCGAAAAAGCTGCTGGTGATTGGCTCTGGCGCCATCGGTATCGAATTCGCGAGCTTTTACAACACGCTAGGCGCGGACACGACAGTCGTCGAGGTAATGGACCGCGTGCTGCCTGTAGAAGATGCCGAGATTTCGGCCTTCGCCAAGAAAGCTTTTGAAAAGCAAGGCATGAAGATCATGCAAAAGGCGATGGTCAAACAGTTGGACCGCGCCGAGGGCCGCGTGACCGCGCATATTGAGGTGGACGGCAAAGTGCAGACGCATGAGTTCGACACCGTCATCTCTGCCGTAGGCATCGTGGGTAACACTGAAGGCCTCGGGCTTGAGGCGCTCGGCGTCAAGATCGACCGTACCCATGTGCTCACAGACGCCTATTGCCGGACCGGCGTGGAGGGCCTTTACGCCATCGGCGACATCGCCGGCGCGCCGTGGTTGGCGCATAAGGCCAGCCACGAAGGCGTAATGGTCGCCGATCTGATCGCCGGCAAAGAGGCCCATCCTGTCAAGGCCGAGAGCATCGCGGGCTGCACCTATTGCCACCCGCAAGTGGCCTCCGTGGGCTATACCGAGGCACGCGCCAAAGAGTTGGGCTTTGACATCAAAGTTGGCCGCTTCCCCTTTATCGGCAATGGCAAAGCCATCGCACTGGGCGAGCCGGAGGGGATGGTGAAAACCATCTTTGACGCTAAAACTGGCGAGTTGTTGGGCGCGCATATGGTGGGCGCCGAGGTGACGGAGCTGATCCAAGGCTATGTCGTGGGGCGGCAGTTGGAGACGACGGAAGAGGACCTGATGAACACCGTCTTCCCGCATCCGACCCTGTCGGAGATGATGCACGAATCTGTTTTGGACGCCTACGACCGCGTCATCCATATGTAGCCTGCGCATCGGGCGTGCCGAGCGCACCCTTTGCTTTGGCATCTGGCACAGGCTTGTGTCGCGGCGCTGGTCTTTTGAGCGCGCCTGGTGCATTTCGATGTGAACGCCGCCCCTGAGCTTTTCTGCGCGGCAACACCCAAGGACGCACCGATGTCTCATATGCTCTCCAAAGCCGCTGGAAATCCGGTCGTTCTGATCCTCGTCCTGTGGACTGCGGGACTGGGTGCTGCGGCGCAATACGCCAAGTTGAGCGTGATTTTCGACCAACTGCCGCTGCTTTATCCGCAGGTGGGGGCCGCGGCCGGCTGGGCCGTGTCGCTGGTGGGGGCGGTGGGCATTGTCTTTGGCGTGGTGGCGGGCGTTTTGGTGGGCCGTATCGGGCTGCGCCCGGCAATCCTCTGGGGGCTGTGGTTGGGCGCGGCTGTTTCCGCTGTGCAGGGTTTCTTGCCCTCATTTCCGGTCTTTCTGGCGCTGCGCGGTCTTGAGGGGCTGAGCCATCTGGGCCTTGTTGTCGCCGTTCCCACCTTGATTGCCCAAGTTGCACCGCCCGCGCGCCGCGGCTGGGCGCTGACCCTTTGGGGGACGTTTTTTGGCGTGGCCTTTGCATTGATGGCCTGGCTCGGGCTGCCCTTTGCGGCGGCCTATGGGGTTGGGGCGCTTTTTTGGGCGCATGGGGTCTATCTGGCGGTCTTTGCGCTGATCCTCTCGCCGATGCTGCGCGGTGTGGACGTCGCACCCGAAACGGGGGCTGTGCCGGGCCTGAGCGACGGATTGATCCGTGCCCATACGGCACTCTACCGCTCGCCTTTCGTCGCGGCACCTGCCTTGGGCTGGGTGTTTTATACCTTTTGTTTTGTATCGATCCTGACGGTCATACCGCCCTATATCGACCCATCCATCCGGGCGTTGATCATGGGCGCGATGCCCCTGATGTCGATCGTGGTTTCCATGACTTTTGGGGTGTGGATGCTGCGCGGGTTTAGTGCTGTGACAGTGGTATGCGCGGGCTTTGGCATCGCCGCGCTGTCGCTGGTGTGGCTGTGGGTGCAACCGGGTGCGCCGCTGGCCTGCCTGATCCTCGCGGGTGCTATGGGCCTGACCCAAGGCGCCACCTTTGCCGCCGTACCGCAGCTGAACGCCAGCGCCAGCGCGCAGGCGCAGGCCAATGGTGCGATGGCGCAGATGGGTAATTTGGGCAACACGCTTGGCACGCCCGTGATGGCGCTCTGCGTTGGTGCCATGGGCTATGCCGCACTGCCGATTGTGGCGGGCGGGGCCATGGTGGCGGGCCTTGCCGTGCACGCAGCCTTGGGGGCCGCACGACGGCGCGCTGCTTAGGCATTCGCTTTTTGTTCCGGCTTTTCGGTTGGACAGAGGCCCCATCCGGCATATATCGCAAAGGGTCACATTGGGGGTGGTCATGCCAGAACAAAAAAACATCGAAGTGCGCGGCGCGCGCGAGCACAACCTCAAGAGCATCGATGTCGACATTCCCCGTGACCAACTGGTGGTAATCACTGGCCTGTCGGGGTCGGGCAAATCATCGCTCGCCTTTGATACGATCTATGCCGAGGGGCAGCGGCGCTATGTCGAAAGCCTCAGCGCCTATGCGCGGCAGTTCCTCGATATGATGCAAAAGCCGGACGTAGACCATATTTCGGGCCTGTCGCCGGCCATCTCGATTGAGCAAAAAACGACGTCGAAAAACCCGCGCTCGACCGTGGGTACGGTCACCGAGATCTACGACTATATGCGCCTTCTTTTTGCGCGCGCGGGCACGCCTTACTCGCCGGCGACCGGCCAGCCGATCGAAGCGCAGCAGGTCCAAGACATGGTGGACCGCACCATGGCGATGGAGGAGGGGACGCGCGCCTATCTGCTCGCCCCAATCGTGCGCGACCGTAAAGGCGAATACCGCAAAGAATTCCTTGAGTTGCGCAAGCAAGGCTTTCAGCGCGTCAAGGTCGACGGTGCCTTTTATGAGTTGGACGAGCCGCCCACGCTGGACAAGAAATTCCGCCATGACATCGACGTCGTGGTGGACCGGATCGTGGTCCGCGAAGGGCTGGAGACGCGGTTGGCCGACAGTCTGCGTACCGCGCTGGATCTGGCCGATGGGATCGCGATCATTGAAACCGCGCCCGCTGAGGGCGATCCCGTCCGCACGACATTTTCAGAAAAATTCGCCTGTCCCGTTAGCGGCTTTACCATCCCCGAGATTGAGCCGCGCCTGTTCTCGTTCAACGCGCCTTTCGGGGCTTGTCCGGATTGCGATGGTCTGGGTGTGGAGTTGTTCTTTGACGAACGGCTGGTGGTGCCGGACCAAACGCTCAAGGTCTATGACGGTGCGCTGGCACCCTGGCGTAAGGGCAAGTCGCCCTATTTCTTGCAGACGATTGAGGCGCTGGCGAAACACTATGAGTTCGACGCCAAGTCGCCTTGGAAGGACCTTGATGCCCATGTCAAACAGGTCTTTCTGTATGGCTCTGGCGATGAGGAAATCCCGTTCCGCTATGATGAAGGTGGGCGTGTCTATCAGGTCACGCGCACCTTTGAGGGGGTGATCCCCAACATGGAGCGGCGCTACCGGGAGACGGACAGCAACTGGATCCGCGAAGAGTTCGAACGCTATCAAAACAACCGCCCTTGCGGGACTTGCGAAGGCTACCGACTGCGGCCTGAGGCGCTGGCCGTCAAGATCGCCGACCTGCACGCGGGCGAAGTGGTGCAGATGTCGATCCGCGATGCGCTGGCTTGGTGTGAGGCAGTGCCGGACGCGCTGAGCGCGCAGAAAAACGAGATTGCGCGCGCCATTCTGAAAGAGATCCGTGAACGGCTCGGTTTCCTGAATAACGTCGGGCTAGAGTATCTTACGTTGTCACGTTCAAGTGGCACCCTCAGCGGGGGCGAGAGCCAGCGGATCCGACTGGCGAGCCAAATCGGCTCAGGTCTGACAGGCGTGCTCTATGTGTTGGACGAGCCGTCGATTGGCCTTCATCAGCGCGATAATGACCGGCTGCTGGGCACGCTGAAGAACCTGCGCGATCAGGGCAACACCGTGATCGTGGTTGAACACGACGAAGAGGCGATCCGCGAGGCGGATTATGTCTTTGACATTGGCCCCGGTGCGGGTGTGCACGGCGGCCAAGTTGTCAGCCATGGCACGCCCGATCATGTGGCGCGCGATCCTAATTCGTTGACGGGGCAGTACCTCACGGGTGCGCGCGAAATCGCTGTGCCAGCGGTGCGCCGTAAGGGCAAGAAAAAGGCGATCCGCGTGGTCAAGGCCACCGGCAACAACCTGCAAAATGTGACTGTTGATTTCCCGCTGGGCAAATTTGTGTGCGTGACGGGCGTGTCGGGTGGCGGCAAATCCACGCTGACGATCGAGACGTTGTTCAAAACGGCCTCTATGCGGTTGAACGGCGCGCGCCAGACGCCAGCGCCTTGCGAGACGATCAAAGGGCTGGAGCATTTGGACAAGGTCATCGACATTGACCAACGCCCCATCGGGCGCACGCCACGCTCCAACCCGGCCACCTATACGGGCGCGTTCACGCCGATCCGCGATTGGTTCGCCGGCCTGCCGGAGGCCAAAGCGCGCGGTTACAAACCGGGCCGGTTTTCGTTCAACGTCAAGGGCGGGCGCTGCGAGGCCTGCCAAGGCGATGGCGTCATCAAGATTGAGATGCACTTTTTGCCCGATGTCTATGTGGAATGCGAAACCTGCAAGGGCAAACGCTATAACCGCGAAACGCTGGAGGTCACGTTCAAGGGTAAATCCATCGCGGATGTCTTGGACATGACCGTTGAGGATGCGCAGACGTTCTTTACCGCTGTGCCGTCGATCCGCGAAAAGATGGATGCGCTGATGCGGGTGGGCTTGGGCTATATCAAGGTGGGCCAGCAGGCGACGACCCTGTCAGGCGGCGAGGCGCAGCGGGTCAAGCTGTCGAAGGAGCTAAGCAAACGCTCCACTGGGCGGACGCTCTATATTCTGGACGAGCCAACCACGGGCCTACACTTTGAAGACGTGCGCAAGCTATTGGAAGTGCTGCATGAATTGGTCGATCAGGGCAATTCTGTGATCGTGATTGAGCACAATCTTGATGTTGTCAAAACCGCCGATCACATCATCGATATCGGCCCCGAAGGGGGCGATGGTGGCGGTCGCGTGGTGGCCACAGGTACGCCAGAAGAGGTGGCCGACGTGGCCGAAAGCCACACGGGCCGTTACCTAAAGCCGATGTTGGATAAAGCAGGCAAAGTCGCCGCTGAATAATGGTGGCGGCCCCCCCGGGGGGGCCTTGCAGAAACGCGCTTAGTCCTCTTTGTGACCACGCTTTTCAAACCGGGGTAGCATGGCCGAGAAATCCTGATCTGAGCCGCCTTCGTGTTCGACAAACTGCTTATAAAGGGCCAATGCCAGCGCGCCCATTGGTGTGTCCGCATCCGCAGCCTCGGCCGCTTGCTGGCTTAGTCCAAGGTCTTTGAGCATTAATTCCGCTGCAAATCCGGGGGTATAGCCGTTGTCCGCCGGCGATTGCGGCCCCACGCCAGGGGCAGGGCAATAGGCGTTCATCGACCACGAATAGCCCGACGAGGTGCTGACCACGTCAAACATCTTTTGCCGCTCAAGCCCCAGCTTGTCGGCCAGCGCGAAGGCCTCGCAGGTGGCGATCATTGTGGCACCCAGGATCATGTTGTTGCAGATTTTTGCTGCTTGTCCTGCGCCTGCATCGCCGCAATGCACGGCCTTTTGGCCCATCACCTCAAAGAGCGGCTGCGCTTTGGCAAAAGCGGCCTCTGAGCCGCCCGCCATGAAGGTCAAGGTGCCTGCCGCCGCGCCGCCAATCCCGCCCGATACAGGCGCGTCGACCGATAATAGCCCTGCGTTCTCCGCGGTTTGTGCCACGAAACGTGCGCTTTCCACATCAACGGTGGAGCAGTCGATGAGCACAGCGCCCGCGCGCATCTGTGCGATGGCCTCTGCGGCGACGTCGCGCAGAATTGCGCCGTTGGGCAGCATGGTGATGACGGCATCCGCCCCAGCCACAGCCGCGGCAATGTCCGCGGCTACGCCTACGCCGGGGGCAGTGGTGCCCGCCACGTCAAACCCCGTCACCGCATAGCCTGCTGCCGCCAAATTCGCGGCCATCGGCGCGCCCATGTTGCCCAGTCCGATAAATCCGATTTTCATAGGGGTCTCCATTTTCAGGTCGAGCGTGAGGGGGCCAAGCGGCATCAGCATTTTGCTGACGGCTGTGGGTGGCACCAGCATATCGGCAAATTGCCAAGCGGGTTTGCGGTCTTTGTCGATGATCGCGGCGCGGATGCCTTCGAGGAAATCACCGTGCTCCATCGCGCGCGCGGTAAAGCGGTATTCGAGGTCCAGCGCCTTTTCGATGGAGAGGGAGGGCCCGCGCAGGCGGTGCAAAATCTCAATGGCGCAGGCCATCGACAGAGGGCTGTTGCGGCCCATCTGCTTGAGCGTTGAGCGGGCGAAATCGCTGTCCTCAGCGCGCAGTGTCGTCACTACATCGCCTAAGGATGCACCGTTAAAGTGGCGCTCAATATCGTTTAATTGCTCTTGTATCGGGCCAGAGGGCGGGGTGGTTCCGGCGGCCTCCAGCGCGCTCACGTCGCCTGTGGCCTCCAGCGAGGTGATCAGGTTGGGCCAAGCGTCCTCTGCCACGTAAAGGTCTGCAAAGCCTGCGAAAATCGCGTCCGATGCGTTCATCCGCGCCGCTGTAACCCCAAGGTATTCGCCAAGCCGTCCCGGTGCCAGCGCCAGCATCAGCGACCCGCCCACATCTGGCACGAGGCCGATGCCGACCTCGGGCATGGCGATCTGGCTGCTTTCGCCCACGACGCGGTGTGATCCGTGACAGCCGATGCCCACGCCGCCACCCATGGTAAAGCCTTGCAGGAAGGAGACGACCGGTTTGGGATAGGCGAAAATCTTGGCGTTCAGGCGGTATTCATCGGCCCAAAACCGCTGGCCGTAGGCGAAATCGCCTGCGCGTCCGGTGGCGTATAGATCTGCGATATCGCCGCCGGAGCAGAAGGCGCGCGTACCCTCGGCATCCAGCACCACAACCGATACGGCGTCATCCTCGCGCCAGCGGTCTAGTGCCGCCTCGATCGCGCGGCACATGTCATAGGTCATGGCATTGAGCGCCGCCGCCCGTTGCAGGGTGATGCGGCCCGCCTTGCCCGTGATGCGGATGGAAATATCGCTCATCGGTTTTTCAGCATATCACGGGCAACGATGACCCGCATGATTTCATTGGTGCCCTCGAGGATCTGGTGCACACGCAGATCACGCACCAGCTTTTCGATGCCGTAGTCCGCGAGATAGCCGTAACCGCCGTGCAGTTGCAGACATTGATCCACAATGCGCGAGCCGGCTTCGGTCACGAACTTTTTCGCCATTGCGCAAAAGCGGGTGGCGTCGGGGGCATTTGTGTCCAATTTCCACGCGGCTTGGCGCAAGAATGTCCGCGCGGCCTGAAGTTCAATCTCCATATCCGCGATGCGCCATTGCAGGCCTTGAAATTGGTCGATGGGCTGGCCAAAGGCCTTGCGCTCGCCCATGTAATCCAGCGTTGCGTTCAAGGCGGCCTGTGCCGCGCCCAGCGAACAGGCGGCGATGTTCAAACGGCCACCATCAAGGCCCATCATCGCATATTTGAAACCTTTGCCCTCTTCTCCGACCAAATTGCTGCTCAAAATGTTGCAATCGTCGAATTGGACCTGTGCCGTGGGTTGCGAGCGCCAGCCCATTTTATCCTCGAGTCCGCCGAACGAGAGGCCTGGCGTGCCATCCTCCACATAAACGGTGCTGACGCCGCCTGCGCCCTCATCGCCTGTGCGGACCATGCAGACATAGGCGTCGGAGTAGCCGCCGCCCGAGATAAACGCTTTGGTCCCGTTGAGGGTGTAGCCTTCGTTGGTGCGCGCGGCGCGGGTCTTGAGCGCTGCGGCATCTGAGCCGGAGCCAGGTTCGGTCAAACAGTAGCTGAGCACCGTGTCCATCGACAAAACGCCCGGCATTACGCGCGCCTTTAATTCGGGGCTGGCAAAGCTATCGAGCATTTTGGCGCACATGTTGTGGATCGACAAAAACGCAGCCACCGAAGGGCAGGCCATGCTGAGCGCCTCGAACACCAGCGTGGCGTCCAACCGGCCAAGGCCCGCGCCGCCCGACGCCTCATCCACATAAAGCGAGGCAAATCCCAGCGTGCCAACCTCGGGCCAAAGAGCCTTGGGGATGGTGCCGTCCGCTTCCCATTGGCGCGCATGGGGGGCGATATGCTCCTGCCCAAATGCATAGGCCATGTCGAAAATAGCGGTCTGTTCTTCGGATAATGCAAAATCCATGGTGCCTCCCTCCGGGTCGCGGTTCGTCAATTGAACGCGTGTTAAATTCCGACTGTTTCAACAGTATTGCAAGGGGCCCTGCGCCGCAAAGCGGTGTTTTTTGTGGCCCGTCGCAGGGTCCGATGTGGGGTTTTGTTCTTCTTGCAGAAGGTAAGCTCAAGGGCCACGCGCACGCGCAGCCCTTGAGGATTGGGTGTGGCCTGCGGATTATTCCATCACGGGGATGGAGAATTCGCCGCCTTCTTTGATGCCTGAGGGCCAGCGCGAGGTCACGGTTTTGGTGCGGGTGTAGAATTTGAACGCATCGGGTCCGTGCTGGTTCAAATCGCCAAAGACCGATTTTTTCCAGCCGCCAAAGGTGTGATAGGCCAGCGGCACGGGGATTGGCACGTTGATGCCGACCATGCCGACGTTTACCCGGTTGGCAAAATCACGCGCGGCATCGCCGTCACGGGTGAAAATTGCGGTGCCGTTGCCATATTCGTGGTCCACCGCAAGGCCCAAGGCCTCTTCATAGGTTTGGGCGCGGACACATGTCAGAACGGGACCGAAAATCTCTTGCGTGTAGATGTCCATGTCTTTTGTGGCGCGGTCAAAGAGGTGCGGCCCGATAAAGAAACCGTCCTCATAGCCCTGCAATTTGAAATTGCGGCCATCAACAACCAGTTCAGCGCCTTGATCGATGCCGGTTTGTACCAATCGCTCGATGTTGGCCTTGGCGGCGGCGGTGACAACGGGCCCGTAATCCACGTCATTGCCGGCGGTATAGGGGCCGACCTTGAGCGCCTCAATCCGCGGCACTAGCTTTTCGATCAGGCGATCTGCGGTTTCCTCGCCCACGGGCACGGCGACTGAAATCGCCATGCAACGCTCGCCCGCAGCGCCGTAGCCTGCCCCGATGAGCGCATCGGCCGCTTGGTCCAAATCAGCGTCTGGCATGATGATCATGTGGTTCTTGGCGCCGCCGAAACACTGTACCCGTTTGCCCTGCGCGCAACCTGTTGCGTAAATATATTCGGCGATCGGGGTCGATCCGACAAAGCCCACCGATTGGATCACATCGTGGTGCAGGATGGCGTCCACGGCCTCTTTATCGCCGTTCACGACCTGCAAAATGCCTTTGGGCAGGCCCGCTTCTTCCATCAACTCCGCGAGCATCAGGGGCACGGAGGGGTCCCGCTCGGATGGTTTCAGGATGAAAGCATTGCCGCAGGCGATGGCGGGGGCGAACATCCACATGGGGATCATCGCAGGGAAGTTGAACGGGGTGATACCGGCCGTCACGCCAAGCGCTTGGCGCATGGAATACATGTCGATGCCGGGGCCGGCGCTGTCGGTGAATTCACCCTTCAAGAGTTGCGGCGCGCCGATGCAATATTCCACTACCTCTAGGCCGCGCTGCACGTCGCCCGCCGCATCGGGCAGGGTTTTGCCGTGCTCGCGGCTTAGCGCTTCGGCCAATTTGTCCATGTCGCGGTTCAAGAGGGTCACGAATTTCATCAAAACGCGGGCGCGGCGCTGGGGGTTTGTCGCGGCCCACGCAGGCTGTGCGGCGGCGGCATGGGCGACGGCAATGTCCATTTCTGCGCTGCTGGCGAGCGGCACGCGCGCTTGCACTTCGCCCGTTGCCGGGTTCATCACATCGGCAAATCGGCCAGAGGTGCCGGCCACTTGGGCGCCGTTAATGTAGTGTGTCAATTCTTGCATCGGTCTGGGTCCTATGGGCTGTGTTGGATGTCTGATGGGCGATGCCCCGCAGGGGGGGCGCCGGTTTGAGGATATGATAGTCTTGCAAAAACACAAGCAACAGAGGCATGTTTCCAAAATAGTATTGCATTAATGCAAAATGGATCGAGGGGTGAGGCGATGCCTGCACATTGGGATGACTTGCGGCTGTTTTTGTCTGTGGCGCGGGCGGCAAGTCTGACGGCGGCGGGCAAATCCCTGCGGTTGGATCCTGCAACACTTGGCCGCCGAATGGCGCGGCTGGAGACGGCCTTGGGGGCGGCGCTTTTTGTGAAATCCCCGCAGGGTTATGTCTTGACCACCGCGGGCGAGACCTTGCGCGACAAGGCGGAAGCCGCCGAGGAGGCGGTGATGGCCGCCACGGCCGCCCTAGGGCAAGCGGGCGATCCGGACCAATTGCGCGGGCAAATCCGGATTGGGGCGCCGGATGGCTGTGCGAATTACGTGTTGCCGCAGGTCTGTGCGCAGCTCGCAGCGCGCCACCCCGAGTTGGACATCCAGATCGTCGCCCTACCGCGGGTGTTTAACCTGTCGCGGCGCGAAGCCGATATTGCGATCGGTGTCAGCGCCCCGCGCACGGGCCGCGTGACCGTGCAGAAGATCACGGATTACCATCTCCATCTGGCAGCAACGCAGCAGTATTTGGACCAAGCGCCGACCTTGCGCCGCGCGCAGGACCTGCACCAGCATGCGATTGTCGGCTATATCCCAGATATGATTTTTGACCGTGAATTAGACTACTTAGGCGATCTGGGCTTGCCGCGGGTGGCCTTGGCGTCGAATTCTGTTTCCGTCCAATTGAACCTCTTGCGCGCAGGCGCGGGCGTGGGGATCGTACACGACTTTGCGCTGCCCGCAGCGCCCGGCGTGATGCGCGTTTTGACGGATGAAATCCGCTTCAAACGCAGCTTTTACTTGATCCGCCATGCAGGCGACGAGACCCACCACCGGGCCAGTCGCTTTGCCACAGAACTGGCCGCAGGCATCCGCGCGGAGGTGGCCCGCCTAGAGGCAGAAACTTGACAGAACGCAGATTTCTGCGGAACATCAGAGCCTTATCGATAATAATTAAGGGAGGGCTCTATGTTAGTGCATCAAATTTTAAAATCGAAAGCGAGCGCTGTGGTCATCACGGTGGCCCCTGGCACGTTGATTTCAGAGGCGGCGAAAGTCTTGGCGCAGCACAAAATCGGCACGGTTGTGGTGTCCAAAGACGGCGCACATGCCTTGGGGATCCTGTCGGAACGCGACATCGTGCGCGAGTTGGGCACGCGCGGCTCTGTTTGTCTGACTGAACCCGTAGAGGCCTATATGACCGCTGAATTGGTCACCTGCGCGCGCGGGGATAGCGCGGATGCGGTCCTGCAAAAGATGGCGGATGGCCGGTTTCGGCACATGCCGGTGCTGGAGGAGGGCGCCTTGGTCGGCCTGATCACCCAAGGGGACGTTGTCAAAGCGCGCCTCAGCGAGCTCGCGATGGAAAAAGACGCGCTGCAAGGGATGATCATGGGCCATTGACGCAAGGCGACGGGCGGCGCACACCTGCTTGCAATCGTTCGCGCGGCGTGTTTGCTTGGCGCGAAATACAAGACAGAGGAGCACGCCCATGCGCGTCGGCCTTTACCCCGGTACGTTTGATCCCATCACTTTGGGACATATCGACATCATCAGGCGCGCGGCGTCTTTGGTCGATAGGTTGGTGATTGGGGTCGCGATCAACCGCGATAAAGGGCCTTTGTTCACGCTCGAAGAACGTGTCGCGATGATTGAGGCGGAAAGCGAGAAACTGTCAGAACAGACGGGCACGCAGATTGTGGCGCATCCGTTTGAGAACTTGCTGATTGACTGTGCTCAAGACGTGGGCGCGCAGTTGATTATCCGGGGCCTGCGCGCAGTTGCGGACTTTGAATATGAATACCAAATGGTCGGCATGAACCGGCAGCTAAACAACCAGATTGAGACGGTCTTTCTGATGGCAGAGGCGCAGCATCAAGCGATTGCCTCCAAGCTGGTGAAAGAGATCGCGCGTCTGGATGGCGACATCAGCAAGTTCGTCACGCCGCGAGTGAGCGACGCGCTGCACCAGAAATTAGGCAAGTAAACCAAAGGTTAACGCCGGCTTCTTAAGGCGTTACGTGAGCCGCGCCATCACATTGGCTGTGTCCAGCATTCGGTTGCTAAAGCCCCATTCGTTGTCATACCAGGCCAGTACCCGCACCATGGTGCCGTCCACCACGTGGGTTTGATCCAGTGCCACGGTTGAACTCGCGCTGTCGTGGTTAAAATCGATCGACACGAGCGGGCGATGCTCTACGCGCAGCACATCTGGGTGCGCTGCGGCTGCGCTGCGCAGCGCGGCGTTGACCGCCTCAATATCGGTTGCTTTCGCCACCTCGACCGTCAGGTCCACGCAGGAGACATTGGGCGTCGGCACGCGGATGGACGTGCCAAAAATGCGCCCGTCTAGGTGAGGTAGGACTTGGCCGATGGCCTTGGCTGCCCCCGTGCTTGTTGGGATCATCGACAGGGCGGCGGCGCGTCCGCGCACTGGGTCCGCGTTGACACTATCATGCGTGGGTTGTCCGCCGGTGTAGGCGTGCACGGTCGTCATAGTGCCGCGTTGGATGCCAAAGGCCGCGTCGAGCGCTTGGGCCACAGGCGCGAGACAGTTTGTGGTGCACGATCCATTCGACACAATTTTGTCTGCGGCTGTCAGTGTGTCATCGTTCACGCCGTAAACAATTGTTTTCAGGTCCCCTTTGCCAGGCGCGGAGATCAAAACCTTGCCTGCGCCATTGG
>CBFHKQ010000044.1:0-16702 GCA_965656435.1 uncultured Pseudosulfitobacter sp. | reverse complement strand
GTTCTGCTGCAAGCGTACACGTGCACCTACAGCCAAGCCATTGTCTGCTTCACCAGACATGTTGATCTGGAGGCGAAGACGCGATGAAACATCTGTCGATGTTACACCTGCAGTGTCAGTTTGTTGCAAGCCGAAGCGAGCGTAGCCGCCCATTGTTACATCAGCTGAAGCTACACCAGCGGTCGCTACGAGCGCCGTTGTTGCAAAGAGAACTTTTTTCATGAGTTTTCCCTCGAGTTTCTAAATTACACGCCCTCGCCGGGGAATCCGATGAAGGTATAGCGATGGTTTCCACCTTTTGCCCTACGTTTGGCAAGAAGCCTGCACAGGGATGCCACAATGTGATCTTTTATGATGCACCTTTGCCACACTCGCCTCATTCGGGAAATTCCAAGCCCCCTGCACCTTTAGCCAGCCCGGCAACGCAGGAGCAATCGCTACGCAGAGTGGCACCGTCACTATTAAACAGGACATAAACCTTGCTCCATCTGGCCCGCTTGGATAGACCGATGACCAAGCAATTGAAGGTGCCGGCATGCAGTGCGAACCCAACCTCTTTTACCGTTTTTTTCGGACATTTGCCGCTATCGGCGCGCTGGCAACGCTTGCGGCCTGTAGCGCATCACCTTTTGGGCAGATCAACGAAGAGCAGCTTATCGCCAACGATCCGGCGGTGGAGACAGAGCGGCGCAGCACGATTTGGGACATCTTTAACACCGAGACGGACGAGACGACTGTTTTGGTCAACCGCTACATCTGGGCCGCTAGCCTCGAAGTGTTGGATTTCCTGCCGATTGAAACGGTCGACCCTTTCACAGGCGTGATCGTGACGGGCTTTGGCACACCGCCGAATGGCGGGCGCGCCTACCGCGCCACTGTTCTGATTAATGACCCATCCTTGGATGCGCGCGCCCTTAACCTCGCGCTGCAAACGCGCAATGGCCCTGCGAGTGCGGCCACAACGCGGGCGATTGAGGATGCGATCCTAACGCGCGCGCGCCAATTGCGCATCGCTGATAACCGGCTTTAGGCCTCCGACGATTTATCCTATATCACCGCCGGGCCCTGCGCCCGGCGTTTTCATGTCAAACAGGACACCCCGATCTATGCCCAGCTATACCCCCGCCGAAATCGAAGCCCGCTGGCAAGCCGCTTGGGAGGCGGCCGACATCTTTACGGCCAAACGTGACCCATCCAAGCCGAAGTATTATGTTTTGGAAATGTTCCCCTATCCGTCCGGGCGCATCCACATGGGCCATGTGCGCAACTACACGATGGGGGACGTGATCGCGCGGTTTAAGATGTCGACGGGGCATAATGTATTGCATCCGATGGGCTGGGACGCTTTTGGCATGCCGGCCGAGAACGCCGCGATGGCGATTGGTGGGCACCCTAAGGATTGGACCTACGGCAACATCGCGGACATGCGCTCGCAAATGAAGCCGCTGGGCCTCTCGATCGATTGGTCCCGCGAATTTGCCACCTGCGACCCAGAATATTACGGCCAGCAGCAAGCGCTCTTTCTCGATTTCCTCGAAGCCGGCTTGATCCACCGCAAAAATGCTCAAGTGAACTGGGATCCGGTCGATATGACGGTTCTGGCCAATGAACAGGTGATCGACGGCAAAGGCTGGCGGTCCGGCGCTGAAGTAGAACGTCGCGAACTGACGCAGTGGTTCTTCAAAATTTCCGATATGGCCGGGGATCTGAAAGCTGCGCTGGACGGTTTGGACAACTGGCCTGCCAAGGTACGCTTGATGCAGGAAAACTGGATCGGCGAGTCGCGCGGCCTGCAATTTGGCTTTCCCATCCTCAACGCACCTGCGGATTTTGACACAGTTGAGGTCTATACAACCCGCCCCGATACGCTACTGGGGGCATCGTTTGTGGGGATTTCGCCGGATCATCCTTTGGCCAAATCGCTCGAGGCGGGGAATACAGAAATCGCGGCGTTCAACGCAGAGTGCCGCAAGGGTGGCACGACCGCCGCAGAATTGGAAACAGCTGAAAAGCTGGGCTTTGACACAGGGTTGCGCGTCCGCCATCCGTTTGATGAGACATGGGAACTGCCCGTCTATATCGCGAATTTTATTCTGATGGATTACGGCACCGGCGCGATCTTTGGCTGCCCGGCGCATGACCAGCGGGATTTTGACTTTGCCACAAAATACGCGCTGCCTATCATCTCGACCTATTTGCCGGACGCGGACGCAGACCCAGAGTTGGACGCGGCCTACGTGCCGATGAAATCCGAACGCGTCTATTACAACCGCGGCTTTGCAGGTGAGGCGTGGCAAACGGCGGACGAGGCGATCGCGGCCGCCATTGCGCATTGTGAGACCAACGGCATCGGCACTGGTGTTACCAAATACCGGCTGCGCGATTGGGGCCTGTCGCGGCAACGCTATTGGGGTTGCCCCATCCCTGTCGTCCACTGCCCCGATTGCGGCGTTGTTCCAGAAGCCAAAGAGAATTTGCCAATCGAACTGCCCTATGACGTCAGCTTTGACGTGCCGGGCAACCCGCTGGACCGCCACCCGACCTGGCGCAACACGAAATGCCCCGCCTGCGGTCAGGACGCGCTGCGCGAGACCGACACGATGGACACCTTTGTGGACAGCTCGTGGTATTTTGCCCGTTTCACAGCCCCGCGCGCGGCGACACCCACCACGTCTGAAGATGCCAATTATTGGATGAACGTGGACCAATACATCGGTGGGATTGAGCACGCGATCCTGCACCTTTTGTATTCACGCTTCTTTGCACGCGCGATGCACGTCACGGGCCACCTGCCCGCCAGCGCGGTTGAGCCTTTTGACGCGCTCTTCACCCAAGGGATGGTGACGCACGCGATCTATCAAACACGTCAGCCCGGTGGCCGGCCCGTTTTCCACTATCCAGAGGAAGTTGAACTGCGTGGCGACAAAGCCTTTCTAAAAGAGACGGGCACAGAGGTGGACATCGTACCTTCGGCGAAAATGTCCAAGTCAAAGAATAACGTGGTTGATCCGCTGAACATCATTTCCAGCTTTGGTGCCGATACGGCGCGTTGGTTTGTCCTCTCTGACAGCCCGCCCGAGCGCGATGTGGAATGGACGGCATCGGGCGCAGAGGCTGCCTATAAGCACCTATCCCGCGTTTGGAACATCAGCACGCGCATCGCCGACATGGACACCACAGCACCGGGCCAAGATGACGAAGGCCTGCTGCGCGCAATGCACAAAGCCATTAACGATGTGACCTTGGGCATTGAAAGCTTTGGCTTTAACGCAGCCATCGCTAAACTTTATGCCTTTACGGCCGTTATGCAAAAATCAAAGGCCAGCCACGCCGCTCAACGCACGGCCATCATGACACTTGCGCAGCTGATGGCACCCATGACGCCCCATCTGGCCGAGGACATCTGGGCGCAGCAAGGCGGCGTTGGCCTCGTTATCAACGCCGCGTGGCCCGTCGCGGATGAGAAAATGTTGACAGACGACAGCGTGACTTTGCCCATTCAGATCAACGGCAAACGCCGAGGCGAAATTACTGTCCCCGCCGATATGCCAAAGGACGAGGTTGAAAAACTGGCTCTTGCAAGCCACCCTGTGCAAAAGGCCTTGGAGGGCGGCACGCCCAAGAAGGTTATTGTTGTGCCGGGGCGGATTGTGAATGTGGTTGTTTAAACGAACAATTTTAGGCCTGGTATTGGGACTCGCCGCCTGCGGTTTTACGCCTGTCTACGGTCCTGACGGCGCAGGCCGCACCTTGCAGAACCAGGTGGTCTTTGCCGCCCCAGATGAGCGAAATGCACAACTGTTGATGCAACAGCTTGAGGCGCGGTTGGGGCGCGCCCAAAACGAATCCTATTCTTTAGAGGTCGCTCTCGATTTGACGCAGGAAGGCCTGGCGATTGATGCGGACGGCAACACGACACGTTATAATATGTTGGGCGTTGCGGCGTACACGCTGACAGGCGCTGCGGACGGTGCGGTTATGGCCTCTGGCACGGTGCGCAATTTCACCGGCTATTCAGCGACGGGCACAACGGTGGCCACCCTCGCCTCTGAGCGCGACGCGGAAAAGCGACTGATGAACATCTTGGCCGATATGATCGCAGAACGCCTGGTCGGAGCGGTGCAGTGAAACTCAGCGGTACACAAGCGAATGGCTACTTCACCAAACCAGATGCAGCCAGCACCGGCCTTTTGATCTATGGGGCTGACCCCATGCGTGTGGCGCTGAAACGGCAAGCGTTTTTGGCCGCGCTCTTGGGAAAATCCGCCGAAGAAGAAATACGCCTGACGCGGATCCCCGCCTCGGATTTGCGCAAAGAACCTGCCTTGCTGATGGATGCGATTAAAGCGATCGGCTTTTTCCCTGGCCCCCGCGCAGCGCTGGTGGAAGACGCCAACGAAAACGTCGCCAGTACCGTGCTTGACGCGCTCGGCGCCTGGCAGGCAGGCGACGCGCAGATTGTTGTCACCGCGGGAGCGCTCAAACCCACATCGAAAATCCGCAAAGCTTTTGAAGCGCATAAAACTGCCTTTGCGGCTGCGATCTATGACAACCCACCCACCCGCGAAGAAATCGAAACAGCGTTGCGCGCGGCGAACATTACCGTCCCAGACCGAGATGTCATGGCCCAACTGTCAGACCTCGCGCGCGATCTGGATCCCGGCGACTTTCGTCAAACCTTAGAAAAGATCAGTCTTTATAAACACGGCGACGCAAGCCCGTTAAGTGCGCAAGATATCCTCGCCTGTGCGCCAACCTCGACAGAGGCTGCGGTAGATGATGTGTTAATGGTGGTCAGCGACGGCATGGCGGCTGATATCGGCCCCGTGATGCGTAAACTACAAGCTCAAGGTGTGAATGCGGTGACCCTTATCATTGGTGCGACCCGGCATTTTCGCACGCTGCACCGGGCGGCGATTGACACCTCTGGCCGTCCCACAATCTGGGGGCCAAACAGGGACCGAATGCTGGGCCAAGCCCGCAAATGGGGGCCGGCAAAACTGGAAACTGCGCTAAGCGTTCTGACCGATACGGACCTTGCCCTGCGCTCGGCGGGCCAGAACGCGCCCGCGATGGCGCTGGTTGAACGCGCATTCATTCGCTTGGCCATGCTGGCAAAGCGCGCCGCATAACACCCCCTTCAGGAAGGAAGATGAACATGTACAAATTGATCGGTGCGACAAAATCCCGGGCCTTTCGCGTGATGTGGATGCTCGAAGAATTGGGGCAACCCTATGAGCATATCCCCGCAGGCCCCCGCTCTGAGGATGCGCGCGCCTACAACCCCACGGGCAAAATCCCTGCCCTGATTGATGGCACCGAGACCCTGACAGATAGTGTCGCGATTATGACCTATCTGGCCGACAAACACGGGATGTTGACCGCTCCCGCAGGGACCGCCGCCCGGGCCAAGCAGGATGCCATGACGCTTTGGCTGATTGACGAGATGGACGCGCTGTTGTGGACAAACATCAAACAGACGGCCATCCTGCCTGAAGAAGTGCGGGTGCCTGCGATCACACCGGCCCTTCATTTCGAATTTGAGCGCAGCATGGCGACACTGTCTGCGCAAATGTCTCATGATTTCCTGATGGGGGACGACATCACCGTTCCGGACATCCTTGCCGTGCACTGCATGGGTTGGGCGTTTGGCGCAGGTTTCCCACCGCTGGACGACACGCTGAAGGCTTATCTGAAACGCTTACGCGCCCGCGATGCTTTCCGCGCCGCGATGGATCGCTAACCTGTGAAAGATGCGGCGTGCTGGCCAGCCCATCGGCCGGTCGCAAAGCAGGCCTGAAGCAAATACCCGCCTGTGGGTGCTTCCCAATCGAGCATTTCACCCGCAACAAAAACACCCGGACGGGCGCGCAGCATCAGCCCTGCATCAACTGCCGAAAAAGGCACCCCACCCGAAGTGGATATAGCCTGATCCAGCGGCCGCAGCACCAGCGGGCCTGGCCTTAAGTTTTTGAGTGTGATCGCCAGATCACCTGCGTCTTTCGGTAGGGGACGCCCCCATTCCTGCGCAAGAGCGATCTTGACCGCATCCAGCTTCAGCACCTTACGCAAATGATTTGCAAGGCTCGCTTTACCGCGCGGACGGCGTAATTTTGACGCCACCTCGTCGGTGCTCAGATCCGGCAGTAGATCCACTGACAGCGCCGCCCCCTCACGCACCCAGCGGGCGAGCGGATAGAGGCCACCACCCTCAAGACCTGTTTCGGAAATGACACCTTCCCCGCGAGAAGTCGCGCTGCCAGCGCACCACGCAACGGCTTTAACGGGCGCTCCGATATGCTTCCGCATATGCGGTGACCACGGCACGCAAAACCCTACATTAGCGGCGCCAAAATCGTAAACCGGCACGCCTTCTTGTCGCAAAACTTGTTGCCACGCGCCGTCCGATCCCAAACGCGCCCAGCTGCCGCCCCCCAGCGCCAAGACGCACACATCGGCCCGTTCAAGGCCTTGGTCAAAGGCCAAAAAAGCACCCTCGTCCCATCCCTGCCAACGCCACCCTGTTTTGCGCACTACACCCAATGCATCCAGCCGCGCCAGCCACGCCCGCAACAGCGGCGACGCCTTCATCGCCTCTGGAAACACGCGGCCCGTCGACCCTGTGAAGATCGGCTGTCCAAGGTCACGCGCCCAATCCTGCACTGCGGTTGCATCAAAGGCCGAAAGCATTGGACGCATCGCATCTGCCGCTTCGTGATAGGCCTGCAACAGCGGCTCAAGCGGCATATCTGCGGTTAGGTTCAGCCCCGATTTTCCCGCCATTAGGAATTTACGCGCAACAGAGGGTTTATGTTCATACACCGTCACGCGGCACCCGGCCTGCGCCAAGGCCTCAGCCGCCATCAGGCCCGCAGGCCCAGATCCGATCACAGCGGCTGTTTTCATGGACGCACCTGCACCGCCCGCGGCGAATGTTCCAAATCTATTTTCACATAGGATCGCATGGCGTCCTTAGACACAGAGTTGCGCACCAAAATCAATCGCGCGCAGATCAGGTAGCGGCTAGAAAACGCGGAACCGACGGCCATATTGCACCTCAGATGACACCAAAGGAACGCGCACAGATGCCCGATGACCAGGACATTCCGACCTGCCCGCTGTGCCTGCGCCCGATCCCCAAGGATGTGCCGCAAAGCCTACATCATTTGATCCCCAAGCTGAAAGGCGGCAAGGGCGGTCCGGTTGTACTGCTCCATCACATCTGCCACCGCGAGGTGCACAAACAGTTTTCCGAGGCCGATCTCGCACGCTCGTTCAATACGACAGATGCCCTACGCACCGCGCCCGAAATGGAAAAGTTCCTCGCTTGGGTCGCGAAGCGCCCGCCTGGGTTTTCGTCGAAAATACCAGGTAAACGACGGGGGCGAAAATAGGGTGATCCGACACTCAACCAGGCATGGCGCACATCGCTTTGATGCCCCTGGCGATATCCGGTGCAGCATTGCATGTATAGACGGTCAAGGCATGTGCCGTTTCCAGTAGGACCTCAGATGGTACGATCTGGTCGATCAGCCCGAAATCTAGCGCCGTCTGCGCCTGCAGTTTTTGTCCACCCATCAGAATGAATTTGGTGCGCGCCGGCCCGATCAGGGCCGCCATCCGACCGGGATCTGAAGGCTGCGGCAGAAATCCCAACTTCATCACGGGATAGAAAAACTTGGCCGTTGGAACAGAAATGCGCAGGTCGCAGGCCAGCGCCATCCCCATCGCCCCACCCGCGAGCGTGCCATTCAGAGCCGCAATCGTTAGGCCGGGCAGCGCAGCGATGGCCGCAGACAGACGCTCCCAATCCGGCGACACGGCCATGCCGGCACGAGCGGCCTCTAGATCCGCGCCCGCGCTAAAAATCTTGCCCCGGCCCGTCAGGATTAAGGCGCGGGCATCTTTTGCTCCTTCGGCAATCTCGCACAGTTCGGCCAGCATCTCTGGGGTCAGGGCATTGGCCTTGTCTGCGCGGTTGAGCGTTACGGTCAGGATACCACCGTCGATCTGCGTCTCAATCAAAGCCATCGTCAGACCAACCCCGCCCGCGAGCGGATGTCTGGCGCTCGCAGCGATATCTCTTGTCCGCAGAATTCATCCGCATCCGCGCTGCACATCCATGCCAACGCTTTAGCAGGCCAATCCGCAGGAATATGATCGGACCAGTCCAGCTGGCTGATCGGGTTGATCCCGCTGCTCTTGATCTCTTTTTGCATTTGCGTGGCCACAGTGCCCGGCGACAAGCCGATGGCACGAATGCCGTCTTTTGCATTCTCTGCGTCCAGGCATTTGGTCAACATGTGTACCGCCGCCTTTGAGGCGCAATAATGGCTCCACGCCTCAACCGGCCCATGTGCAGCACCGGAGCTGATGGTCAAAACGGACCCGCCCCCGGCTGCGATCATGACAGGAACAGCGGCGCGCATGCCGTTGAACACACCCTTCAGGTTGATGTCGATAACTTTGCCCCAAGCCTCCGGATCGGAGGCCATCATATGCGCGATCGGCTCAATGACGCCTGCGTTGTTGATCAACACATCCAAGCTGCCGAAGGTTTTTACAGTTGCCGCAACGGCGGCCTCCACCTCCCAATAGCGGGACACATCACAAGGAATGGCGATTGCCTGCGGGCCAATCTCGCCCGCAAGAGCTGCGATTTCATCTTCGCCGCGGGCCAGAAGTGCAACATTGGCACCTGCGGCGGCGAAAACGCGCGCTGTCTCTGCTCCGATACCACGGCTCGCGCCTGTGATCATCGCCGTCTTTCCCGTCAGATCCATATGTCCCTCCGCTACTGATGTCCTACCTCAAGAGGTATGACCTGCGTCCCATCAGGTCCAGCCAAAATACACCCGCCCCTTGAGCCAGATCGCCCCGCACCCTCTTGACGCTAGGCATGGGGCAGTGGACGGTGCGCACATCGATTGGCCGTCTAGGATGCTCTGATAATGCCCCGATTTTTTAACACTCAAATCATGAAATTAACCGCGCTCAGCGTCGCGATACTCTGCACGACCTCAGCTGCCTTTGCGCAGATGACACCAGCGGAAGTTTGGGCAGAATGGAAAACATATTTGACGGACCAAAGCTATGTGGTGACCGGCACGGCGGTGACCGATGGTACGGCGCTGGTCATCAATGATGTGACCCTAGAACTGGATATAGACGGCGGCACAGGTCCCATCAGCGCCGCCTTGAAAGCACCAAGTTTTACCTTCGCACCAGACGGCTCGGCCGTGCGTTTCACCATGGCTGCGGGCAGTCAGATCACCCTGACCGCCGCGACAGAAGACGGTATGCCCCTCGCTGCAACGCTGGATCTTGAACATGAAGCGCTGGCAATCCGCGTCTCTGGAAGCCCTGCTGATATGCTCTCAGAATTGAGCGCGACGCAGCTTGGGTTGAACCTGGCCGCATTGGTCGTCGACGATATGCCGATTTGGCGGGAAGTTGCGGATTTCAACATCTCTGTTGCAGATGTCAGGGGCAGCACCCGCATGGCCTTTGACGGTATGCGTCAAGTTGAACAAAATCTGGCAACAGGACCGCTATTCTATACCGTTTCAGGCAATAATCTGGGTGCCGGTGAAGCCTTTGCCATCACCGGTGGCACGCAATCAATCCGGATGTCGAGCGCACTACGGCTGCCGCAAATCGCCGATCCCGGCGATGTTGCCGCCTTACTCGCAGCGGGTTTGCAGTTCGACGGTACGCTTTCTTATGCGGGCAGCAGCGGAACGCTCAACTTACGGACCCCGAACGGCAACGGCAATTTCACCGGCGCCACCGACGCGAGCACTTGGGACATTACACAGTCAGGTACACAGGCGTCTTATACGACCGAGTACAGGGGCGTTGCACTCAGCGGTCTCATGTCACAAATGCCGATCCCCTTCGCCTTCAATGTAGACAAAATCGACTTTGGCGCTGACCTGCCTGTCTTGCCCTCTGAAACGGGTCAAAACATTCAAATGCGCGCCGCGATTGAAGGGTTCACCATGGCGGATGTGCTTTGGGGAATGTTCGATCCGCAAGCCAAGTTGCCGCGCGACCCGGCAACTGTAATCGTTGACTTGGCCGGAGAAGCGCGCCTGTTACTGGATGTCTTTGATACCAAATTGACCGATCTTAGCTCGACTACGGGCCGCCTCGATCGCTTGGAGGTCAAAGAACTCAATGCCCAAGCCGCAGGTGCCACGCTAAATGCGAGCGGCGATATTCGATTTGATTACAGCGCCGCAGGGGCCTTTGGCGATATGCCAAAAACCGTTGGTCAGGTGGACATTGACCTCGTTGGTGCAAATACGCTGCTGGACAGGCTGGTGGACATTGGCCTCGTGCCGCCTGATGCCGCAGGTGCCGCCCGCATGATGATCGGTCTTTTTGGCATGCCAGGCACTGGCGAGGATACGCTCAAATCTAAATTAGAAATTAATGAAGAAGGTCACATCCTAGCCAACGGTAACCGTATTCAGTAGTGAGGGTTTCAAGCCTACGGGCATCCTCATAGCGTCGCGTGCTGTCGCAGACCCCTTGTGCTGCGTGGGTGGCGGGGCTACCTCACGTGCAACCATAGGAGAGGCCCATGACCCGTCCGCTTGATGCTCTGACAGATCAACTGCTTGGTGCTGCTCGCAAAGCAGGTGCCGACGCCGCCGATGCGATGGCGGTACGCGGCACATCCGTTTCCGTAGACGTGCGTGGCGGCGCCTTGGAACATGCGGAACGCGCAGAAGGCGTCGACATTGGTCTGCGTGTCTTTGTCGGCCAGCGGGTTGCGAATGTATCTGCCTCCAACACATCCAACGATACGATTGCGGAAATGGCCCTGCGCGCGGTTGCCATGGCCCGTGAGGCACCTCAAGATGATTATGCCGGGCTCGCAAGCCCCGCCGATCTAACCCAAAGCCGCGACGCGCAGGCCCTTGAGTTGGCCGATCCGACCCCCGAACCGGATGCCAGGACCCTTGAGGAGGACGCCCGCCGCGCAGAAGCTGCAGCCCTTTCAGTTGAAGGCATTTCGCAAGTGTCCCAAGCCAGCGCCGGATACGGCGCACGCGATGTCTACCTCGCTGCGTCAAACGGATTTGCAGGCGGCTATGCCCGCACTGATCGTGGCACCAGCTGCGTTGCAATCACCGGAAGCGGCACGCAGATGGAGCGTGACTATGCAGGCGACAGTCGCATTTTCCAAGGCGACCTGCGCAGTCCAGAAGACCTCGGCCATGAGGCCGCAACCCGCGCGTTAGCCCGCCGTGATGCACGCAAACCACCAACAGGCGCCTTTCCTGTCCTCTTCGACGAACGCGTTGCGTCGAGCCTCATTGGCCATTTGCTCTCTGCCGCCAACGGGTCGTCAATCACCCGCGGAGCCTCTTGGCTCTTGGATGCGCTGGAAGAACAAGTGCTGCCCGAAGGCATGTCCCTGATCGAAGATCCGCATCTGCCCCGCAAAAGCGGTTCGCGCCCTTTTGATGGGGAGGGCCTCGCCACCCAGCGCCGCGCGATTGTGGACAATGGCGTTCTTACGGGATGGACATTGGATCTTGCGACAGCGCGCAAGCTGAACATGACCTCAACCGGAAATGCTGCGCGCGGCACATCGTCTGGCCCTTCGCCAAGCACGTGGAACATCGCCCTCAGCCAAGGCACAGCAAGCCGCGCGGATCTGTTGCGCGACATGGGAACGGGGCTGTTGGTGACGTCGATGATCGGCGCAACCATTAACCCGAACACCGGCGATTATTCCCGCGGGGCAGCCGGCCATTGGGTCGAAAACGGCGAAATCACGCATGCCGTGAACGAGTGCACCATCGCGGGAAATCTGCGCGATATGCTGCACAGCCTGGTCCCCGCTAATGATGCGCGCACGCACCTGAGCCGCTCTGTCCCGTCGTTGCTTGTGTCGGGGATGACCCTTGCAGGCGCATGACCTCTCGCTACTGATCGACGCTGCCCGGATTGCAGGTCGTATCGCCACCAGCTTTGTCGGCCCACAGACGGCATGCTGGGAAAAAGATGGCGGTGCCGGCCCAGTAACCGCGGCAGACCTTGCCGTAAATGAAATGTTGCAGGGAACTCTGCGGAGTGCACGGCCTGATTATGGTTGGCTGTCAGAAGAAAGCGAGGACACCGATGCGCGCCTCGAGCGCAATACGGTGTTCATCATTGACCCCATTGATGGCACGCGCAGCTTTATTGAGGGTCGGCGCACCTGGGCGCATTCCCTCGCCATCGCGCATCAAGGGATCATTACAGCCGCGGTGATTTATCTGCCGTTGCGGGATAAGATGTTCACGGCCGCCAAAGGACAAGGCGCAGCCCTGAATCGCAGCCCCTTGCGTGTGTCGACACAAGCCAGCCTTGCAGGCTCGCAAAGCCTCGCAACCAAGCCCACCATGCAACCGGATCATTGGCCGAACGGGCTTCCTACATTTGAACGCGCGCATAGGCCCTCGCTGGCCTATCGTCTCTCGCTGGTCGCGGCAGGAGCTTTCGATGCGATGTTTACTTTTCGCCCATCGTGGGAATGGGACATCGCAGCGGGCGCTTTGATCGTGACCGAAGCAGGTGGAAAAATAACCACAAAAACGGGCGCAGATCTTCGGTTCAATAATGCACATCCCGCGCTTGACGGTGTGATCGCAGGCGGCCCAGCAATCCACCGCGATACCCTTGCAACATTGGGTGTGCCTACGTCATAACGGCGGCAGAAAAGCCTGATTATCACACCCCTCACCTGACCAAAGGACCCCGCGCCATGACACAACGTCTTCACCTTGTTTTCGGTGGCGAGCTGATTAACCCATCGGAAAACGTGTTCAAAGATGTGAACAATTTGGACATTGTTGGGATCTTCCCAAACTATGCCAGCGCCTATGATGCGTGGAAATCAAACGCGCAGCGCACCGTGGATAACGCCCACATGCGGTATTTCATCGCCCATTTGCATCGCCTGCGGGACGAAGAGAACGCAGCTACCCCGACGGACGAGCTGGGCTAAGGCCCTGTGCCACGGTCACTCGGACTGTCGGCCTATCGGGCGCTGTCACGGCGTGGCGCCACGCCCTTAACGCCGGATTGGCCTCCGCGGCCGCTGGGCGAATTGGTGTGGTTCAACGCACAAGAAGCAGACAGCTTGGCCCACGTGCAGGCCTTGGCAAAGCGATTGGCAAGCACGCGCTACGGCGTCACGGTGTTGATCACGAGCCCCAATATAGAGGCGATTGAGGTGCACAAAGATCTCATCTTCGCCCCGACACCCACCGATCACCCCGATGCGGCAAACGCCTTTATCTCGTATTGGGCACCTGACGTTGCGGTCTGGTTTTGGGGGGATATGGCGCCGAACCTTGTGCTTTGCGCACAAGAAAGCGGGGCTGATATGATCCTCGCCGATGCCGCGAAAGAGGGGTTTGAGACGCGGCGCAGCCGGTGGTTGCCCGATTTGACCCGCCAAACCCTCTCCCAATTCGACCACATCTTTGTTCGCAGCCCGGATGCACAGGCGCGCCTGATCCAGCTGGGGTGCAGCGGCGATACCCTGGAAAAAGTCGCCCCTTTAATAAAAAGTGGGCAACCCTTACCAGCGCGACCCTCTGACGTCAGCGCGCTCAACGAGGCGCTGGGAAAACGGCCTGTTTGGTGCGCTTTGGGCGTTTCGACGGCAGAAGTGTCCGCTGTTCTAGCCGCACACCGGACCGCGCAGCGCATGTCGCACCGGCTGTTTTTGATTTTTGAGCCGCGCGAGGAAGAAGCACATGCAGCCATCAAGGCCGCCTGTCAGAAATCAAAACTGCGCTATCAGAACTGGTCAGAGGGCGCGCTGCCCGATGACAACACGACAGTTTTGCTGGCAGATACACAGGATGAAGCCGGCCTTTGGTTGCGCGTTTCTCCAGTGACATTTTTTGCAGGCTCGTTGGCACCCGGATATAGCAGCCAAGACCCGTTTTCGGCCGCCGCGCTTGGCTCGGCGATCCTTTACGGCCCACATGTGGGGGGGCATCTGGATACCTATTCGCGTCTTGCAGCCGAAGGTGCAGCGCGGATCGTAAACGATGCCGACAGTCTGGGCGCAGCCGTGACACGCTTGATCGCACCCGACCAAGCGGCCAAGATGGCCATGGCGGGATGGGAAGTGGTGACCCAAGGGGCAAGTACCACAAACCGCATTATCGAAGTGGTCCAGTCCCGTTTAGATGCGCGGCAGGACACTCAAACAAAGACCCAGAGCCGATGATGCAAGCCCCCCGTTTTTGGAACACGCCTCCACAGGCGCCCACTTGGCAAGCCCGATTACTGGCGCCAGTGGGATGGCTTTATGGGTGGGCAACCGCACGGCGAATTGCCTCCACTGTGCCGATGGTCATGGACATCCCCGTGGTCTGCGTGGGCAACATCAACGCAGGCGGAACGGGCAAAACGCCCACGGTCATCGCCACCGCAGAGCGGCTGCGGAACATGTATAAGACCCCCCATATCGTGTCGCGCGGCTATGGCGGGCGTCTTAAAGGGCCGGTGCAGGTGGACCCGGCCCGACATACGGCCGCGCAAGTGGGCGATGAACCTTTATTTCTTGCCGCCTTCGCGGATGTTTGGGTGTCCAAGGACCGCGCAGAGGGGGCCAAGGCCGCACAGCGCGCAGGCGCCGATGTCATCATACTGGATGACGGGCATCAAAACCCCAGCCTACGTAAAGACCTGAGCATTGTCGTCGTGGATGCGCACACAGGCTTTGGCAATGGGCGGTGCTTGCCCGCCGGACCGCTGCGCGAACCGGTGGCGCGCGGCCTGGCGCGGGCAGATGTACTGCTCAGCATCGGACCATCAACGGACCAAGCCACGTTTCCGACTGTCGCAGAGGTGGCGCATATCAGAGGCGCGCTGACCCCCTTGCAGACAGGCATGGATTGGACGGATACGCCCGTTATTGCCTTTGCCGGCATTGGGCGTCCGCAAAAGTTTTTCGACACGCTCGCAGGCCTGGGCGCGCGGATCCTCCAGAGCGAGGCCTTGGGGGATCATCAAAAGCTGTCGCCCGCCCTGCTGTCCCGCCTTGAACGGGATGCACGGCGGGCAGGCGCCCAGTTGGTTACGACGGAAAAAGACGCCGCCCGCCTACCCCCCAGCTTTCGCAGTAAAGTCATGGCCCTGCCGGTTCGCCTTACATTTGAGGACCACGCTCCTCTAAGCGCGGCGCTGGAGGGCCTGTTCAAAGACTAAGTAGCGGCATCAAAAAACTAACCCCGCAATCTAGATCAGTTCGTCGTCCTCGCCCAGTTTTGGTGCTGGCCGGGTAAGCGCCAGCTCTGCATCAGAAAAGATGATCGGCGTACGCACACCTGGAACGCCGTCCAAATCAATCTGCATCCCACGCGCTTGAACCTGCGGATCCGCCATCACATCCGCCATGTCATTGATTGGCCCTGCTGGCACGCCCGCAATCTCGCAGGCTGCGAGCAGATCATCGCGGGTCCGCGTCACGGTTGCCTCGGTCAACAGCTGTGTCATCTCATCCCGGTGCGCAATTCGGTCGGAATTCTTGAGGAATTGTGGCGCGTCCTGCATCCAATCCAAACCCAAAAGCTGGCACAGCTTTTTGTACTGCCCGTCATTTCCTGTGGCGATGATAATGTGACCATCCGCACAATCAAAGACCTGATAAGGCGTCAGGTTCATATGCGCATTACCCATCCGTCCCGGCGCCACACCGCTGGTCAAATAGTTCAACGCTTGGTTAGCTGTGATCGCGACGGCTACATCCAACAGCGCCATATCAACCTGCTGCCCGCGCCCTGTTGTGTGACGCTGGTGTACCGCCGCCAAGATCGCCGTTGTCGCATATACGCCGGTAAAGATATCCGTAATCGCAACACCCGATTTCTGCGGCTGCCCCTCAGGCGCTCCCGTGATGGACATCAAGCCCGACATACCCTGGATGATGAAATCATAACCTGCCCGGTGCGCGTAGGGACCGGTTTGTCCAAAACCTGTGATGGAGCAATAGATCAAGCGCGGAAAGTCTGCCGAAAGGCTATCGTAATCTAGCCCGTATTTCGCGAGCCCACCGACTTTGAAGTTCTCAATCAGGATGTCCGCATCCTCGAGGAGATCGCGCAAGCGTGCCTGCCCCTCAGCGCTGCGCAAATCAACAATGATCGAGGCTTTGCCACGGTTGGTCGAATGGTAATAGGACGCCGACACATCATCACCGCGTGTCACAAAGGGCGGACCCCACTGGCGGGTGTCATCGCCTGCGGCGGCCTCAACCTTAGTCACCTCAGCCCCAAGGTCTGACAGAGTTTGCCCCGCCCAAGGCCCCGCCAATACGCGCGCCAGCTCAATGACCTTAAGGCCAGCCAATGGACCTTTTGACATTACTCAGCCGCCGCGTTGATCAGCTTGACCATTTCTGCATAGGCCATGTTGCTATAGGTCTCACTATTGATCACGAAAGACGGCGTGCTGCTGATATTATGTTCACCTGTTTTGGTCTGGAACCACGCAACCATCTTGCGGATCTGGTCTTCGTCTTGGAGACACGCATTGATGGTTTCTGTCTCCATACCGGCCAAACGGCCAATTTTACGCAACTCATCCGCGATCATCGCAGGATCGCCGCCACCCGCACGCGACCAAGTGGATTGGCTGGCATAGAGCAAATCCGTGATCCCGAAAAATTTATCCGGGCCGGCAC
>CBFHKQ010000043.1:0-17183 GCA_965656435.1 uncultured Pseudosulfitobacter sp. | reverse complement strand
TGCACTGAAATAGAAAAGGCAGTCCATGTGGCTGCCTTTTTCATTTCTGGAAGGGTGTTGCACCTGCCGTGTTAGGGCAGGCTGATCTGTGCCCACATCTCGTCCATCAAGGCCTGTGCGCTGTCGAAATCATGGCTCATGCCGTCAACGCCCATCAGCTTGATCCGGTCCGCCGCCTCTTGCACGATCCGCCCGCTCACCATGATATGCGCATAAGGCTGGCACACCCGCGTGGCTACTACGAGGCGTGCCAGATTGGCCAAAGCATGTTCGCCCCCGGCGGAATAGCCGATGATCAGGTGATTGCTTGCCATGATCCGCCCAATGAGTTCCTCGTGATCCATGCCCAAGGCAAGCTCCACGTCCCAGCCATTCCCTCGCAGCAATTCCGCCGCCATTTTCGCGCCGATGGTGTGGGTTTCCCCGGGCACACTGGCGACCATAGCGGATTTTTGCGTTGGCATCGTGGGCGCGCGCATGTTGCGCCCGATGGAGCGCATGATGCCGTAAATGCGCCCGGTGCCAATGGTCACATCGGTAAATGAGATCTTGTCGTCGTTCCACATCTCGCCCAGCTCGCGCGCGGCGGGGGCGAGGTAATCCAAATAGATGGCCTGTTCTTCCGCACCTTCGCGCAGCCACGTGTCAATCAGGTCAGCCGCACGGCCAATCTCAGCGCTGACCAGCGCATCGCACAGCTGTTCCACCGCATCGCGGGGTAGTGGCGGCGCAGACACGCGCGCTGCCAGGCGCGCCAAAGCCTCGCGAGCAAGCGCGCGCACGGCGTCCTGCGGCAAAATCTGTTTCAGTAACAAAAGGTCCTGACTGGACCTTTCATACAGTTCTTTTGTTAGTTCGGTCTTTTTGGGACGCACATCTGGCATCTCTTTCCCTCCGAGCCGGCCTGGCGAGGGCCGCCCTTTTGTCAACTGCGTGTTCAGCGTCAACGGCGTCTGCATACTATAGTGTACCGACGCATCCAAGAGACAAGGGATTTGTGCGCATAATTCAGTTGTTAGGAGTTACATTGGGATGGCGTTATGCGCGCGAAACACGCGGCCAAGTAAGTCTAAGGTATTGAAGCGATTGACGCATTCCGATGCCAATCGCGTAAGGCACTATGCGTTGAGGGGCCGTGCTGGGACACGAAGTCACATCCGGGGACTTGCCTGCTATGGGCATGGGTACGGACAGTGGCGCCGAATCGAGGGCCTAGTCCTCGGGCGCGATCTTTTTCAGTAGATCGTATTTGCGCAGCTTTACGTACAAAGACTGCCGCGACAGGCCCAGCATTTCGGCAGCGGCCACGCGGTTGTTGGAGGTAAGCTCCACCGCTGTTTCGATGCACATTTTTTCAATGACATCTGTGGTCTTGGCAATGATGCCCTTTAGGGTGTGGCTGCCAATCAGCTCTACGACGGATTGGGAATCGACATCGGTGACTTGCGCGCCGGCCTTGCGCACAGCCTCGGCGCGGCTGGCGTCGCGCATGACCATCGCAAAGACAGGCTGCGCACCGGTGGCAATATGAGTTGTTGAAATCTCAACCGGACGCTCTGTGCCATGCTCACCCAAAAGGCGCGTCGCATAGAGGCGCATCGCACCGGTGCGGGTGGCATTGTCACACATGACATTCAGGTCAACGGTGCCGCGACCCAGAAAATCCGACAGCGGCCGATCTTTCAAAGCAATCGCATGGGGCACATTCGTCAGACGCAGGAAGGCGTCATTCGCACTCAGCATAGCGCCCGCCTGGTTGATGAACACCACGGCATCTGCGCCGTTTTCAAAAAGACCCGACAGGTGATCCGACAGCCCCGTTGTGGGCGCTACGGTGCCGTCCGCGATCGCCATCCGGCAAAGCAGCATTTGTTCGCCCGCGGTGCGGAACAAGGTCGGGCTAATCGTCAGGCGTGTCTTGGCGCCGCGCAGGGCCACGGCAATATCGCCCGGTTGTTGCATCGCGGCCCGGCGGGCCAGCTCTTTGGTCAGATCATCACCATTCACTGGGGCAATGAAATCCGACAGGTGTTTGTCGATCAGCTCAGCCCGGTTGCGCCCCAAGAGAGCGAGAGCGGCGGGATTGCAGTCCTCGATCTGGCCATCACGAGCGGAGATAAAGAGCGCGCCATCCGACATGGCCGCCATCAGAACCCGCAGGCGCGTGTCGTATTCGCGCTGCGCCTCATAGTCTTTTTCCAGCGCGATTTGGGCCGCGACCAGCTGTTGCTGCATCTCAGCGACGGGTCGCAGGTCTTGGCCCAGCAATAAGATTGTGCCGTCCGTACCAATGTTGTGAAAGCTGTAGCGCACAGGAAATTCGGGGTGATCTTCGGTCGCGAAATGGTTCAGCTCAACCGGCCGTACGGGTTTGCTGGTGTCCAACAGAAATTCCGCGAGGCGGTTCTCAAATTTCGTCACGCTTTCGGGCGCCAGAAAATCGCACAGCTGATGCCCTTCCCAACGGGCCAGACCAAAGCGCGCTTTGAAGTTGGGGTTTGACAAGACGCCCATAATTTTGCCGCTGCGCGACATCACCAATGCCAAGTCGGAAATGCGAGCGATGATATCGGTGACGATATCCGGCTCGATCACGGGGATCAGCCCACTGGTCCAGGTTGTATCGGTAAGCGACTTCATTACGTAACCGTGTGCATGTTCAGGGGCGGACGGCCTGCGCTCGCCAGTCCGTTATAGTCGCAGAAGCGTAGCGCGTCCTCAAGACTGCTTGTCACAAGGTCAATATCTGTATGTTGCGCCAAATCACCAGCAATATTTTGAATATGTCCGCCGGCAAGGATGGGTGTCTGAGGCGCGTGGCGTTTTATGATAGGCAGCATCGCGTGCAACCCGTCCACGGCCTCCTCATCCGCGAGCGAGATCAAGATGCCGGCGTAATGTCCTTCGCGTAGCTTGTTCGCGAGCGTATTGCTGTCCGGGCCGAGGACGATCTGGGCCGCATGTCCGCGCCACCGCAGCTGACCAGCCAGCACAATGGCGCCGAGAGTGTGTTGGCTATGCTCGGGCGTGGTCACCAAATACACAGGTCCTTCCGCCATCAACGAATTCGGCGCGTGATCCCATTGCGGCCCAAGGCGTCGGATCAATCCCTGGAGCCGCGCGCAGCCCATCGTAACGGCGGAAAACTCAAGAACATCATCGACCCAATCTTGGCCTAATCGGCGGGCAACCTCGGGGACGTAGACCTCTGCAATCGCCGCTTCGGATATTTTGGCGGCCTGCATTGTTGCGACCAAGGAATCCAGCGCGGCGCGGTCCGACGTCAGGACGGCCGCGTGCATTTGATGCACATAGGTTTCAAGAGGCGCGCGCTGCAAAAACTTTCCTGGCTTGGCCGAAGCTTGTGCGGTCCGGTGTAGCATGCGGCGGGCAAATCTGTCCACATCGCAGCCCTGTGCAGTATCGGAATTCGATGATCCGTCCTGCATGTAGTGCCCCACCTTTCACTGCGCAGCGCCGGGAATCCGGGGCGCACCTCATCGTCCCGTAGCGACGTTCATATGTCAAATCATATTGACATTATTTAGGGTGGATTCCGGATATCTCAGTATAATTGCGTATTTTTGCGAGGCTTACCGCGAAAATCAACGCGTCAAGTGTAAGTGTAAGTTGACACATTGTCGTTATCCTGCCAAATTTTAGGCAACGGATCAGAATCTTTGTCGCAATCCTGGGAGGCCGGATGACATCGCATACCGACAGCGGGGCCGCGCGCTATGCGCTCTATACCCCGGCAGAGCGTGCCCGCCGGGACGCGACGGTTTGGACCACGGTCCAAGGTGTGCTTGCGCCTTTGCAATTTGTTGTCTTCCTGGTCTCGCTGGTTTTGGTGCTACGGTACTTGTGGACAGACGCCGGATACACTGTCGCAACCGCGTCCATCGTTCTGAAAACGGGCATCCTCTACCTCATCATGGTGACGGGTGCGATTTGGGAAAAGGTCGTCTTTGATACCTGGCTTTTTGCGCCCGCCTTCTTTTGGGAAGACGTGTTTAGTTTTGGCGTGATCGCTCTGCATACCCTTTATATTTATGGACTTTTGACGGGTGCGATGACGCCTACAACCCTGATGTTCGTGGCTCTGTTGGCCTATGCTGCCTACGTGGTGAACGCAGGTCAATTTTTGTGGAAATTGCGCATGGCGCGGTTGCAGTCGCAGGGGGTCACATGACCGACCAATTCGCACCACCACCCTCCATCGGGTGCCGCGCATCGCCCGTCCTAAAGCAGCGCGGCCAACGCGAGGTTTTCTGTGGTTTGACCGGCATCATTTGGTTGCACCGCAAGATGCAGGACGCCTTTTTTCTGGTTGTCGGATCGCGCACCTGCGCGCACCTGCTCCAAAGTGCAGCGGGCGTTATGATCTTTGCAGAGCCGCGCTTTGCCACGGCGATCCTTGAGGAATCAGACCTCGCGGGCCTCAATGACGCACATAAAGAGCTGGACCGCGAGGTTGCAGCCCTTTTGGCGCGGCGTCCCGATATCAGGCAGCTCTTTTTGGTGGGGTCCTGCCCCTCTGAGGTCATTAAGCTGGACCTCAGCCGCGCGGCAGAACGTTTGACCCAAGAATTCGCGCCCAAGGTGCGGGTGTTGGAGTATTCCGGCTCCGGCATTGAGACGACATTCACCCAAGGCGAAGACGCCTGTCTTGCCTCCATGGTGCCGGTTTTGCCGGAAATGCAAGCCCGCGAATTGCTAGTGGTGGGGGCGCTGCCGGATGTGGTGGAGGACCAGATGATGGGCCTCTTGGATGCGCTGGGCGTTGGTCCGGTGCGCCTGTTGCCCGCGCGGTCACTTGATGCCGAAACGGGTATTGGGCCGAATACGGTCTTTGCTCTGACGCAGCCCTTTTTGGGCGACACACACGCGGCATTGGAGCGGCGCGGCGCGCGGCATATAGCGGCCCCGTTCCCCTTTGGGGAAGAGGGTACAACAGCTTGGCTGGCGGCAATTGCTACGGAATTCGGTGTAGATGCGGCGCGTTTTGCCGAGGTCACAGAGGCCCCCCGTCGCCGGGCGCGCCAAGCGATTGCGCAGGCCGCTGCCCCGCTGGCGGACAAGTCGGTGTTTTTCTTCCCTGACAGCCAGTTAGAAGTACCGCTCGCACGCTTTCTCACTCGCGAATGTGGGATGACGGCCGTCGAGGTTGGGATGCCCTATATCCACGACGCCGTGCACGGACCGGACCTTGATCTGCTGTCCAGCGGGCCGCAGATTTCTGAAGGCCAAGACGTGGATCTTCAGCTGGAGCGCTGCCGCGCGGCGCGCCCCGATCTGACAGTCTGTGGCCTTGGGCTTGCTAATCCTTTGGAAGCTGAAGGCCTGTCGACCAAATGGGCAATCGAGTTGGTCTTTACGCCCGTGCATTTCTACGAACAGGCCGGTGATTTGGCGGGCCTCTTTGCCCGTCCTTTGCGCCGCAAAGCGATCTTGGGCGGGGCAGATGCGCCCGTGCAAGGGGTGGCTGCCGAATGAAGCTAACGGTTTGGACATATGAGGGGCCGCCCCATGTCGGCGCGATGCGCGTGGCGACTGGGATGACCGGCCTGCATTACGTGCTGCACGCGCCGCAGGGCGACACCTATGCGGATTTGCTCTTTACGATGATCGAGCGGCGTGACCACCGCCCGCCCGTCACCTACACAACGTTTCAGGCGCGCGATTTAGGCTCTGACACGGCCGGCCTGTTCAAAAGCGCCTGCCAAGATGCCTTTGACCGCTTCCAGCCGGAGGCGATCATTGTGGGTGCGTCCTGCACGGCGGAATTGATCCAAGACGATCCCGGCGGTCTGGCCGAGACGATGGGTCTGGATATCCCCGTGATCCCGCTGGAGCTGCCCAGCTATCAGCGCAAAGAGAACTTCGGCGCGGATGAGACGTTTTTCCAAATCGTGCGGCACCTCGCGCGGCCGATGGAAAAAACCGAACGCGTCAGCTGTAACATCCTCGGGCTGACGGCCTTGGGTTTTCGCCACCGCGATGACGTGCAAGAGATTACGAACCTGCTCTATGAGATGGGGATCGAGGTCAATGTCACCGGCCCCATGGGCGCGTCCCCAGCGGATATCGCCCGCATGGGGGCTGCGCATTTCAACGTGCTCCTCTACCCCGAGACAGGCGAACAGGCGGCGCGCTATTGCGAGCGGACCTTTGGCCAGCCCTTTACCAAAGTGGTGCCGATCGGCGCGGGTGCGACCCATGACTTTATCGCCGAGGTGCGGGCACTTTCCGGCGCGACCGCGCCGCTAGACACCGACCGTCTGCGTCAGACGTGGTGGTCGCGCTCGGTTGACAGTACCTATTTGACGGGCAAGCGGGTGTTCATCTTTGGCGATGGCACACATGTCATGGCCGCGGCGCGGATCGCGCGGGACGAGATGGGCTTCGAAGTCGCAGGCATCGGGTGCTACAACCGCGAATATGCCCGCCCTGTGCGCGCTTTGGCCAAAGAATACGGGCTCGACGCGCTGATCACGGACGACTATCTTGAGGTGGAGCGCACGATTGAGGCGCTCCAGCCAGAGATGATCCTTGGCACCCAGATGGAACGCCACATAGGCAAGCGTTTGGGCATTCCTTGTGCCGTGATCTCTGCGCCGGTGCATGTGCAGGATTTCCCAGCGCGCTATTCGCCTCAGATGGGTTTTGAAGGCGCGAATGTCATCTTTGACACCTGGATCCATCCGCTTGTGATGGGCCTCGAAGAGCACCTGTTGCACATGTTCCGGGAGGATTTCGAATTCCACGATGCGGCCGGGCCCAGCCACCACGGCGGACACGCGCCGCAACCGGTTAAAGGCGCTGAGGCCGCCCCCGCGCCCGCTACAAACCACGCACCGGAGGCGGCTGACACACCCTCCGGCCCCGTTGAAGTTGTGTGGCTCGAGCTTGCAGAGCGTGAGTTGAAAAAAATCCCGTTTTTCGTCCGCGGCAAGGCGCGGCGCAATACCGAAACCTATGCCACTGAGCAAGGCATCGCAGAGATCTCCGTGGATGTTCTCTATGATGCAAAGGCGCATTATGCGCGATGAGGTAGCCCCCCGGACCTACAATTTCGTCATCGTGACGTTGGACCGGCATGCCGCAGGGCCTGCGGCTCGCGTGGCCCCTATGCTTGCGATGGACTTTCCGGGCCTGTCGATCAAAATTCATGCAGCTGCGGAGTGGGAAAAAGATCCCGCTGCGTTGCAATCCGCCCTTCATGACATCGAAGAGGCGGACATCGTCGTGAATTGCGTCCTCTTTCTGGAGGATCATATTCAGGCGATCCTGCCCGCGTTGCAGGCACGCCGGATGCAATGTGACGCGATGGTGGGCCTTGTCTCGGACCAAGAGATTACACAACTGACCCGTATGGGCGGGCTGGACATGTCCAAACCTGCCAGTGGCGCGATGGGGCTTTTGAAAAAGCTCAAACCTGCGAAAGCCTCTGGTAAAACCGCAGGCAGCGCCGGTGCGGGTCAGATGAAAATGCTGCGGCGTATTCCCAAGATCCTCAAGCTGATCCCGGGCAAAAGCCAGGATTTGCGGGCGTGGTTCTTGGCCATGCAATATTGGCTGGGCGGGTCAGACGAAAACATCGGCAATATGGTCCGCTTTTTGATCTCGCGCTATGCGCGGGTTCCAGAATGGCGCGAGGTTGCGGCGCCAGAGCCGGTGGAATACCCCGATTGCGGCGTTTATCACCCTGATTTGCCGGGGCTGCACATCAGCACCGACGCCAGCGACCTGCCGCGTGCGGCGGGCGATGCGACCGCTCCGGTTGTCGGCATCTTGATGCTGCGCAGCTATATTTTGGCCGAAGACACGGCCCATTATGACCATGTGATCCGCACCTTTGAGGCGCAGGGCTTAACGGTCATCCCGGCCTTTGCGGGCGGTTTGGACGGCCGGCCTGCGATGGACGCTTATTTTGCAGGCCGTGTGGATGCGGTCGTGTCGCTGACGGGCTTTAGCCTTGTGGGCGGGCCCGCATATAACGATAGCAGTGCTGCGGTTGATGCGCTCAAGGCGTTGGATGTGCCCTATATCGCGGCACAACCGCTTGAGTTTCAGACCCTGGATCAATGGGCCCAAGGCCAACAAGGTCTTAGTCCGATTGAGGCGACGATGTTGGTGGCCTTGCCTGAAATTGATGGCGCGACCAACCCAACGGTTTTTGCCGGTCGTCACGGCGCGCAGGGCTGCGCTGGCTGTGCCCATGCCTGCGCCGCGCGGGGCGATGTCAAAGCGATGGCCCCCTGTTTGGAGCGCATTGATGCCCTCGCTGAAAAGACGGCGCGCTTGGCGCGGCTGCGGCGCAAGGCCAATGCGGACAAGCGCGCGGCGATCGTTCTGTTCGGCTTTCCGCCCAACGCAGGCGCCGTTGGCACTGCGGCTTACCTGTCGGTATTTGAAAGCCTCTATAACACACTGCACGAGATGGCCCACGCGGGCTATGACCTGACGCCGCCGGCCTCTGTCGATGCGCTGCGGGATGCGGTGTTGAAGGGCAATGCTAAGACCTACGGTCAAGAGGCCAATGTCGCCGGCGAAGTGTCGGTGGACCAGATCGTGTCGCGCACGCCGTGGCTGGACGAGATTGAGGCCACGTGGGGCCCGGCACCCGGGCGCATTATGTCCAACGGGCGTGCGGCCTTTGTTTTGGGCGCCCAGTTCGGCAATGTCTTTGTCGGCGTTCAGCCCGGCTTTGGGTATGAGGGCGACCCGATGCGCTTGCTCTTCGAGCGCGGATTTGCCCCTACACATGCGTTCAGCGCGTTTTACCAATACCTCAAACATGATTTTGAAGCAGACGTCGTGCTGCATTTCGGCATGCACGGCGCGCTTGAATTTATGCCGGGCAAGCAGAACGGCCTAGGTGGGGCAGACTGGCCAGAGCGGCTAATGGGCAACCTGCCGAACGTTTATTTGTATGCTGCCAACAACCCGTCTGAGGCGACCCTGGCCAAGCGGCGTGCGAATGCGGTGACTGTGACTTATCTCACGCCGCCTTTGACGGCTGCGGGGCTCTATCGTGGTTTGGCTGATCTGAAAGACAGCCTAACACGCTGGCGTGCGCTGCCTGCGGAGGATGCCGGTCGGGCTGATCTGGAGGCGTTGATTGCGGCGCAGGCCGAGGCAGTGGATCTGGCGGAATGCCCGATTGACCAGCTGTGGCTGACCTTGCTGGAGACGGAAAGCGCTCTGATCCCAGAGGGTTTGCACATCGTGGGTGCGCCCACGACACCAGCGGCACGGGCCAAAATGCTGGACCACATGACCTTTGAGACGGCGGCCGCGCGCGCCGCATGTGACGCCAAGCTGGCAGAGCCTTCCGAAATTGCGGGCCTGATGCGTGCGCTTAATGGGCAGTTCATCGAACCTGTGGCCGGCGGCGATGTCATCCGCGCCCCAGAGATCCTGCCCACAGGGCGCAATATTCACGCCTTTGATCCTTTCCGGATGCCGACGGCTTTTGCCATGCAAGATGGCGCGTTGCAGGCCCAAACCTTGCTGGCGGCACATGCGTCTGTGCCGCGCACCGTGGCGCTTGTGTTGTGGGGCAGCGATAACATCAAATCTAACGGCGGCCCGATTGGCCAGGCCTTGGCGCTAATGGGCACGCGGCCGCGGTTTGATGCGCACGGACGGCTCTGTGGCGCGGATCTAGTGCCGCTGTCTGAATTGGGCCGGCCGCGCGTCGATGTGGTCATGACGCTTTCGGGTATTTTCCGCGATCTGTTGCCGTTGCAGACGAAACTGCTGGCAGATGCCGCCTATCAATGTGCCAGCGCGGACGAGCCTGCGGAGATGAACCCAATTCGCGCGCATGCCTTGGCCTTTATGCAGGCGCAGGGGTGTGATCTGAAAACCGCGGCGCTGCGGGTCTTTTCCAACGCCGAAGGTGCCTATGGCGCAAACGTCAACCAGCTGGTCGATAGCTCGGCCTTTGAGGATGACGGCGAGTTGGCGGATGCTTATGAGGCGCGCAAATCCTTTGCTTACGGCGTGGACGGCGAAGCATCGCCCCAAGCCGCACTGCTGCAAGACACGCTCAAAAATGTCGATCTGGCCTATCAAAACCTCGAGTCGGTTGAGCTGGGCATCACCACGGTGGACCATTATTTCGACACGTTGGGTGGTATCGCCTCTGCTGTTAAACGCGCCAAAGGCGGTGTGGAAACGCCAGTCTATATTGGCGATCAAACCCGCGGCGGGGCGCAGGTGCGCACGCTTACGGATCAGGTCGCACTCGAAACCCGCGCCCGCAGCCTGAACCCCAATTTCTTTGAGCCGCTCCTCAAGCACGGCCACGAGGGCGTGCGCCAGATCGAGGCGCAGATCACCAACACGGTGGGCTGGTCCGCCACCACCGGCAAGGTCGCACCTTGGGTTTACCAAAAACTCAGCGAGACCTTTGTGCTCGATGACGCGATGCGCCAGCGGCTTGCCGATCTAAACCCGCAGGCCTCCATGCGGATGGCGAACCGCCTGCTGGAAGCCTCTGACCGAAACTATTGGCAGCCTGACGATGCCACCCGCGCTGCGCTGCAAGACGCCGCAGATGCAATCGAAGACCAACTAGAGGGCATCGCTGCGCAATGACCCAAGGGAAGGAAACAACATGAGCCCACTCGACACCGCACCGCTGCTGCGGGGCCAAGATGGTGAAGGATCCGTCCAAGTTCACCAAGATGAAAGTGCCAAGATTGAAGGCGCCAAAGTATTCAGCGTTTATGGCAAGGGTGGGATTGGCAAATCCACGACCTCGTCCAACCTGTCGGCGGCCTTTTCCAAATTGGGCAAACGCGTGCTGCAAATCGGCTGCGACCCCAAGCACGACAGCACATTCACCCTGACGGGCTCCTTGGTGCCGACCGTCATCGACATCCTAAAGGAAGTTGATTTCCACCCGGAAGAGCTGCGGGCCGAGGATTTCGTGTTTGAAGGCTTTAACGGCGTCAAATGTGTGGAGGCCGGCGGTCCGCCCGCGGGCACCGGTTGTGGTGGATATGTTGTCGGCCAAACGGTGAAGCTGCTGAAGCAACACCATTTGCTAGAGGACACCGACGTCGTGATCTTTGACGTATTGGGCGACGTTGTCTGCGGTGGCTTTGCGGCCCCGCTGCAACATGCGGACCGGGCGCTGATCGTGACCGCGAATGATTTTGACAGCATTTATGCGATGAACCGGATCATCGCCGCGGTGCAGGCCAAATCAGCCAACTACAAAGTGCGCTTGGCAGGTTGCGTGGCGAACCGCAGCAAGGACACCGATGAGGTGGACCGCTACTGCAAGACGGTTGGCTTTAACCGCATCGCGCATATGCCCGATCTGGATGCGATCCGCCGCTCACGTCTTAAGAAAAAGACGCTGTTTGAAATGGACCTCGATGACGACATCGCGGCGGTTCAAAAGGAATACATCCGGCTGGCCGAAACCCTGTGGAACGGCACAGAGCCGTTGGCGCCTGCGCCACTGCCGGACCGTGAAATCTTTGAATTGCTGGGATTTGATTAAGTGAGCTACGAGCGCACCCGCGACCGGGTCGAGGACTATTTCGACCGCACGGCGACCCAAACATGGGAGCGCCTGACCTCTGATGCGCCTGTGTCAGGGATCCGGGCAACGGTGCGCGCGGGGCGTGCAGAAATGCGCCGCCTGATCCTTTCCCGCATCCCACAAGACTTGCGTGGTTCGCGTGTTTTGGACGCAGGCTGTGGCACAGGCGCGTTGGCATTCGAGCTTGCTGAACGTGGCGCAGATGTGGTGGGCGTCGATATCTCGCCCCAGCTGATCGAGATTGCGCGTACGCGGACCCCGGCCAATGTGGCAGGACGGCTGAGCTTTGTTGCAGGTGATATGACCGCCGCACGGCATGGGACCTTTGACTATGTCGTCGCGATGGACAGCCTGATTTATTACAGCGCTGCCGATATTGCGGCGCGGCTGGCGTTGCTGGCACCGCGCGTGCGTAAAAGTGTCGTCTTCACCATTGCGCCGCGCACACCGCTGTTGATGGTGATGTGGCGGATGGGCAAGCTTTTCCCCAAATCCGACCGCTCGCCCGTCATGGTGCCGCATACGCCTGCGGGCCTTGCACATGCCTTGGAAAATGGCCGCCTGGCCGATCTGGGGCGCATCAGTTCCGGCTTCTACATCTCCAACGCGTTGGAGTTCCGCCCATGAGCAAACAGCATCTGGTACAACGATTGGGCCTGCGCATGTTGCCCTTCTCGGACGCGGTCAGCGCTGAGTTGCCGCTTGCGCAACTGCTGCGCTTGTCGTTGTTCCAGATCAGCGTTGGGATGGCTGCGGTCCTGCTTTTGGGCACCCTCAACCGCGTAATGATTGTCGAATTGAGCGTGATGGCGTGGATCGTCGCAATCATGATCGCGATCCCCGTTTTGGTGGCCCCTTTCCGCGCGCTCTTGGGCTTTCGCTCCGACACTTATCGTTCTGCGATCGGGTGGAAGCGGATCCCCTATCTGTGGTTCGGCTCGCTTTGGCAGTTTGGCGGCCTCGCAATTATGCCGATGGGTCTTTTGGTGCTGTCGGGCGATCAGGTCGCCGGGCCTGCATGGGCCGGTGAAGTTGGGGCGGCCCTTGCCTTTTTGCTCACGGGTCTTGGCATGCACATGACGCAGACGGCGGGTCTGGCGCTGGCCGCGGACCGGGCGAGCGATGAGACACGGCCCCGCGTCGTGGCGTTGCTTTATGTGATGTTCTTGGTGGGCATGGGCATTTCCGCGGTCATCATCGGCACTTTGCTCCGTGATTTCAGCGCGCTGCGGCTGGTGCAGGTCGTGCAAGGGGCGGCTGTGGTGACAATCGTGCTCAACGTAATCGCCCTTTGGAAACAAGAAAAAATCACGCCGATGAGCCGCGCGGAGCGGGCCGCCCCACGGCCGAAATTCCGCGATGCTTGGCAGGATCTGACAGGTAATCCAGATGCGGCGCGCCTGTTGGTGGTCGTCTTTCTGGGCACGCTGGCGTTCAACATGCAGGACGTATTGCTGGAGCCTTACGGCGGTGAGATTTTGGGCCTGTCGGTCTCGGCCACGACGCTTTTGACAGCCATGTGGGCCACGGGCGCGCTGGTCGGTTTTGGGGCGGCGGCACGGTGGCTGCTTCAGGGCATGAACCCCTGCCGGATGGCCGCGCGCGGGATTTTGATCGGCCTTGCGGCCTTCTGCGCCGTGATCTTTGCCGCACCTGTAAACAGCGCGCTCCTCTTTTTCGCAGGTGCATTTGCCATTGGCATGGGCGGCGGCCTTTTTGCAGTAGCGATGCTGACGGCGGCCATGTCGCTTGAGACGCGCGGCATTGCGGGCAAGGGGTTGGCGCTCGGCGCTTGGGGCGCATCGCAGGCCACAGCTGCGGGCCTTGCCATCTTTGCAGGTGGCGCGCTGCGCGACATCGTAGACGCGGCGGCTATGCGCGGCGCGCTTGGCCCGGTGCTAGAGAACCCGGCCACAGGATATTCGGTGGTTTACCACCTCGAGATTGGCGTCTTGTTCGCCACATTAATCGTCTTGGCCCCCTTGGTGCGCGCCCGTGCCATCGGCTTTGACGCCCCGGCCCCGCGCGGCCTTGTGGAGTTTCCCACATGAGCCCGCGTTACGAAATCTGCTTTGAACTTGATGAACACTACGGAGGACCCCACAATGGTAGGTACTGAATTTTTTGGAAACTTTGATCTGGCAAGCGCCGCGATATGGCTCTTTTGGATCTTCTTTGCCGGTCTGGTGTACTATCTCCAGACGGAAAACATGCGCGAAGGCTATCCGCTGGAAACAGATGATGGTCAGGCTGCGGCAAACCAAGGGCCGTTCCCCGTTCCAAAAGACAAAACATTCATCCTGCCGCATGGCCGTGGTGAGGTAACTGTGCCTTCCGGCCAGCGCGGTGATCGTCCTGACCTGGCCTTGCAGCGCACCTCGCAGGCCGAAGGCTCGCCCTATGTGCCAACGGGTGATCCAATGATGGACGGTGTTGGTCCGGCCTCCTGGGCACCGCGCCGGGATCTGGCTGAACTGGACGCGCATGGGCATGTGAAGATCAAGCCAATGGCGCAGTTGGACGCGTTTAAAGTCTCCGCCGGGCGCGACCCCCGCGGCATGCCTGTTGTGACGGGCGATGGCGAAGTGGTGGGCCGCATCACCGACATGTGGGTCGACGTGCCAGAGCAATTGGTGCGCTACCTGACGATGGACGTGAACCCTGAAGGCACGGGCAAGATCCGCCTGATCCCGATGAACTTTGCCCGCATCGGCAAGGACCGCGTCACGGTTCGTTCGCTTTATGCGCACAATATTGAGGGCATCCCCACAATCGCATCGCCGGATCAGATCACGCTTTTGGAAGAGGAAAAGGTCACAGCCTACTTTGGCGGTGGCACCCTCTATGCGAGCCCTGACCGGATCGAGCCCAAGATTTAAGGGCCCACATCAACGCCTTACCGGGCCTGCCTCGCCACGGGCCCGGTACCACACTTGAGGGACTGCTATGCAACACGATGATTTCAAATTCGAACCCGTTTGGGGCCTTCCAGAAGAGCTGCCGGAGGATGAACGTATCCTGTGGCAAGGACAGCCCAACCCGCGCCGTCTGGCGCAGGAGGCTTGGAAGCTAAACTGGATCTTGGGCTATTTTGTCGGGCTCGCGGTGTTGCGCACCACCCTGAGCACAGCGCAGGTTCCCCTGACCGAGGCGATGGGCCACGGTCTGCCCTTTTTGATTGCGGGCCTTGTTGCTGCGCTGCTGATCTTGGGTATGGCCACGGTGCAGGCGCGCAGCACGGTTTACACGCTGACCAACAAACGTGTGTGTATGCGGATTGGGGCGGCTCTGACGATGACCCTAAACCTGCCTTATGTCTGCATTGCCAATGCAGATGCCAAGGTTCGCGCCTCTGGGTATGGCACCATTGCGCTTGAGCTGTTGGGCGAGACGCGGCTGAGCTATCTCATGACGTGGCCGCACACACGTCCTTGGCATTTGTCCCGCACACAGCCAGCGCTGCGGGCTATTCCAAATGCAGGCTATGTCGCCGCCCTCTTTGCAGAGGCGGCGGAGACGCGCGTCTCACAGCCCCAAGTTGTGCGCCTTGACGGTGCCCCAGACGCGATCGCGGCGGAGTAAAGCCCATGTCTAACACGCACCCCGAACACTCTCTTGCTGCACAGATGAAGCACCGCGACCGCGAAATGGTCCCGCGCGTGCTTGTTCAGGCCATGTTTGGCCTGATGGCGGCTGCGCTGGCGCTGGTGGCCTATGCGCAAATCACCGATCAGCCTATGCGCGGCGTGCCGGACTTGGCCCCTGTCGTGCGCGAAATGCCGATCACGTTGGACGGCGACCGCAGCAGTGGGATCGCTATTTTGGACGCCACGGGCCAACAAATCGCCCATTCTGGCCGCGACAAGGCCGGCTTCATCGACGTTATTTGGGTGTCCGTTGCTCGCGCGCGCAAATTGGACGGTATCGCCGGCAACCCGCCTCTAACGCTCATTCGACGCGCTGATGGCGTGACCGCAATCCTCGACCCTGCAACGGGCTGGTCCATCGAATTGATCGGATACGGTGCAGATAACGTCGCAGCCTTCGCCCGGCTGTTCGACTGAACGCAAACCTAGGGACATAACAATGGGACTTTTGACCAGAACGACAGAAACGGCGCCGTGCACCGTCACGATCTCGCACCGCTTTGAAGAACTCTCGGCCCATGTGAAATTCAACAACGGCGCCGTGGTGCACCCCGGCGATACCGTCTTGGTTCACGGGACTGAGATTATGGCGCCTTACGGCGAGGTAGTCGAAGAGGACCGCATGGCCACGATCACGCGCGCCTCACGCATTGAGCAGATGTGGACCCGCCTCACAGGCGATTTGGAGTTCATGGAACTGTGCGAATTTTCCTTTTCTGAAGAGGTTTTGTCATGAATGCGCCTACACATTCCGCCTTTGCCGATACTGCTGATGAAGCGCTTGCCGCGCAGGATGCGTTAGACGCGCAGCCTATGACGTCGGAAATGGCGACCGAAGTGGCGATGCAGAACACCCTGCTGACGCCGCGGTTCTATACCACCGATTTTGACGAAATGGACGCCATCGACGTGAGCCCCGTGCGGGCCGATTGGGACGTTTTGATTGGCGAGATGAAGGCAGACCCCAACAAGGGCCACTTCAAGAAAAACGAAGATTGGGGCACCGTGGACTGGGAGGGGATGGAGCCGAAGCTGCGCGCGGAGTTCATCGATTTCCTGATCTCCAGCTGTACGGCGGAATTTTCGGGCTGCGTTCTCTACAAAGAGATGAAGCGCCGCGGGTCAAATAAAGACATCACTGAGCTCTTTCAGCTGATGGCCCGCGATGAGGCCCGCCACGCAGGCTTTATCAACGATGCGCTGCGCGAGGCGGGCATCCGGGTAAACCTCGGCTTTCTCACGCAGGCCAAGAAATACACTTATTTCCGGCCTAAGTTCATTTATTACGCGACCTATCTGAGCGAAAAGATCGGTTATGCGCGGTATATCACAATCTATCGCCACCTCGAAGCGCACCCCGAGCATCGCTTTCACCCGATTTTCAAATGGTTCCGCGAATGGTGCAATGACGAGTTCAGCCACGGCGAAGCCTTTGCCTTGCTGATGAAAACCGATCCCAAGTTGACGCAGACGTGGGCCAACAAGCTGTGGATCAAGTTTTTCCTCACGGCCGTCTATTCCACGATGTGGGTGCGCGATCATCAGCGGCCCCTGTTCCATGACGCCTTGGGTGTTGATGTGACGTGGTACGGCCAAGAGGTGTTTCGCAAGACGTCTGAGATTTCCAAGCAGGTGTTTCCAATGACCCTGGGCATTGATCACCCGCGCTGGCGTCCGAACCTTGACCGGATGGAGGCTGCATCGCGCCAAGTTGCCGCGGGCAAAGCGCGCGGCGGTATCGGCGGCACGCTGACCCGTGTCGCGGGAATGGCGCGTGCGGCCTACGCATTCGCGGCGCTCTTTACGATCCCGGCGCATAAGAACGCGGTGCCGGCATCGCCGCGCCTTGTACCGGTCTACTAAGGAGAGATGCTTGTGACCTCGCCCCTCGGTGCAGCATTGATCGCGGTTTTTGCCTGGTGGTTTTTCACCGGCGTGATCTTGATGATGGTGCGCCGTGCCGATCAGGG
>CBFHKQ010000042.1:0-17377 GCA_965656435.1 uncultured Pseudosulfitobacter sp. | reverse complement strand
CGTTACCACTCGCGCGGGCAGCCACACTTTGTGCAGTACGCACCCGCAATTGATGACACCCGGCGATCAAAATCAGCGCAGCGCCGCCCACGACCGCTAACCAGCCCAGCGCAGGATGGAAAAGGAAAATGCCAAAGATAAATATCGGCGCCCAAGGCAGATCAAAAATTGCCATCAGTACCGGCGCGGACATCAGTCGCTGCACGGTTTCAAGGTCCGCCGGGCCGGAAGGAGCCTTAGGGTCGGGCGAATGCGCCGCATAGGACAGCGCAGCATGAAAAACACGCGGGCCAAGCCGGGTCTGAAGCCGCGCCCCAATGCGAGCCATGATGCGGCCGCGCGCATAATCCACAATTCCCATCACCGCATATAAAAACGCCACCAATAGCGTCAGCGCCACTAGCGTTTCGACGGACCCAGATCCCAGCACACGGTCATAGACCTGCACCATATAAAGCGGGCCCGTCAGCATCAGCAGATTGGCGAAGCCCGAAAACAGGGCCACCACCCAGAACAAATGCCGGCTTGCTGAAAACGCGCGGCGCAGTTCGGCACGCCCCCTCTTTGAAATGTGCTTTGGCATATGCACCTTTTCACTGTACGCACGCCCGGCGCACACAGTCTGATGGCAGCCCGCACCGCCTACCGGCCTGTCGCGCAACTGCCACATATTGGGTTTTCAAAAGGGCGTGCCCTAGGCATTAGCCGGCGGGGTATTAGTTTGAGTTTAAGATTTTAGATGGGAGTTTAGACTTGGCATATTTTCGTACTGCGCGGGACATGATCCGCCTTCCCCTTGCGCTCCTATCGCTGGTGGTGCTGGCAGCCTGTGCGGCACCTGAGAATGCGCAGGTTGGCGCTAATGGTATCTATGATCCCTTCGAGGCGCAGAATCGCAAAGTACACGCGTTTAACCGCAGCCTTGATCGAAGCGTTGTACGGCCAGCCGGGCGCAGCTATGCCGCGATTGTCCCAGACCCCATTGAGGATAGCGTGAGCCGGTTTGCCGATAACTTGTCGGAACCCGGCAATACAGTGAACGCGCTGTTGCAGGGCAATATCAAAGGCGCGGGCCAATCTGCGGGACGCTTTGTGACCAACACCGTTTTTGGTCTTGGCGGGCTGTTTGACGCGGCTTCTTCCTTTGGCATTCCAGACACAGATACAGATTTTGGCGAAACGCTGATGGTCTGGGGTGTAGGCGAAGGCGCCTATGTGGAACTGCCGCTGCTCGGGCCGTCAACCCAGCGGGACGCTGCGGGTCGCGCGGTAGATTTCTTCACCAACCCCCTCAGCTATCACCTTCCAAACCCGGAGCGGAATTACACCACCGCCGCGCGGGTCGGGGCACTGCTGAGCAGTCGCGGGCGCTATTCCGATACAATTGATTCTGTTCTATATGGCAGCGCAGACAGCTACGCGCAGTCGCGCCTGATCTATTTGCAAAACCGCCGCTTTGCCTTGGGCGGAGCGGGGGCTGCGTCTGCCGATGATCCCTACGCAGATCCTTATGAGGACCCCTATGCGCAATAGCATTTCCCGCCGCCAATTTTTGACCACGGCCGCCTTTACCTGCTGCGCAGGTCCCGTATTTGCCTTTTCCGAGGCGCAGGCGCGCCAACTGGTTGATACGCTCGTCCATGACATCAACATGGTCATCGGCTCGGGCAAGTCCGAGGCAGCCATGATCCGCGAGTTTGAGCGCATTTTCGCCCGCTACGCTGATGTACCGATCATGGCGCAATACGCGCTCGGCGTAGATGGCCACCGCGCAAGTGCCGCGCAGAAGGCCAAGTTCGGAGATGTATTTGCAGGCTATATCGCGCGCAAATATGGCAAACGCTTCCGCGAGTTTATCGGCGGGCGGATTGAGGTCAAAGCCGCGCGCGCGATCCGCGCCGGCTATGAAATCAGCACCACAGCCTATTTGCGCGGCGAAAGCCCGTTCGAAGTGACGTTCCTCGTCTCAGACAAGTCGGGGCAGAACCTCTTTTTCAACATGTTCATCGAAGGGGTGAACATGCTCCTGACAGAGCGGACCGAGGTCGGCGCCCTACTAGACCGCAACGGCGGCAACATCGACAAAATGATCGCGGACCTGGCCACCCGCGGCTAGCGCACAGGATCTCGGGGCCCACGGCCCAGCAACTCACGCAACAACGTGTTCAAAATGCCTGCATCCGGCTGCGATCGGGTCGGGCTCTCAAAGCCGCGGCGTGCCGCACCTGGGCTTTGCATCGGCAAGGGCACAGGTGTCAGATCCGCATGGACCCGTGTCATGGTCTCGCGGAAAATCTCGGCCGGCAGACCACCGCCTGTCACGCCCGTCAACGGTGTGTTGTTGTCGTAACCCATCCAGACCGCGGCTACATATTCGCCCGTAAAGCCCACAAACCAGGCGTCCCGCGCCGCTTGCGTGGTCCCGGTTTTCCCCGCGACCTGCCAGCCGTCGATCTGCGCCCGCGCGCCTGTGCCCTCAGACACGACCTTTTGCATCATCCACACCAACTGCCGGGCAGCACTTTCTTGGATGACACGCTCGCCGATGCCGCCCCCAGCCCCCATAAGCGGCGTGTCCTCACCCAACAGGCGCAGCTCGATCAGACCGTAAGGCGTAACAGAAGAACCGCCGTTGAGGATACCTGCATAGGCGCCTGTCATCTCGATCAGCGTGCTTTCCGACGCCCCGAGCGCCAGCGCAGGACCTTCGGCCAAGTTTTTGCCAAGACCAAAGCCCGTCGCAACCGTGCGCACCAAATCGCGCCCGACACTTTCCGAGACTTTGACCGCCGGGATGTTTAACGACTGTTTGAGCGCATCCGTCATCGTCACGGACCCCGCAAATTCTTTGGTATAATTCTGCGGCGACCAAGGGCCGGAGCCGGGAATATCGATCGTGAGCGGCGCGTCCTCCAACCGGTCGAGCGGGCTGTAGCCCAGATCGAGTGCCGCGGCATAAACAAAGGGTTTGAAGGCGGACCCCGTTTGGCGCAGCGCTTGGGTGGCGCGGTTAAAGGCGCCTGCTACTTTGGTCTCGCGTCCTCCGACCATCGCGCGCACAGCGCCATCAGCGCTCATGACCACGATAGCCGCCTGCGCCTTAGAGCTATCGCGTACTTTATTTTCAAACACCCAAGCCAGCCCCTCTTCGGCGGCCTGTTGCACTCGCTGATCCAGCGTTGTCTGGATGATGACATCCTCGGTGGTTTTCCGAGTAAAAAACTCTGGGCCCGACGACATAACCCAATCGGCAAAATACCCGCCCGCGCGGGCCGCGGCGGCGGTGCTGAGCTGGGCCGGATTGGCCTGTGCGATGGCCGTCTCCGTGTCACTAAGATAGCCCTGTTCGTTCATCAGACGCAAAATCGTGGCCGCACGGTTTTGCGCCCGGGTCAAATCATTCGTCGGCGCAAAACGCGTGGGCGCCACCAATAGACCAGCGAGCATCGCCGCCTCTGGCGGTGTGACGTTGGCGGCAGATTTGCCAAAATACCGCTGGCTCGCCGCCTCAAATCCGCGGGCGCCTGCACCCAAAAACGCGCGGTTCATATAGATGGTCAGGATTTCGTCCTTGGAATATTTCGCCTCCATCGCGAGGGCATAAACCGCCTCGTGGATTTTGCGCTGAAGCGTGCCGCGACGACATTCGCGTTCATATTCGGCCTCAGACTGGCCGCGCGCGGGATCAAAGGGAACCCCAAGGCAAAGCAGCTTTGCTACCTGCTGCGTGATGGTGGAGCCGCCATGCCCCTGCAAGGGGCCGCGCCCTTCGCGCAGGTTAATCCTCACCGCACTGGCCACGCCGCGCGGGCTGACGCCGATATGGCTGTAGAAACGCCGATCCTCGGTGGCAACGATCGCGTTTTTCAAATGGGGAGACACGGTCTGCGCTGTCACCACCCCACCGAATTGATCCCCGCGCCATGCAAAGACACGGCCTTCGTGATCCAGCAGCGTCACAGAACCCCGCGCACGTCCATCTAGCAACGCTGACACATCCGGCAAGGTCGTGAAAATATAGCCCACCCATAGGGCCACAATGAACGCCACGAACGCAGCACTGCGCCAAGCCAGTTTCCACACCAGCCCAAGGATAAAGCGCACAAGACGGCGAAAGAGCCCGATGATCCCTTTACGGGGCGGGGCGGGACGCTTGGCCTTGCGGGCGGGCTTGCGCTTTTTAGAGGCAGATTTGGCCGCACCCTTAGAAGGCGCACCATACCGCTTTTCCGCCACCAGCGGCCGCTTGGTCCCGCCGCGTCCATTTGTCGATTTTGCCATGTATAGCCCTGCTCGGCCGATTTGTTTTGACCATCATACCGCTATCCCCCCGCATTTACACGCAGAAGAAAGTGGCCGGTTCGGTCAAATTATCGCCTAAATTTCAGGCATAAATTCCACGTCGCATAATTTTTAGGCGAACGCGCCGGGCCTTTCCCTGATTCTACGCCCTTGCGCCTTTAATCGCGCACCCCACCACCGTTTGCTGGGTGCCAATACTAACAGCTGGGCACTCCGGCACTCTACGATAAGGGGAATTTTGCGTGAAACTGATCATAGCAACGATCAAACCATTCAAGCTTGAGGACGTGCGACAGGCGCTGACCGAAGCGGGCATACGCGGCATGATGGTGACCGAAATCAAAGGGTTTGGATCACAGTCCGGCCACACCGAGATCTACCGCGGTGCCGAATACGCGGTAAACTTTGTGCCCAAGATCAAGCTTGAGATCGTCGTCGACGCAGGCACTGCCGACCAGGTCGTCGAAACCATCCAGAAAACGGCCCACACCGGCAAAATCGGTGACGGCAAAATTTTCGTGCTGGATGTCCAGCAAGCCGTGCGGGTGCGCACCGGCGAAACCAACCTCGACGCGCTTTGAACGCTGCGGAAAACGAAGGAAGCTTTGCAATGAAACAGACTTTTTCCATAACCCTCGGGGCGCTCGCCCTGACCGCGCTGCCAACGTTGGCCGCGGCCCAAGACGGCCCCGTGCCCGGGGTCAACGCCGCCACAGACACCGTGTTCATCCTCAACTCGCTCTTGTTCTTGATGGGCGGTTTCTTGGTCTTTTGGATGGCCGCTGGGTTTGCCATGCTCGAAGGCGGGCTGGTGCGTTCCAAGAACGTGACCATGCAGATGACCAAGAACATCTCGCTGTTTTCGCTGGCCTCGGTCTTTTACTATTTGATTGGCTATAACCTGATGTACCCGCTGGGCACCTGGTCGGTTGAGGGCGTTTTGTCCGGCGTTTGGGGGCCAGGCGTGTTGGAGGCCGTGGGCGTGGGTTCTGATGCTGTGGATGACTATGGCTATGCCTCCACCGGCTCTGATTTTTTCTTTCAGTTGATGTTCTGTGCGGCGACAGCCTCGATTGTTTCAGGCGCATTGGCCGAGCGGATCAAGCTATGGCCGTTCCTGGTCTTTACCGTAATCCTGACATCAATCATCTATCCGTTGCAGGCCTCGTGGAAATGGGGCGGCGGCTTCTTGGATGAAATGGGCTTCCTCGACTTTGCAGGCTCCACAGTCGTGCACTCCGTGGGGGGCTGGGCCGCTTTGGTGGGCGCGCTGATCCTCGGGCCGCGTTTGGGCAAATACAAAGACGGGCGCACGATCCCAATGCCCGGAAGCAACCTGACGCTGGCCACTTTGGGCACGTTCATCCTGTGGTTGGGCTGGTTCGGGTTTAACGGCGGCTCGCAGTTGGCGATGGGCACTGTTGGCGATGTCGCAGACATCAGCCGCATCTTTGCCAACACCAACACGGCCGCAGCCGGTGGTGCGATTGCCGCGCTCATCCTGACGCAACTGCTCTATAAGAAAGCTGACCTGACGATGATCCTGAACGGTGCATTGGCAGGGCTGGTGTCGATCACGGCCGAGCCGCTGACACCGACACTTGGTGCCGCGACCCTGATCGGTGCCGTAGGCGGTGTGATCGTGGTCTTTGCAGTGCCTTTCCTCGACAAGCTGAAGATTGATGACGTGGTTGGCGCGATCCCTGTCCACCTCTTTGCAGGCATCTGGGGCACAATCGCAGTCGTGTTCACGAACCCCGAAGCAAGCCTTGGCACGCAGATCTATTCTATCTTGGTTGTGGGCATCTTTGTTGTCGTCACATCCGCCATCGTCTGGTTCATCCTGAAAGCCGTCATGGGCATTCGGGTCGGCGAAGAAGAAGAGATTACTGGCCTCGATACTACCGAGTTGGGCATGGAAGCCTATCCAGAGTTCTCCAAAGGCTAAGGCTGCGGACACCCTGATAAAACAAAACCGGCCCTTGGATGAGGGCCGGTTTTTTCTTGTTCTAAGGTTGGCACGAAGCCAGGCACTGCAAGATGCGATTAAACGCCTGCGTCCACCACCGCCTGCGCCAAAACCGGGATGGTTGCTGCATTCAGGCCCGCGATATTCATGCGGCTGTCACCCACCATATAGATCCCGCTGTTAGCGCGCATCGCCTCCACCTGTTCCGGGGTTGCGCCCAGACGCGAAAACATACCGCGGTGATGGGCCAAAAAGTCAAAGCGGTCCGAATTGCTCAGCTGGCGCAGCGCCGCGGCCAAATCCTGGCGCAGGGAGAGCATCGACAAACGCACCTCCTCCAGCTCGGCCATCCAGTCGGCCCGCAGCGCATCATCGGTCAAAATCATCGTGACCAAACGCGCGCCGTGATCGGGCGGGAAGCTAAAATTTTGGCGGTTCAAATAGGCCAACGTGCTTTGGTTCAAATCGCGCGCGCCTGTACTGCCTGTCAGCATCAAGATGCCGGTCCGCTCGCGGTAAATGCCAAAGTTTTTGGAGCAGCTTGCCGCGATCAAACATTCGGGCACGGCGGCCACAACGGCGCGCGTGGCGGCGGCATCAGCGTTCAACCCGTCGCCAAATCCCTGATAGGCAATATCGATCATCGAGGTTGCACCGGTACGCAGCAAGACCTCGATGACGGCCTCCCACTCTGCCGTCGTTAAGTTCGCACCCGTTGGATTGTGACAGCACCCGTGCAAAAGAACGACGTCGTCCTTCGTGGCCTTGCCCAAATCCTCCAACATCGCCTCAAAGGACACCGCCCGCGTGTCATTGTCGAAATACCGATATGGCACGGCCTCAATGCCCAGATAGGCCATGATCGACATGTGGTTTGGCCAGGTTGGGTTCGAGACAAAAATACGCGCCTTCGGGTTCGCCATTTTGATCAATTCAAACGCTTGGCGCACCGCACCTGTCCCGCCCGGTGTGGCCACGGCTGCGATTTGGTCGTGTGGCAGTGTATCGCCCAACACCAGATCGATCATCGCCACAGCAAAGGCCGGATCGCCCGCCAGCCCAGTGTAGACCTTGCTGTCTTGCTCTTGCCACAGCTTATGTTCGGCGTCTTTTATCGCGCGCATCACCGGCGTCAGACCCGTCGCGTCCTTATACACGCCCACGCCGAGGTCCACTTTCGTGTCGCGCGGATCGGCACGGTAGGCTGCCATTAGCGACAGGATTTTATCCGCAGGCTGCGGCTTTAGGGTCTCAAACATCAGGCTTCTCCGGTTGCAACGGGAACGGTGGGGAACATGCCCCATTCCGTCCAAGATCCATCATACAGTGACCACGCATCAAAACCGATCCGCTCGAGCGCCAGGGCCAAGATCGCAGCCGTAACGCCGGACCCGCAGGTGGTGATAATCGGCTGCTCCAGCGTAACGCCCGCGGCCGTAAAGACAGCGCGGGCCTCGGCTGGCGATTTCATCGTTTGGTCGTCGTTCAAAAGGTCAGAATAAGGCACATTTCGCGAACCCGGGATATGCCCAGCGCGCAGACCTTCGCGAGGCTCAGGCGCAGTGCCGGCAAAGCGCGCGGCACTGCGCGCGTCCACAATCTGCGCGTTGGCCAATTTACTGGCACGGCTCACTTGGGTCACATCACGCACAAGATGATTTTGGAACCGCACTGTCATGTGGCGGTCCTTGATGACGGGGGGCAAATCCTCCGTCGGGCGCCCATCGGCCTGCCACTTGGGAAAGCCGCCATTCAAAACGGCAATGTTTGTCTGCCCCATCAGCCGGAACAGCCACCAAACGCGCGCCGCGGAAAACAACCCTGCGCCGTCATAAACCACAACCTGATGACCATCACCCACGCCCATCGCCCGAAGTCGGGACATAAACTTTTCCACTGGTGGTGCCATGTGCGGCAGATCAGAGCGGTTGTCAGACACGTCATCAATATCAAAAAACCGAGCGCCTGGAACATGCGCCGCATCATATTCGGCGCGCGCATCACGATCGACACCGGGCAAATACATGGATGCGTCCAGAATGCGCAGGTCCGGATCATTCAGATGCGCGGCCAACCACTCTGTGGACACAAGCGTTTTGGGATCATCTGACATCATCTTCTCCGCGTTTACGAAACCTCTTCGTGGTACCCCCGGTGCCTCTTTTGCGCAAGGTTATTGCGCGGGCACTGCGGTCAACCGTTGTCTTTCATTAACCGCGCTTTTTGACGGTTCCAGTCCCGCTTGGCACTGGTTTCGCGCTTGTCATGGTTCTTTTTACCCTTGGCGATGCCCAGCTTGATCTTGGCTAATCCGCGGTGGTTAAAATACATCACAAGCGGCACGAGCGTCATGCCCTTGCGCTGGGTCGCGTTCCACAGGTCGGCCTTTTGCTTGCGGCTGACCAACAACTTGCGCCGACGCCGCTCCTCATGGCCGAATGTTTTGGCTTGTTTATAGGGCGCTATATAGCCGTTCACGAGCCACAGCTCATCGTCATCAACGGAAGCATAGCTTTCGGCGATGTTGGTGCCGCCCACCCGCATCGATTTGACCTCAGACCCCTCGAGGATAATGCCGCACTCGATGTCATCCTCAATGGCATAGTCAAAACGTGCGCGCCGGTTTTCGGCGATCACTTTGTAATTCGGATCTGATTTCTTTTGAGCCATAGCGGCTGATGTAGGCTGTGGCGCGGAAATTCACAATATCGCCACGTGACATTCACATTTTGAACAGGTTGAATTGTGACACCCTGAGACACCAAGGGAATTTTATCAAAATGCATAAGATTTTTGCGATCCTTTTGTCGTGTTTGAGCCTCAGCTGGACCACAGACCTACATGCGCAAGAGGCGCGCACCCCTCAGATCCTCGCGATCGGCGACTCGCTGCTGGCAAGCCATGCGCCCACAGGTCGGTCGATACCGGATGTGGTGGGCGCAGCGCTGGATACGCCTGTCACCAACCGTGCGCTTTTTGGGGCGCGAATGACGTACCGCTTGCCCGTGTTTGGCGCCTTGGGCTGGCACATCGCGCGGCAGTTTCGGCCCGGTCCGTGGCGCTGGGTGATTGTGAATGGGGGCGGCAATGATCTGTGGTTCGGGTGCAACTGCATGCGCTGCGACACGCGGATGAACCAACTGTTGGGGCCAGACGGCTCCGGAGGCGATATTGATAGGCTGGTGCAGGACATCCGCGCCACGGGCGCGCGGGTAGCTTACACGGGCTATTTACGCTCGCCGGGCCGCGGCTCGCCGATCGAACACTGCCGCGAAGTCGGTAATGAGCTGGAACGCAGGATCGCGGCCATGGCCGCGCGTGACCCGGGGGTGTTCTTCATCCCCGCGGCGGATTTGGTACCTTTTGGGGATCGCTCTTTTCATGGGTTTGATATGATCCACCCATCGGTGAAAGGCGCACAGGCAATCGCGGAACGCATTGCAGCGCTGATCGAAAAAGAGGTCCTTTAGCGTTCTTATTCACCCAGCTTTCGGTGCACTTCTTCGAGGTCAATCTCGGCAAGGGGCATCTTGTTGCCCGGGTTGTCGAAATCGTATTTGAAGACCTCAAAATCGCGTTTGTAAATTTCGCGCATCAGGTGCATCGACAGGTCGTCGAAATAATCCTCGACCGGATGCGCGCGCTTAGGGCCATGCCCTTCGCTCTCGTTAAAGCGCGGCACCGCTGATAGGTCGACAGGCTGCGGCGTCTCGGTGGCGTCCAATACCTCTTGCATCCCGGCATTAAACGCCTCAGTCCAGATGATTTTATCATAGGCACCCCGTTCATAATAAAAGTAGAGATATGCCCCGACATGGCGGACCAATGGATATCTGGATCCATCGGCTTGCGGTGCTGGATCGTGTCGCGGGCAAAGAGCAAAAAGCGACGAAAGCTCGCGATCTGGTCGAACTCCTCTTTACCCTCCGGGCCGCCCACCTCGACCCCATATTTCTGCATAACCAGCGGCACCAGATTGCCCCGATACCGTTTGCCGTTCCGCTGAATGCCACAGATCTTATCAAAAAACGAACTCAGGATGCGGGTGTAGGGATTGCGCACACAGGTGAACGTGTAGGCGCGATGCGCCTGCACATTTTGCGTAATGGGGGACTGGCTGTCCTCAAGCGCCCATTTGTGCAGACCCTCTTTGGCGTCGTGAATATCGCCGTCGAAAAACGTGCCGTGATCTGAGTAATACATGATTTGCCCAATCGTTGAGCACGCACATTTTGGGACAACGCGGTACACCATGCTTTCGCTCGTTGTCATCCAGGTGCCAGGAAAACCCATGGTTGTGCCCTCTAATCGTTCATCAAAAAATCATTTGCGCAGACAATGGTAAGAAAAAAGCAAATAAATCCTGTTTATTCAATCTGTCATGGCGGATAAGTACATAAATATTGATCTGACGAAGGGCGTGTAATTTCACGTATGGCTAGAATCGCCTACATATTACTATGCCACAAAGACCCGAACGCGGTGGTCAAACAGGCGGAACGGCTGACCGCCACCGGTGATTTTATTTCGATCCATTTCGACGCCAACGCACCCTCCGAAGCCTTTGCAACCATCACCGAGGCGCTGTGCGACAATCCTAACGTCGCCTTTGCGCACAAGCGGATCAAATGTGGGTGGGGTGGCTGGTCGTTGGTGCAGGCCACGCTTTTCGCCGTGGAGGCCGCGGTTGCCGCCTTCCCACAAGCCACGCACTTCCTCATGCTGTCGGGCGACTGTATGGCCATCAAATCGGCCGAATACACGCATCAATACCTCGACGAAAATGACGCTGATTTCATCGAAAGTTTCGACTATTTTGAAAGCGACTGGATCAAAACCGGGATGAAAGAAGACAGGCTGATCTATCGGCATTTCTTCAACGAGCGCACCCAAAAATGGCTGTTCTACACCAGCTACCGCCTGCAAAAACACTTTGGGCTAACCCGCTCCATTCCTGATGACATACAGGTCCAAATCGGCAGTCAGTGGTGGTGTCTGCGCCGCCGGACCATCGAATGGGTGTTGGCATTCACCAGGACCCGCCGCGATGTCATCCGCTTTTTCCGGACCACCTGGATCCCGGACGAGACCTTTTTTCAAACTGTGGTGCGCCATGTGGTGCCAGAGGCCGAAATTCGCACACGGACCCTTACGTTTTTGATGTTCACGGACTACGGCATGCCGGTGGTCTTTTACGATGACCACTATGACCTGTTGCTGAGCCAAGATTTCCTCTTTGCGCGCAAAATCAGTCCCGAGGCGCGCGATCTTAAGCGGCGATTGGGCCTGCTTTATGCTGCCAAGGGCGCGGCGTTCCAGATCTCAAACGAGGGTGCATCGCTCTATTCATTTTTGACCGGGCGGGGGCGGATTGGACGGCGGTTCGCCACGCGGTTTTGGGAAACTGAATCCACCCTCGGGCGCGAGCGGGCATTGATGATTGTCATCTGCAAGAAGTGGCATATTGCAAAGCGTTTATTGGCGCGCATTCGCGATGTCACCGACATCCCGGCGATTGATTACCTCTTTAACGAAGAGGACACGGACCTGCCGGATTTGGGTGGCATCCAGACGACATTGGCCAAGCGCACAAGACACCGACGCGCCCTGATGCGGATGCTGTTCGATTATTATGGCACGGATCAGTTGATTGTCTGCATCGACCCTGCCGCCCTCGATCTGTTGCAGGATTTCGCCAGTGATCGCTCCGTCACGCGGATGCTGGAAATTCAGTGCGACTTCTCAGACGACTACCTTGTGGGGCATGCCAAGCGCGTGGGCCTCGCAGGGGACCAAACCAAACCAGACACGTTGGAGCGCCTTCTGCCGACCATTCGCAATGATATTTTGCACGAAAGTGACTGCATCGGGGATGCTGAGTTTCCGCATTTGTCCCGCCTCTCCGAAACGGCAGAGGTGGAGGCGAATGCGGGTGCACTCGCGGCATTTCTGGATATCCCGATGGAGAAGGCGCGCGAGATCGCACAGCTTGATCATCTGTTCTCCGACTAGCGTGCGAGCGCCTTACCGACTGCGCAAGCTGGCGATCCACCGGCCCAAGCGACCCTTTTGCCCCTCGATCGCGTCACCCGCTGCTTCCCAATTGTCTTGGAATTCTTCCAGCGCAGGATCAATTCGCGCCACACGGAAACGGCGCCACCGCACCCAGACCGCATAGGCCGCGGCTGCAAAAAGGGTCAGCACGACGATATTCATCCAAGGGAGGCCCTTTGGTGCGTCCGGCCCGTCCACAAGGCGCATACTGACAGCATTAGGAAAGATTGAGAAAAGCTCATTTCGCCACCCATAGTGTTTGATGATTGCATAGCGCGGCGCATCTATGGTGGATTTTGCATCGGCCGCCTCGGCCTGCAAATTTGATGTGTCGAACTTGAAATAGGGTGGCCATCCCCAGCCCGTGTCCTCATTACGGTAGACCATCACCGCGTCCGATCCTGCCTGCCGTGTCTGAATGAAAAAGACATCGCGGTTGCCTGCATCCGTCGCACTGGCCGCATCACCGCCGGCCCAAAAGAGCGCATTATAGCCGAAATCAACACGCTTTTCGTACGTATCCGTGATCCGTACAACGTCCTTTTGCGGCAGCGTGTAATGAAAAAAGCCAAAAATACCGGACCAGATGAGGGCGATAAAAATCCATTTGACGATCTGCATAGCGGCTCCGATCAGGTCACATTGGTCAAGGTGATTATGATGCCCATGACAATGGTGGGCATCACATAGACCGCCACAATCAAGCGTCGGCGCACCATCGGCGCGTTAGCCTCAAGCCCTTTGGAAATGTAGTCCGCGCGGGACAGATCGCTCGGATTGCGGTCCCATTCCGAACCCAAAGCGGCCCGTCGCTGCGCCTGTACGAAAAACAACAGAGAGACATAGACAATCGTCAAAATGGCAAAGCCGATGACCAACAGGCGGGCAAGCGCGAACATTCGATCTCCTTCAAATGGGCCTGAGGGGGCGATCCCCTTGGGCCGTTCCCTCCAAACATAGGAAATCTGGCAAGCTATTGCACGGGCACTGTGGCATTTTCTGTCCACGTGCCCGTGCCTTTGACGGCGATTTGTTAGCCGACGATGTTGAACTCCGGCCCGTAGGGATAACCGGTGATGTTTTCCGCGCCTTCTTCGGTGATGATCAGGATATCATGCTCGCGGTATCCGCCGGCACCCGGTTGTCCCTCAGGCAGAGTTAGCATCGGCTCCATAGAGATTACCATGCCCGGTTCGATCACCGTGTCCACATCCTCGCGCAACTCGAGGCCAGCCTCGCGTCCGTAGTAATGGGACAAAACACCAAAGCTATGACCATACCCAAACGTACGGTACTGCAACAGATCGCGTTCCGCGAAGAATTCATTGATGCAGTGGGTCACGTCAGAACAACGCGCACCGGGTTTCAGCAAGCTCATGCCGTATTCATGGGCCGCCACGTTCGCCTCCCATATCGCGCGGGAGGCGGGGTCGCAGTCTGCCACAAAAAGCGTTCGTTCAAGCGCCGTGTAATATCCTGATATCATTGGGAATGTGTTTAGTGACGCAATATCGCCTGCCTGCAACGCGCGGGCCGTAACGGGGTTATGCGCGCCGTCTGTATTGATGCCCGATTGGAACCAGACCCAAGTATCGCGGTATTCAGCCTCAGGAAATCGGCGCGCGATTTCCAACTCCATCGCGTCGCGCCCGGCCATGGCGACGTCAATTTCACGAGCACCAATGCGCGTAGCGTCGCGGATCGCATAGCCGCCCACATCAGCCACCGCGGCACCTGCGCGGATCAGGTCCAACTCGGCTGCGGACTTAAACATACGCTGACGCATGGTGTGAGGTGCAATATCGACCGAGAGGCTGGGGCTAAGAAAAACATCCAACTGCGCCGACTGCGCCAACGTCAGGTGATCCCCTTCATAGCCGATAGCCACGCCCACCCCCGACACATGTGCCACAGCGCGCCAAAAATTATCGCGTTTCCAATCGGTATAGGTCAGCGCATCCCCATGGCTGCGGCGCCACGGCTGACCCGCGTCGATCCCGGCCGAAATGGTGACCGCCTCTGTGGCCGTCACAACAAGCGCATAGGGGCGGCCGAACGCGCAATAGGTGAACCCCGAATAATAAGACACATTGTGCATGGAGGTCAGCACCGCGGCGGCGAGGCCCTGCGCTGCCAAAATGCTCCGCAACCCAGCCAAGCGCGCATCATATTCAGCCGCTGCGAATTGCAGCGGCGCTTTGCTGCCGTTGTGGACAGGGGCGAAATCGGGTCGGTTTTGAGGGTCAAATGTCATGACTGTAGGCTCCTTCGCAAGGCGCGCGGCCTTGCACAAAAGATCCCGGCGTTCAGGAGGTTTTACGAATTGGGACGGCGACGCCATCGCGGCCCTAAGTGTCCGGCTACACCTAAAGAACCCAGCCCACTATACCCCAACGGACCCTCGAGATGTCGCAAATACGCCAGCCGTGCTAAGGCGTGAGCAATCGGACCATGTCGCTGCGCGCGTCGCACAAAGCATCAATTACGTCATAATGGTGTTTGCCCGCTTCAACCTGATGCGAACAGCCCCACGCCTTTGCCAACCACGCCGCCTGATCCAAAAACGCAGGCCGCTCCGCCCCGCCGACCCAAATGTGCACGGGCAGGTCCGGGGCTAGGTCGAACACCGGGCTTTCGGCGCGGGCCGTTGCCTCATCAAGGCCAAAGTCTGCGTTCATCGAGGTTTGCAACAGGGGGCGCAAATCGCTCAGCGGCGAGATCGGCACCACCTGCCGAATGCGCGCACGCACCGCATCGGGCAACATACCTGCTGCGCACAAACGCGCCACCAAATGACCGCCTGCTGAATGCCCCGACAGCGAGATTGGGCCGTCATTGTGACGCGAAATGCGCATCACAGCCTGCGCGATTGACGTCGTGATCTGCGCAATTGTTACGTCTGGACACAGCTCATACCCCGGCAGCGCCACCTGCCATCCCCGTGCGAGCGCACCTTGTGCCAAATGCGACCAAAGCGATGGATCTGTCATCCGCCAATACCCACCGTGCACAAAAATCATCGTGCCTTTTGCAGGTGCCTCGGGAATGAACAAATCATAGGTCTGGCGCGGGCTTGGCCCGTAGCGTAGCCCAATTTGCCCGCGCGGCCCCACACTTGCGCGAAACGCGGCAGCCGCCGCAGCCCAACGCACAGGATAAGTATCCCCCTCTGGAACATGAGGTGCATTGGCATAAGCGTCATCCAATGTGGTCTGCATATGGCACTTTTCCTCCTCTGAGATGCGCTAGACAATGCGCTCGCGCTTTGCCTAAGTGCAACAAGCGATATTCAGGGAGACCGCATCATGTCCGCACAAACCGACCTCAAAAGCCTGTTGAAAGATCCAAGCCTGCTGGAAACCCGCGCCTATGTGAACGGCGCGTGGGTCGCGGGCGACAACGGCACATTCGACGTGCTGAACCCCGCCCGTGGTGACGTGATCGCTCAAGTGGCCGACCTCAGCCGCGCCCAAGTCGCCGCCGCCATCGCCGATGCGGAAGCCGCGCAAAAAACATGGGCTGCCTATACCGGCAAGGAGCGCGCAGGCCTCATGCGCAAATGGTTCGACCTGATGATGGCAAACCAGCACGATCTGGGCACCATCCTGACCGCCGAACAAGGCAAGCCGCTGGCCGAGGCGAAGGGCGAAATTGCCTATGGCGCAAGCTTTTTGGAATTTTTCGGCGAAGAAGCGAAGCGTATCTATGGCGAGACCATTCCCGGCCACCAGCGCGACAAACGTATCACCGTGATCAAACAGCCCATCGGGGTCGCGGCCTCCATCACGCCTTGGAATTTTCCGAATGCGATGATCACCCGCAAAGCCGGCCCTGCACTGGCCGCAGGCTGTGCTTTTGTGGCCCGCCCCGCCAAAGAAACGCCGCTTAGCGCGATTGTCATGGGCGTTCTGGCCGAACGCGCAGGCATCCCAGCGGGTGTGTTCAATGTTGTTACCTCCTCCGCGGCCTCGGCCATCGGCAAAGAGTTCTGCGAAAACCCTGCGGTGCGCAAATTGACCTTCACCGGCTCGACCGAAGTGGGGCGCGTGCTCTTGGCGCAGGCGGCTGAGCAGGTCATGAAATGCTCCATGGAGCTGGGCGGCAACGCGCCGTTCATCGTTTTTGACGACGCAGACATCGATGCAGCAGTTGAGGGCGCGATCTTGTGCAAATTCCGCAACAATGGCCAAACCTGTGTCTGTGCCAACCGTATCTATGTTCAGGCCGGCGTCTATGACGCCTTCGCCGCAAAGCTGAGCGCGCGGGTGGCTGCCATGAAAGTCGGCGATGGCCTTGAGCCCGGCGTCGAGCTGGGACCCCTGATCAACCCAGAGGCTGGCGCCAAGGTGCAAGAGCACATCGCCGATGCAAAGGCCAAAGGAGCCACTGTCATCTTGGGGGATACAAACGATCTGTCGGGCAATTTCCTCGCACCCACGATCATCACCGGCGTGACCCAAGAGATGGCCGTCGCCCAAGAAGAAACCTTTGGCCCGCTTGCCCCCCTCTTTAAGTTTGAGAACGAAGACGACGTGATCGCCATGGCGAATGACACAATTTTCGGGCTTGCATCCTACTTCTATGCCAAAGACCTGTCGCGCGTGTACAAGGTCGCAGAGGCTTTGGAATACGGGATCGTTGGCGTCAACACAGGTATCATTTCCACCGAAGTCGCCCCCTTTGGCGGCGTGAAACAGTCGGGCTTGGGCCGCGAGGGCAGCCACCACGGCATCGAGGATTATATGGAAATGAAATACATCTGTATGTCCGTCTGATCCTTTTCCGGATCAGAAAGTGCCAAAAATCGGGCCTGTCCGCACGCTGCGCACAGGCCCTTTTCGTCAGGTCTTGGGCGTTGCCTAGTTGACGGTTTTTGCGTCCACGACATCCTTGCCGATTGCGGCATCACCGCCTGCAATCGCGATGCGCCGCGGCTTTAGCGCCTCTGGTACTTCGCGCACCAGATCAATGTGCAGCATGCCGTCCACATGGCTTGCGCCTTCTACGACAACGTGATCAGCAAGGTGAAAGCGGCGCTCAAATGCGCGGGTG
>CBFHKQ010000041.1:0-17772 GCA_965656435.1 uncultured Pseudosulfitobacter sp. | reverse complement strand
CGGTCACACCGGTTTCTTCTTCCAACTCGCGCAGGGCCGCAGCGTCCACCGCTTCGCCCGCGTCCACGCCGCCTTGGGGCATTTGCCAAAACGCCTGATAGCGGTCGGCGCGCTGACCCACCCACACGTGACCTGCCACATTGACCAACATCACGCCCACATTGCGCCGATAGGGCAGCGCGTTAATCTGCTCTGGTGTCATACACTCGCTCCTCGTTTGCCCTAGTTTAAGACGCTGACGCGGCGTTGCACATGACAATCGCACCGCAGTCAGGTGAAACTTGCGCCACACCGAATGAGGAACCGCCGACATGACATCCTATCCGCATATGCTCGCCCCGTTGGACCTTGGGTTCACCACATTGAAAAACCGGGTGCTGATGGGGTCGATGCACACTGGGCTTGAGGAAACCAAGGACTGGAACCGGGTGGCGGAGTTCTATGCCGCCCGTGCCCGCGGCGAGGTGGGATTGATGGTAACTGGCGGCATTGGCCCCAACCTAGAAGGCTCCGTCCTGCCGGGTGCGGCGATGATGACCAGCGACGCAGATGTTGCAAACCACAGCATCGTGACCGAGCGTGTGCACGCTGCCGGTGGCAAAATCGCCATGCAGATTTTGCACGCGGGCCGCTATGCCTACGGGCCGGCCTGTGTGGCCCCTTCCGCGGTCAAATCGCCCATCTCGCCCTTTGCGCCCGCAGCGCTGGATGAAGAGGGAATTGAAAAACAGATCAGCGACATCGCCGCCGCCGCCAAACGCGCCCGCGCGGCAGGCTACGACGGTGTGGAAATCATGGGCTCTGAGGGGTATTTCCTAAATCAATTTCTCGTAACCCACACCAACAAACGCGAGGACCGCTGGGGCGGGTCCTATGAAAACCGGATGCGCCTGCCGATTGAGGTGGTGCGCCGCACCCGCGCCGCCGTGGGCGATGATTTCATTATCATCTACCGCCTGTCGATGATCGATTTGGTGCCAAACGGCTCAACCTTTGACGAAGTGGTCCTGCTGGCCAAAGAAGTGGAAGCCGCGGGCGCCACGATCATCAACACCGGGATCGGCTGGCATGAGGCGCGCATTCCAACCATCGCCACATCCGTGCCGCGTGCGGCCTTCGCTTGGGTGACGCAAAAACTGATGGGTGCGGTCAACATTCCTGTCATTACTTCGAACCGGATCAACACCCCAGAAGTCGCCGAAGAGGTCTTACGCACCGGCTGCGCCGATATGGTGTCGATGGCGCGCCCCATGCTCGCCGACCCGGATTTTGTGGCCAAAGCGGCGGCTGGTAAAGCCGCAGAGATTGCACCCTGCATCGCGTGCAACCAAGCCTGTTTGGATCACACCTTTGGGGGCAAGATCAGCTCTTGCCTTGTGAACCCACGCGCTTGCTATGAAACGGAGCTGACCCTGCCCCCCGCGGAAACGGTCAAATCCATCGCCGTTGTGGGCGCGGGACCAGCAGGCCTATCGACCGCGATTGCTGCCGCCCAACGGGGCCACAACGTCAGCCTGTTTGATGCCGCAAACGAGGTCGGCGGCCAGTTAAACATGGCCAAACAGATCCCCGGCAAAGAAGAGTTTTGGGGGCTCGTGGATTGGTACCGCACAATGCTCGCGCAGACCGGCGTGTCGGTGCATCTCAATACAGCTGTGGATGCCGGTATGCTTGCGGATTTCGACGAGGTCGTTATCGCAACCGGTGTCAGCCCGCGCGATCCGCAAATACCGGGACAAGACAGCGACACTGTCGTCGACTACATCGATGTCCTGCGCCACAAAGTGGATGTCGGCGCGCGTGTGGCGGTCATAGGCGCGGGCGGCATCGGTTTTGATGTGTCGGAATTCTTGGCCCACAGCGGTGAGAGCACGACCGAAAACTTGCCCGAATGGATGCGCGAATGGGGGGTCAGCGATCCTGCTACCCACCGCGGCGGCCTCGCCCCAGAAGGCGCGCAACCCGCAGCACCGGCGCGCCAGATCACGCTGTTGCAACGCAAGGCGCAAAAGCATGGCAAGACCTTGGGTAAGACAACCGGGTGGATCCACCGCGCCGCCCTCAAGATGAAGAACGTGGAATTCATAGGCGGCGTCAATTACGAGCGGATCGACGGCGAAGGCGTGCACGTCAGCTTTGGCCCGGCGCGCGAAAATCCGAGTGTGATTGCCGCCGACACGGTGGTCATGTGCGCGGGTCAAGTGCCGCAGCGCAACCTGGCCGATGCGCTAGAACAGCAAGGCACGCCCTGCCATGTGATCGGCGGCGCGGACGTTGCAGCCGAGCTGGACGCAAAACGCGCGATTGACCAAGGCACGCGGTTGGCCGCAACGCTCTGACACCAGAGCGGTCCGCTGCCGTTTTATTGGCCCAACGACACCGCCCCTGGGCGCGCGCGCAATGCGCGGGGCGGTGTTTCCAAACTCTGCAATATCCCACAAAGACCCAAGTATTATCCCACCCCTGCCTCGGATTCGCCCTGATTGAAACCGATGACAAAGGCGAACACACGCCGGATGCAAAGGGGATAAACATGGACCGCCTGACAGAAATGGAAGCCTTTGCAATGGTGGTCGACCAAGGCGGATTCACTGACGCGGCCCGCAAGATGGGGATCTCAAAATCAGCCGTGTCCAAACATGTCTCGAGCCTTGAGGCACGGCTAGGCGCACGGCTGTTGAACCGCACGACCCGGCGGGTCTCACCTACGGAAATTGGCCTGGCCTATTACGACCGTGCACGCCGTGTGCTGAATGACGCAGGCGAAGCGGATGCGCTGGTCACATCAATGCAAACCGCCCCTTCGGGGCTACTGCGCATCAGCGTGGCGACGGATTTCGGGGTCAACCACCTGTCGCCAGCGCTGTCGTCCTTTCTCGAGGATTTTCCCGATATCACCGTCAACATGGTGCTGAACAACCGCTATGTTGAGCTGATTTCCGAAGGTTTTGACATGGCGGTGCGGATCGGAGAGTTGGAGGACAGCACCCTGCGCGCACGCCAATTGACGCAAACCACCAAACGCATGATCGCCTCACCCGCCTATTTCGCCAAATACGGCCGGCCTGCGAAAATTGACGATCTGAACGCCCACAAGCTGTTGCATTACTCCAACCAAAGCTCCGGAAATATGTGGAAAATCACCGCCCCTTCCGGCGAAAAGCGCCAAGTGCGCACGGCCGGGTGGCTGTCAGTCAATGATGGGCAGTCGTTGCTGAACGCTGCGATCTCGGGCCTTGGCATCGCTTATCTGCCCTCATTTTTGTACGCCGATGCGATGGAAAAAGGGCTGGTCGAGGATGCGATGCCGCATCTGCCCATGGACACCCAAGGCATATATGCGGTCTATCCGCCGGGCCGCTTTACCCAGCCCAAAGTGCGCGCGTTCATCGATTTTCTGGTACATGCCTTTGCGCATAAAGGACCGACAGACTGGTAGCGTGGCTGCACCCGCAGTGGCGCTATTCGGACAGTAAAACAGCCTCAACGCGCCGGTTCACCTCGCGCCCAGCAGCATCGAGATGCGACGTCACAGGCGCCAGAAAACCCGCCCCTTCGGCGGTGATCCGATCCGCATCCACACCATAATCTTGAGCCAAGCGCGCGCGCACCGCCGCCGCGCGCCGTTGCGACAGGGCAATGTTGCCCTCCAAGCCGCCCACGCTGTCAGTATGGCCCACCAAGACGATCTTAACCGCCGGGTTGTCGTCCATGAAATCCGCAAGCGCCTGCAACACCTCAAACGGTCCAGTGCCTAAATCCGAAGTTCCAGTTTCAAAATCTAGCCCGGTCAGAATGTGCCGCCCCGCAACCCGCAATCGCGTGGCAAAGTCCTCTGCTTCGGCTGGCGCGGGTGCCGCGAGCGGCAGGATATCTGCGCCTTGGGGCTGCACCACGACGCGCGCATCTGGGGGACCACCGGCTTTGATGATCTGCACATAGGCGGCGGTGGCGGTGGTCGATACCATCAGGGTGATCACCCGGTCAGGCGCCTCGACGGGCCCCATGGTCGCGGTCAGAAACCGAAAGGCGCGCAAGTTGACCCGCATGTTGGGCGCTGGCAACACTTCAGTGCCAAAGCGGAAATCAAACCCGCCGCAGGTCGCTTGATCGCATTCCAACTGCACCGAAAAACCCGCCTCCACAAGCTGCGCTCGCAAGGGCTGCAAAACCTGCAAAGCGGTCAGCCCCGGCGAGCTGATCCGCCACGCTGCGCGCTGCACCATCCCCTCAACCACCCGTGTCTCGGCTCTGCCACGGGATGGCTCATAGGGCGTGATTGGCGCGGCATAGGCATCCAGAGCGCTGTCACGCACCCCAGTTTGGCGCGCATTTGCGGGCAGCATCAACTCAAGCGCGCGCGCCTCGCCGATCAGCAGCAAACTTGCGCACAAGGCGGCAACCACCCCCGTTATGCCGCGCGACAGGATCACCGGTGTTGACTGTGGTATTCGTCGTTGGGGCGCATGTCCGTTGCACTGGCCACGCGGTTGGTCATGTTAAAGAAGGCTGCGACCGAAGCGATGTCCCAGATGTCACGATCTGAAAAACCAACATCGCGCAGCGCTTGGCGGTCCGCTTCGCTGGTTTTGGCGCTGGCGATTGTAATGGCTTCGGCAAATTCCAGCATGGCCACATGTTTCGGCGTTAAGTCCGCAACGCGCCAGTTCATCACCAGCTGTTCGCCCAAAATCGGATCGCCCGACAACGCGCGCACCGCGGCGCCATGGGCCGTCAGGCAATAAAAGCATTTGTTCACATCGCTCACGACCACGGCGATCATCTCGCGCTCCAGCTTGCTCAGGCCGGATGCGCCCAACATCAGGTCATTATAAAGCGCGGTAAAGCTGTTCAACTTTTCCACGTCAAACGCATAGGCCTGCAAGACATTGGGCACCATGCCCAGCTTGTCTTGGCAAATGTCGAAGTATTTCTGCGTCTCCGCCGGAAGCGGGTCCATCATCGGCAGATCGAGCGCGGTTGGCCCGGTGCGTTGCGGTTTATCTGTCATATTCCACCCTCTTTGAAACGGTAATGGTAGTGCCCCGCCTCGGCAAACCCGAGCGCGCGGTAAAGACTTAAGGCGGCGTGATTTTGCGCCACGCAGAGGACGGCAATACGGGTCGCGCCCTGCTCTGCCCCCCAAAAGGCGGCCTTACGCATCATCCATTGGGCCACGCCTTGACGCCGCTGATGCGGCAAAACCTCAACGGCATGGACCATGCAGGTGTCCGTGTAACAGGCCGCAAAGGCCACGCCCGCGGGTTTTTCGTTCCACCGCGATAGAATGCCCGTTTTGACTGTGGCACGCGCCATAACATCCAACCGCGCTGCATCAATGCCGCCTGCGGCCCAAATCTCTTCCATGATGGCGAGCGGCTCCCAAATGGCGAAAGCCGTCACCTTGGGAATGGGCTGGTCCATCAACTGTGCGATGGGCGCGGTGAGCATTACCACCGGATCGATGAGGGCATAGCCGCGCGCCGCGAGCTCGGTATCCACTACCTCATCGCCCGGGCGAACTTGGAAAAGGAGGGGTTGACCAAGATCGTGCAGGGCGGCCTCAGCCACGGCAATGTCGCCCGCACCCACAGGGCCGGTGGCCGAGGCGGCCCGCACCCGCTTGCCGCCACCCGGACTGGCGCGCAGCAGCCAAGGGCCGACGTGATGCTCTGCCGCCGCCGGCCAAGTCTGATCGCAGACCTCAAAAAGGCATGTGGCCGGCGCCCCGCTCACGCCGCAAATACATCCGCAAGCTGGGCCAGTGCGGCATCTACACGGGCGGCGTCCGTACCGCGGATCACGACGTTGGCGCCGTATTTACCGTCTTTTTGGAAGGGATAAGAACCGATGGACAGATCCTCATATTCGCCTGCCAACATACCTAAGGGGCCCGCAATATCGCCTTCGCCTCGGTCGATGCGCAGGCTACGGCTGATCAGCGGTGCACCGCCGGTAAGCGTGGGCAAAACGCTGGCGACCATGGCTTGGAATACCGATGGCACACCGGCCATGACATGCACGTTTTCGAGAGTGAAGCCTGGCGCCACCGAAACGGGGTTGTCAATCAAGGCCGCCCCATCGGGGATACGCGCCATCCGCTGGCGGGCGGCGTTAAACTCCATTCCTTGGCGGTCGTAATGCGCCTGCAAAAGTGCCGCTGCATCTGCGCGCACATCAATATGCGCCCCAAACGCTTCGGCAATACAATCCGCCGTGATGTCATCATGCGTGGGCCCAATACCGCCACTGGTAAAGACCGTATCATACCCTGCTGACAGCGCCTTGACCGCCGCGATGATTGCAGGTGCATCATCCGACACCACGCGCACTTCTCGCAGGTCGATGCCCTGTTCCGTCAACTGGCCCGCCAGATAATGCATATTCGCATCCCTTGTACGGCCCGACAGAATTTCATCGCCTATGACGAGCATGGCGGCGGTGGGGTTTGGCATGTAAGGCGACCTCTCTTGAGCGTTGTTGCGCTAAGGTATAGGCCTGCCGCCATGCGCTTTCAAACCGAACTTGTCCCCGCCCGGCTGATCCGACGGTATAAACGCTTTTTAGCGGACTGCCGGTTGCAGGATGGGCGCGACGTGGTGGCCCATTGCGCCAATCCCGGCTCGATGATGGGGTTGGCGGAGCCGGGGCAGCAAGTCTGGTTGGAGCCGAATAACGATCCGCGCAAAAAGCTCAAATTCGGATGGCGCTTAGTCGATCACGAGAACGGGCATTTCACAGGCGTGGACACGGGTATTCCCAACCGCATGATCCGCGCGGCCCTTGACGCGCGCCAGATTGCAGCCTTTGCGGCCTATGACACCGTCCGACCAGAGGTGAAATACGGGGATAAAAGCCGGATCGATTTCCTGCTTCAGACGGACGGATTGCCCGATGTCTATGTGGAGGTGAAATCCGTCACCCTATCGCGGCAGGCAGGCTTGGCCGAATTTCCCGACAGCGTGACAGCGCGCGGCGCAAAACACTTGGACGAATTGGCGCGGATGGTGGGCGACGGGCACCGGGCCGTGATGCTTTATCTGGTGCAGCGCACCGATTGTAGCAAGCTGTCCCTCGCCCGGGATATCGACCCAGCCTATGCCGCTGCCTATGAGGCTGCACGCGCGAAGGGCGTTGAAACCCTATGCTTTGGCACCGACATCACACCCCAAGGCATTCACCTTGCCGCGCCCCTTGAGATTGCCATTTAGCTTTTGCCGCGGCTGCATTATATATCAGAAAAACCCAAGGTAACGGAGCATTGCGGTGAATATTGACGATCGTGGCCGCCTGACCAAAGACGGCATCCGCATCTATGACCCCTCGGACAGCGCGGGCATGCACGCGGCTGGGGCCTTGGCGGCACAGATCCTGGATGCGATGCCGGAGCATGTCTTTCCCGGCCAAACAACAGGCGCGATCGACAAGATCATCACCGACATGGTGGAGGCCGCCGGGGCAACATCGGCCACAATCGGCTACAAAGGCTATCAACACGCTAGCTGCATCAGCGTGAACCACGTGGTTTGTCACGGCATTCCAGGCGACAAGACCCTCAAGGATGGCGATATTCTGAACATTGATGTGACCGTGATCGTGGACGGTTGGTTCGGAGACACCTCGCGGATGTTTGTCGCAGGCAAGCTGCCCCGCAAGGCCGAGCGCCTGATCGAGGTGACCCATGATGCGCTGATGCGCGGGATTGAGGCCGTGAAACCCGGCAACACCTTTGGCGACATCGGCCACGCAATCCAAAGCTTTGTCGAAGCGCACCGCATGTCCGTTGTGCGCGATTTTTGCGGGCACGGGCTGGGCCGCGTATTCCATGCGCCGCCAAATGTGCTGCACTATGGCCGGCCCCAAACCGGTGCGGTGCTGGAGCCCGGCATGTTCTTCACGATTGAGCCGATGGTGAATTTGGGCCGCGCAGAGACCAAGACGCTTGCAGATGATTGGACTGCTGTGACGCGGGACAAATCCCTCTCGGCGCAGTTTGAACACTCTGTTGGGGTGACGGAAACAGGGGTGGAGATCTTTACCCTCTCGCCCGCAGGCAAGTTTCACCCAACCTATTAAGGTCGCCCCCTAGCGCGCGTTAAAAGTAAAAAGCCGCTGGCCGTCGATGCGGTAGCCATCGATGAGCGGACCTGCGTCGCGGCTCAGCCATGCCTCAAGCCGACGCGCTGTTGCGTGCGCCACATGCGGGTGCCGCTGGGGCGAGACGGGCAGATAGCTGTATTGATTAAAAAGCACCGGATCGCCTTCGAACAACAGTGCGAGCCCGCGCGGATTGCCGAAATTGAGCCAGCTTGCCCGGTCTGTCAGGATATAGCCACCCAGACCTGCGGCCGTATTGAGGCTGGCACCCATCCCTGCGCCAACGGCACGGTACCAATCGGCCTCGGGTGTCTGCTGCGCGCTGTCCCAAAGGGCTAGCTCACGCCGGTGCGTGCCGCTGTCGTCGCCGCGGCTGATAAAAAGCGCGCGGGTCGCCGCGATCCGCTCTAACGCATCCTGCGCAGAAATCGCCGCCGCAATCTCGGCCGGATCGTCCTGCGGGCCGACAAGCACAAAATCATTGTACATAATCTCGCGCCGGTGGGTGCCGTAGCCTTCGGCGACAAAGGCCTCTTCGGCAGCGCGAGAGTGGACCAAGATTGCATCCACATCGCCCGCCCGACCCAGCCGCAGGGCCTGCCCCGTGCCGACCACCAACATCTCAACCTTTATGCCCGTCTCTGCGGTCAGCGCGGGCAACAACACATCCGAGAGCCCGGAATTGTTGAACGAGGTTGTCACCGCCAGGCGAATGGTTTCTGCTTGGCTCACAATTGGCGACCATAAGAATATGCTGAGTGCGCAAACAAAAGACAAAAGGCGAAAACTCATTCGACGATATCTCCTTGGATGAAGCGGGTGAATTCGGCACTTCGGGCCCCGTCAAAGAGAGCGCTTGCAGGGCCTTGATCCTGGATTTGCCCCCGCAGCAAAAAGACCACATCGCGGGCCAGTCGGCGCGCCTGGCCCAAATCATGCGTGGCCATCACAATCGTTGTCCCACCGGCATGAGCGGCCTGCAAAAGCACCTCAATCTCACGCTTGGAGCGGCCGTCGAGGTTTGCAGTCGGCTCGTCCAAGAACAACACATCCGGGTCTGTAATCAGCGCCCGCGCAAGCGCGAGCTTTTGCTTTTCACCCCCGGAGAGGCGGCGGGCAGGCAGGCTGAGCGCGTCTTGCAGCCCAATGCGCGTAGCCCAGTTCAGGGCCTGCGCTTGGCATTCTGCCCGTCCGCGCCGCTTGAGCCGCAGCGGATAAGTTAGGTTTTCTGCAACGGAGCGGCGCAGCAAGATGGGGGTTTGAAAGACAAAGGATTGCTTTTCGCGCGCCGCCCTGTCGGTCACGGCCCAGCCAGCGCTGCCAGCGCTCAGCCGCTCCACCCCGTGCATCACGCGCAGCAATGTTGTTTTACCCGCACCGTTTGGCCCCAACACAACCGTAAACCCACCGGCGCGCAGTTGCAGGTCCATCGGGCCCAACAGGACCCGGCCGCGCCGCTGCACGGTGGCGCCCTGCAATGTCAGTGGAAAGATCACCATCGCCGGTCGCTTTCGGTGCGGGAAACCATGTGGATGCTGAGGTTCACGATCAGCGCCAAGGCAATAAGGACAAACCCAAGCCCCAGCGCGAGGGCGAAATCGCCCTTAGACGTTTCAAGCGCAATCGCGGTCGTCAGTACACGGGTGAGGTTATCGATGTTGCCGCCCACAATCATGATGGCCCCTACCTCGCCAATCGCGCGGCCAAAGCCTGCAAGGCCCGCAGTCAACAAGGTTCGCCGCCCATCACGCAACAGGGTCTTAACGCGCTGCGCCTTGGACGTGTTCAAGGACACCAGCAGATCATGATATTCGGCCCAAAGCTCGCGCATGGCCTGATGGGTGACCGAGGCAATCAACGGCGTGATGATGATGACCTGGGCGATGATCATCGCCGTCGGCGTGAACAACAGGCCCAGCACTCCGAAGGGTCCCGCCCGCGACAAAAGCAGATAGACGAGCAGGCCCACAACAACGGGCGGCAACCCCATCAGCGCATTCAGCACAGCAATCGCCAAGCGGCGATACCGAAACCGCCGCACCGCAAGCCATGTTCCCAGCGGCAGCGCAATCCCGCAAGCGATCACCGTGGCCGTTAGGCTGACGTGCAACGAGCGTAGCGTGATTTGCATCAGCTCAGCATCGAGCGTCACAATCAGCTGCAACGCCGCCCACAGACCTGCCCCAATCTCGCCCATCTATGTGGCCTCCAAGAGGGTCACATGGGTGTCGCCAAAGCGCCGCGCATCCAGCACCAAAAAACCCGCAGGGGCGGTTTGGCGTGCGTTTTCTTCCCAGACAATGCAGGCACCGGGCGCAACCCAACCGCCATCACGCGCAGCCGCCAATGCTTTTTGCCCCATCGCCTTGCCATAAGGCGGATCCAAAAAGATCAGATCAAATCCAGCGGCTTGCGACACGTCAACGGCTGGCAGGCGCGTGGCGTCCAACCGCATCAGACGCGCCACCTCTGCCGCACCCAGTTTTTTCAGGTTGTCCTCAATCAACCGCGCGCCCACGCGGCCGTTTTCCACAAACACAGCCGATGCAGCGCCGCGCGACAGCGCCTCAAGCCCCAGCGCGCCAGTCCCTGCAAAAAGGTCGAGCACCCGCGCGCCTTCAATCACGCCGCGGTGGACCAACATGGAAAACAGGCTCTCGCGGACCCTGTCGGAAGTGGGGCGTAGGTGTGCGCCCGCATCGCCCTTGCCGACCTGCGCGAGCGCCGTGCCGCGCCAATGACCCGCGATAATTCTCACGCCTGCAAAAGCGGCTTTAGATCGGCATTGGGGTCCGCCACGATGGCAGGATCCGCGCTTTTGCCGGCCTCGATCAGGCGTTTTCCGATCATATAGGCACGCGGATCGTTTGCTGCGTCCACCGCCAGCAACTGGCCCGCGCGGTAATACCAGAAGGACACCGGCCCGCCGCTGTCACGCGTGACCACCTGATCATAGCCGGTGTTCAATCCTGCGATCTGCAATTTCACATCATATTGGTCCGACCAAAACCACGGCTTGGCAGTATAGGCGACCGCTTCGCCCATGATGTTGCGGGCCACAACCTCGGCTTGCTCAATCGCGTTGGGCACGCTTTCAAGGCGAATGCGCTGATCGTTATAAGGAAATGAGGCACAATCACCCGCCGCCCAGATATGCGGGTCAGACGTGCGGCCGTAGGCGTCCGTCGCGATCCCGTTGTCCAAGGTCAGCCCCGCTGCCTCAGCCAGCTCTTGCTCCGGTGCGATGCCCACACCGACAATCACGAAATCAACGTCCAATGTGCTGTTATCGCTCAACTCCGCGCCCGTCACGTGGTCCGTGCCGGTCAGGCGGGTCAGGCCCACACCTTCGCGGATATCGACGCCGTGCTGCTGATGCAGCGCGCGGAAATAATCGCTGGTCTCTGTGGCGGCAACGCGCTGCAAAATACGATCTGCCATCTCCACCAAAGTGACCTTTAGTCCCAGCTTTGCGGCGACCGCGGCGGCCTCTAGGCCGATGTAGCCACCCCCCACTATCAACACCCGCTTACCTTTACCGAAATGCGGCTGCATCGCATCAACATCCCCCAAATCGCGCACCACGCACACTCCCGGCAGGGTGCCACCAATCGCGGCAGGCAACCGCCGCGGCGCAGAGCCTGTAGCCAACACCAGCGCGTCATAGGAAAGCGTCTCTGTGTCCAGCATCACCTGCCGCGCAGCCGCATCGATGCCTGTCACCCGACTGCCCAACCGCAGCGTTATGTCGTGCTCTGCATAAAAACTCTCAGGCCGCAGGAACAAACGGTCCTGCGTCATGTCCCCCATGAGATAGCCCTTGGACAGCGGCGGCCGTTGATAGGGAGGCACAGGCTCCGCCCCGATCAGGGTCACGTCGCCCTCAAACCCAGCATTGCGTAATTTGGCAACGCAAGACGCCCCCGCTTGGCCGGCCCCGACGACGATCACATGACGCACGACGCGCTTCCCCTTTTTATGTTCCGGGCTGGTCCAACCCCGCCGCGGACCCTATATCGAAGATCAAGTTCAACGCAATTCCTGAAAGGCTGCAACACATGGCAATTTCACAAGGCGATACGCTGCCAGAGGCAACGCTGGTTCACTTGGGCGCAGAGGGCCCCGCACCGGTCGCATTGGCCGACAAAACCACCGGGCGCAAAGTGGTCATCTTCGCGGTTCCGGGCGCCTTTACCCCGACCTGCCATTCGGCGCACGTGCCATCCTTTATCCGCACCAAGGATCAATTTGACGCCAAGGGCGTAGACGAAATCATCTGCGTTTCCGTCAACGACCCATTCGTCATGAAGGCCTGGGGCGAGGCCACCGGTGCCACCGAAGCGGGCATCACCATGTTGGCAGATGCCGACAGCGCCTTCACCACAGCCATCGGCATGAACTTTGACGCGCCCCCTGCGGGTTTGATGGCACGCTCCAAGCGCTATGCGATGCTGGTTGACGATGGCAAAGTGACCCTGTTCCAAGAAGAAGAAGGCCCCGGCGTCTGTGACGTATCGGCGGGCGAGGGCCTTTTGGCCAACATGTAAGATATGGCGCGGCAGGCGCTGCTTGCTCCCCGCGACGTGATCAAGGCACCCTTTCTAGGGGTGCCTTTTTTCGTGCCGCACCGGCGTTAGGACTGCCCCGCAAGCCCGTCCATTTTGCGGGCCAGTTTAACGTCAAGCGTGCTGAGACCACCTACATCATGGGTCGTCAGCGTAACATTTACCTTGCGGTAGACATTGTCCCATTCGGGGTGGTGGTCCCATTTTTCGGCCCAGATCGCGACCCGCGTCATCCAGCCGAACGCATCGGTGAAATCGTCAAAGGTAAAGGTCTTGGTGATCGCATCGCGCCCGGACACTTCGGCCCAGCCTGTCGCTTTGAGCGGATCAAGCAGGGTGTCACGGGTCTCCGAGCTAAGTTTATCGGTCATTGCTGTTCCTCCACCTGAATTTTCTTGAAGGGGCCATAATCGGTCAGGATGTCGATCTCATCTTCGATGGCGGCGCGCTCCGCGTCCAGATATTGCGCCACAGCATCTGAAAAGCCCGGGTCGCGCAACCAATGCAAAGAATGCGTGGGCGTCGGCAAATACCCACGCGCGAGCTTGTGCTCGCCTTGCGCGCCGGCCTCGACCCGAGCCAACCCACCTTGGATCGCGATGTCGATGGCTTGGTAATAACACAGCTCAAAATGAAGGCAGGGATGGTGTTCGTTACACCCCCAATAGCGGCCATAAAGCGTCTCTGCGCCTGCGAAGTTCAACGCCCCCGCCACGTAGCGGCCATCGCGTTTGGCCAGCACCAGATACATCAAATCGCGCAGGGTCTCTTGGGCCACATCAAAAAACGCCCGTGTCAGATAGGGGGTGCCCCATTTGCGCGCGCCGGTGTCTTGGTAGAACTCCCAAAACGCGTCCCAGTGATGCGGCTCAAGGGCGTCGCCCGTCAGAACCTCAATCTCGCCACCAAAGCCTTGGGCTTGCGCGCGTTCCTTGCGGATGTTCTTGCGCTTTCGACTGCTCAGCGAGGCGAGGAAATCGTCAAAATCGCGGTAGCCGTTGTTAACCCAGTGAAACTGTTGCGTCAAACGCGGCAAGAGGCCCATCTCTGCCCCGAGCGCTGCCTCTTCCTGTGTGCAGAAGGTGGCGTGGAGTGACGACAGCCGGTTGTTTTCAGCCAATTGCAGCGCCCCTTGCAACAGCGCCTGAAACCCTGTTTCCGCAAAATCTGGATGCACCAAAAATCGCCGCCCCGTTGCAGGCGTATGCGGGACCGCGATCTGCAATTTGGGGTAATAACGCCCGCCGGCCCGCTCGAGCGCATGGGCCCAGTTGTGGTCAAAAATATACTCGCCCTGGCTGTGAGATTTCGCGTAGAGCGGTGCCACCCCAATGATCTGGCCTGCCATATGCGCGATCAGGTATTGCGGCTGCCACCCCGTGCCAGGCCCAACCGACCCAGATGCCTCAAGCGCGTGCAAAAATCGATGCGTTGTGAACGGGTCCAACGGGCGCCCGCCCAACGCAGCCTCTGGGCAGGCGCAGGCATCCCATTCCGCCGGCGCAATCTCGCGCAGTGAGCCGATTACCGTGATTTCAACTTCTTGTGCGCTCATCGCTGCCCGCTCTCTTTTGCCGCTGCATGACCTGTGTCACCTGTGACAAAATTCAACGGACGACCTCAGGCAGATAGCCTTCGAAAGTGATATTCTGCGCTACGGCACGGGCCGCCTGTTCTTGCTCGGCACCAGTGATTGTCCAGCACAAAAGGGCCGCACCGCGCGCCTTCAGCTCCGCCACCCGGGGGCGTGCAAGGTCTTTGGCTTCATGGCTGATAAAGCACGCGCCAACGCGGTCAAAATCCGCAATGGCCCGCAGTTCTGCGCAGCGCGCCTCAGACAGCGGCCAATCCGTTGGATCATAGGACGACGTCACCAGCCCGCGGGGAACATGCGGACAAAGAGATGCCATCTTTGCCACGGAGTGTGGGTTGAACGACATCACCGCCAATGGTCCCGCATAATCTGCGATGCAGGCCGCGACAGCCGCCTCAAGGGACCCAACATTTGGCCCCATCGCGCCGTCTTGGTCTTTGATCTCAACCAAGACGGGCACGCGCCCAGCGACATCCGACAGGACTTGCGCAAGCGTGGGCACCCCCTCTGCGCCGCCGCGCAAAGGTATCTTAGCCAGCGCCGCCGCATCTTGCGCACGCAACGGGCCTTCCGCCTCAGCCAACCGGTCCAAGGCATAATCGTGAAAGACCATTGCCACGCCATCCGCACTTTGCTGGATGTCAATTTCGATGCCGTAGCCCTGCGCCATCGCCGCGGCAATCGCCGCGCGGCTGTTCTCCGGACGCGCGTCGCCAACGTCATGCAAAGCGCGGTGCGCCAGCGGCCTATCCAAAAAGGCGACGGGCAAAGACGGTGTCATCGGATTTGAAAGATGCCTTCGATTTCAACCGCAACGCCGCGCGGCAAGGCCGCCGCAGAGACAGCCGCGCGCGCGTGGCTGCCCGCATCACCGAGCGCTTCGGCCAAGAAATCCGAAGCGCCGTTAATGACCTCCGGCTGATCCGTGAAATCACCGGTCGAGTTCACAAAACCCGTCAGTTTGATCACGCGGATCAGGTTGTCCAAATCGCCCATGCAAGCCGCTTTGACTTGCGCCAAGAGATTGATTGCGCACGTTTTTGCCGCCACAGCACCTGCCGCCACATCCAGATCATCGCCCAATTTACCAACGATCAGACCCTCCGCACCGCCAGAGATTTGACCCGAGACATATAGAATATCGCCCACCTGTACGTAGGGTACATAATTTGCCGCAGGTGCTGGTGCGTCAGGCAATGTGACCCCCATTTCGGCCAGTTTTTCCTCAAAGCTCATGGTCCATCTCCCTTCATGGTTCCGGCGCAGGCTAGCCCGCAGCGCAGCGGATAAAAAGGGGGGATATGCGGGCTTTGACCTTTTAAGCTGCGCGAAACGCACGGGCAAAATAATCGGCCACAGGTTTGATTAAATACCGCAGCGGTGTGTGCGTGCCTGTGTGTACAAAAACCTCCACTGGCATGCCGGGCACCAAGCGGCTGGGGCTTTCGCGCATCGCAATTTGATCGGACGAAAGCGTGATTTCGACACGGTAATGCGCGCCTGTATCCTTGGTATTTTCGATCACATCAGCAGAGATCTGCGCCACCTGCCCCGACAGCACCGGCGTGTTGCGCTGGGACAGCGTGCTGAACCTGAGGCTGACCTCTTGACCGATTTGGATGTAATCAATGTCGCGAGGCGTAATTTGTGCTGTCACCCGCAATGGGCCATCTTGCGGCACGATATACAGGACCGGCTCGGCCGGCTGCAGAACCGCGCGCACCGTTTGGGGTCCCGTGTCATAGACAATACCCGACATCGGCGCGCGCAGGTGCAATTTTTCGATGTCTGCGACCAAGGCCGCGCGCTCTGCGATGACCTCTTGTTCGCGGTGCCGCAGGTCGCGCAGGCGCGCGATGGCATCTTCCCTGCGGGCTGTGCCCCGCTGGAGGATTTGCAGTTCAATTTCCGTGATCCGCCCCTCTGCCTCTGCCTCAGCGGCGGCCAATTCGGCCATCCCGCCCTGCACACGCGCGATGGCCCCGCGTGTCTCTAGCACCGCGTTGGATTGTGCCAACCCTTTGGCCAACAGACCCTCTTGTTGGGTTAATTGCTGCTGCAAAAGGGCGCGTTGGGTCGCCAACGCCTGTGTTTGCGCGCGCATTCCTCTCATTTGCTGTTGCAGCTGAGCGATCCGCTTTTGCAACTGCGCCACCTCTTGCGCGGCGGATTGCTGGCGCGCCTGGAACAGCGCCTTTTGCCCCAACATCAATTCAGCCACATCCGGGCGGCCTGCCGCGGCATCGCGCAAGGCTTCCGGAAAGGCTATCACGTCTTTCTGGTCCCGCTCTGCCATCAGACGTACTTGACGCGCCATCAGTTCGAACAATGCACGTTCTACTACAGCCAGTTGCGATTTGAGCGGTTGCCCTTCGAGGATCATGACCACATCCCCAGCAACCACATGATCGCCATCGGACACCAAAACCTGCGCGATGACGCCGCCGGTCGGGTGCTGCACCACTTGGCGCTCTTGCGCAGGGGTCAGTTGACCCGGCGCAATCACTGCGCCTGAAATTTGCGCCCTTGCGCCCCATAGGATCAACCCCACAAGCAGCATACCAAGCGCAATTGCACCAAGTGCGACGTGCCGCGTAACGCGCCAAACGGGCCCGTCCTCTGCCTGTTTTTCAATCGGTGCTGTCATCCCCTGCCTCCCGCGCGCCGGGGAACCGGCTTAAAGTCGCGGTGATTGATAACAGTGTCCCGCAGCACCTCCTCTTTTGGCCCAAACGCAACAGGGGCGCCTTGATCGAGGATCAACAACAAATCACAAACCTCAATCGCGGAAGGCCGATGCGCCATGACGAAGACCGCGCAGCCATCTGTCTTCAGGCGGCTTATGGCCCGATTTAAAACGAGGATAGCATCATGATCCAAAGCGGCATTCGGTTCGTCCAACACCACCATAACCGGATCAGCATAGAGCGCCCGCGCGAGGCCGATTTGCTGTACCTGCCCCCCCGATAGCGGCGCGCGTCCGTAGCTCAGCGCGGTGTCATACCCCTCAGGCAGCGCCAGGATCATGTCATGTGCACCAGCCGCTTTTGCCGCGCGGATCACCGCGCCCTCATCCGGAAACGCGGCGAGCCGCGCGATGTTCTGCGCAATGGTCCCCCCAAAAAGCGGGACGCGTTGTGGCAGGTAGCCGACATAGGACGCAAGATCATCCGCACCGTACTGCGCAAAGCCAGCCTGATCAAACGACAGCGTGCCGGCCGCCGGAGGCCAAAGCCCCGTCAACGCCTGCGCTAGCGACGACTTGCCCGACCCAGATGACCCGATGACGCCCAACACTTGTCCGGGGCGCACCTCAAAACTGACGCCGCGCAGGCTCGCTTTTTTTGTACCGGGCGGGACAACGTGCAAATCCTTCGCCACGATCTTCGCGGCTGGGCGCGGCAACGCCATGCGCGCGCGCTCCGCAGGGACCACCTCTAACAGCGCCGCCAAATTGCGCCCACTTTTCAACGCGTCCTGCACTTGGGACCATTGCCCCAACAACATGTCTATGGG
>CBFHKQ010000040.1:0-18289 GCA_965656435.1 uncultured Pseudosulfitobacter sp. | reverse complement strand
ACACGGACTCGAACCGCGGACCTACTGATTACAAATCAGTTGCTCTACCAGCTGAGCTATAGGGGCACTGCTGCGCCGTTTAATACCACTACAAACGAGGTGCAAGGGGGAAATTCACGATTTTATCGCCTCGGGCTTGTCGCTCAATCCTACACTTCTTTTTAAACAAATTTCGCCATTTTGATCTCCTCCCAGAACCAGTATATCTGCACCATATTTGAAACAGGATTATTTTGACCACCATGCAAATTGTGCTTCATGCCGGCGCGCATTTCACTGAGGAAGATCGCATTATCAGGTGCTTGCAGCGTAACGCGGATGATTTTGCACCCCGTGGCATCTCAATTCCAGAGCCTGCGCGGTATCGCAAGCTGCTGCGGGAGACATTCTCGGCTCTTGATGGATCAGCCCCAGCGCCCGGTGCGCGAGATGTGCTTTTGGACGCGATATTGGACACTGAAATATCGGACCGTGTAGTGCTGAGCCATGTCCACCTCTTCGGTGCGCCGCGTGCGGGTATGCGCGCAGGCCGGCTCTACCCCAACGCGGCGGTGCGCATGCAGCAAATCGCTCAGATCTTTCCGCATGACGCGGTGGAATTATTCATCGCCATACGAAACCCTGCCTCGTTTCTGCCGGCGGTCTATGCGCACACCCCACACAGCGACTTAAAAACGCTCATGGGCAACGCAAAGCCACATGACGTCAGATGGTCCGACACCCTGGCTGAGATACGCCGAGCAGCCCCAAACGTTTCCATCACCGTTTGGTGCCACGAGGACACACCGCTTTTGTGGGCGCAGATCATCCGAGAGCTAGCAGCGCTTGAGCATGGCACCAAAATCATCGGTGGCTTTGATCTGCTTACCGACATTATGGCGCCAGAGGGCATGAAGCGCTTTCGCAAATACCTGAAAGAGCATCCAGTAATGACTGAGATCCAAAAGAGGCGGGTTATCTCAGCCTTTTTAGACAAATTTGCCCTAGAGGACGCGTTCGAGGAAGAATTGGACATGCCCGGCTGGACCGAGACCCTCATCAACGAGATGACGGACATCTATGACGAGGATGTGGACCTTATTCAGCGCATGCCTGGCGTGACCCTCATCGCACCCTAAGCGATCAGCTCATGCCCAGCGCTTCTTTGTACATTTCCAGCACCGCTTCTTCCTCGGCGATGTCATCCGGCTCGCGCTTGCGCAGGGCGATCACTTTACGGATGACTTTGGTGTCGTAACCGCGAGCTTTCGCTTCTGCCATCACCTCTTTTTGCTGTTCGGCAAGATCGCGCTTTTCGGCGTCAAGACGCTCCATCCGTTCGATAAACTGGCGCAGCTCATCTGCGGTCACACGGTAGCTTTCGGCATTCGTAGCAGTATCAGTCATCGGCGCAGGTTCCCTGTAGCATAGCGTTCTGAGGCGGCACAGGTAACGGTCTGCGCCCGGCCCTGCAAGGCCGCTTTGCCGTTGATTGCAACCAACGCGTCGCATTCTTGCCTTGATCGATGCGATCAAAGCGATTAACCCAAATCCACTTTGGTTCGGCGGGGCGACTCGTCGTTAAAGGGAACGCGGTGCGCGGCGGGGTCGACCCCAATGCAATGCCGTGACTGCCCCCGCAACTGTAAGCGGTGAGTGCTGTCGATATATGCCACTGGTGCGGTTCAAGGCCGCATCGGGAAGGTTCGGCAAGCGCTACGACCCGCAAGTCAGGAGACCTGCCAAAGTGATCACCCGGATATGAACGCGGGGTGCGTTCCTATCGGCGGCCTGACCGCTTTGGTGACACTTCACCGCTGCGGAAAGGAGTTCCCTTTCCCTGTCTCTATTGTCTTGCGCACCGTGACGGGCGCTCTGTGTTCCAGGAAAGGGACCGATATCTCATGAAAAATCTCCTCACTTCGGCTTCCGCGTTGGCGTTGGCGACTTTGCCGCATGCTGCGTCTGCCCAAGATGTGTTTGACCTTGGCACCATTACAATCTCGGCAAGCCAAACCCCGACTGAAACCGCCCGCACCGGCGCGAGCGTCGAGGTCGTGACCCAAGAAGACCTCAACGCAGCACCAGCGGCGCGCATCGTGGAAACATTGGACTACCTGCCCGGCGTATCTGTTTCAGGCAACGGGGGCCTGGGCGCGTCGGCGACGCTGCGGTTGCGCGGCCTGTCCAACACCTACATCGGCGTCTACGTCGACGGCATTGACGTCTCGGACCCATCCCGCACGCAAACCCAATTTGATTTCGGCAGCCTGACTTCTGGTGGCATTGGCCGGGTTGAGGTGCTGAAGGGGTCACAATCCGCCATCTATGGCTCTGAGGCGATCGCCGGGGTCGTCAACATCCAAACCCGAGGGGCGTCCGAAATCGGATCCGAGTATTTTGTAGATGTAGAAGTTGGCAGCTACGGCACACGCTCCGCCACCCTTGGCGCCGCGACCAAATCTGAACGCGGCGAGCTTGCGTTGACATTTACCCAAACGGATACCAACGGCTTTTCCGCCCAAGACGAAAACGACGGCAACACAGAAGCCGACGGCTTTAGTGGTACAACCCTCGCAGTCAAAGGCTCAACTGTGGCAACGGATACAGTCACCCTCGGCTTTGCGCTCAACTTTGCAGACAGCGTGACAAACCAAGACGGCTACGACGTCACCACAAACACTTACTCGGACACAGACGACTCGATCGAAAGCAGCCGTCGCGCCGGCCGCGTCTATGCCGAAATCGACGGCACAGCGGTTGATCATACGGTTGGCCTCAGTTTCTCGGACACCGAGAGGCACTACCCCCTCGGCTACACCTCAGACTTCAATGGCGAGCGCACAGAGCTCAGCAACACAAGCGTCACCCAGTTGGGCGGCGTGCAGCTGGCATTTGGCGGCAGTTATTCCGAAGAGACCTTTGATGCGGATACGGCCACCGGCACCTACGAGATTACCTCTTTCTTTTCCGAGGCAAAGCTGGCCCCGACAGCAGCACTTGACCTATCGGTTGCCCTTCGCCGCGACGACCATTCGGTTTTCGGTGGCTTCACAACGGGCCGGTTCGCTGCCAGCTTGCAGACGGATGACGCAACGACCCTAAGAGCGAGCTTGGGTACCGGCTTCCGCGCGCCTTCGCTCTATGAGTTGTTCGCGCCGTCCTATGGCAACACCGCACTCACCCCAGAAGAAAGCCAAAGCGCCGAAATCGGAGTTGAGCGACGTTTCGACAACGGTGGGTCCGTCGAAGCCACGGTCTTTACGACCGAAATCGACAATCTGATCGGTTTCGACATGACGACCTTTGCCTACGCGCAAACACCGGGTCAGTCGCAATCACGTGGGGTTGAGGTTGCGGCCGCCACGCCGCTTACCTCCGGCATTGAGGCGTTTGGTTCCTACACTTATGTCGATGCGGTAGATGCTGACGACGCGCAACTGGTGCGGGTCCCCACGCATGACTTGGTGATGGGCGTCTCTGCGTCGCTAGGTGCCAACATGAATGGCCAATTGGTCGCCAATCACATCGCGGGCCGCGCCAATGACGGTGGAAACGTGATGGCCGACTACACCGTTTTGAATGCTGTGGTGCAATACGACTTTAACGACAGCACCCAAGGCTATGTCCGCTTTGAGAATTTAACGGACGAGGAATACCAAACTTCAAATGGCTACGGCACGTCGGACCGCGCCGTGTATTTTGGTCTTCGTGCCGCGTTCTAGGCACATACCTCTTACCGCAGCGCTCTGGCTTTGCGCGGCGGCCGTTTTCGGCGGGACCACCCCGACCCAACCGGCGCGGGTGGTCTCCATTAATCTGTGCACGGATCAACTCGCACTGATGTTGGCGGCACCGGGGCAATTACAATCCGTGACGCGGCTCGCCCATGATCCTGACAGCTCTTCGATGTACACCGACGCGCTGGCCTATCCCACGAACGGGTCTGGCGCAGAGGAAGTTTATTTACTCAAGCCCGATCTGGTTGTTGCAGGCACCTTCACGGCCCCGACAACGGTCGAGATGCTGCGCGGCCTTGGTATTGAGGTTGTCCTATTCGCGCCCGCACAAGCGCTATCTGACGTGCCCGAACGCCTGCGACAGATGGGCGAGGTGTTAGGGCGCACCGCAGAGGCGGAAAAGTTGATCGCGGAATTCAACGCGTCCCTGAATGGCCTCTCCGCCGCGTCTGAAAGCCGCCCCCGCGCCGCTCTGACTTACGTAAACAACTATTCCTCCGGGCGTCACAGCCTTGCCGGCGACATCTTGCACACCGCAGGGTTTGACAACGTCGCAGAAGAAGTAGGCCTTGGTAGCGTAGGCGTTTTATCCCTCGAACAGCTCGTATTGCTGCGCCCCGATGTCATCATCCAAGGTCGCAATTACCCCGGTGCCGCGCGCGCAGAAGATAACCTCGACCACCCTGCCCTGCGCGCTTTACGCGGCACCTATCACGCGGGCGAGCTGACAGATAGCGACTGGATTTGCGGCACACCCCACGTCATAGATGCCCTGAGCAGCATGGTAGCCCTGCGCGAAAAGGTGATCGCAGAATGAAGCTTTATGCGCTGCTGATATCCCTTGTGGTCCTGCTCTTTGCAGGCTCGCTCGTCAGCGGAACCACCCCTGTGAGCGTCGGGCACAGTTTTGCCAGCCTTTTTGCCACCGACGGCAGCCCAATGAGCGTGGTAATGCAACAAATCCGCCTGCCGCGCGCGATCCTTGCGGTGATGATCGGTGCGTCCCTGGGCCTGTCCGGCGCGGCGATGCAGGGCTATCTGCGCAACCCGCTGGCTGAACCTGGTCTGATCGGCGTTTCGGCCGCATCGGGCTTGGGCGCGGTGATCGCGCTGCAAACAGGGCTTGCGGCCGCCTTTGCGCTGGCCCTGCCGTTGATGGCGCTTGTGGCGGCCGTAATCGCCGTGGCGTTGATCTTGCTCATGGCGGGATCCCGCGGCCAAGCCTTGACGCTAATTCTTGCAGGCATCGCGATCTCTGCGCTGGCTTCCGCCCTCACGTCATTGGTCTTGAACCTCTCGCCCAACCCCTTTGCAGCCGCCGAAATCGTCTTCTGGATGCTCGGATCGCTGGCGGACCGCAGCTTCTCGCATGTGGCCTTGGCTCTGCCGTTCATGGCGGTGGGCTGGCTCCTTCTGTCGGGTTTGGGCCGCGGCTTGGACGCATTAACGCTGGGCGAGGACGCCGCCGCTGCGATGGGCGTACGCCTGTCGCGCCTGCGCTTGGCGTTGGTGATCGGAACCGCAGCTTGCGTAGGTGCAGGCACAGCTGTGGCGGGTGCAATTGGCTTTGTCGGCCTTGTGGTCCCGCATATTCTGCGCCCCTTTGTGGGCGGGCGGCCTTCGCAGCTGTTGTGGGCTTCTGCCCTAGGTGGCGCGGCGATGGTGCTGGCGGCCGACATCGCCGTTCGCATCGCCTTGCCAGACCGCGACCTGAAATTGGGCGTGCTGATGGCCCTGATCGGTGCCCCCCTCTTCTTACACCTGATTTACAAAACGCGGGGGCGTTTATGACAGAAGTGTTGAAGCTGTCGGGCCTTACCGTACGACGGGATCACTGTCCGGTGGTGGATGACGTTTCCCTGTCGATCCGCGCAGGCGAATGTGTTGGGCTCATCGGCCCAAATGGGGCGGGCAAAACGACAATGATGCGCGCGACCCTCGGTCTGTTGCCACATGAAGGCGCGGCATCGCTTGCACAGCTGTCGGAGGCAGCGCGCGCCAAACATTGCGCATGGCTGCCGCAAGCGCGCGAAATCGCTTGGCCAGTGAGTGTCGAGACACTTGTCCGTCTCGGCCGCCTGCCGCACCGCACCTCCGGCGCAGAGGATCAAAAGGCGGTCACCAAGGCCCTCGCCCAAATGGGGCTCGAAAACTTTGCCACCCGCACCGCAACGGAGCTGTCGGGCGGCGAGCAGGGCCGCGTGTTGATCGCGCGCGCTTTGGCGCAAGAGACGCCGCTCATAATGGCGGATGAGCCAATTGCAGGGCTTGACCCAGCAGCGCAAGTCTCCACCATGCGAATGTTTGCCGAGATCGCCAAAGGCGGACGCAGTGTGCTCTGTGCGCTGCATGATTTGGGTTTGGCCGCGCGCTATTGCCAGCGGTTGATCCTCTTGGACCAAGGACGCATCGTCGCTGACGGCACACCTAGCGCTGTGCTAACGCCTAAAAACCTCGCAGAGGTCTTCCACATCACGGCACATTTTGAACAAACGAGCGAAGGCCCGGTGTTCCAAGCCTTGGACGTGTTGCCATGATACCGCTGACCATCGCGCGCCCTTGGATACATCTGCCGTTTGACGCGCCCCTGCGTGTACTCAGCTGGACCTTGAACAGTCCAGGGTTTGTTGAGGCCCCCGCGATATCTTGGCGCGAGGTGCGCAACGCAGATTTGACCCCAGAACTCGACGTCCGCACCTGGTTGCAAGGCGAATTGGACGAGCTGGGGCGCAACACAGACGTGTGCTTTCTAACATCCCGCGATGTGCGCGCTGTGACCGAAAGAACGGCCAGTGTCGACGGCACCACCGTGCGCGCGGTCGCGACGACGGGCCTTTCTAATGCGGAACACATCGGCACGCGGCTTGACCGATCTGGCAAGGACTGGGGAACGATCAACGTCGCCGTGATCTGCAAAACCGCCCTTGCGGATACCGCCCTGATCGAGACTTTGGCCATTGCGGCTCAAGCGCGCACCGCAGCCGTCATTGCTCAAGGCTTCAACTTACCTACCGGCATCGCCACCGGCACCGGCACCGATTGCATCGCCGTCGCCGCCCCCCCCGGGGAGACGGTCTATGCAGGCATGCACACCGCCTTGGGCGCAGCCACGGGGCGCGCGGTTTATGACGCGGTGCACGCCGGTGCCAAAGAATGGATGGCCACCGTGCGCAATACAGGAGGCGAATAATGGCCTTTCCCCCAGAACGCATCGTCTGTCTAACCGAAGAAACCGTGGAAACGCTCTACCTTCTGGGGCAAAGCGACCGAATTGTTGGGGTCACCGGCTATGCCGTCCGACCTGCCCAGGTGCGGCGCGAAAAGCCGCGTGTTGGGGCGTTCACCTCGGCCGATGTGCCGAAGATTTTGGCGCTTAAGCCAGATTTGGTCCTCACCTTTTCTGATCTGCAAGCTGATATCGCGGCCGAGTTAATTCGCGCTGGCATTGCCGTTCATGCGTTCAACCAACGCTCTGTTGAGGGCATTTTGGAGATGATCTGCACCCTTGGTGCGCTCACCGATTGCCGACCACAAGCAGAAGCATTGGTGTCCCGATACCGCGCGCGGATTCATAACCTGCTGGCCACAGAACGCCCCTACCGTCCGCGTGTTTACTTTGAGGAATGGGACGATCCGCCAATATCGGGCATCCGCTGGGCCTCAGAACTGATCGAGATTGCAGGCGGCGTGGACGTCTTTTCGCACCTGCAAGCCGAACAGGGCGCCCGCGCGCGCATCCTTGACGCGCAACAGGTTATCGACGTAGCACCCGAGGTCATCCTCGCCTCGTGGTGCGGTAAAAAAGTGCGCCCCGACAAGATTGCCGTACGGCCCGGCTGGGACACCATTCCGGCGGTTGCCAACGACCGGATCTATGAAATCAAATCCCCACTGATCCTCCAGCCGGGACCGGCCGCGCTGACCGACGGGTTAGACGCAATTGAGGCGGCGCTTTGGGGAACCGAGGGAGACAAGCATGCGCCTTGACACACTGATCGCCTTTTTGGAACGCGGCGGGCCGACACTCTGGCTCATTGCGGGCCTGTCGGTGCTCACATTGACCCTCATCTTCTGGAAATTGTGGCGGTTCACACGCCTCGGCGCTTGGCAAAGTGCCGCAACACCCCAAGCCGTGACCCGCTGGCAGAGCGGCGATGCGGCAGGTGCGCTAGACCTCGTGACAGGCCGCCGTAGCATACGGGCGCGAATGGCTGCGACCGCGATGTTGGCACGGATGGATGCAGTCCTAACCGAGGCGCAGGCCCGTGAAGAAGTGGTAATTCATGCTGCCAAAGACCTCTCAGAAGCGCGCCAAGGCCTGCGCGCCCTCGAATTGATCGCAACAACTGCGCCCCTGCTTGGCCTGCTCGGCACCGTACTTGGGATGATCGACGCGTTTCAGGCGCTGCAAGAAACTGGCAACCGCGCCGATCCTGCGGCCCTCGCCGGCGGCATATGGGAGGCCCTGTTGACCACAGCGGCCGGCATGGCGGTTGCGATCCCCGCAGGTGTGGCGCTCAGCTGGTTCGAGAGCATCATCGAGCACATACAACAGGACATGGAAGCCACTGCGACTGCGATTTTCACCCGCGGGCCGACACAAGGGGCAGACCGAAAGCCAGACGCACCCTGATGTTTGCCTTTGCGACCTCCCGGCCCGCCAGGCGGCCAAGCCTCACACCCATGATTGATGTGGTGTTCTTACTGCTTGTATTTTTCATGCTGGCCGCACGGTTTGGGACCGATGCGACCCTGCCTCTAACCACCGCGGGCGCGGGCGCACCCTATGAAGGGCCCCCTCGGCTGGTAATGTTGACACAAGCTGGCGTGACGCTGAACGGCTTGGCAACTTCGGACATCACAGGCGCACTCGCCCCTTTGATGCGCGCGAGTAGCGATGCGATTTTGGTCAAAGCAAAGGATGGGGTCAGCACGCAGGCCTTGGTCACCCTGCTCGATGAATTGCGCGCCGCGGGCCTTACCCAAGTCGTGGTGGTCGAATAATGCAGTTCGCCCTTCATACCCCACGCCGTCGGCCAAGCGAAAACATCGTGCCGATGATCAACGTGGTGTTCTTGCTGTTGATTTTCTTTTTGATGAGCGCGCAGATCGCGCCACCAGACCCGATTGAGGTTGCCTTGCCAATCAGCGACGCAACAGCGCCACCCCCGCAAGAGGCGACCCTTTTTGTGGCGGCAGATGGTGCACTGGCCTACGGTGCGGCACGGGGTGACGGCGTATGGACAGCGCTCCGGACGCATGAGGGCATTCTATCGCTACGTGTGGATGCCTCTTTCCCTGCTAATTCCCTTGCAGCTCTGCTGCCGAAACTTGCCGCACAGGGCGTGACAGGCGTCGCGTTGGTAACCGGGGCTGCGCCATGAGGATCATTGAGGGCGGCATATTTCTGGGGCTCGCAATCGCCGCACATTTAGGCATCTGGGCGGGTACACACGACAGCAACGACGTTGCCGCAACTGCCGCCAGCGGTCAGGACACTATGACCGTCCAAGCGGCGAGCGCGCAGCATGCAGAACTCGCTGCCGCATGGACCCAACCACCGGAAGCGGTAACAACCCTCAAGACTGCGCAGCACCCAGAAGTGGTGCCCGCAGCGGTGCAACCCATAGCAGCCGAGCAGCCCATAACTTTGGCGGCTTTGCCCGAAGCGCCACGCCTGCGCGGATCAGGGCCGATGCTTCCCAAGCACCCGCAGCCCATGCAACCCCCTCGCATGAGCGCATTAGAGGTCCCCAAAATCGCGCAGCCTGTAGCCCCTCAGATCGCCCCAACAGGTGTGTCGCCGCAAAGCAATACTCCTCGAAACCCTTCGCCGGTCCAACCCAGCGCACTGGCTCCTGTGAACCCATCAGAGAGAGAATTCACGGCACCACCGCTGCCGGATCTGCCTGCACTTAGCCCGCGCGTCGCAGAAAATATCGCAGCTTCGCCGCGCCCTCCAAGGCGACCCGCTGCCCCGCGCCGCGCTGCAGGCTTAGGGCGTGATGGCGCGACACAATCGCTTGCCCAGCGCGAAGTACCCGCCGCAACTGCGGCGCCAACGCAAAGTGCGTCACGCGCGAATGCCTTGCGCGCACAATGGGGGGCGACAATCCAGGCCAAAGTCCGCCGCGCCGTACGCTATCCCTCCGGCACCCAACTGCGCGGGCGCACCAAACTAGCGCTCTCAATCGCTCCATCTGGTGCCTTGCAATCCGTGCAGGTCATGCGCTCTTCTGGCCATGCGGCCTTGGATGATGCAGCCTTGCGCGCCGTAAAACGGGTGCGCCGCTTTGCCCGCGCACCGCAAGACTTGCGCGACGACACCTACCGCTTTGCCATCTCAGTTGATTTTAACGGCTGACTTGATCCCGCCCCCTGTTTGCAGTACCGCGGTGGCATGGAAAATAAAGACTCCTTCACCCTCTTCGACGGCCTTATCTGGGGCGGTGCGACCATCTCTGTGCTCGGGTTGGCAGCACTAATCTGGTGCATTGTCCGCGTGGCACGCGCACGCGCAGCCAAGTTGGAGGAAGAAGCGATGCGCGCGGTGTTGCAATCGGTGGTTCCGATCAACCTTGCGGCACTGATGACCTCGGCCTTGGGTTTGATGATAGTCGTTATGGGCATTGTACTCGGCTAAACTCTTCCGCAAATCTACGCCATTTGGCTCTCGCTTGATGCGGCTGATCCGCAAGTGCTTGTTTTTTGCAAGCGTTCTGCGTTAATCCATCGCCATGGATATTCGTGCCCTCACAGACCGCTATTACGTTGCCCCGCAAATCGAGCCTGGTGATTTCACCGAGCTGGCCGAAATGGGCTTTAGCCACGTGATATGTAACCGCCCTGACGCGGAAGTACCGCCGAGCCACGCAGCGCAAGTGATGGCCAAGGCCGCGGCCGCCGCAGGCGTTGAGTTCACCGAATTGCCAATCACACATGGCGCCATGACGCCGGACACCGTGACTGCACAAGCGACCGCAATTGCTGCGGGCAGCGAGAGCGGTAAAGTGCTGGCCTATTGTGCTTCTGGCACACGCTCCACCATCATGTGGGCCTTAGGCCAAGCGCCGCATCAAAGCGTCGACGCCATTTTGGCCGCGGCACAGGCAGGTGGATACGACCTGCAAGGGCTGCGCCCAACCCTAGAAAACATTGCTGCGAACGCACAAAGCGCAAGCTAGCCAGCCTTTAAGTCTGGCAGCATGTCCAGATCCGCGAGGTCAGGCAGGCTGTCTAAATCAGGCAGGTCAGGCAGATCAGACAGAGGCGGCAAATCAGGTAAAGCCGGTGGCTCGGACAGGTCATCACTTTCTGGCGCCTCGACCGCAGGTGGAAGCGCGTCCAGCGATGTCATGTCAGGCAAAGGTGCCGCCTGCGGGCTCTCCTCAATCATCGGAGGCGTAGACGCACCGCCTTCCTCCGCAGACTGATCCACTACTGGCAACTCTAGCCCTTCCGCGTCGTCCGCCCGCCGTTGCGGGTGCAGATCATGGTGCGGTGCGTGGTCGAGTTGCAGCGCGCGCAACCCGTTTAATTGTCCAAGAACTCCAGTCCCAAGGCATTTGCCGCTCTGCGCTTTGATCCGAACATTAGGAAAGGTGCCCAAGGGCAACGCGATCTGATCGCCTGCCTTCAGCTTGCCTAAGCCCTCCAAAGGCACACGAATCTGGCACAGCTCTACCGTCAGATCTGCCTCAAGATGCATGACCACATCGGTCAAATTCTCTGCCCTCGGGGCTTCGCTGGACGCATCTGTGACGTTGCCATCAGTCGGTACGTTGGCCGCAGCCTCAGGAAGAGCAGGCACGATTAGTGTCACATCCCCCTGCCGAGTGCCTTTGGCCAAATCCACAGTCAACCGGATCACGCGGTAATCCGGTGCTTCCAACGCCAGCGCTGCAAGCCGCGCCTCTCCCACATGTGCGCCAAAGCTAAATCCGCGCAAAAGCAAGCGATCCGCGTCATCCTCTACGGTTTGCGCAGCCCGTTCAAAAAGTGCGTCCAGTAGCCCCGCACACATTGCGGCGTCTGTCGCAGTCATCAACCGCGCTGCCCCATTTTGCGGCAAAACGCGCCCCATCGTCTGCTGTTGGATCAACCCATCAACCACACCTGGGTCCAGTTGTGCCGCACCCATGCGCCCACCGGCCCCTTGCATCAAACACATCAGGGACCCCTCGTTCAGCTGCGCCAAGGCCCCTTCGTGGTCTACATCTTCCACAACAATCCCGATGGCTTGCAGCGCCAAATCCAAATCATCACGCGCCACTTTGGCAACACTGATCCGCATCGCTTTGGCCAAGGTAACAGAGCGCGCTTGGTGGCGCTCTTTGCCCTGAGCTGTTTTGCGTTGTAAAATAGAGGTGGGTTGGCCAGCTGCGGTCACAATTTACCTGTTTTATCGGAAGTCGTGCCGACATACCTAGACCATCAATGGTTACCATAGGCTTTATGAAGGTCTCAAATGCCCCTGCAAACGCGCCGCTCTTACTGCGCTGCGAGGGCGGATTGGCGCGGAATCTCAACAATAAAAAGATTGCCTTCTGCGCGCGGCTCGTAGCGGATATTGCCGCCCAGACGCGTCATAATCTCGCGGCAAATCGCCAACCCAAGGCCCGCGCCCGCCTCAGATTGGTTTTTAATCCGGGCGAATTTCTCAAAGATGATTTGACGGGCATCCAAGGCGATGGGCGTGCCATTGTCGAAAAACTGCACCTGTAGATGTCCGTTGCTTTGAACCACTGAAATATCCAGCTGCGGTGTAGGCGCGGTGTTATACTTTTGCGCATTGGTGATGAGGTTGATGAAAACTTGGCGCAAACGGTCAAGGTCCGTGATCAAAACCGCACCCCCGTTGTCGCCCGGTCCTGTGATCTGCAAAGACGGCCGCGCGCCATCGCTACTTTGGCTCGCCGCCGCTGTTGTGATGGCATGGGCCAGCACCTCGTCCAGCGGACCCGTTGCAAAGTTGAGGTTCACCTGCCCGTTTTCCAGCACGCTTAGATCCAACAGGTCGTCCAAAAGGCGGGTCAAACGAATAGCCTCTAGGTGGATGATGGAAGCATAGTGCCTCTGCTCGGACCCCGATAGATCGCCTGTGTCGCGCAGGATCTCAGAAAACGCTCGGATCGAGGTCATCGGTGTGCGCAGCTCGTGGCTAATCTGGCCCAAGAACGCGTCCTTTTGAACCGACAGCGCCGTTAGCTTTTCGTTAGCCTCCCGTAACTGTGCGGCCGTGCGGCTCAACTCTTGGGACTTGGCCTCAAGCTGGCTGGAATACTCCAAAATTTGGGCGGACTCGTCAGCAACAGCCAGCAAGTCTTCGACCGAAATGGAGGCCGCACCCACCAATTGCGCCACCATCGCATGGGCCGTCGCAGTCCCCACGGAGGCCGCCAATTCACGCTCCAATTTTTCTAAAAAAGCGGGCGTCGGTTCTGGCAAATGCCCCGTTTTTCCCTGTCCCGCCGCCGCCCCGCGAAAGAGCGCTTGTGCCTCGCGCGCGCCCAAAATGCGCTGGGCCATGATCATCAAATCCTCGGATGCTGCCACAGAGGCGGACCACCCCCGCGCTTGCCAGGAATGGTCAAACACATTGACGAACTGAGCCCCCTGCAACCGTTCCATCGGGGTGGGGAATGTCACAAGGGAAACCACAACAAAGGTGATCGAATTCAGCAAGATAGACCAGAAAAACGCATGTACTGTGGGATCCAGGCCTTTGATGGCGAACATCGCCTCGGGACGCAGCCACCCGATCCCCCACAGCCCGTTTTCAAAAACCTCAGCCGACAAAACAACGCCCGCGCCAAATCCTGGCAACAGCGAGGTAAAAAGCCACAGCGCAAATCCCACGCAAAGGCCCGCCGCAGCGCCCGTCCGCGTTGCCCCGCGCCAAAAGATGCCGCCCAACATTGCGGGCAGAAACTGCGCGACCCCAACGAAAGAGATTAACCCAATCGCCGCCAGCGCGCCCCCGCCGCCCGAGAGGCGGAAATAGAGGTACCCGAAGGCGATAATGATCAAAATAGACAGGCGTCGCGCCATCAAAACCACTTGGCGTACATCGCCTGACACCGACGCGCCACCCTGCTGCAAGCCCAGATATATGGGCATAACCACGTGGTTCGACACCATCGTCGAGAGGGCCAAAGTTGCCACGATCACCATGGATGTGGCCGAGGAAAAGCCACCAAGAAACGACAACATTGCAAGCCCTGTTCGCCCTTCGGCCAAAGGCACTGACAACACAAATAGGTCCGGATTAGATCCTGCGGGCAACAGGTCCAGACCGATCACCGCAATCGGCACCACGAAAAGGCTCATCAGCATCAAATAGACCGGGAAAGCCCAGCTCGCGATTTGCAAATGGCGCTCGTCGTCGTTTTCAACCACCAGCACCTGAAACATCCGCGGCAGGCACAAAAAAGCAGCCGCCGACAAAAACGTGAGCGCGGCCCAGCGGCTGCGGTCCATTTCCCAGGTCCCGATGGGGCTCGCGTCGATGCGCGCCAACATCGGCCCAACGCCCCCTGCTATCCCCCAGACCACAAAGATACCAACGGCCAGAAGGGCCACCAGCTTGACCACAGCCTCAACGGCGACCGCGATCACAACGCCATCGTGCCGCTCGTTGGTGTTGAGGTTGCGGGTGCCAAAGAGCACGGTGAAAAGCGCAAGGCCCGCGGCCACCCAAAACCCGGAAGAGGCATCGTCAAACGCGCGGCCACCGGTCTCTGCGGCCTCGGCGAAGATGGACAACGACACCGTCACAGACTGAAGTTGCAGCGCGATATAGGGGGTCACCCCGATCACCGCCATCACTGTGACGATCAGCGCAAGCATATTGGATTTGCCGTATCGTGCAGAAATGAGGTCCGCGACAGAGGTCACGCGCTGCGCTTTGCCAATACGCACCAGCTTGCGCAGCACCCACCACCAACCAATCATCACAAGCGACGGGCCAAGGTAGATCGTGACAAACTCCATCCCCGACCGCGCCGCATATCCCACCGCGCCATAAAAGGTCCAGGCGGTGCAATAAATCGACAGCGACAGGGTATAGACCAAAGGCGAGCGCAGCCAAGCGGTGCCCCCCTGCACCGTCGCCCGCTCTGCTGCGAAGGCCACGCCGAACAGGAAGACCACGTAGCAAAACGATACCGCCAAGAGCAGGTTCAAGGAGGCCATCAGCCTGCGTCCTCATCCGACAGGCGCTTCGGTGGCCGCACGGAACCGACGCGCGGCATTGGCCCGGTTGTCCCAGTTTCGGCCCAATAGCGCTTTGCATCACGGTATAGCGCGCCTGTCTCACCTGCGTCGCGGTTACGCGACAACCACCATGAGACCCAAGCGCTCAGCCCGATCAGAACGCACCAAACGGCAAAAACAAAAAGAATGGCCACCGACATAGCGACGGGGGCTGCATCTGGCGCGGCTGTACCTTGAGAGATTTCATATTGCGTAGGCCACAGGGCCGGCACCAGCCACAGCACAATGCCCAAGATCGGCATCAGCCGCTGGGCATCCATAACCCGACGCATCCGGTAACTGCGGCGTTCCAAAAACACACGTGGGGGGACAACATCCATCGCGGCCTAGCCCCGCATTAGGTCACGCAAAGCCGACAGCACCTCAGTATTGGAAAACGGCTTGGTCATAAAACGGTTCACGCCTGCGCGCTCCGCCTCTGCCCGGTCGCGGGACTGTCCGCGTGCGGTCAGCATCAGGACTGGCAGCGCCGCAAGCTCGGGATCGCCGCGTACTTCGCCCAAAATATCCATTCCGCTCTTGCCCGGCAGCATGTAGTCCAACACAACCAAATCCGGTTTTATCTCTCGGATCGCGTCAAAAGCCGTAGCCCCGTCAGAATGGGTGTGCACCTGCCAGCCTTCGCGCTGCATCAAGAACCGCATGGCTTCGATGATGTTGGCCTCGTCCTCCACAAGCAAGACCTGTTTTTCCGTTGGCATCGAACCCTCCCCGATTGATCCCAGGCGTCGAGTATTCCCCTAAAACGTCGCTCTGTCAAAAGCCATGACGATCACGACAAACAAAGGCGCAGTCACGGCCTGTCTTTGCGTCAAGCATGCGGTCGCGCAGGCCTAAAATCCGTCGGTCAGAATGGACGGCTCCCGCCGTCCCGGACAGGCCGTTTGGGCGCAGACCCGGCATGTCGCGCCCACCATCATCTCTGCGCCGACCGCCTGCCCTTCCGCCCCAGTGGGCTGCGGGACAATCAGCATTGTCGCGTGCAGCAGCGGGGTGGCGTTATAAGCAACCTGTGCCACAGGCTCTGCCAATGCAAAGCATTCAAACTGAGCCGATGTGCGCCCGACTTGCCGCGTCAAACGGCGCAAAACGGCCCCCGGTGCGCTCAATGCATCATAAAGAGGCCAAAGCGCGCAGCAGGCCCCAAAGCGCGGTATATCGAACCCATCAATAGGTTTGCGAAAGATCAAACTGCCGGCTCGGTCGCACACCACAAGACCACAGCCCGCCTCTGGTAAGGCCGCCAACCGGCGCAGAATCATGGCGACAGAGACACCAAAATCTGCTGCCAAGGCCACCGGATCAATCCCAGCAACGTCCACCTTTTGCTGCAAGCTCCCCAGATCGACGCGCTGTGCGTCATTCATCCCCTGCACCAAAACCCCGCGCGCAAGGTGGCGCGCCGCCATGGAGGCCAGTTGCGGCGCCTCGGCGATCATTGCATCCAAATCAACCGCCTCCGCGCGTCCCTTTTGGGCTGCGGCCTCAAGCTCTGGAAAGGAATAGCCATTCGCCTCTAGGAAATTGTCCACCTCTTCCTGAGGGGAAGCATGGCCTGTCTCGTCTGGGTTTGCTTCAAGGTAGCTCACCAAGGCTTTCGCGCTGTCGGCCAAACGACGGCTGTCTTGGTCGATGTTGCCGTGAAACTTTGCCTGCCAATCGGCCGAGATGTCCGTTTCCCGCGCCAAAATCGACGCGGTGGAGCGAATGGCAGCCGCGGTACTCAGCACTTCGTGCATTGACGCGGCAAGCTGCGGGTCGTGGGCCAATCGGTCGCTGAGCGTCTCCACAGTCCGCTCGAGCGAGCGGATGCGGCGGTGCGCGGCAGACATGACCCCGGCCCAAGCCGGAAAACGCCCGGCTAAATCCTCCACCCGAGCGACCTCAGATCCGGCCAATCCCGCCTCTGTTCCAATTTCGCGCAGCGTGGCAAGAAGGGCGGCCTCAGCCCCTTCGGTCAGGGCCGAGGGCTCCACCCCTAGAATGGCCGCGATGTCCAGCAACAACTTCCCTCCGATTCTACGGCGGTTGTGCTCAATCAGATTTAAATAAGATGCAGAAATCCCAATTTGACGGGCCAAATCGGCCTGTCGCAGGCCCGTAATCACGCGACGCTCCCGAATGCGGCTGCCTGTCAGCGTTTCTTTGGCCATAACTGCCCTCAGGTGTTTTTGTCTATTTTCAACGGCTTTCTGCACTGCAACATAATTAAATTTACAAAACCGTCGATTGCACTGTTCATTTGTTTACAAAATAGTTGTGATTTTCAAGGGGTTTATTGCGCAATTTTCCGAAACTGAGTGATAAAGCATTTGCAGCGTTGTGTCTTGCGATGCTGTGCGCGCGGGGCCAGCAGAGGAACCTGACCCGGTGCATTACAATAACTGGGAGGATTAAATGTCCAAATCTAACTTTACACGTCGTGGCTTGCTCAAAAGCACAGGCGTTGCGGGTGCCGGTCTTGCGCTGCCCACAATCCTGACGGCGGCCAGCCACGCTGGCTACACGAATGCGCCAACCGGCAGCACAGTCACACTGGGCTTCAACGTGCCACAGTCCGGCCCCTATGCGGATGAAGGTGCAGACGAACTGCGCGCTTATCAGCTGGCGGTCGAGCACCTGAACGGTGGCGGCGACGGCGGCATGATGAACACATTCTCGTCCAAAGCTTTGACCGGCAACGGCATCTTGGGCAAGAAAGTGGATTACGTCACAGGCGACACACAGACCAAATCGGACGCGGCACGTGCCTCGGCCAAATCCATGATCGAAAAAGACGGCGCGGTTATGATCACCGGCGGTTCGTCCTCGGGTGTTGCGGTTGCTGTTCAGGCGCTGTGCCAAGAAGCCGGCGTCATCTTCATGGCTGGCCTCACACACTCCAACGACACAACAGGTAAAGACAAGCGGGCCAACGGCTTCCGCCACTTCTTTAACTCCTACATGTCCGGCGCCGCACTCGCGCCCGTTCTGGCGGCCAACTACGGTACAGACCGCAAGGCATACCACCTGACGGCGGACTACAACTGGGGTTACACCACAGAAGAAGCCGTCCGCTCCTCCACAGAAGCGATGGGTTGGGAAACTGTGAACGCGGTGAAAACACCTCTGACACAGACCGACTTCTCCTCATACATCGCGCCTGTTTTGCAGTCCGGTGCAGACGTGCTGGTTCTGAACCACTACGGCGGCAACATGGTGAACTCGCTCACAAACGCGGTTCAGTTCGGTCTGCGCGACAAACTGGTCAACGACAAGAACTTCGAAATCGTTGTTCCGCTCTACTCGCGTCTGAT
>CBFHKQ010000039.1:0-18797 GCA_965656435.1 uncultured Pseudosulfitobacter sp. | reverse complement strand
AAACACGGTCTAGCGTCAGGTCAATGATTTTTGGGTGCAGCGCCATCATCCGTTCAAGGATGCGGTCGGAACCGGTGGCACTCATGAGGTCTTGGCGTTTTCTTGAGGCTCGGACTTAGCGTTTGACGCGCCGCTATCATCTGCCTGTTCGCGTTCGGCATCCTCCGCAGGCTCAGACGGCGGCGCAAGGTCGCCTTTCACCGCTGGCGGAAGGCCCAACAACATGCGCACGATTGAGATCAACTCGTCACGCATTTGTGGACGCCGCGTAACGCGGTCCAACATCCCGTGATCCAGCAAATATTCCGCGCGCTGGAACCCTTCGGGCAATTTTTCGCGAATGGTTTGTTCGATCACCCGAGGACCCGCAAAACAAATGAGCGCGCCCGGTTCGGCAATCTGAACATCACCCAGCATGGCATAGGACGCGGTGACGCCACCCGTCGTAGGGTGCGTCAGAACCACAATGTAGGGCAGCCCGGCTTCTTTGAGCATTTGCACAGCCACCGTCGTACGCGGCATTTGCATCAAGCTCAGGATGCCCTCTTGCATCCGCGCACCGCCGGCGGCGGAGAAAAGGATAAGTGGCCGGTTCAGTTTAACCGCCTCTTGAGCTGCGGCGATGATCGCGTTGCCGACATACATGCCCATGGAACCCGCCATGAAGGAGAAATCCTGGGCGCAGGCCACAATCGGCGTGCGGCCAATATCACCCGCAGCAACCAGCATGGCTTCCGCCTCGCCAGTTTGCTTTTGCGCGGCGCGCATGCGTTCGGGATATTTCTTTTGATCGCGGAACCCTAGGGGATCCGCAGTCGGCGCAGGAACAGCAATTTCGGCAAAAATGCCCCCGTCAAACAAGGCCTCAAAACGGGCACGCGGTGTGATGCCCATGTGATGGTCGCAATTGGTGCACACATTCAGGTTTTCGCGCACTTCGCGGTGAAACAACATGGTCCCGCACTGGTCGCATTTGGTCCACAGGTTGTCCGGTGTTTCACGCCGCGAAAAGATCGAATTGATCCGCGGCCGGACATAGTTTGTGATCCAGTTCATTTGAGCCGTCTCCTAGCTTGCGCTGTGTCAGTTAATCGTGCCCGGCCGCAAATGCAATCAACGCTTAATCGCCAGACGCACAGCAAGCCAACTGACGAGCATGACGCCAAAGTCGACGGGCAACCAGCGCGCGACCTCGGCCGCGTCGTGCATTGAAAAGGGCGTGACATAGAGCGCCAGACCAAAAAGGTCATCCGGCACCGAAATAACGAGCATCGCAAAGGCGTTGTTCACAAAATGCACCGCAATCGCAGGGCCCAAGCTGCCCGAGCGAGCGGTCAAATCCGCCATGAGAAGCCCAAAAACGCAGGCCCAGATCGCAACCAACAAGGCATGATCCCCCGCGGCATCAGGGGCATAGTGCACCATGCCAAAAATAATCGACGGCAGCCCCATCCAAACAACCGGATGCGGGATACACGCCGCAAGCTGTTGCTGAATATAGCCGCGAAACAGAACTTCTTCGGCACTGGTTTGCACCAAAATCGCTAAAAGCGCTGCGGGCAAAAACCCCAGCCAAGTCGGGAGAGCAAGGCCCGGCTCGAGCGGCATTCCCATTCCCCAAGGCGGCAGGACCACCAAAACCCCTTGGAGAAGGAGCAGCGCCACCATCGCTTTGATAAAATGGTCGCGCAGCAGCGCAACGGGGTCGAGAACGCTCATCGGTGGCCTGCGGTGCAAGATCACAACGACAAGGCCAACCGCGATGGTAATGAGGCCAAAGTTGAACAAAAGCGCCAGCATCGCGAGCGGCGTTGCCCCGCGCTCAAGCCCCGCCAAAAATGCGCCGCGCGCCTCCGCTCCAACGAGCGACACCAGTCCGGCAAAATAAATTTGTGTAAGGGCAACATAGATCACCACGACCAATACAACGCCCAACAGCGTCCGCCAGATCTCTGCGCGCGCTTTGGCCGGGGCCACAAAACCCCAATGTGCATAATAATTGGGTTTCAAAACCGCTCCCACACTGCCCCTTTAACAGTGTTCCTTACTTAGTAAGCGATCTGCGGCGTTACAACACAGCGTCGCCGCGCCAGCATTTGTGATGCGGCTTGTGCCGCATAGGTCCGGCGGTTATTGATTTTAAAACGCGGAAAGGGAGTTCCAATGCACAAAGGTAAATTCGACAAATCAAAGTTGCCCAGCCGTCACGTGACCGAAGGCCCAGAACGCGCGCCACATCGGTCCTATTACTATGCGATGGGCATGACCGAGCAAGAAATTCACCAGCCTTTGGTTGGGGTTGCCACATGCTGGAACGAAGCCGCACCTTGCAACATCGCGTTGAACCGTCAGGCGCAGGCCGTCAAAACAGGTGTGAAATCTGCCAACGGCACGCCGCGCGAATTTACTACTATCACTGTGACCGATGGGATCGCCATGGGCCACGAAGGTATGCGCTCGTCGCTGGCTTCGCGCGAAGCGATTGCCGACACGGTTGAGCTGACCATGCGCGGCCATTGCTATGACGCACTTGTAGGTCTTGCGGGCTGCGACAAATCTTTGCCGGGCATGATGATGGCGATGATCCGCCTGAACGTGCCTTCAGTATTCCTCTATGGCGGATCCATCTTGCCAGGTCGGGTGCAAGCAGGCGCGCAGGTGCCTGACGCCTACCGCGACCGCGACCTGACCGTTCAAGACATGTTTGAGGCCGTGGGTCACCAACAAAACGGCACCATGACAGAAGCAGAGCTGGACATCCTTGAGCGGGTTGCTTGCCCCTCTGCCGGTGCCTGCGGCGGTCAATTCACAGCCAACACAATGGCCTGTGTCTCTGAGGCCATCGGCCTTGCGATCCCGAATTCGGCCGGCATGCCCGCCCCTTATGAAAGCCGTGACCAATACGGCGAAGCCTCGGGTGCGGCCGTCATGAACCTGATTGAGAAAAACATCCGCGCGCGCGACATCTGCACCCGCGAAGCCTTCGAAAACGCAGCCCGTGTTGTGGCGTGCACCGGCGGCTCCACCAATGCGGGTCTGCACTTGCCCGCAATGGCACATGAGGCGGGCATTGATTTCTTCTTGCAAGATGTCTGCGATATCTTCCGCGAGACCCCCTATTTCGTAGACCTCAAGCCCGGCGGCCAATATGTCGCCAAGGACCTCTATGAAGTTGGAGGTATCTATGTGGTAATGAAAGAGCTGCGCAAAGCAGGCCTGATCCACGAGGACTGCATGACCGCCACAGGCTATTCCATCGGCGAAGAGATCGACAAAATCTCGCTCGAGGCGGATGGCAAGGTGATCTATCCCATCGAGACGCCGATCACCAAAACTGGCGGCGTTGTCGGTTTAACCGGCAACCTTGCACCTGAAGGCGCGATCGTGAAAGTGGCTGGCATGGACGAAGAAAGCCAAGTCTTTACGGGTCCTGCCCGCGTTTTTGAATGTGAGCAAGACGCATTCGAAGCCGTCCAAAACCGCGCTTACGAGGAAGGCGACGTGTTCGTCATCCGCAACGAAGGCCCATCAGGTGGTCCCGGCATGCGCGAAATGCTGGCGACAACTGCTGCTCTTTCCGGCCAAGGCATGGGCAAAAAAGTGGCACTCATTACCGACGGCCGCTTTTCCGGCGCAACCCGCGGTTTCTGCGTGGGCCACGTCGGGCCAGAGGCGGCACACGGCGGGCCAATTGCGCTACTCAACGACGGCGACATGATCACGCTGAACGCCATCGAAGGGTCTTTGAGCGTCGATCTGACCGACGACGAGCTCGCCGCACGCAAAGCGGCCTGGGAAGGCCCGCGCGACACGATCTATGGGGCTGGTGCGCTGTGGAAATACGCGCAACTGGTCGGTGCAACATATAAAGGTGCCGTCACCCATCCCGGTGCGAAATCGGAGGGTCACGCATATTGGGATCTATAGGCTGATCGCAGCTTGCCTGCTTCTCGCTGGGTGCAGCGACAGCGGCTTTCTGTTTCCCGAACAATCGCAAAAACCAGCCGTCGAGCAAGTTTTGCTCGACGGTGGCGGCATTTCACTTCAAGCGCCAGACGGGTATTGCATAGATCCTGACACGCTAGGGGCGCGCTTCGCGCTACTGGCCCGCTGCGACACGCTTGGTATGGTGCAAAAGACTGCTGCAATGCCGCTGGGTGTGATTACAGTCAGCTTAGCTCCGGCCCAAAGCCCTGCGCCACGCACTGACATGCAGGAGGTTGCGGCCTCCTTTCACCCCGCCGCAGATGCTGTGCAAGTGATGGGCAAAAAGACCGTTGGCAGGACAGTGTTCCTAAAGCTCAGAGGCTCCCAAGAAATCGCTGAGGGGCTTTCCAATACCCACTGGCGCGGTGCCACGCGCATGGGCTCCTATACGATCGGCGTTGCATTTTACGGCGGCGCAGAGACGCGACTAAGCCGGGACGAGGGGGCAGATATTTTGACCAGCCTCATTACCCGAACCCGCGCCGCTACCAAGGATTTGCCTCCGAAGGTGCAAACCCCACAGATCCGGCCACCTGTTCGCACAACAGCGCTTGACGATAATGACCGGATGGCTTCGCAGATGCGTGGGCTGCGCATCGTTCTTGCACATTTATCTAAATGAAACCATTTTTAGCCAAAGCATTTTAAACAGCACATTTTCATCAGGCAGACCATTTCATGTCCCGCCCCTCGATCAAAACTTTGGACTATTTGGCCCACCGCTTGGCCATTCGCCGATGGGCCAAAGCAGCGCGCATCGCGCACCGGGTCCCGTTGCAACACCTGCGCAGGCTGCGCAATAGCGCGCGGTTGCTGCGTGCGCATTTGGACCGCGTGATCTTTACCGCGGATGAGCGCTTGGCCCTGCCCGCGCTTGGCGCGGACCGCTTTGTCAAACCCCACAACGCAGATTGGGCGTGGCGGCCCGAATTGTGGCGGGGCGCGTTGGGCAACCCGGGCGTAGCCTCGGCGCAAAATAAATCCATGCTCGGCACCGAGGTTACGCTCTTTCATGACTGCGCATTGAGCGAGCTGACCTTGCGCCAAATGCGGAACACTCGCGAAGCTGACCTTGCGCCTTACGGGTTGCGCATGGACGTCTTTCGCTTCGATGGATCGTTTTTGTCTCTGGTGATTGACCTGCCAAATGCCGTCGCAGCAGGCCTGACGCGCGCACACCTCATTCGCCTAGACTGCATCATCGAGATGGAAAAACCGCTTGAGATATTTGCCCGTCTCAACGTGAAACACGGCCCCAACACCGAACAGATCGTGCGCGAATTGCCTCTTGGAACATCCGAAGTCATGGTCGAATTTGATCTGGCCTATTCCAAGCTAAACGAAAAACGCAGTGAAAAAGCCTGGATAGATCTGATCTTCGAAGGGCCGGAAATGAACCAAGTGATGCTGCGCGATGTCACGTTTTCGCGCCGGCCGCGCGCGCAACTGTAGGAGGCGATCATGGCGATACCGACTTTGGGTGAAACGCAGCTATTGAATGGGACATGGCAGGGGATTGTTGAAACCACGAAGACGACCGCGCCACACATTGACGTGTACCATTTGGACACGCCAATTACAGAAGTGGTTGTCGCCCCCACGGATATCGCGGGGCGTTGGGCCGTTTCGGTGCCAATCCCAAAATCAGCCATCACAGAAGGCGTCCAATCTTTCATCGTCTGCGACGCCCAAACCGGCACCAAGCTGGGCGATTTCACCCTGTTAGCCGGCGATGTTGTGGGCCACGATATCCGCGTAGAGTTACAACTTTTGCGCGCTGAGCTGGATATGCTCAAACGCGCATTTCGTCGTCACTGTGTCGAAACGACCTAAGGCCTAGGCCTCGTCATTACGGCGCACCCGAGCCGCGGTGCCCTTGGCGAACGCATCAAGTCGGTCACGTGAGGCGGGTTGTGTATTCACAATCCCAGCCACAACGGACTCGGCATAGGCCGCGTCCAGCGCGGACATATTCTGCATATGGCTGATGGCCGAGCAGATCGCGAAATTCGACAGAGGTGGGTTTTGAGCGGCAGTGCGCGCCAGCTCCAAAGCCTTGGTCTGGCTGTCTTGAACCCGGTATTGGGCAAGACCCACGGCCACAGCCTCATCATCTTGATACACGCGCCCGGTCAACATCATGTCGATCATCCGCGCTTTTCCAACCAAATCCGCCACGCGAATGGTGGCGCCGCCACCGGTGAACAGCCCCCGCTGCCCTTCTGGCAACGCAAAATAGGTGCTGTGATCCATCACGCGTACATGCGCCGAAGATGCAAGCTCCAACCCACCACCGACAACTGCGCCTTTCAAGGCAGCAACAATCGGCACACCGCCATATTCCATTTTGTTAAAGGCCTCGTGCCAACGCAGGCAGAGGTGCATGAAATCCTCCGGCCGGCGATCTTCGCGGTGGTGTTCAACCAGATCAAGGCCCGCACAGAAATGATCGCCCTTCGCGTTAAGCACGATGGCCCGCGCGCCGGCGCGCGGCAGCCTGGAAAATACTTCTATCAACTCTTCAATTGTTTCGGCGTTCAACGCATTGCGCTTGTTCGGCCGTGAGAGTGTGACCTCAACCACACCATCGTCATGCGGCGTGAGTGTTAGGTTTTCCAAATCAAATTCCATCATCGGACAGCTGCCTTCTAGTTATTGTATTCCCATCGCCAGCCTCGCCACACCGTAAGGGTTGGCAGACTGGCAAATGCTTCACATTAGTCTTGAGGCACCAAAGCGCTCAGTCCTTTGAGGATATCAATAGCATAGGCAAGCTGGTAATCTTCGGCCCGAAGATCAGCAGCGGCTTGGGCCTTGGCGCGATCTTCCTCGATCTGACGCACCTCGTCATCGCTTAGACTGTCGTTGCTGATGGCACCACGCAAATCCGCCTCGGAACGAGAGGGGCGTGCGCCCTCCTCTTCAGCCTCAGCGTTCGGATCGCGGCGCGGTTGATCCACCACGATGTCTGGACTGACGCCCAGCGCTTGAATCGAGCGTCCAGACGGTGTGTAATACCGTGCCGTTGTCAGGCGCATCGCCCCATCGCCACGCAGGGGCATGATCGTCTGGACCGACCCTTTACCAAAAGATTTCGTACCCACCACGATGGCCCGGCGGTGGTCCTGCAAAGCTCCTGCCACAATTTCGGACGCCGAAGCCGATCCGCCGTTAATCAATACAACAATCGGCTTACCTTCCGCCAAATCACCTGGCGTCGCGTTGAAGCGGTCGCCATCTTCGGCCACACGCCCGCGGGTGGACACGATCTCTCCAACATCGAGGAAAGCGTCGGACACTTTGATGGCTTGAGACAACAGCCCACCGGGATTGTTGCGCAGATCAATGACAAAGCCATTTACGTTGTCCATACCGCCCAAGTTTTCGACTTCTTCAGCAAGTTTATCCGCAAGGTTAGGGTAGGTTTTGTCGTTAAAGGTCGTCACGCGCAGCACCACAGTGTCGCCTTCGGTGCGCGCACGTACGGCTTGTAATTCGATTGTGTCGCGGATGATCGACACGTCAAAGGGCTCGCTCTCACCCTCGCGCACGACGGTGATTACGATCTCTGAACCAACTGGGCCGCGCATTTTCTCCACTGCGGTATCCAGTGTCAGACCCAGCATGCTTTCCCCGTCCACATGCGTGATGAAATCGCCCGCCTCGATCCCAGCCGCATCCGCGGGTGTGCCGTCAATGGGCGAGACGACTTTGACAAAACCCTCTTCTTGCGTGACCTCAATGCCCAAGCCGCCAAACTCACCCCGTGTTTGAACCCGCATCGCCGCTGCGTCATCTGGCGACAAATAGGACGAGTGCGGATCAAGCGAGGTCAACATTCCGTCGATCGCCGCCTCAATCAGGTCTTTGGCATCTACCTCTTCGACGTATTGCGCACGGATCCGCTCAAAGATGTCGCCGAACAGGTCCAACTGCTCATAGACATTTGCGTTCTGGCTGTTTTCCTGGGCCAGAAGGGGACCTGCAATTTGTGTTGTCGCCAGCACACCGGCCAAAGTACCGCCCAATGCGGCCATCACGAATTTATTCATCGGGTTATCCATCCTCTTCTGGGCGGAACCATGTTTGCGGGTCCTGCGGCGCATTTTCTTGTCTTACTTCTATATAGAGCGTTTCTGTTCGGGCAGTGCCAGCCCGATCACCATTCAGTGATAGGTCATTTTTCGCCCCCGTTGCGGAAAGGCCGCCCATAAAGCCAATTGGCGTGCCAGCTGCGACAACTTCGCCCATAGTCACGAAAGCCTCGGCAAGGCCTGCGAGGATCATCAACGTATCCGCGCCCGGTTCCAAGATCACAACTTCACCCAAATTCAGCAGCGGCCCCTGATAGCGGACTGTGGCTGCGGTTGGCGATGTCACCAGCGCCCCAGGCCGGGTCGCACGCAACAGGCCCGGGCGGACGATCCCGGCCGCATCTGGCGCATTTGCTTCTCGCAGAACCAACCCGCGCACAGGCCACGGCAAATTACCGCGCAGCGCATCAAGATTAGGCAGGTTTTCAAAAGGGCTGGACGGACCAATATCCGAAAGACCCGAGGCAAAGGCATCCAATGTTTCTGCCGAAGAAATCAGGATAGCTGTGCGCACTGGGTCTTCGGTAAAGTGCCGCGGGAGATCAACCCGCTGCGCCATCGCCTGAGAAAGAGCCGTGCGCGCCTTTTGGACTTCGCGCAGGCCATTTTGCAGCTGCGCCGTTGCGTGGGTTTGCAGGTCCTGCAATGCTTGAACATCTGCCAGGTCGCGCCGCAAACGTGCAGCGCGCGTGTTCAAAACCGGCGTTAATTCCGCCAGGATCATACCTGCCCGCGCCGTCCCTGTTGGCCCTTTCGGATGCAGGAAAGCCTGCGGCGTTGGTGACGGCGCGATCGATTGTAGCTTTCCCAACAAGGCGCCCACCTCTGCATCGCGGGCCGCCAATTGCGCCTTCAGTTGCGTCTCACGCAGGCTGGCCCGTCGCAAACCGTCCCGCATCGCGGCAAGGCCAACCTCATAGGCGGCCACCGTTTCCGTCAGCGCCTGCACCCGGTCGCGCGCTGTTTGGGCGGCATCAAGGGCACGCGAAGCTTCTTGCAATTGCGCACCTGCGGTGCGGGCCAGCGTTGTGACATCCTGTGCGGCACCTGTGACGGACCAACAGATCGCAGCAGATACGCAGCAGGCCGTGAGCCAAAGGCGCCGTATGATACTCATGTCAGCAACACGTTACCCGTCATTTCAGGCGGACGGGGCAAGCCCATCAAGTGCAATACCGTGGGCGCCAAATCTGCCAGCCGCCCGTCCTGCAAACGGCCCGCAGCACCCACCACGGCGATTGGCACAGGATTAAGCGTATGCGCCGTGTGCGCCCCCCCGCTCGCCGGATCAATCATGACCTCACAATTACCGTGGTCTGCTGTAACGATCATCGCCCCGTCCACCGCTGTGATCGCCGCATGCACCGCGCCAAGGCCTGTGTCCACCGCTTCACATGCTGCAATCGCGGCCTGCAAATCACCGGTATGGCCCACCATATCCGGGTTTGCGTAATTCACTATGATCAAATCATAGCCTTCTGCGATTGCGGCCACCAAATGCTCTGTGACTTCTGCTGCGGACATTTCCGGCTGAGCATCATAGGTGGCGACGTCCGGGGATTTTGGCATGTGTCGGTCTTCGCCGTTTGACGGCCGCTCCTCACCACCGTTCATAAAGAACGTCACGTGAGGGTATTTCTCCGTCTCTGCGATCCGGAACTGACGCAGCCCGTGTTGCGCGACCCAAGCACCTAGCGTGTTTGCGATCTCGGGCTTGGGATAGGCGGTCGTCATATACGCACCATGCGCCGCGGAATATTCCGCCATACCCAGAAGGGCTGCCCAAACGGGCCGAGTGCCCACATCAAAGGCCTCAAAGTCAGGCTGGCCGATTGCCGCCATAATCTCACGCGCGCGGTCTGCACGAAAATTGAGGCAAAAGACACCGTCTCCGTCGCGCGCACCAGCGTAGTCTTCGAGCGTCGTTGCGGCGATAAACTCGTCATTTTCATCTCGCGCATAAGCCGCCTCAATCGCGGCACGTGCTGTGGCGGCTTGATGTTGGCCCACGCCGTGCACAACGGCGTCAAAGGCGTTTTTGACCCGCGCCCAGCGGTTGTCGCGGTCCATGGCGAAATAGCGCCCTGTTACAGTGGCGATCTCTGCGCCCTCGGGCAGGGAAGCACTCAGCGCGTCAAGATAGCCCAGCGCCGAACGGGGGGCGACGTCCCGCCCATCCGTTAGGGCATGGATCCACACCTTGAGACCCGCAGCAGTACAGGCCTGTGCTGCGGCAATCATATGGGACAGGTGACCATGCACACCGCCATCTGACAACAATCCCATCAAATGCGCAGCACCACCCTGTGCCTTGATCCGGTCAATAAACGCCCGCAGTTCGGCATTTTCGAAAAAGCTGCCCTCTTCAATCGCAAGGTCAATCTGGCCAAGATCCATGGCGACAACCCGACCTGCGCCGATGTTGGTATGACCTACTTCTGAATTGCCCATTTGCCCCGTAGGCAACCCCACGTCCGGCCCATGTGTAATCAGCTGCGCCTTGGGGCAGGTGGCCATGATGTGATCAAAGTGCGGGGTCTGCGCCTGCAAAGGAGCGTTGCCCGCCCACTCCGAAGACAGGCCCCAGCCATCCAAAATGCACAACACCACGGGTTTTTTGGCCATCTTTTATCCGCCTCTGCTTGGGTTGCTGCTGTGTATCGTAACGCAGGGTCGGCGCAAACCCCATGCGTGCGGAGGTGTATGCCGTCATGTCTGCTTACAAGGGTGCCGCGCGATGTTCAGCCTGCGGGGTCAAAAGGGGGCGCAACAACGCCACAGGATGTGCGCGCAAAGACAGGCGCAAGGCCACGTAATCCTCCACCACCTCTTCGCCAGCAGTCATTTCCGGCAAAAGCGCCGCGGGCTCGTGCACCACCTCGCCGTCGATATCGCCGGCAAAAAGGGGGAGGCACGGGCCCTTAACCAGCGCCTTTGCCTCCCACAGCGCGTCCCGCCGCGACAGGCCAAAAGCCGCAAAAACATCCGCTTCGGCCAACCGTGCTACAACCGCAGGGCCCAACCCCGCCCGCCGCCAAACATCCCGCACCGCGTGATAGCCATTACCCCGCGCCGCCGTCAGCCATGCGGCGTCTTCCTCAGAAAACCCTTTGATTTGGCGAAACCCCAACCGCAGCGCCAACCCACCGCGGCCATCGGGCTCCATCACATTATCCCAATAGCTGTTTTGGATACAGACCCGGCGCACCTCTACGCCATGCGCGCGCGCGTCGCGCACGATCTGTGCCGGGGCATAAAATCCCATCGGCTGGGCGTTGAGAAGCGCACAGGCGAAGATGCCAGGGTGATGACATTTAATCCACGCGCTCGCGTAGACCAAAAGCGCAAAGGAGGCTGCGTGGCTCTCGGGAAAACCATAAGCGCCAAAGCCTTCAATCTGCCCGAAACAGCGCGCCGCGAAATCTTCATCATATCCGTTGCGCGCCATGCCTCGCATAAAAAGGCTGCGGAATTCGGCGACATTGCCATGCTTTTTGAACGTGGCGAGCGCCCGTCGCAGCCTATCCGCCTGCTCAGGCGTAAACCCCGCCCCGACAATCGCGATTTGCATGGCTTGTTCTTGAAACAAAGGCACACCCAGTGTTTTTCCTAGCACAGCACCCAGCGCATCTGACGGGAATTGCACCGGCTCTTCGCCATTCCGGCGGCGGATATAGGGGTGCACCATATCGCCCTGAATGGGGCCTGGGCGGATGATTGCGACCTCAATCACCAAGTCGTAAAAATTGCGCGGCTGCATGCGCGGCAAGAAGTTCATCTGCGCCCGGCTTTCGACCTGAAACACACCAACGCTGTCTGCCCGGCACAGCATATTATACGTCTCCGGATCCTCAGGCGGCAGCGTGGCCAATGTGTAAGACACACGGTGGTGCATCTTGAGCAGATCAAACGCTTTGCGAATACAAGTTAGCATTCCAAGGCTCAGTACATCGATCTTGAGGATACCCAGACTGTCGATGTCGTCCTTATCCCAGCAAATAACGGTCCGGTCTTCCATCGTCGCGTTTTCGATCGGTACTAGTTCATCAAGGCGCCCTTCGGTGATGATAAACCCACCGACATGTTGACTAAGGTGGCGTGGAAATCCAATGATTTGCCGGATCAGATCCAGCGTGAGCGCCAGCCGCCGGTCCCGCAGATCAAGGCCAATTTCGGCCAGCCGTTCAGCCTCCATTCCCTTGGTGCTAAAAAAGCCCCACAGCTGTGACGACATGGCCGAGATCGTGTCCTCCGTCAGCCCCATCGCGCGCCCCACCTCGCGTATCGCCCGTTTGCCACGGTAATGTATCACCGTGGCGCAGAGGCCCGCCCGATGCCGACCATAGCATTCATAGATGTGCTGAATGACCTCTTCGCGCCGCTCATGTTCAAAATCTACATCGATGTCTGGCGGCTCGTCGCGAGCTTCGCTCACAAACCGCTCAAACACCATTGTGCCGATTTCAGGACTGACGGAGGTGACGCCAAGACAGTAGCACACCACAGAATTGGCAGCGGACCCCCGCCCCTGACACAGGATATTGCGCCCACGGGCAAAGGCCACAATATCCCTTACCGTCAGGAAATAGGGGGCATAGCGCAGCTTGGCGATCAAGCTCAGCTCATGCGCGATCAGCTTTTGCACATGCGCGGGCGCACCTTGCGGATAACGCCATTGCAACCCCTCATAGGCCAACCGTTCCAATCGCGCATCCGGAGTTTCGTTGTCCGTCACCTCTGAAGGGTATTCATAGCGCAAGGCATCCAAACTAAACCCCAACTGCGCTGCTAGTGTGCCCGCACGGGCCACCGCTGCGGCGTGACCTTCATAAAGATGCTGCATTTCGGCGGCGGAACGCAGGCGCCGCTCTGCGTTCACAAGCGCAGCATCGCCCAAAGCATCGACCTGCGTGCCCTGACGAATAGCCGTCAAAACATCCGCCAATCGCCGCCGCTCACCGTGATGCATGAGGGGGGCCGCACAGGCAACTGTTGGCACATCAATCGCTTGGGCGTCTGCCGCAATCTGGTCCCAGCGGCGTCCATCACGCCCGTCATAATGCGGGCGCAACATTACATGCACCTGCCCCGGCGCCTGCACGGCCAGTTGGCGTGCTGCATCCTGCCAATCGCCTTCGGGCCACAGGATCATCTGCGCATCACCACACCGCGCCAACAGATCTGCCAATTGCAAATCACAGGCCCCCTTCGCGCTGCGCAATCGCCCCAAGCTGATTAACCGACAAAGGTTGCGCCACCCGGTGCGCCCCACCGGCAACACCGTCACCGGCGGCGCATCCGACATCACAATACGCGCCGCTGGGATCAAGCGCGGTGCTGCACGCGGCAAACTGGGTGGTGCGGGAATATGGGCTGGACGGGGCGGGCCGATCTGTGCGTGTTGTGCATCCCATGCCGCGCGCTCTGCGATACACCGCGCATGATGGCGCGCCCGGGTATGCGCCCGCACAATTCCCGCCACCGAATTATCATCTGCAATCGCAATCCCCGCCATCCCCAACAGCGCGGCACGATCCATGTAGTCCTCGGGGTGCGACGCCCCGGTGAGAAAGGTAAAATTAGACGTGATAGAGAGTTCACAGAACATAGATCATAAGATGGGAATCACTTGAGATCTCAGTATATTCACGTTTTGTTCTCATATCGATTGAAAATTTCCGCATGATCTGGATCGCACTGTCCACGACAACGGCGTAGGCTGGGGGCAATCAAAAGGATCCCCTCATGCCGCTCTTCACCGCCTTGCCTACTGAAGTTGTTGAAGCATACCGCCAAGGCGGGCCCGACGCACATGGTAATATACCCGAGCGCCACATCTCGGACGGTGATGGCAACCCGTGCCGGCATTGCCTAACCGACATTCCCAGCGGCACATCCATGTTGGTTTTGGCGCATAAACCATTTCATGGCACGCACCCCTATGCCGAGGTCGGACCGATCTTTTTGTGCGCCGAACCTTGCCCGAAGGGCGGCGGCACAGCGCTGCCCCAGGTTCTGACGACATCCCCGGATTTCCTTTTAAAGGGGTATAATTCCTCGGACCGGATCGTCTATGGTACTGGCGTCATCACGCCCTACGCCGACATCACGGCTCAAGCCCAGACCATTTTTGAAAACCCCGAAGTCACCTATATCCATGTCCGCAGTGCCAGAAATAACTGCTATCAAGTACGGATCGACCGGGGATGAAGGGCCTTGCAAAATCCTATATTTCTGGCCCATAACCACCGCGAATTGCCGATAGGAGCCGCCATGACCCTGCCCGCCCCAGAGACCAAGATTGTCGATCAATACCGCATCGCCTGCGACGGTGGCGAAGGGGCCTTGGGGCACCCGCGTGTTTGGTTGCAAATCCCGTCCGAGCATGGCTGGGTGGAATGCCCCTACTGTGACTGCAAATACGTTCACAGCGATCACCAAACCAAAGCCTAAGCGCCTTTATCCGACCTGCACCCCGCTGGATTTGCTCCAGAGCCGCCCGGCGTCTAAGGACCGATAGACCCTAGAATATAGGGAACCGGCATGGCACAACGAACAAGTTGTCAAAGCGGAGGCCCTCATGAGCACGACATTCGGAAAAGGCTGCCACCTGCACCTGATTGATGGTTCGGCCTTCATCTTTCGCGCCTACCACGCCCTGCCCCCGCTGACGCGTAAATCAGATGGCCTGCCAATCGGGGCGGTCTCTGGCTTTTGCAATATGCTCCACCGCTACATCGAAGGAAACGCCGGCAGTGACGTGACACATGTCGCAGTGATCTTCGACAAAGGCAGCCACACCTTCCGCAATGACCTTTACGATCAATACAAAGCCAACCGCGAGGCCATGCCAGAGGACTTGCGCCCGCAAATTCCCCTGACCCGCGCGGCCACCGAGGCCTTCAACATCGCATGCAAAGAAATCCAAGGGTTTGAGGCAGATGACATTATCGCTACGCTCGCCGTGCAAGCGCGCGCCGCCGGAGGGCGCTGTACCATCATCAGTTCCGACAAAGATTTGATGCAGCTGGTGGGCGACGGGGTCGAGATGTTCGACGCCATGAAAAACAATCGGATCGACCGTGAGGGTGTTCATGCCAAATTCGGCGTCTACCCAGAGCGCGTTGTCGATGTTCAAGCTTTGGCGGGTGACAGTGTCGACAATGTGCCCGGCGCGCCCGGCATTGGGATCAAAACTGCGGCATTGCTGATCAACGAATACGGCGATCTGGACAGCCTGCTCGCCCGCGCGGGCGAGATCAAACAACCCAAGCGCCGCGAAACCTTGATCAATCACGCAGACCAAATTCGCCTCAGCCGCGACCTGGTTCGCCTTGATGATGCGATGACGTTGGATTTTACGCTCGACGATCTGGAGGTACGCGATCCGGAGCCCGAAAAGCTGCTGGGGTTCTTGGCCGAGATGGAATTCCGCACGCTGACCAAGCGTGTCTCGGAACAGTTGAATGTGGCCGCTCCTACGATCGCCGACAAAACGCCCACCGCATTGCCCGAGGTTGAGGCCGTCCCCTTTGACGCATCAAAGTATGAGCAAGTGAGCGACGCCGCGGGGCTGCAAGCATGGATCAACCTGATTTATGAACGCGGCTATGTCGCCGTGGATACCGAAACAACCGGACTAAACGACATGACCGCCGATCTGGTTGGCATCTCGCTTTGTGTGAACCCCGGGCATGCCTGCTACATCCCCCTGACCCATAAAGCGGACGGCGGAGATGACCTGTTTGGCGGTGAAACGCTGGCGGACGGGCAAATGCCTTTTGACGAATGCTTGGCGATGTTGCGCCCGATTTTGGAGGACCCGAGCGTTCTAAAAATCGGCCAAAACATGAAATATGACGCCAAGATTTTCGCGCGCTACGACATTGCTGTGGCCCCGATTGATGACACGATGCTCTTGTCATATGCGCAGCACGCAGGCCTGCATGGGCACGGCATGGACACATTGTCCGAGCGGTATTTGAACCATACACCGATCCCCATCAAACCGCTTCTGGGCAGTGGCAAATCCGCGATCACTTTCGACCGCGTACCGCTGGAAAAAGCCGTTGCCTACGCCGCGGAGGATGCCGACATCACCCTGCGTTTGTGGCAAAACCTCAAACCGCAGTTGCACCGCGCCCAAGTCACCCGCGTGTATGAAACGCTGGAACGGCCGTTGGTGCCCGTTTTGGCGGCCATGGAACGCTCCGGTATCCAAGTGGACCGCGACACGCTCAGCCGCATGTCAAATGCTTTTGCCCAGAAAATGGCAGGGCTGGAGGATGAGATCTATGCGCTTGCTGGGCGCAGGTTCAATGTCGGCTCACCAGCGCAGGTGGGCGAAGTCTTGTTTGACGACTTGGGGCTTGAGGGCGGCAAAAAAGGGGCAAACGGCAAATATTCGACTGGTGCCGACATCCTAGAAGACCTCGCCACAGAGCATGGTTTTCCGCGTTTGATCCTAGATTGGCGTCAACTGTCCAAGTTGAAATCCACCTACACGGACGCGCTTCAGGATCATATCAACCCTGAAACCGGGCGGGTGCACACATCTTATTCGATCGCAGGCGCGTCCACAGGGCGGCTGGCCTCGACCGATCCGAATTTGCAAAATATCCCGATCCGTTCTGAGGAAGGGCGCCGCATTAGGACCGCCTTTGTGGCCGCACCAGGTAAGCGATTGGTCGCACTAGACTATAGCCAAATTGAGCTACGTATTTTGGCGCATATGGCGGATATCCCAGAATTGAAGCAGGCTTTTGCCGACGGGATCGACATTCACGCCCTCACGGCGTCTGAGATGTTTGGCGTCCCGCTTGAAGAGATGACGCCAGACGTGCGTAGGCAGGCCAAAGCGATCAACTTTGGCGTTATTTACGGCATCTCTGGTTTTGGTCTAGCCCGCAATCTGCGTATTCCACGCAGCGAGGCCCAAGGCTTTATTGACCGGTATTTTGAGCGTTTTCCCGGCATCCGCACCTACATGAACGACACTAAAGCGTTCGCCAAAGAGCATGGTTTTGTACAGACGCTATTCGGGCGTAAGATTCATACGCCCGAAATTGCGTCCAAAGGACCGCGCGCAGGTTTTGCCGCACGCGCCGCAATTAACGCGCCGATCCAAGGCACCGCTGCTGACATCATCCGCCGGGCCATGATCAGCATGCCAGCAGCGATCGAAAATCACCCCGCGACGATGTTACTTCAGGTACATGACGAATTGCTTTTTGAAGTAGATGAAGGCGCGGAGGCTGGCCTGATTAAGAGCGCCAAAAACGTAATGGAAAATGCTGCCGATCCAGTGGTCAAACTGGATGTGAAGCTAACAGTGGACGCTGGCACAGGGCTAAACTGGGCCGAAGCGCACTAGGTACGGGGCGCTTCTTGTTTGGGGGCGGCGGTCACGCTGGCCACAATGCGGCGCACAACTGGGGCAACCACCAACACGATCGGGAAGGTCATGGCCCAGCTGACCAGCCATGCGCCCGCCCAAAGGCCACCGAAGCCTTCAATTAGACCGACACTGCGAAATGAGGAGATGCCCGCCACAATGCTGGACATCATACCAGAGAGCAAAAAGCCAAAAAGGATGGGAGCAAAGCGCGCAGAGATCATGGGGCTTCCTTGAGGTTTGAAGGCGTACACCCAAAACATATGTTTCAAGGCAAGGATTTAAACCAGCCAACTACGCGAAACTCAGCCTTCATCGCCCTACCGAAACCATGCGCGAAATCCACAGCGCAGCCTTTATGGCAGCTCATGCGATGCAATGATCCCAAAGAACACCCCGCCGGACCAAACGCCGAACCAGTCCTCGTGATGCACGCCGATGTCTACGAGGCGGTAAAAGCTCTTGCGGTCAATCAGCGCTTCTAAGTTTGTGCGCACACGGACGTAAGGCGCAGGCTCGCCCGTCTGATGGTCCTGTTCAAAACGCAGCGGCAAATCAGGGCCCGCGACCATCACGTCGCCAGTTTTTGTTGTAAACCGCAGGTTTTGATCCCGCCCGCTGCCTGTCACGTCGAAATCTACAGCCAAGAATGGCGCATCATCAACGATGATCCCCACCTTCTCCACCGGTGTGACAAGGAAGTATTTCCCACTTTCATATTTCAGGATGGACGAAAACAATTTGACCAACCCGGGCCGGCCAATCGGTGTGCCCTGATAGAACCACGTGCCATCCCGCGCGATCCGCATGTCGAGGTCCCCGCAAAATGGCGGGTTCCAAAGGTGTACTGGCGGCAAACCCCGCGGGCTCGCAGCTGTGATCGAGGCAACAAGGCTTTCTGCGTCAGGTGTCACGATGTTTTGTCCACTCATATTCCGAAATTGCCCTTTGATCTTTTGCCATTTGGCTTTTGCGCGATACGTTGCTGTTAACGCATATAACTTTGAAAGACGTTTTGTCATGGCTGATACGGAAAACTTGGTATTAGAAATCGAAGCCTTGGGCGACAAGCTGGCCGCGGCGAAAGCATCCATTACCAACCGATTTATCGGGCAACCCCGCGTGGTGGAACTGACATTGACCGCCCTGTTATGCGGTGGGCACGGCCTGCTGGTGGGACTGCCCGGCCTTGGGAAAACGCGGTTGGTGGAGACGCTGAGCACCGTGATGGGCCTGGATGGTAACCGTGTTCAGTTTACGCCGGATCTGATGCCTGCGGATATACTGGGCTCCGAAGTGTTAGAGACGGCAAGCGATGGAAC
>CBFHKQ010000038.1:0-19698 GCA_965656435.1 uncultured Pseudosulfitobacter sp. | reverse complement strand
TTTATGGGCGGGGCGCTCATCCTCTTTTCTATTCGCGCGGGCGTGATGGAGGCGAAGGGCGTCTTTGGCATGGTCAGCCGAGAGAGTGCTTTGGTCGCCAACAACGTGCTGCTGGCGGTGTCCTGTTTTGTGGTGTTTGTCGGCACGATGTGGCCTCTGGTCGCGGAGATGTTTTTGGACCGCAAGCTGAGCGTTGGCCCACCGTTCTTTGATATGGCGTTCACGCCCTTCATGTTAGCGCTTGGTTTGATGATGCCGATCGGCGCGCTGGTGCCATGGAAGCGGGGCACGCTGGTGCGCGCTGTGCAGCCGATGCGCTACGCTCTCGTTCTGGCGCTGGCTTTGGCGGGGCTGGTGTGGGCGGTGCAAACGGGCCGTTCCCTCTTGGGACCCGTCGGTGTCTTCTTGGGTGCTTGGCTCGTGATCGGGTCGATGATTGACCTCTATACTCGGACAGGTAATAGCGGCTGGCGCCGGTTGGCACGTCTGCCGCGGGCGGACTGGGGCAAGGCGGTTGCGCACGGTGGCATGGGCCTCACGATGATGGGGATCGCGGGGCTCACGGCTTGGCAATCTGAGGATATTCGGGTCGCACAGCCCGGCGCACCTTATGACGTCGGCGGCTACACGATCACGTTAAACGATGTGCGTGAGGTTGAGGGACCGAATTACCTCAGCACCATGGCCTTTATCACGGTCGCCAAAGACGGCCAGGTCCTGTCGGAGCTGACCCCGGAAAAGCGGATTTACCCGGTGGCACAGATGCCAACGACGGAGGCGGCGATTGACCAAACCCTATGGCGCGACGTTTACGTCGTCATCGGAGACGCGCAGGATGCCGGCGGCTGGGCCGTGCGGACCTATATCAAACCCTTCGTGATGTGGATCTGGATTGGCTGCGGGCTCATGGCCTTGGGCGGCGCAATCTCGCTCACCGACCGCCGGTTTCGTGTGGCGGCAGGCGCAGGCAAAGCCGCGGCGGTGCCCGCGGAATGACCCTGCGCATACGACAGGTTTTGATTGCGCTGGTCTTGGCCGCTGCGGTCATGCCGCTGCCCGTTGCTGCCGTCGAGCCAGGCGAGATCCTTAACGATCCGATCCTGGAGCAGCGGGCGCGGGACCTGTCCAAAGGGCTGCGCTGCCTCGTGTGCCGCAATGAAAGCATTGACGAAAGCAACGCCGGATTGGCCAAAGACCTGCGCCTTTTGGTGCGCGAACGCCTTGTGGCGGGTGACAGTGATGCGGAGGCGCTGGACTTCATCGTTGCGCGCTACGGCGAATATGTCCTGCTGCGGCCCACGGCAACCGGCGCGAATATCGTGCTTTGGGCAGCAGGGCCGATCATGTTGCTACTCGCCGGTCTGATGGGCCTTGCCTACGTGCGAGGGCGGGCCAAAAATGCGCGGGCTCAAGGGGCAGGTCTCAGCGTCCAAGAACAGGCCCGCTTGGATGAGATTTTGAAAGAATGACGCTCGGTTGCACTGGTGCGGGCGCGGGTCAGCGGCTAGGCATGGGCTAGAACAGGCGCAGTGGCGGCAAAGGACATCGTACCATGCACTATGAAACCCTTACCTATGACCTTGAGGATGGCGTGGCCCTGATCACGCTGAACCGGCCGGATAAGATGAACGCGTTGACGCGCCAGATGCGCGCTGAAATTCAGCACGCGGTTACCGAAGGCGGCCAATCCGCACGCGTGGTAGTGCTGACGGGCGCAGGGCGTGCCTTTTGCTCGGGTCAAGATCTGGGCGACGGGTCGGGCACGTCTGGTGCTGAAAATACTGAACGGACCCTGCGGGATGAATATACGCCCATGTTGCGCGCCATTGTGAATTGCCCTGTGCCTACAATCGCAGCGGTGAATGGTGCTGCGGCAGGGGCGGGGGCGAACCTTGCGTTGGCAGCCGACGTGGTGATTGCAGCGGAGAGCGCTTTTTTCATGCAGGCCTTTGCGCGCATTGGCCTAATCCCGGATGCAGGCGGAACCTATATCTTGCCGCGCAGTAGCGGGATGGCCAAGGCTATGGGGGCTGCCCTTTTTGCCGACCGGATCAGCGCGCGGGACGCGGATGCCTCAGGCATGATTTGGGAAGCGGTGCCGGACGAGGATTTCGACGCCCATTGGAAATCGCGGGCCCAGCACCTGGCCGAAGGGCCAACACAGACCTATGCCGCGATCAAACGGGTCATCCGCGACAGCTGGAACAACACACTTGAAGACCAGCTGGAAGCCGAAGCCGCCGCACAAGGCGAATGCGCTGCCACACGGGATTTCGTCGAGGGCGTCGTCGCCTTTACCGAAAAGCGTAAGGCTAAGTTTGAAGGCCGCTAAGCCCTAGCTTTATTAAAATGACTAAAAAACGAAAAAAGCCACCCGAGGATCCGGGTGGCTTTTTTGTTTCCTAAAAGCTGCGGCGCTTAGCGGTTTTCAATGTCCGTGTAGCTGCGCGCGTTGTGACCCAGATACAACTGGCGCGGGCGGCCAATCTTGTTCTGCGGATCGCCAATCATCTCTTTCCACTGCGAAATCCAGCCCACAGTGCGTGACAGCGCAAAGATGGGTGTGAACATCGACGTGGGGAAGCCCATCGCCTCTAGGATAATGCCGGAATAGAAATCCACGTTCGGGAACAGCTTCTTGTCCGCGAAATAAGGATCTTCCAGCGCCTGCTTTTCCAGCTCTTTGGCGACTTGAAGGATGGGGTTGTTTTCAACGCCCAACAAATCAAGCACTTCGTCCGCGCTTTCCTTCATCACGGTCGCCCGTGGGTCGTGGTTTTTATAAACGCGGTGGCCAAAGCCCATCAGACGGAATGGATCGTTCTTTTCCTTTGCGCGGGCGATGAACTCAGGAATACGGTCTGGCGTGCCAATTTCCTTGAGCATTTCAAGGCAGGCTTGGTTCGCACCACCATGGGCTGGACCCCACAGGCAGGCTATGCCAGCTGCGATACAGGCAAAGGGGTTCGCGCCCGAGGACGACGCCAAACGCACGGTCGAGGTCGAGGCGTTCTGCTCGTGATCCGCGTGCAGCGTAAAGATCCGGTCCATCGCACGGCTGAGGATCGGGTCCACAACATAATCTTCTGCCGGAACTGCAAAGCACATCCGCAAGAAGTTGGACGCGTAATCCAAATCGTTGCGCGGATATACGAAGGGTTGCCCGATCGTGTATTTATAGGCCATCGCCGCAATCGTTGGCATCTTGGCGATCAGGCGGATGGAGGCCACTTCGCGCTGCCAAGGATCGTTGATGTCGGTGCTGTCGTGATAGAACGCAGACATCGCGCCGACCACACCAGTCATTACGGCCATCGGATGCGCATCACGGCGGAAGCCACGGAAGAAATTCAACATCTGCTCGTGCAGCATCGTGTGATTTGTCACACGGCTCTCAAAGTCTTCCAATTGCGCGGGGGAGGGCAGTTCGCCGTAGAGCAGCAGATAGCAGACTTCGAGGTAATGCGATTTGCCCGCTAATTCGTCGATCGGATAGCCGCGGTGCAGCAGCACGCCCGCATCGCCATCGATGAACGTGATCGTGCTGTCGCAGCTCGCTGTGGAGGTAAAACCGGGGTCGTAGGTGAACACGCCGGCTTGGGCGTAGAGCTTGCGAATGTCGAGAACGTCTGGTCCTGCGGTCGGCGAATATACCGGCAGATCGTATTCATTCCCATCAATCGTCAGCTTTGCGGTCTTGCTTGCGTCGGCCATGCGGTCCCTTTCTGAGTTTCACCCAAACGATCGGCATTGGGCGGCGCCCGAACTCTGTCCCGGGCTAGGTTTGGCTGCTCATCCTAAAAAACTGGCTATTCCGTTTCTTGGGCGGCATCGGTCAGTCTGGCAAGCGTTTCGTCGCGTCCCAACACCAACATCATATCAAATACCGAAGGCGTGACAGCCCGACCCGCTAGGGCCGCCCGAAGGGGACCTGCCAGCTTGCCGAACTTGGTGTCGATCTGCGCGGCAAAGCCGTTCAGCGCCGCCTCCAGGCTCTCTCGGTCCCAGCTAACATTTTGCAACTGCGGCGTCAATTGGTTCAGTATACCACAGGATACAATATCCAGCGCCTTCGCCGCCTTCTCATCCGCTTGGATGGGGCGCGCTGTCAGGACAAAATGCGCTTTTTCAAGGAGTTCAGGGAATGTCTTCGCCCGTTCTTTAACGTGCGGCATCGCCGCCAGCAGGCCATCTTCTTGTGCGGGGCTCAGCGGAGATTGGTCGCTGGCGGCCAAAAAGGCGATCACTTCTTGCTGCAATGCGGCGTCATCCGCGGCCGCAATGTGCTGGCCCGAAAGGTTTTCCAGCTTTTTCGTGTCAAACCTCGCGGGGCTTTTGCCGATCCCATCCAGATCAAACCAGTCGCGCGCTTGTGCGTCGTTAAAAAATTCGTCGTCGCCATGGCTCCAGCCCAGACGCGCCAAATAGTTGCGCATCCCCGCAGCGGGATAACCCATCACTTGATATTCTTGTGCGCCCAACGCGCCATGACGCTTGGATAGCTTTTTGCCGTCTGGGCCGTGGATCAGCGGGATGTGCGCCCAGATCGGGGTTGGCCACTCCATCGCGTCATAGATCATCATTTGCCGTGCTGCGTTGTTTAAATGATCGTCGCCGCGGATCACGTGTGTTACGCCCATATCATGGTCGTCCACCACCACGGCCAACATGTATACTGGGCTGCCATCCGAGCGTAACAGGATCATGTCATCAAGTTGCGTATTTTGAATTTTTACAACGCCTTGCACCTGATCTTGGATGACCGTCTCGCCCGTTTGGGGGGCTTTGATCCGGATCACAAAAAGCGTATCTTCAGGGTGTGTGGCCGGATCGGCATCCCGCCAAGGGGAGCGGTAAAGCGTAGAGGTACCTTCCGCCTTGGCCGTTTCGCGGAACGCGACTATTTCCTCTTGGCTTGCAAAGCACTTGTAGGCCTTGCCTGCCGCCAAAAGTGCGTGGGCGACCTCTGCGTGGCGGGCGGCGGCCGCAAACTGGCTCACGACCGGGCCGTCATGGTCAAGGCCTAGCCATTCAAGACCCCGCAAGATCGCCTCTGTAGCCTCCGGCGTGGAGCGTGCGCGGTCCGTATCCTCGATCCGCAGCAGGAATTTACCACCCCGTCCGCGCGCATAAAGCCAGTTGAAAAGCGCCGTCCGTGCGCCGCCGATATGCAGAAACCCTGTGGGTGAGGGGGCAAAGCGGGTGACAACGGGGCGGTCAGTGGCGGGTGCGGACATGGCGACGTTTACCTTTCAGTAACCAGAGCGGGACTAGATTTGCGCCTGTCTATCCACTGGACCCACAGGGGGCAAGCGCGGCGATGGCACAGATCCTTGAGGCCGCCTTGTTGCGCCAGTGTGGGCACTTGATCGGCTGGGTGCCGGTCTGTCTGGCTTTGGGCATCGGGGGCTATTTTGCTCTGCTGATTGAGCCGAGTTTGGCTGTTTGGTCGGCTGTGGCAGGCATTGTCATGCTGATTGCAGTGGTTGGTTGGCGTATGTCGGAAGCCTTTGCGCCGCTGGCTTGGGCGGTCTGTTTGATCCTCATTGGTGCCCTTTTGGCAGGTGCGCGTGCGCATGCTGTGGTGGGCCCTGTGTTGGGGTGGCGCTACTACGGTGCGGTGGAGGGCCGCGTGGTTGGACTTGATCGCAGCAGCACGGACGCGGTGCGCATGACCTTGGATCAGGTTGTCCTGGAGGACACGCCCGCCGCACGTACACCGACCCGCGTTCGGGTCAGCCTGCACGACAAAAGCGGCGGTGGCATCCGCCCCGAACCCGGTATGCGCGTGATGACCACAGCGCATTTGGCCCCTCCTAGCGGACCGGTGGAGCCGGATGGGTTCGATTTTCGTCGCCACGCCTGGTTTTTGCAGATCGGCGCAGTGGGGTATTCGCGCGTGCCGGTCATGGCCCTCGCCGAGGCGGAATGGGGCCCGGACATCGCGGTTTTTCAAACGCGGATGGCGATTTCAGAGCGGGTGCGCGCCGCTTTGCCCAACGACATCGGCGGTTTTGCAGCCGCCGTGACAACAGGCGACCGCAGCGGGATTTCCCAAAGCGCGCTGGCCAATCTGAGGGCCAGCAACACGGCGCATCTTTTGGCGATTTCGGGTCTGCACATGGGGCTTTTGAGCGGATTTGTCTTTGGGCTGGTTCGTCTGCTTTGTGCGGCCATTCCGATTGTGGGGCTCACATGGCCCGTGCGGCGCATTGCGGCGCTCGCCGCGATTAAGGCTGCGACGGCTTATTTGATGCTCTCTGGTGGTAATGTCGCTACGGAACGCGCCTATATTATGGTGATCGTCGCTTTAGGGGCCATCCTGATCGGGCGGCGGGCGATCAGTTTGCGCGCCGTGGCGATTGCGGCCACGATCCTCTTAGCGCTGCGGCCTGAGGCGTTGGTAAGCCCGGGGTTTCAGATGTCTTTTGCCGCTACTGTGGGTTTGGTGGCCGTGTTTGGCGCGATGCGCAACGGGTGGGTGTCGCTCTACTTGTTCCGCTGCCCTTCGGCAGTGCAGTGGGGTGTTGCCCTGGTGATGTCCTCCGCCGTGGCGGGGCTGACAACTGCGCCTGTAGGGGCTGCGCATTTTAATACGGTGTCGCAGTATGGGTTGGTTGCTAATTTGGCCTCCGTACCGTTGATGGGCATGGTTGTCATCCCCGCCGCTGTTGCGGCGGCGCTGCTAGCGCCCTTTGGGTTGGAGGCGTTGGGCCTTGAGGTGATGGGGCTCGGCTTGCGCTGGATTTTGTTTGTGGCGCAAACCGTGGCAGGGTGGCAAGGCGCGCAAGGTCATGTGGTGACGCCCGCAGTTTGGGTTTTACCGGTGATGGCACTGGGAGCGCTGTTTATTATTCTATGGCAGGGTGCGGCACGCATGGCGGGAGTTGCAGCGATTATGCTCGCTTTTGTCGGCTGGTCGACGACCCACCGCCCTTTGGTACTGATTTCCGATACCGGTAGCCTCGTCGGCTTGCAGACGTCTGAGGGGCGGGCGCTTAGCAAAGTAAAAGGTGCAGGCTTTGTCGCGCGCAATTGGCTTGAAAACGATGGGGATGGTTCAGATCAAACAAGCGCTGCGGCGCTTTGGGGAGAGGGGGCACAGAGTTTTATCAAGACCCGCAAAGTCCTTGCGGATGGGCGCACTGAGGGTAGGCCAGGCGCCTCGATCCTTCATATTCTGGGCAAAAGGGGCGCTGGTCAGTTTTCTGGCTGTGATCCCGGCGATATCGCCGTTTTCAATATCGCCCGGACAGCACCAGTACCCGACTGTGAAGTCTATGACCCAAAGCGCCTGCGCGAAACGGGTTCGGTTGCGATTTACAGCCAGAGTGGGGGCCAGTTAATCTTTCGCACTGCGCGCGATGCAACGGGGATACGCCTTTGGTCACGCTGGCCCGACTAGCGCCGGGCACTGCCCCGTATATTGTTCCGGATGTTAATAGGTGCGGATTAACCCAACTAACTTGCCCTGCACCTTCACTTTGTCCTCGGTGAAAACGCGGGTTTTGTAGGCTGGGTTCGCTGCCTCTAGGGCGATTGCATTACCGCGTCGCATGTAGCGTTTCAGCGTTGCCTCGTGATCCTCAACTAAAGCCACCACAATATCGCCGTTCTCTGCCACGGATGTTTCGCGGATGACGACCACATCGCCGTCATTGATCCCAGCCTCAATCATTGAATCGCCTTTCACCTCAAGGGCGTAGTGCTCTCCTTGGCCGGATAGCATTTGCCCCGGTACGGACACCGAGTGTGAGACTTGCTGAATCGCCTCAATCGGAACACCTGCCGCAATGCGGCCCATCAAGGGCAGCTCACGCGCGTGATGTGTCTCAACCGGGATTGCAGAAGCGGGCGGTGGCATGTCGGGCCGGTCCCCGTCGATTACCCGCGGTGCAAAGCCACTTGTCGGCGCACCACCCATCGATTCGGGCAACTTGACGACTTCGATTGCGCGGGCGCGGTGGGCCAGGCGCCGGATAAAGCCACGTTCCTCCAAGGCGGTGATCAGCCGGTGGATGCCCGACTTGGAACGCAGATCGAGCGCCTCTTTCATTTCATCAAAGCTGGGTGGCACACCGTCGCGCTGCACCCGTTTGTGGATGAATTCCAACAGATCGAGTTGTTTTTTCGTCAACATGTGTGGACCTCCGCCATGATGGTTTTGCTTTGTTCTACGCATGTTCCTGTTTTGTGTCAACCGCTGCGGCGTGGCCTAATCGAGGCGGATGACGGGTACGGCCGTGCCGATTTCTTGGGCTGGATCATGGGGCGGGCGAACGATCAGCGCATTGGACCGCGCTAGAACGCCAAGTAGGGCGCTGTCTTGTGCACTGGCACCCGCGACCCCATCCGCTGTGAGGTCGGCGCGCATATAGTGTTCGCGCGGCCCGTTCGCAGCCAAAGGCGCGCGCAGCGGGGCCATGATCCGGGGGTTGGGCGTCGCGGGCAGGCCTTGCATCGCGCGGATCATGGGAGCGAGGAATACGGTGCCGCAAACCATAGCAGACACAGGGTTTCCGGGCAGGCCCACCATCGGCGTGCCATCTATCCGGCCCGCCATCAGCGGTTTACCGGGGCGCATCGCAACTTTGTAAAACGCCTGATCCAACCCGCGGGCGGTGGCCACATCGGCCACAATATCGTGATCCCCGACAGAGGCGCCGCCGATGGTCACGATCAAATCCGCGCCCTGCGCCAAATCCAATACAGTGCTGAGCGAGGCAGGGCGGTCCTTGGCGATCGGTAAGATGCGGGCCACTGCGCCAAGCGCTTCGATCTGGGCGGCAAGGCCGAAGGTATTTGAGACGATGATTTGATCGGGTGCGGGTGCCTCACCGGGCATGACCAGCTCGTCTCCGGTGGAGATTAGCGCCACAACAGGCGCCCGCGTGACGGGCACACTCGCGATGTTCATTGCGGCGAGAAGGGCGATATCGGCAGGGCGCAATAGGCGCGGCGCTTGCATTACGCTTCCGGTCTCAAAATCTTGGCCCGCGGCGCGTATGTTCGGGTTGGGCGCGATGTCGCGGCCTAAGGTGATGACTTCGCCGCGGCGGGTGACGTCTTCTTGGATGACCACGAAATCAGCGCCTTCCGGGACAGGTGCGCCAGTGAAAATCCGCACGGCTTGACCGGCGCGCAGCTGCTCTGACCAAGCGTGGCCGGCGGCCGCTTCGCCCACAACCTTAAACAGGGCGTCGGTCTCCACTTCTTCGGCTTTGACGGCATAGCCGTCCATCGCAGCAGCAGCAAAAGGGGGCTGGGTGCGGGCCGTGGCCACATCGCGGGCCAAGACGCGCCCCGCCGCGGCGCGCAGCGGCACCTCCTCCACCGGTAGGGGTGTCACAAGCGCAAAAAGCTGATACAGCGCCTCGGCGACCGAGATCATGGCGCGCTGTACCGCCCTGATTTGCCGCCGTCTTTCAGGATCACGCGCAGCCCGCCGATCTGCATTTCTTTGTCGACGGCTTTGGCCATGTCATAGACGGTGAGGGCGGCCACGGATGCAGCGGTCAGCGCCTCCATCTCCACGCCCGTCTGGCCCGTAGTTTTGATGGTCGCGGTGATGCGCAGGCCCGGCAAGCTGGCATCGGGCGCAAGGTCCAGTGCCACTTTGGACAGGGGCAACGGGTGGCACAGCGGGATCAAATCCGCGGTGCGCTTGGCCCCCATGATCCCAGCCAAACGCGCCACGCCGACCACGTCGCCCTTTTTCGCTTTGCCTTCTGTGATGATCTCAAAGGTCGCCTGCGCCATCTCAATATAGCATTCGGCCTGCGCAATCCGGTTGGTCGTTGCTTTGTCCGAGACATCGACCATATGTGCTGCACCGCTGGCGTCAAAATGCGTCAGACCCGCCATTCAAAATCCTCCGCCCGGCATCCGCGGATTGGCAAGGATCGCTTGGGTCGCGGCGGCCACATCGTCTTGGCGCATCAGGCTTTCGCCGATCAAAAAGGCGCGCGCGCCGTAGCCAGCGATATCGGCCAGATCTTCGGAAGTATAAAGCCCGCTTTCGCAAACGATCATGCGGTCAGCAGGCACCTCTTTGGACAAGATCCTCGTGGTATCAAGGGTCACGTCAAAGGTTTTCAGGTTGCGGTTATTGATGCCGATCATAGGGGATTTGAGTGCTGTGGCGCGGGACAACTCTTCGGCGTCATGCACCTCGATCAGCACATCCATACCCCAGTCAAAGGCGGTCTGTTCCAGCTCCGCAGCCTGCGCATCCGAAACAGACGCCATGATGATCAAAATACAATCGGCACCCAGGCTGCGCGCCTCAACGACCTGATAGGGGTCGTACATGAAGTCTTTGCGCAGGGCGGGCAGGCTACAGGCCGCGCGCGCCTCGCCTAAGTAGGATTTAGCGCCCTGAAAACTGGGCGTGTCGGTCAACACGGACAGGCATGCTGCCCCGCCTGCTTCATAGGCGGCGGCATGGGCGGCCGGGTCGAAGTCCTCGCGAATAAGCCCTTTTGAAGGGCTGGCTTTCTTGATCTCGGCGATCAGACCATAGCCTGCGCGTGTGGCGGTTTGCAGCGCGCCAGCAAAGGGGCGCACGGGCGAGGCGTCGCGGGCCTGTGCTTCGACATCGGCCAAGGGCAGGGCGGCTTTGTCCGCGGCGACCTCTTCCAGCTTATAGGCTTTGATCTTGTCCAGAATGGTTTGGGTCATGGTCTATCCTTATGCGCCGGCGGCTTGGGTGATCTCGGCCACGGCTTTAATCTTGGCGCGTGCGGCCCCGCTGTCGATGGCATGTGCCGCCATCTCGACACCTTCACGCAGGCTGCTCGCTGCATCCGCGACAGTGAGCGCCGCGGCGGCGTTCAGCAGAACTGCATCGCGGTAAGCGGACGGCGTCCCGTCCAACAGCGCGTCAAAGCTGCGCGCGTTCTCAGTCGGGGTGCCGCCGATAATTGCCTCAAAGGGGTGCACCGGCAGGCCTGCATCTTCGGGATGGACCTCAAAGTCGCGCACGTCTCCGGCTTCGAGGCCCGCAACCCAAGAGGTACCAGTAATCGTCAACTCGTCGGTACCGTCTGAGCCGTGCACCAACCAAGCTTTTTCGCTGCCCAATTGCGCGAGGGTTTCGGCCATCGGGCGAATGAGGTCGCGCGAGAACGCCCCAGTCAATTGGCGCTTGACGCCGGCCGGGTTGGTTAGAGGGCCGAGGATGTTGAAAATCGTGCGCGTGCCCAACTCGGCGCGCGTGGGCATCACATGCGCGATGGCAGGGTGGTGCATGGGCGCCATCATGAAGCCGATGCCTGCCACACGCAGCGCGTCTTCGACCACCGACGGGCCCACCATCACGTTGAGGCCCATCTGCGTCAGCGCATCCGCCGCCCCCGATTTGGAGGACAGGTTGCGGTTGCCATGTTTGGCAACGACGACGCCAGCGCCTGCGACCACAAATGCGGTCGCTGTGGAGATATTGAGCGTGCTTTTGCCGTCGCCGCCGGTGCCCACAATGTCCATTGCACCAGCGGGGGCCTGCACCGCGTTGCATTTTGCGCGCATCACGGCGGCTGCGGCAGCATATTCGTCCACTGTTTCGCCGCGGGTGCGTAGGGCCATCAGGAAGCCGCCGATTTGGCTGGGCGTGGCTTGTCCTTCGAATAGGATCGCAAAGGCCTCTTGCGCCTGATCCGGGGTAAGCGGACCGTTTGCGGCCGCATCAATTAGCGGTTTGAGCGCATCACTCATGCTGGCACCGGCAGGGTATCTAGGAAGTTTTTCAACAGCTTATGTCCATGTTCTGATCGAATGCTCTCAGGGTGGAACTGCACGCCGTGAAGGGGCAGGCTGCGATGTTGCAGGCCCATGATCGTACCATCCTCAAGGGCGGCAGTCACTTCGAGGCAATCGGGCAACGTCTCACGCTCCACGATCAGGGAATGATAGCGAGTGGCGGCAAAGGGCGTCGGCAGCCCTGCAAAAAGCCCTGTGCCGTTGTGGTGCATCTGCCCTAATTTGCCGTGCACAATGTCATCTGCGCGCACCACACGTCCGCCAAAGGCTTGGCCGATCGTCTGGTGGCCTAAACACACGCCCATCAAGGGCACGCCCGCTTCTGCCGCCGCCTGCGTGAGGGCAAGACAAATGCCCGCTTGATCCGGATCGCAAGGTCCGGGAGAGAGCAAAATGCCCGCCGGTCGCAGCGCCATCGCCGCAGCCACATCCAACGTGTCATTACGTTTGACCACGACATCGGCCCCGAGGGTGCCCAGATAATGCACCAAGTTATAGGTAAAACTGTCGTAGTTATCGATCAGCAGCAGCATCGGCGTAACTTTGCGTTCAAGAGGGCTGGAGACAGGGCCTTCCAGCGGGTTATAAGCGTGCCATACTTGTTCAGGCTTGCCCCGGATCGTCAAGAGGTTGCACAGTCTGTCTCAAGGTTAACGAGACCCACGGGCGCGTGGGCGCACTTCAGGCACGGGACGAACAGTATGGCGCGTGGTTTTTTGAGCGGAGCAGTTGTGGGCGCGGTGGTGAGCGTGACGGCCGCTGGTGTGGCGTCGCTTATGGCGCCGACGCCGGCTGCGCCTGTTCTGCCGGATCTGAGTGCCGATGCACCTGAGCGGCAGGTTACAGCGCCCGCAACGGATGAAGTGCGCGCCGAGACGCCGCGTGACAGCGACATCGCCACGCAAGAGGGCGCGCCGATGTCCGAAGGCCCGGCTCCAGATGATGTTGATGCCGTGAGTGCTGCGGGCGCGGATCAGGGTGCGCGCCCTGAGGCGAGCGCCACCGGCGGCGGTGCCCTGGGTGGGATGCGCCTCACAACGCCCCCTGCGCCACAGGTAGATGTGGATGTGCGCGTTGAAACGGTAGCCCCGGTGCTGCCCAGCCCACAAGCTGCCTTGCCTGCACAGCCGCAAAGCGAAGCCGCGCTCAGCATCTCAACCGAGCCTGCGCAGCCGCCCGCACCGCAGGTCGCGTATGAAACCGCCTTTGCGCCGGTGGTCCCCCAAAGCGATGCATTGCCCCCTGTGCCACAAGATCCGGACGCGGAAGGTACACTGCCCGCGCTGGGTGCGGCTGCGGAAGAGGAGGTCATTGCCGCGGAGCCAGATTTGCCTGCTCAACAGGCGGAAGCGCCCGAAGAGACGGTCGTAACACCTCCGGCACCCGCCACTGAACTGCCCCTCGCAGGTTTTGGGGCTGGGGTCGCCGATGAGGTCGAGACGCCGCGCCTGCAACAGCGGGTCGGATCGTTGGTAGACCGGGACGCCGCAGGTGGGGAGGACGCGCCCGAAACGGAAGTCGTTGCCGAAGCAGTCGCACCTGACCAGCCCGCGATTGAGGCCTATGCCGCCGCCTTCACGCCCGACGGTGAACGGCCGCTCATGTCCATCGTGTTGATTGACAGCGGGCAGGACCTGTCGGGCGGCAATATCGGCTTGGCCGCATTGCGCAGCTTTCCCTATCCCGTCAGCTTTGCGGTGGACGCGACGTTGCCAGATGCGGCCGATCGGGCAGCGGCCTTTTATGCCGAGGGCTTTGAGGTCTTGGCTCTGGTTGATCTGCCGCGCGGAGCCACGTCCACAGACGCAGAGGTTAGCCTGGCTGCGGCCATGGATGCGGTTCCGCAAGCGGTGGGCATCCTTGAGGGTACTGCGGCAGGGTTACAGTCGGACATGGCAACCGCCGCGCAGGTGACAAGCATCGCTGCTGCGAGCGGTCACGGGCTACTGTTGCAATCCAAGGGGCTGAATTCCGCGCAAAAGCAGGCGCTCCGCGACGGCGTGCCTGCCGCCACAGTCTTTCGCGATTTTGATAGCGCAGGGCAAACGCCAACTGTCATGCGCCGCTTTCTGGATCAGGCCGCCTTTCGCGCAGGCCAAGAAGGCGGCGTTGTGATGCTGGGTCGGTTGCAGCCCGATACGATTTCGGCGCTTCTGCTTTGGGGATTGCAAGAGCGGGCGACGCGGGTGGATCTGGCACCGGTCTCAGCGGTGTTGCAGGCTAAGCTGACGCCCTAAACGGGATCTGGCGTGCCCAGCAAGCCATTCTAGCCATTGCCGTCGGCAAAGCGTCCCGCATCTTCGGCCGCGCGGCGAATGGCGCTGCTTTTGTGCACGGTCTCCATATATTCGGCTTGCGGATCGCTGTCATAAACTACACCGCCGCCTGCTTGGATATAAAGCGTCTGATCTTTTACCACGGCGGTGCGCAGCGCGATGCACATGTCCATATCGCCGCCGGCACTGAAATACCCCACGCCGCCGCCATAAACGCCGCGTTTTTCAGGCTCCAGCTCGTCGATGATCTGCATCGCGCGCACCTTGGGCGCACCGGAAACCGTGCCCGCCGGCATCCCCGCAAAAAACGCATCCAGTGCATCGCACTCAGGCTTGAGCGTGCCCACCACATTCGAGACGATGTGCATCACATGGCTATAGCGCTCGACGATGAACTCCTCCGTCGGGCGCACCGTGCCGATCTGGGCCACGCGGCCCACGTCATTGCGGCCCAGATCCAGCAGCATCAGGTGCTCTGCAAGCTCCTTTTGGTCGGCCAAAAGATCGGCTTCAAGCGCCTTGTCTTCCTCTACAGTGGCGCCGCGGCGGCGGGTGCCAGCGATGGGCCTAATCGTGATCTCGTCCCCAAAGACGCGCACGAGGATTTCGGGACTGGCGCCGATGACCTGAAAACCGTCAAAATTGAAATAGAACATGAACGGCGAAGGGTTGGTGCGCCGTAACGAACGGTAGAGAGCAAAGGGCGGATGGGTAAAGCTTTGCGCCCAACGCTGGGACGGCACCACCTGAAAAATGTCGCCTGCGCGGATGTATTCGCGGGCCTTTTCTACAGCGGCTTTGTAAGCCTCTACGGTAAAGTTGCTGACGGGTGCACCTGCGTTGGGGGCCTCGCCCAGATTGCGGGTATCGCGGGGCAGGGCTCGCTCCAGATCGCGCACGGCATCCATGACACGCTCGGCGGCTTGCGCGTAGGCTGCGCGCGCGGACTGACCGTCGCTTACCCAAGCGGGCGAGACGACCGTGACCTCGCCCTTTACTCCGTCGAGAACGGCCACGACCGACGGGCGCAGCATCAGCGCATCAGGCAGGCCCAGCGGGTCTGGGTTCACGTCCGGCAGGTTTTCAACCAAGCGTACGGTGTCGTAGCCGAGGTATCCAAACAGGCCTGCGGCTGCCTGCGGCATGTCGACTGGCAAATCAATCTTGCTCTCTGCGATCAGCGCGCGCAGCGCATCCAGCGGGTTACCGTCGAGCGGGGTAAAGGCGTCCGGGTCATAGCGCGCTGTGCGGTTGACCTCGGATGTCTCGCCGCGGCAGCGCCAGATCATGTCGGGCTTCATCCCGATGATAGAGTAACGCCCGCGCACCTCGCCACCGGTCACGGATTCCAACACAAAGGCATTCTGGGCACCGCCTGCTAGCTTGAGCATCAATGACACGGGCGTGTCGAGATCGGCGGCCAGCCGGGTATAGACGATCTGATTGTTGCCCGCGTCAAAGCCTGCGGCAAAATCATCATAGGAAGGGGTGAGCGCCATGGGCTTGCCTCGTGGGTCTGGTGGCCAAGATCCCGCGCCCCGTATAAGGGACGCGTCCGTCGGATCAAGGATTAAGGAAAGTTGACGTGTACCGCCTGCACGGCGCGCTGATCAATCTGCGGGCCTGCACGCAAGGTCGTGTCCGTCGAGAAGATCGCGAGCAGGTTTTGCGACAAAGACTGATTGGCACGCGCAGCGAGCTGCGCTTTGAAGGCCTGTGCTGCGTCAGATGTATCGCCCGAGCGCACGGCCGACAGGCGCACAACGTATATAGCGCCAGTACCATCGATCACGCGTGTCTCGCCGGGTGACATGTCAAAAACAGTGGGTAAGAAGGCCGCAGGCGTGCCTTGGATAAAGCCGTTGCGTGTTTGCCCTGTCTCAACCGTGGGCCGCAGGCCAGCAGCTTCAAACCCTGCATCGGTTGTCAGATCTGGCAACAGCGCCTCGGCTTGTGCACGCAGGGCAGCCTCAATGCGGCTGCGCTCTAGGCTTGCGGTCACATCTTCGCGGGCTTCATCAAATGTGGCGTCGCGCGCTTTTGCTACGGCGTCCACGCGCAGGGCAAAGACGCCGCCATCGCTGAGCGGAACAATGACGGGAAAATCATCCTGGGTCGTGGCGCGGGCAGTTTCGCGGAACGCGGCATAGCCTGCGATCTCGGCGGTGCTTTGCTCAAACCAGCTGACAGTCTCAAGCGTCATGTCGGTCTCGGCCGCGAGGTCTTCTAGCGTCGCGCCACCCGCCAGCATGTCGTCAAAACGCTGCGCCTCAACATCAACCATCCGTCGCGCGCGGTCATCGGCCAGCGCGCCACGCAGCTCCGGAAGAGCATCCTCAAAGCTGATGTTTTGCGCAGGCAATACGCCGTTCACCCGAAAGAGGGCTGGGCCCAGATCGCTGGGCAGCGGGCCCACGACATCGCCGACCGCGGCGGCGAAAACTTGCGTGCCGGCATCGCCCAAATTGTCTGTGCCCACATCACCCAGGTCCACGTCCGATAGGGTCAGACCCCGTTCAATCACCAGATCGTCAAAGCGCAGCGTCGCATCCTCGGCGAGGCGCGCAGCGGCGGCTTCGGCAGCGCCGTCATCAAGGAAAGGCAAACGCTCAACCAAGCGCCGCTCTGGCTGGTTATATTCGGCCGAGCGGGCGTCATATTCGGCGCGCAGGGCATCCTCTTCGATGTCGATGCGGTCCATCAGCATGTCAGGGCTGAGGTAGGCGTAGGTGATTTCTTTGGTCTCAGGACGCTGAAAGTCCGCTTGGTTTTCGTTGTGATAGGCGCGCAATTCGTCCTCACTTGCGGGGACAAGCGGCGCTGCCAAATCGGCCTCATCTAGGCGCGCCCATGTAAAATCACGTTCCTCAGAGACGTAGGCTACAAGCGTCTCAGCATAGCTGTCGGGCATAACCGCGCCTGCACCGATTGCGGCCTGCAACAGGGTGCGTGCGGCCTCTTCGCGCAGGCGGGTTTCAAACTGCGCCTCTGTCAGGCCTGACTGTTCGAGCGAGAAGGTGTAGCCGTCGCGGTCAAAGCTGCCATCGACCCCGCGAAAGGCTGGGATGTCCATAATTTGGTCGCGCAGCGCCGCGTCGCCAATGCTCAGGCCCAGCTGTGCTGTCTCATGATCCAAGGCGCGCGCGGTGATGAGGCGCTGCAAAACGGCGCGGTCCAGACCCATCGCTTGGGCCTGCGCAAAGCGAAGGGATTGCCCGCTTTCAGCCTCAATAGCACGTATTTCTTGGCTGAGTTGGCGCGCATATTGGTCAATGTCGACGTGTTTGTCACCCACCGTGCCAAGCGTGCGCAGCGTGCCCGACAGATTGGTCGCGCCAAAGCCCCCCAAGCCCAAAATAAGCAGACCCATCAGGATCCAAATAGCAGTTTTCGAGATGGGATTGGAGCCTTTGGCCATGGGTGTTGCCCTTATATGTTCCTGCGCGCGTCGGCTCTGTCTAGCCCCCTAGTGGGGGCGGAGCAAGGGGCGTCAGGTTGGCAGATCAAGGTGGGCGAGCCGCTGAAAAAGGTCCGCAATGCCACCCGCATCCAGATTGGCAAAGGCGATGCGCAAGTGTGCGGCGCCGCTGGGATCGTCCGGTGGGCAGAACATCGTGCCGGGCAAGCAAAGGATGCCTGCTGCTTTGACCAAATGGGGGGCCAGCTCGGCCGAGCTTATGGCAAAAGGATGCGCCACATAGGCGAAATAAGCGCCCAGGCCCAAAAGCTGCCAGCCCTTGGCTTCCAACACAGGAAAACCGTCGTGGATGGCGGCCCGGCGGGCCAAAATCTCACGCCTTTCACCAGCCACCCAACCGGCTAGGTTTTCAACGCCCCACAGCGCTGCGTATTGCCCGATTTGGCCCGGGCAGATCGCCACAGTATCAAGGAATTTTTCCACCTCCGTCAGGCGCGCGGGGCCTGCTGCGATTGCGCCCACGCGGTGGCCAGTCAGTCGGTAGGCTTTGGAGAAAGAATAGAGGTGAACAAACGTTTCTTCCCAGCCGTCATGTTGGAAAAGATCATGAGGTGCGGGCGTTGTGCCATCCGCCTGGAGGTCCGTGCGGCTGTCGAAGTCGCGGTAGGTTTCGTCCACAATCAGCGCGATGCCTGCCGCCCGTGCCACGTCATAAAAAGCGCGGACCAGACCGCTTGGATATTCCACGCCGCAAGGGTTGTTGGGGGTCACAAGCGCGATGGCGCGGGTGCGCGGCGTAATGAGCGCGGCTGCGGCCTGCGGGTCTGGCAACATGTCGGCGCCCACAGCCAAGGGCCGTGCCACGACACCGGAAAGATCCAACCACATCTTGTGGTTAAAGTACCACGGCGTTGGCAAAATCACCTCATCCCCATCGGTGCACAGTGTCGCAATCGCGGCGGCAAAGGCTTGGTTGCAGCCCGATGTGATCGCTACATGATCGGCCGTGATCTGCGCATGGTAATGCGTTGACATCGCCCCGGCGAGCGCGGTGCGCAGGGCGGGCATGCCCAGAACGGGACCGTATAGATGCGCGTCGTCTTTTGTAAGGGCCGCATCGGCCATCGCTTGTCTCAACGCGCTCGGGGGCGGATCCACTGGGGCGGCTTGACTGACGTTCATCAGGGGGCGGTTCGCCGGATGGGTGACCCCGTCCAGCCAGCGCCGCGCCTCCATCACCGGGGGCGAGAATGTAGCGGCGGTGCGTGACTGTGTCATGATGGTCCTCCTGCAAGGGGCGGCGTTTGGGGGGCGCTGTACGACGGTTTAGTCTTTACCGCGGTACGGCTCCACGTATTGCAAGGCCATGTCCCAAGGGAAAAAGATCCAGGTGTCTTGGCTGACTTCGGTGATAAACGTGTCGACCTGCGGACGGCCCTTGGGCTTGGCGTAAACGGTGGCGAAATGTGCACGTGGATACATCGCGCGCACAATCTCAAGGGTTTTGCCGCTGTCGACCAAATCATCGAGGATCAGGATGCCGTGGCCATCGCCCATCAGCTCAGGGTCGGGCGATTTCAAAACCTTCGCCTCGGACTGGTGCTGGTGGTCGTAGGATTTCACGCTGATCGTATCGACGGTGCGCACGTCTAACTCGCGCGCGACGATCATGGCAGGGGCCATGCCGCCGCGGGTGATGGCAACGATCGCGCGCCACGCGCCGTCTTTGGGGCCTTGCCCGTCCAGCCGCCACGCTAAAGCGCGGCTGTCGCGGTGGATTTGGTCCCAGCTAATGTGGAACCCTTTTTCATGTGGCAGTCGGTCGGTCATGGGGCATGTCCTGTCTGTAAAGAGGGCCGCGCCACAAACCCGTGCGCCGCCAAAATCGGAAGCGGCGTTATTTGCTCATGTCGGGGGCGTCGACGGCCTTCATGCCGACCACGTGATAACCTGCGTCAACGTGCAAGTTCTCGCCCGTGGTGCCGGACCCGAGGTCAGACAGAAGGAACAGCGCAGCTTTGCCCACGTCTTCGATCGTCACGTTGCGGCGTAGGGGCGCGTTATATTCGTTCCACTTCATGATGTAACGGAAATCACCAATGCCCGAGGCTGCGAGTGTCTTGATGGGACCTGCGGAGATGGCATTAACGCGAATGCCGTCTTTGCCCAAGTCCTCAGCTATATATTGTACAGAGGCCTCTAGGGCCGCCTTAGCGACGCCCATCACGTTGTAATGCGGCATGACCT